>NZ_CP042911.1:5499866-6199733 GCF_008065095.1 Gemmata obscuriglobus | reverse complement strand
TTCTGGCGGACGCGCTCCAGGACGCCGGGTGCGACCGCGCGGACATCCTGAACCACTGCCGCGGGCCGGGGCCGCACGTGCGCG
Organism: Gemmata obscuriglobus; assembly: GCF_008065095.1. Classification (NCBI taxonomy): domain Bacteria; kingdom Pseudomonadati; phylum Planctomycetota; class Planctomycetia; order Gemmatales; family Gemmataceae; genus Gemmata; species Gemmata obscuriglobus. The sequence continues at coordinate 6,199,649 of NZ_CP042911.1, read as the reverse complement.
GGTGCTGGGTCGTGGACCTGGTGCTGAACAAGGGGTAGGCACTGCGGACATCTGGGCGCGCCGAGCCGGCTTTCTGCTGCTGGCCCTTCCGCCGCTTGTTTTCGTGCTCAATTACGGCGCGGTACTCGCTTCGGATGACTGGTCTGAGATGCCAAGGAGGCAGATGCAATGAAGCGTAACGGATTCACGCTGATTGAGCTGATAATTGCGGTGCTGATTATCGCGACATTGATCGGCCTCTTGCTGCCTGCGGTGCAAAAGGTGCGGCAGGCCGCGGGGCGAATCCGCGAGGGGAACAAATTTCGCCAGTTCGCCTTGGCTTGCCAGTCGTTCGCCGACGCGCACGGCGGGCAACTCCCAAACACCCTCGGGGTCGCGCCGTCCCAGGGTGAGTCACTGTTTCAGTCACTCATTCCTTATCTCGAGATGGGGAACTTCGGCGAACCGCCTGCGACGCTCGACGGGAAGCCGTGGCGGCCCGTTCAGATCCAGAGCGAGTTCGACCCGAGTTTCTCAAACTCTCGGGGCACGCCGTTCACGCCCATCCGCTGGGTCGGTGATAACCAAGAGCAGTCGGGGGATTCGAGTTATGCCTTCAATCACATGGTTTTTAACCGCGGCGCGACACTGACCGCGTCCGTACCGGATGGCACGTCGCAAACGCTTGCCATGACCACGCATTACGCGCGCTGCGGTTCAACGCCGTTCACGTGGGGGCCGAACCCGATCTGCCACACGTTCGTGCTCCCCAGCGGCAGCAAGGTCATACCTTGCTGGACGGCGCCAGACATCTCTCTGCACACGAGTTCCTTCGCCGATGATCCGATGGGGGATGCGATGCCCCCTGGCGTTTCGAAACGAGGTGACTTGGGCGTCAAAACGTTTCAAGTGCTGCCGCTGATGATCGATTGCGATTACCGCGTTCCGCAGGCGCTGCTGCCGGAAGGGCTGATGGTCGCACGGCTCGACGGCAGCGTGAACCTGCTTCGCGTCAGTATCGACGCCGCTACCTTCTGGGGTCTGGTGTCCCCTGCCGGTGGCGAGGTTCTGAGAAACGATTGGTGACGTTTTCGGTTGTTGCTTTGCCAGGATCAAGTTGTCGGCGTTCAGCAGACATGGTAGCGACTCCAGGTGATGAACCCGGGGCCGCTTCGTTTTCTCCATAAGCCCGCGCCGCAGGGTGCTTGTGTCGTCCGGCAAGTGCCACTTTGGCACGAAGCGACCCACCGCCGGAAGCCCATCAGTTCACGTTTAAGCCTCGGTTCGCTGTCGTTCAAGCTGTTTTTCGGGTATGGCGCGCGGCTTGCTAATGGATCGTCTCGTTACCACGTGATGCATCGGCTGTAGGTCGTTTCACACAATGCGGTTGCGATTGCGTGTGGTGCTTCTGCCGGTACCACGTGTGGTTCACAAACGGTCGCTCCGGACCTACAACGGGCTGGGAACGCCGTCGGTGAACGCGCACGTGACATCCGGTCGGGCGGTTGGCGTGGTGTCCGATCCCATGAGGCAGTCATGAGTGCAAGTGCCGGATCTCCGGAGAGCGGATCAAACGGTTCCCCGATCGCGGCGGCCGGAGGGGCCGCCTCGGGGCCGGGCGGACCCGGGGCTCGGAGGGGCTGGAAACGGGTCGTGCTCGGCGTCGTGGTTCTCGCGGCTCTGGTGGCCGCGGTCGTGTTCGCCGTTCCGGCCGTTCGCGCGGCGATGGACACGGTTTCCACCGACGACGCCTACGTGAACGGGCACGTGACGTTCGTCGCCCCGCGCGTGCCCGGGCAGGTACTCCGGGTTCTGGTGGACGACAACGCCCGGGTCAAAGCCGGGGACGTTCTCGTTGAACTGGACCCGGAACCGTATCAGGTCCAGGTCAACATCAAGCAGGCCGCGCTCGCGGCGGCCGAGGCCGATAAACGGGCGACCGAGTCCGAGGTGCGGGGCCAACTGGCCCAGCTCCGGAGTCAGCGGTGGAAACTCCAGACGGCGATCGAACAGGTTGACAACCAAATCGCCCTGCTGAACGCCCGAGTGGCCGCGCTCCGCAGCAAAGATGCGACCCTCGCACGCGCGAAATCGGACCTCGCCCGGTTCAAGGAGACGCTCGCCCGCGGGGCGGAGAGCAAGCAGGTGTACGACGCCGCGGTCGAGGCCGTCGGGGTGGCGGAGGCGCAGGTCAAGCAGGCGACGCAGGAGGTGTACGAGGTCCGGGTCGGTCTCGGGCTCCCCCCGCTGCCCCCGAACGGCGGGGCGCTGACCGACGTTCCGGCCGGTCTGAACCAGACGTTCTCGACCGTCCGGCAGGCGGTGGCCGACATGACCCACATCGCCGCGCAGGTGGGGCTCCCGCTCTCGAAGTCCGAGGCGACGCCGACGCAAGTGATCGAGGAGTTCCGCGCGCGGGACGCGAAGGGGGACGTGGACCGGATCTTCGCCGCGCTGGTTCCCGAGGCGCCGGCGGTGAAGCAAGCCGAAGCGAAGGTGCTCCAGGCCCGGCGTGACCTCGATCAGGCCGAACTCAACCGGCGGTACTGCCGGGTGCTGGCTGAAATCGATGGCGTGGTGACCCGGCGGAACGTGAACCCGGGGAACAACGTGCAGGCCGGTCAGCAGTTGATGGCGGTGCGGTCGCTCACCGAAATCTGGATCGACGCCAACTTCAAAGAGACCCAGCTCGCGGAACTCCGGATCGGCCAGCGGGTGGAGGTGTTCGCCGACGCCTACGGGAGCCGGCGTGTGTTCCGGGGGCGGGTCACCGGGTTCACCTACGGGACCGGCTCGACGCTCGCCCTGCTGCCGGCGCAGAACGCGACCGGCAACTTCGTCAAGGTCGTGCAGCGGCTCCCGGTCCGGGTCGAGCTGGAAGACTACGACCCGGAAGGCGACACGCTGTACGCCGGGCTGTCGGTCACGCCCCACGTGTACGTCAAGGAAGCGCCGACGGGGCCGAACGCGGGCAAGCGGCTGCAAGCGGCGGGGGCACGGCCATGAGTGCGCCGCGGAAGGTGAACCACTGGTTCGTGGCGGTGGCGGTCGTGATCCCGACGTTCATGGAGGTGCTTGACACCACCATCGCCAACGTCGCGTTGCGGTACATGGCCGGCGGGCTGTCCGCGGCCGAGGTGGACAGCGAGTGGGTGATTACCAGCTACCTGGCGGCGAACGCGATCGTCCTGCCGATGTCGGGGTGGCTGATGGCCCGGTTCGGCCGGCGCAACTACTTCCTCACTTCGGTGGCCGGGTTCACCCTCAGCTCGCTGCTGTGCGGGCTGGCGACGAGCCTCGATCAACTGGTGCTGTGCCGGATCTTACAGGGGCTGTTCGGCGGCGGGTTGCAGCCGGGCACGCAGGGCATCCTGCTCGATGCGTTCCCGAAAGAGAAGCAGGGGCAGGGGCTGACCGTCTTCGCGATCGCCGCCCTGGTGGCCCCGGTGATCGGCCCGACGCTCGGCGGGTACATCACCGACAACTATTCGTGGCGCTGGATCTTCTTCATCAACGTTCCCGTCGGGCTCCTCGCGCTGGCCGCGTGTGCCGCATTGGTTGAAGACCCGCCGTACCTGATCGAGCAGCGCGCGGAGGGGCGGAAACATCGGTCGGGGTTCGACGGGATCGGCCTGGGCCTGCTGGTGGTCGTGATGGCGAGCTGGGAGGTCGTGCTCAGTAAGGGGCAGGAGTGGGACTGGTTCGGCGACCCGTTCTACCGGGTCCAGGTGCTAAGCGCCCTGTTCCTCGCGGGGCTGGCGGGGCTGGTGGTGTGGGAGCTGCGCCGTCCGCACCCGCTCGTCGATTTCCGCCCGCTGGCGGACCGCAACTTCGCGGTCGGGGCGGTCGCCATCGGGTGCGCGTACGCCGTCCTGTACGGCCAAACGAACTCGCTGCCCGCGCTGCTCCAGACCCTGTTCGGGTACGACGCCACGCACTCGGGGCTGGTCCTGTCGCCGGCGGGCGTGGCGGCCATCGCCCTGTTGCCGATCGTGGCGTTCCTCCTCGGCCGCGGGACCGACGCGCGGTTGCTGGTGGTGACCGGCCTCACGCTCATGGCGGCCGGGAACTACTGGCTGAGCCGGATGAACCTGGACATCGGGCCGTGGGACGTGGTGTGGCCGCGGGTCATTACGATCGCCGGGCTGGCGCTGCTGGTCACCCCGCTGAACGTGGCCGTGTACCAGAACATCCCACTGCACCTGCGCGGGGCGGCGGTCGGGCTGTTCAGCTTGGTTCGGAACGAGGGCGGGAGCGTGGGCACGTCGCTGGCCCAGACGATCCGGGAGCGGCGGGTGCAGTTCCACCTGGAGCACCTGAACGACTACCTGGACCCGCTGAACCCGAACCTCCGGGACTTCCTGACGGGGCTGCGGTCGAGCCTCCAACCGCTCACGGGCGATTCGGCCGGCGCGGACGCCGTGAGCTACCAGCTCGTCGAGAACCTCCGCCAACAGCAGGCGCTGTCGCTGGCGTACTTCGACGTGTTCTGGGTGTTCGCGGTGGTCGCCGTCGCGCTGATCGGGCTCGCACTGCTGATGCGCCGCTCCGTTGCCGAGAAGGGCGCGCACCTTGCGGCCGAGTGAGCCCACATCCGGTTCCGACGTTCCACAGCCGTGATTCTGTTCAGCCAAGGGAGGATGCACGGTGGGGAAGTTCGCCGACTTCTACGTAGTGCCCCCAGCGGAAGCTGGCGCCGCTGCGCGCTCGATGGGCGGGTCGGAGCGGTGGCCGCACTACCACATCAATAGGGTCGACGTGTTCCAGGTCGCGACCTTGTACGACCTACTACGGGGTGTGGCAGGTGAAAGCACTTGGCAGCAGTTCGAGCAGCAGGTCGAGGCCGACTCGGCCGATGAGGAGTCGGCCGAATTGGTCGATGACGAAGACGGTGGGTTGCTGTTCCTCGTCTCCACCTTCCCGCCAGACTTCGTCGAGCGGTTGGCTGAAATGAGCGTGGCGGACCGCAGCTCGATAGCCGCGCAGTGGCAGGCCCACCCGGAGTTCTTCTGGTCCCGGAATGCAGAGGTCGCTGCCGAAGTGGTGGGCGAGTTGTGCCGCCTCGCGGTTCTTGCGCGTCAGCGGCAAGAGGTCGTCATCCTGGCCGAGTCGGGAGAGTAGAACTGGTCGAGTTGCGAGAACAAGGCAAGCCGAACCGGGCGCTGCACCTGGCACCGCCGGCTGGTACATTTTCAGGTAATACGTAGCGGATTGTGGAGCGTTCAACGCCCAGTTTCCAAAACACTGATGGCCACAGGGCCGCGACGTATTACCTGAAATAGCTCTATTTACTCTCCGATCGCCTCAACTCGCAGTGTGCGAACGGCCTCCCGGAGTTCAGCCGCCGTGTCGCCCGTCTCGGGTCGCACGAACTGGCCGACGAGAAGGAAGCGGGCACCTGGCGCCCGCAATTCGTGCGGTATCAGTTCTGTGGGTATGTCCCACTCGCCGCCGCCCGCCATGCCATTCCCTTCGAATCGCTCCAGCACGACACGGGAGACGCCGCTGAGATGAAACAGCAGTCGGGCCGGCTCCTGGAACGGCATCGTTCGCATCACTGCTCCTCGGACTGGCCCCTACCGATGCGGGGCGGCAGGGGCGTGGGCCTCGCTTGGCGAATGGTATCCGGGCCGATGCCTCCGGAATAGAACGGCGGAAGGGGGCGCGTGCGCGCTGCCAAGTGGCGTGATGGCTCCGGCGCTCGGCGGCTTCATCAGCTTTATCCGACACCGGCCCCAACCTCAAGTTTCCAAAGAGGGCCGGTCATTCTCGGGTGGTTATTTCGAGGGTGGAAAGAGTGGCTGCCCCGGTAAACGAGGCGGAACGAGGCTACGCACCTGGGGGCGTGTGATTGGCGTATCCTTTGGTAGGTCGCCCAACTCGACCCGGTAAGACTTCGCCGCGTCGGCCAGTGCGAAGCTCCAAACCTTAAATCCCGCGTCGAGGCTATACCGCTCCGTACTCATGGAGTCGGTGCGTGCCTGTTCGAGCAAATCCGGCCACTTCCGCTCCTGGCACACGGCGTAACACGTTGCCCGGGCCTCCGGACCTTTATCCCTCACGACCTCCTTTAAGTACGCTGACACCGCCGCGTCCGGGTTCTTCGGAACGTGGAGAGCCCCGAGGTGCCACGCGCGACTCCCCTCCGTGAGGGTTTTGAGGAACATGACGGCGTCGGCACCGGACGATACGGAGACGATCTCTCGGGCGAGCTCGGCCTGGAACTTGTTGCACCGCCCCCTGGCGAAGACTACTTGGATCGAGTCCCACTTCTTGTCTCGTGCAAGTTGGCGTGCGATCTCGCAGTAGTCCGGCCCGCCCGCTTCGAAGTTACTCAAGTGCCACGCACAGGCCGCCTCCAACTTCTTAACGTCGGGGTCAGCCTGGAATGCGGTCCCGGTTACGATAAGGCTCGCCACAACGATCTCATTGACCACAGCCATCCTCCGTGGGATTAGGCGCTGCCCACGCATGGGTACGGGGTAACGCAGATGAATTCGTGATATCTAGAGCGTGTGATTTAATAATATTGCTAATATGTAATTATTTGCGAATGCAGCGGGTTGCGATTTGTATAACCGCGATGTGGCCGCCGATCAATGGCCGATCCTGGAGCCGAAGTTCCCGCCGAACACGTTGCGCGGGCGCGGCCAGACGACTCTCAGTAAACACATCATTGATGTCACCTTCGACATGAACGCCAACCGCCCGGTTGGGTTTGGGTATTGTGTGGCGTGTGGGCAAGGGCTTTCGTACCCGCTGGTGGGGTTTGACCCTGTGCCTGGTAGCTATCCCTTTGGGGCACCTCACCACGACGGCGATCGCCTAGTTCGACCGGCTGGGCCGAAGCGGCTGTGACCGCTGCCATCAGCTCTGGTAGGGGGCGGGCGCGGTAAGTGGCACCTGTCGAACGCGCGACCGGTGCCGGTCCGATCCCACCAACTGGAAACGGACCGGCCCGGCTAACGCGACAGCGGCTCGTGCCGGCAACCTTGTTGTGCGCCACCAGCTAGACGACAACGTACTGATGGAGGTCACGTGCGCTGATCCCGCGCGGTTGCCCCGCTTCTCACTTTGAAGTGTTTGCCTTCCACATCACTCTCAACTGCGCTCCTTTAAGTTCGGAACTTGGGTCATCCTTGCGAACGGGAAATAAATCTACAACTTCGTTCGATTGACTCGTCATCCAGCCGCTGTTCGCGAGCCCTTCACCGGCATCAACGACCAGCTTGTATTCCCCTTGCACCATGTAGATCGTCAGCGAGCCGCCGACCAACTTGTTAGTGGTGGCTTTCAGCCCACCGAGCCGCCTCATGACTTCATCTTGCTTCGCCGGATCATTCATCGCGTCCAAGAGATCCTGCGTCAGCTTTACGCCGGTGTAGCCTTGGACGCCGACCTTGTTCTGTACGACTGTATTGAGCGACCACGGCACCATGATCTTGAATCCGTCTTTTTTACCGCTCTTGCCGCCTCCTGCGATCTTCTCGGCCTGGAGGGAAGATGCCGTCGGGATCGAAAGGAACCGCTCCTCTTTGGAGTTGAGTTCGAGAGCGGGCAGGGCGGCACCGACTGGCACTGTGCCGTTACCGACGCGGTTCAAGATCTCGCTGACAAACGTCGCACCGAGCGCGGTGTCGCAGATCGAGATGAATTGCCCGCCCTTATAGTCCAACTTAACAAACTCCAAAGCGCCGTTAGCATCGCACTGGCCCGAAACTGTAAACGAAAAACCGTAAGCGTTCACAGTTGATGCGGGTGTATCTCAACAGCCAGCGAAAGTTGGGTTCATCATCGGTGGTTGTTGAGCCGGGACCGGGATCAGTGTTGGTGGCTTTGCCCCGGTACGGTGTGCGGTGACGGCGTCGGTGAGGAATGCGAGCACGTTGCGGCCCTGCCGGCGACACGAGGCCAGGACCGTGAGGATCCGCTCCACGAACCGGCTACCGCGTTCGGAGTCGGTGCCGTAGCTGGTCTTGCGCCAGCACACGGCGTGACGCAGGGCCCGCTCGGCCGCGTTGTTGGTCGGTTCCACCCCGCCCACGCGTGCGAACGTCCACAGGGCCGGCTCCACCGCCAACAGCTCGCGGCACACGGCCCCGGTCTTGGGGCACCCGCACCGGCCCCCGTGCCCCAGGTGCGTGCGGAACCGGGCCCGCACGGCGCGGGCGTACACGCGAGCGAACGTGGACCGGGCTAACGTCCCGTCCCGCACCCGGAACCAGTGCCCGAACAGTTCGTCGGAACAGGCCAACAGGGCGGCCCCGATCGGGGATCCGTCGTTGCCCCGATCGATCATCGCCTGGAAGTCCCGCCGCAGGTGCGCCCAGCACACCTGGCGCCGATGCACCGGCAGATGCGTGTACACCGGATACCGATCGGTCGTGTGGACCTGGGCGGACCCGTCCCGCAGGTCGTCGAACGCGCTCCGGCCCCGGGTGGCGCGGATCAGGAATGCGACCACCGAGGTGCTCACCGCGACCCACAACCAGGCCCGCTGGCGCCCTTGCGTCCAGCCCGTTTCGTCCACGTTCGCCGGGTGCCCGCGGGTGTACGCGAGAGCCGCTTCGGCCACCGGGGCCAGAGCCGCCGCGGTCGTGTGCTGGAGTTTGCACACCGTGGCCGGACGGATGGGCAACCCGAACAGGTCGTCGAACAGTTGGCTCACCACCCGCTTGCCCAGGCGGCACGAACCGGTGAGCATGGCGGCCACCGCCTGGACCCGGGGACCGTACCCGGGAGCCGCGTCGGCGGGCACCGGTGCGGTCGTCACGGCGCCGCAGTGCGGGCACCGGAGCCGATGGCACCGATACTCGGTCACCTGCGGCCGGACGACCGGGATCTCATGCACCTGGTGAATCGACGGGTTCGGGTCGTCCCCGGTGAGTGGGCACGCACACCCGCGGCAGGTGTCCGGTTTGAGGGTGTGGACCGTGTCGGGCGGCAGCACGGTGCGCTCGGCCTTGGGGTGCCCCGATTGACCGCCGCGCCGCTTCCCCGAGGGACTCTTGGGCGGGGCCGGCTTCACCTGCGGACCATCCGACGAGGGCGGTTTCGACGAGTTGCTGGAATTCTGGTTGAGCCGGGTCTGAAGGTCGGCCACCGTGACCTGGAGAGCCGCGACCGTGGCCTGCAACTGCGCAACCGTCGCTTCCAGCGCACGAATGTACGCCACCACCGCTGGCGGCAGGTCACTCGGTAGCTCCGGCGGTTGAGGAACAGATGTCATCGCGTCCGTTCGATTACGGAACACCGGCTCTTGAGGCAACCCCGCGCAGAATCGAGTCACAAAGGCCTGGAAAATGCACGGCCCGCACCCCGTGAACGGTTACGAAAAACCAAACCCTCGTGCGCCCTCGATGCCGTTTCGGTCAAGAAAGACATCGGCAGACTGGCGTGGTGGCTGATCACTCACGTCCGCCTTGCCATTATCTTGGGTGATGACGCTCGTTGCGGCAGCCGGCAGGCAGGTTAACGCAATAGTAATAAGTAATATATGTTTTTTAATTGAATGCATATTGGGTTGTGTTCGGGGTGAAATTTATGTGGTAGCTGCAATGCGATTGAAAGCGAAAACCACCGCGTCTCTGTAAGGCCCGGCTTTAGAGAACGGCCCAGGCTAATTCTCGGCTCTGTTCGCTCGCCAGTGTCAGAGAATAATCGTAACGGTTCACGGGGTCAACGCCTCGTTTTTCAAGGAGCCGGTGATGACGATTGGGGCCAAGAATGCTCCACAATCTCGCAAAAACGCTGGCTTCCGGTGGTTAACCCCGTGAACGATCACGCTGCTTGGCTTGGTGTCGCCGCGTGCAAGCAAGGGCAGACGGGAAGGCCCTCCGACGGCATTTCAGTAATGCTGTGCGAGTTTTCGGCACGCCACGCGTTCCGCGGAAATCGCATTCCGGCGCGCACGCTCACTCGCCCCGCAGTTTTCAGCGGGAAGAAGTAAAGTCGGCGGCCGAACGAGTGCCCCGCTGCGACGCTCGATACGGCTGAAACGTCCTCTTGTCGCTGGCGGTGGTATTTCACTCGGCTTGCGTTACCGGCTGCGGTCGGTGCCATCAGTTTGGTAGGGGGTTGCGTGCGCGCCGCCGGGGGGAGCCAGCGCTCCGTTGCTCCGAGCCGGGCGCATGCTCCGGTGTCACGGTTTCGCTGTTCAGGTGGTCGTGTCTGTTTCTTGTGGCACAGACATTCTTGTCTGTGTGGCGCGAGAAGGCTGCACAGACAGGAATGTCTGTGCCACAAAGGCATCAGCCCAAAACGGACGCCCGCAATCGGACCGTGAATGAGGGGCGGTGAGGTGTAACGGGGGTTACAGTGCCCGCGGCCGGACGCCAGCGGGGCTCTCAAGTGGCGGAAAGGTGCCAGTTCGCTACCAAGTCGCTCCTCATTCGCTACCCGACTGCTACCCACGAAAAGCCCGCGCAACCCGCAAAACCGGACCGTGTGAGAGACCCGCTGTGATCCCGATCGCACCTGGATTATCGGCGTAAAGTGATACGAGGTGACGGTTTATGCGAGATGATTGGCGCCGACCGTGCCAGCTACGGCCCACGAAGAACGTCAGGCGGGCGGCGGGCGGGAAGCGAGTGAATCGCGGAGATGCCGATGATTCCCTTGGCCGTCCGCTGAAGTTCCATTCGGGTGCAGCGCCGAGCCACAAAGTTGCCCGGCCCCATCGAGCGAGGCTGTGCGACTTTGCGGCTTCGACGGCCGGGGCGCTTTACCCCGGGTCACACCCACTTCATCAGGACGCCGAGGTAGTTGTCCTTGTCCTTCAGCAGCCCTTCATAGGCGTCGCCGAGTTGCTCGGGCGTGATCGTGTGCGTGACCAGCCCCGCGAGGCTCAGGCGCCCGGCCGCGAGCTGCCGGATCAGCCAGTACTGCGCCTTGTTGATGTCCCACGCTCCGGCCAGTCGCGTGTGCGCGGGCTCGAACAGCATGTTCCCGTGGGCGCCGGTCACCTCGATGTAGCGGCGGTGCAGGTCGTCGTAGAAGTTGACCTCTTTGGCGCGGCCGCGCGGGCTGCCGACTACGACCACCTGCCCTGCGTCGCACGCGAGGCTCATCGCGTGCGGGATGGCGTCCGGAACGCCGGTGGCGTCGCCGACGATCTCGGCGCCCTTCGTGCCCAGGAACGCGTTCAACTGCTGCTTGATGTCGCCGGCGGTCGGGTCGATCACGTGATCGGCCCCGGCGGCGAGTGCGGCGTCGCGGCGCATCTTCACCGCGTCGATGCCGACCACCGGGCCGGCGCCCGCCGCGAGCAGGCACCGCAGCGAGAACTGCCCGATGATGCCCAGCCCCAGAACGGCGGCGCTGCGGCCCACCGTCAGGCCGGCGCGAACGGACACGCCCATCCCGTACCGCGAGATGCACGCGATCGCGGCCTTATCGAAGGTCAGGTTGTCCGGAATCTTCCACACGCGGCACCGTTCGTGCCCCACGGTCAGCAGTTCCGCGGAGGCGTGGTTGCCGGGATAACTGACGCGGTCGCCCTCCTGGAACCCCCCGGGGAACTCCTTGCCCACCTTCAGCACGCGGCCCGCGGCCGAGTACCCGCTGCGGAACGGGAACTTCCAGTCCGGCATCGCGGGGTCTTTGAGCCACTGGTGCGTGCCCGTGTAGACCGCCAGTTCGGTCCCGGCGCTGATCGCGCTGTACTCGGCGCCGATGAGGATTTGATTCGGCGCCGGATCGGGGATTTCGACCTCGCGAACCGTCGTCTTGAACGGCTCGGTGATGACCGCCTGGCGGGCCTGGACCATTGCTCGGAACCTCGGGAGGGCAGTGCGATGGGCTGAATTGTAGACGCCTGCGCGAAGAAACCCACCCCCGCACTCCCCTCGGGGTGAAGACGCCGGGCGGGTTTCCGGCGCAAGCGCGACCGGCTGTTGAGTTCGGGTAACGATACAATCGTGAACGCGAGCGCGGACACGCTCCGCTCGTTCGCGGCACGGATGAGGGCGCAGCAATGACGCGATTCGGCTTCGGGTTCGCACTCGTGTTGGCACTCGCGGCGGGCGCCGCGGCCCAGCCGCCCGGCGGCAAGGCGCCGCCGGTGGTGCAGTTCAAGCAGTTCGGGACGACGCCGGAACAGTTCTGGCAGTCGTCCGTCGCCCGCTGGACCGGGCAGATCGCGCTCGACCTCGAAACCGTCAAGGGCGAGGTGGCGGCGGCGAAGATCACCCCGCTGGGCCGGGCCGCGATCAACGCCCAGATCGAGAACTCGCTGCGCCAGGTGTACGAACTCGATCAGTCGGTTCGGAAGGGCGCGCCCAAGGATAAGGTGTTTGCGGAGTTCGGCGAGGTGGAGCGGGCGCTCGGCGGGCTGCTGAGCGCCATCGAGCAGAGCCCCGCGGCCCGGCAAGCGGCCGGGCCGACGCTGGCGCGGATCGACACCGCGAACCAGCAACTCGCGGCGGCGGTGGGGGCCGGGGACAACAGCCCGGAGCGGACCAAGCGGCGGCTCCTGCGCCTTGCGGAAGCGGTCGACGACAGTACCGAAGAGTTGCGCACCCGGGCCGTGGACGAGTTCCCCACGGAGCGCGGGCTCGACCGCGCCCTGGCCACGTCCGCCCGCGAGGCCCGGCTGCTGGCCCGGCGCCTGCGCGACGACGCGAGCCCGGAACTGCTGCGTCAGACGGCCACGGTCATGATCGAGCGCTGGGCGGAGGCGGTCGCGATCCTGTCGCGCCTGCGCAACCTGCCGCCGGCGGTCACCGCGCAGGTGACCAAGGTGGACGGGCTCCAGCGCCGGTTGGCCGGGGCGCTCGGCGGGGCGGTCCCCGCGCCGCCCCCGCTGCCCGAGGTGCGCCGGTTCGCGTTCGCGGTCGGGGCCGACGTTGGGGCGCAGCCGCGGGTCACCGTGTTCGCCGACGAGAAGGGGACGGTGGCGTACAACTTCTTCGCCTACGATTTGGCGTTCGACGGCGGCGTGCGCGTGGACATGGCCGACCTCAACGGCGACCGGATTCCGGACCTGATCGTGGCGCCGGGGCCGTCGAAGAACCCGGTCACGCTGCCGGTGCGCGTGTACGACGGCCGCGACCTGAACCTGCTGGTCGAGTTCGTCCCGTTCGCGGGGTGGAAGGGCGGGCTGTACGCGGTCGGCACAGACCTCGCCAAGGACGGCCGCGCGCTCATCGCCATCAACGCGGAGGGCACGCAGCACGTCAAGGTGTTCAACCTCGCCACGGGCAAAGAAACCGACAGCTTCTTCGCCCACAACCAGAACGTGACCGGCGGGGTGCGGATCGCGTGGGGCGACGCGAACGGCGACGGCGTCGCGGACCTGTTCACGGTGAACGGGCCGGGGAACGCGGTCACCACGGTGAAGATCTTCAGCGGGAAGGACCGCGCGGTCCTTGCCGAGTTCCCCGCGGTGGACAACCGGTACACGGGCGGCGCGTTCATCGCGGCCGGCGATCTCACCGGAAACGGGCGCGCCGACGCGATCGTGGGGATGGACGCGGGCACCATCCCGCTGGTGAGGGTGCTGGACCAGCGGGGCAAATCGCTGGTGGAGTGGCTCGCCTACGACGAGCGGTACCGCGGCGGTGTGCGGGTCGCCCTGGGCGTCCGCAACCGCGTGGTCACCGCGTCCGGGGGCGGAATCAAGAACAGCCCGGTGCGGGTGTTCAACACCGCGAACGCGAAAGCCCCCGTCGCCGAGATCGTCCCGTTCCTCGGGTTCGACGGCGGGCTGAACGTGGGCGGCCGGTGACGGCGGGCGGCGGTGACGGTTGCGGTTTTTGACGCGCCGGGGTACGCTCAACGGCCCCGCACCCGGAGCGAACTCATGCCCCGCGCTGTCGTACCCTTCCTGCTCACGCTCGCACTTGCACCCGAGCTCCGGGCCGCGGACTGGCCCACGTTCCTCGGGCCGATGCGCGACGGCGTTTCGGCGGAGAAGGGGATCATCGCCCCGTGGCCCGCGAAGGGCTTGAAGGTGGTGTGGGAGTGCGAACTCGGGGTCGGGTTCGCCCCGCCGGTCACCGCCGGCGGGAAGCTGTTCCACGCCGACCGGTTCGGCGACAACATCCGCCTCACCGCCCGCGACGCCGCAACGGGCAAGTTCCTCTGGAAGTACGAGTACCCCACCGAGTACGAGGACCGGTACGGCTACGACCCCGGTCCGCGGGCCTGTCCGGTGGTTGATGGCGACCGCGTGTACCTCTACGGCCCCGAGGGCGTGCTGGTGTGCCTCAACACCGCCACCGGCAAAGAGGTGTGGAAGGTCGAGACCCGCGAGAAGTACTTCTTCCACCAGAACTTCTTCGGGTGCGGGAGCGTGCCCGTTGTTGAGGGCGATCTGCTCATTCTGCCGGTGGGCGGCAGCGTGAAGAACATTCGCCCGGCCGACTTCCGGCAGGTGAAACCGAACGGCACGGCGCTGGTCGCGTTCGACAAGAAGACGGGCGAGGTGAAGTACGCCGCTGGCGACGAACTCGCGAGCTACGCCAGCCCCACCGTCGCCACCATCAACGGCAAGAAGACGGGGCTCTACTTCGCTCGCGGCGGGCTTCTGGGATTCGACCCGCAGACCGGCAAGACCCTGTTCCACCACCCGTGGCGGGCGAAGATCATGGAGAGCGTGAACGCGAGCAACCCGGTCGTGGTCGGCGACAAGGTGTTGCTCACCGAGTGCTACGGGGCCGGCAGCGTGTTGCTGGATCTCAAGGGCGGCAAGCCGAAAGAGGTGTGGAGCGACAGCGACAAGGACGCGGGCGATCAGTCGCTCATGTGCCACTGGAACACGCCGATCCATGTCGCCGGGTACGTGTACGGGAGCAGCGGGCGCCACACCGAGGACTCGGACATCCGGTGCATCGACCTCACGACCGGTGACGTGAAGTGGCGCCAGAAGCGCACCAAGCGGTGCAGCCTGACGCTCGCCGACGGGCACTTCATCAGCCTGTCGGAGTACGGTGAACTGGCGCTTCTGAAAGTGAACCCCGCCAAATACGACGAGGTGTCGAAGTACGACACCGGGCTCGAATACCCGTGCTGGGCGGCCCCGGTCCTGAGTAACGGGCTGCTTTACATACGCGGTAAAGGCAAGCTCCAGGCGCTGGAACTGACCCCGGCCAAGAAGTAGGCGCCCGGGCGCGGCGGCTATGGCCGGCGCGCTCGTTCCTTCAATGCGTCCAGAACGGGTTGCGGTAGGAACTTCGTCAGGTTGCCGTCGAGGGCGGCGATCTGACGGAGCAGCGACGAACTCACGTGCGAGAACTCTTCCTTGGCCATCAGGAATAGCGTTTCGATCGCCGGGTCCTGCGCCAGGTTCATCAGCGACATGGTGAACTCGTACTCCATGTCCGACAGGGTGCGCAGCCCGCGGAGCATGATGCGGGCGCCGCTGTCGCGGACGAACCGCACCGCCAGCCCCTCGAACGACTGCACCTCGACGTTGGGCCACCCGGCGGCGACCGTTTCGATGAGCCGCACCCGCTCTTCGATTGTGAACAGCGTTTTCTTGTCCGGGTTGATGCCCACGCCCACGATGAGCTTGTCGAACAGCTTGCTGCCGCGCTCGATCACGTCGAGGTGCCCGTAATGGACCGGGTCGAACGTCCCCGTGTACACCGCGATCCGTGGGCTGAGGTTGCTGTCTGGCATACGGCCCCTTGGTCAGAGTGCGGCGAGGAAGCGGTCGAGTTCGTCGGTCGTGTTGTACGCGTGCGGGCTGACGCGCACCCGCCCGGCCCGGCTGTTAACGACCACCCGCGCGTGCTTGGCACGGGCCACCACCTCGTCGGGCGGGAGCGTCGGGTGGAGCAGAGAAACGATGCCGGACTTCTCGCCGTCGGCCCGGGAACTGAACACCGTCCAGCCGCGCGCCGCCCGGTCGCACAGGTGGTCGGTCAGTTCGGTCACGCGCTGCTGTACGTTGGCGATCCCGGCGCCCAGGAGCAGTTCGAGGCTCGCGCCGAGGGCGGTGATGCCGGGCACGTTGTACGCGCCGCCCTCCCAGCGGCCCGCGTGCGGCTTCAGTGTGAAATCGATGGTGCTGAACGCCAGCGGGTTCGCGACGCTGTTCGCGCCAACGCCGATGGGGTGCAACCGCTCGACCCACTCGCGCCGGATGTAGCCGAACCCGGCTCCCTCCGGTCCCAGCATCCACTTGTGCCCGTCCGCGGCCAGGGCATCGATTGGGGTACGCTGTACGTCCACCGGGAACGCGCCGATCGCCTGAATCGCGTCCACGAAGAAGAACACCCCGCGCGCCAGGCACAGTTCGCCGAGGGCGTCGAGGTCGTTGCGGAACCCGCTGGCGAACTCCACGGCCGACACCGTGAGCACCCGGGTGCGGTCTGTCATCGCGGCGCGCACGTCGTCGATCGAAACGCGGTTCCCGCGGCTCGGGACTGTACGCACTTCGACACCCCGGTGGGCGAGGTTCATCCACGGGTACTGGTTCGACGGGTACTCTTCCGCCGCGAGGACGACGTTGTCACCGGCCGCCCACGGGAACCCTTCGGCCACGACACCGATGCCGTGGGTCGTGTTTGGCACGAAGTAAACGTCGGTCGGGTCCGGGGCGTTGATCAGTTGGGCCGCCAGCGCACGAACGTGATTGACCCGCTGGAACCACTCGCGGACCGCGGCGATCCCGTTCGCGGCCATGCTCTGGGCGTACTCGTGCAGCGCTTGCACGGACGGGCGCGGCAGCGGGGATACCGCGGCGTGGTCGAGGAACGCCCAGTGCTCCGTGACCGGGAACTGCTCGCGGAACGCGGTCCAATCCATGCGTCACCTCGGCTGTGCGCGGAGATTGTGGCTCACGCGCCACACACATACAATCGAAAACTGAAGCCGCGCACATCAGACCTTCATCACAGGTGCCCAACGTGCTGGTCGAACCGGAACGAACGCCCTACGACCTACGGTTCCGCGCCCTCGGGTTCCCGGTGCGGGTCCACCCGTGGTTCTGGATCGGCTCCGCCCTCATGGGCTCGCAGCTCCTCCAGGCGGGGCCCGAGTTCCTGCTCGCGTGGGTGGCCGTAGTGTTCGTGTCGCTGCTGGTCCACGAACTGGGGCACGCCGTTGCCTTCCGCCGGTTCGGGTCGCACGCCGACATCGTGCTGTATGCGTTCTACGGGCTGGCGATTCCGACGCACGAAGTGTCCGGGCGCGGGCGGAAAATCATCATCTCACTGGCCGGTCCGTTTGCCGGCTTTGCGCTCTGCGGGCTGGTGTACGGGTCCCAGGAACTCATCGGCTGGGCCGACCCGCGGCGCTCGGTGCTGGTGTGGTACGTGTACTTCTCGCTCGTTCGGGTGAATCTGGTTTGGGGCGTGTTGAACCTGTTGCCGGTCTTTCCGCTGGACGGCGGGCAGGTGTGTCGCGAGCTGTGCGGGCAGTTCTCGGGGCCGCGGGGTAAGCGCATCTCGCTGAAGATCTCGTTCGGGTGCGCAATATTGGTAGTGGCCTACTCAATTTTCTGCGTGATGGACACGCGGGGCGCCGGTGCTGGTTTCACGAATCAACTTCCGTCATGGGCGCTGGGCACCGTGTTCACCGCGATCCTGTTCGGCTTCCTCGCCTACCAGAGCTATCAACTCCTTGGTCGCAGCGCGTGGGAAGATCACCACTGGGACGACCGGGTGCCGTGGGAACGCTGACCCTTGGGCGGTCGGCGCCGTCCGCTACTGAAGGCGGCGCAGCCGGTCCGCGAGTTCGTCGTCGGCCGCCTGCGACCAGGTGAAGTCCGGGGGCGGCACGAACCCGCCCTCGCCGTTGACCCGCGCCGCGGGCACCGGCCGCAGCGACGCCACGCCCAAGACGCGCCCGCCCAACCGCAACTCGAACCCGCTCACGCGCGCGAGCGCGGACACGTCGAACAGCACCGGGGCGAACACCATCGGTCCGTCCGTGATGACCGCTTCGGCCGTGTGTTGGATGTTCGGGTCCGGGCCGGCGCTTGCGAACGCCACGATCTCGAACCGGCACACGCCGACCGCCCCGGGCTCGCCCCCGGCGAGCACGAAGCACGGTCCGATCTTGCCCGCGTCGCTCAGCACGGGCGGCTGCTTTGCGGTGTGAACGGTGCCGCTCGCGTCGAGTAGCGCGAAGCGGATTTCGAGCACCCGCACACCCAGTTCGAACTTCTCTTCGGGCACCACCTGGAGCCGCTGCGCCGCGAGGGTGCGGTCGCCGGCGTGCCACACCACCCACCACGGACCGGCCGGCTGCGGGTGTTCCGGACATACGGCCGTCACCAGCGCTTCCGACCGTGCGAGCTGCGCCGCCCCCAGCGCGACCGTTGCGGGGTACTCGGTGCCCGAGCGGGAGTCGTGGAACACCACCCGCACCCCCAGTTCCGCGAGCGGTGCCAGCCCGGTCGGGCTGCGGAGCAGGGCGGCGGCGAGGAGCCCGTCGTACTGGTGCTGACAGACCGCGGACGCCGGCGCGGTGGTCCCACCGAACCGCACCGCGACGGTCGCGTCGGCGAGCGTCAGGCCGGTGAGGAACTGGGTCGGGGCCAACACGGGCACAAGGAGCGTCTCGACCACGCGGCCGCGCCACAGTAGGTCGGCGGACACTGAGTCCGGCGGCACCGGGAACCGGAACGTGACGTGGAACCGGTCGTCGCCACCGGGGCGAATCGTATCGGCGGGGAACGTGGCGCTCGGCGTGCGGAGCGCAAACTCCGACTTGGGGCGCGCGCGCCCCGGGCCGCGGAACCCGACGTCCAGCGCCACCGCGTCGGCGGTCCACGGCACCGGCGACTCCCAGCGCGTGGCGCCGGCGCGCTCGAACCCGACGGTCACGCCCGTCAGGAGCGGGCGCCCACCGCGGAGCAGCTTAGTTCGCGCCCAGACGGCCCAGCGCGTCAGCCAGTGCGGCGTCAAGTGCGTCTCCGGCGGGGAGCGGTTTGGCGTTGCCGCAGGTGAGGCAGGTGGGCGAGCGCGGGACCTTCATTCGGTGCGCGCGGAACGGCGCGTCAAATACTCCAGTGACCGTCTGGAGCGAGAACAACATGCTGGTGAAGTCGATCGCCGGGCGCGAGGCGATTTCCCCCAGCGTTACGAGGGCGTGTAGACCGGCGACGGTCGCGATGCTCGCTTTGCCGGCGGGGATCGTCGTTTCCGGTTGTGTGCCGTTCGGGTTGCTGTAGTCGGGCGGCGGGCCGGCCGGTTGCTCGGTCACCTCGCGCTTTAAATGGCTTGCGACGCACCCGTAACACGCCCCGCTGGGCACGAACCGGTGGACCCACCCGCCGATGCCCCCGCTCAGCACCTCGCCGAGGGTCCACGGCTTTCCCGTGGTCCGCATCAGCGCGTCGAACGCGAACTTTGCGGCCTCGTTGTCGGCCGCGCACACGCCCACGTCGCACTCGGCGGCAAGAGCGGCGAACTCGGCTTGGCGCGTCGGATCGGTGATATCGGAAGCGAGCGCCGTGACCTGGAGGTCGGGGCGTAGCGCCCGCAGCCACTCGGTTGCCAGATCGGCCTTCAGCCGGCCGACTGCGGCGGGGGGGAAGAGGTGCCGGTGGACGTTGTGCGCGGCGTACACGTCCGGTTCGATGAGCGTGACCCGGGTGACCGCGGGATCGCGCGCGATCAGGTCGAGCACCGCCATCCCGCCGCTGCCGGCGCCCAACTGAAAAACGTGACTCATGCTTCCCTTCGGCCTCAACGAATCAAGGCGCGACCCTCGGTTGTGACCTTCTCGAGTTCCGCGGCCGTGCCCTTGACCTGCTGGCTCAGGCCCCGCACCTCGGCGAGCTTGGCCTCTGCCCGTCCGCGCATCACAGCGAGCCGGAACGTCTTGTGAAAGTCCCTGGCGGCGCGGACCTGCTCGTCCATCTTCTTGAAATTGGTGTGGGCCTCGGCGACGGTCGTGAGCCACCGACGCTGGAGTTCCGCGTTCTCGCTCAGCTCCTCGGCCCGCACCTGCGGCGAGTCGATCGTGCGCGCCACGCGCTGCATGCGCGCGAACTGCCGGTCGAACGACCGGCTGAGTCGCGTGAGTTGCTTCTTCAGCTTTTTCACCTCGCGCTCGATGTCGTCCCATTCCTCCTTCCACTCCGCCGCGAACTGCTCCTGGGCGGTCCGGTCGTCGGGCACATCCCAGGCCGCGAGACGGGCGTCGACCGCCTCCATCCGGTACTGAACGGAGGCGCGGTTGGCCTCGAACTCGTCGACGGCGGCCGGCAGATCGACGACCGGCGCAGGATCGCACCCGCCGGTGCCGACCACCGCGCACGCGGCGAGCGCCAGTAAGGGGTTCACGTTCGGGCGGCGCATGGCGGCTCCTTACAGTTGCGGGTACTCACCAGTGAGTACGACGCGCGGAGCGCCGGATTTAACGAAACGCGCTCATTTCGCTTCGGGCAGAGGCCACTCGCCGGTTTCGTGCCACAGCTCGTAGCACAGCAGCCACCGCCACGCCGCGACCACCGCGAACACGCACGTGAACTGGCTCGCGTCCCAGCGGCTGGTCGCCCGCGTGGACCCCTGGCGCCACAGACAAACCGTCTGCCCTTCGAGCAGGTGCGGGCAGTGCTTCAGCGGCGTCAGCACCCGGGTTTCGGGCGCCATAATCGGGTAGCTGGACAGGAGCCGCGTTTCGAGCGCGTACGGGTTGTGGCACGGCTTGAGACAGTACGACAGCGTCAGCCCGCCGCCGACCTTCGTGACCGCGATGCGGTACTCGGTGGCGCGGCCCGCGTTGTAGCGCTCGATGGCCGGCAGTTCAACGGCCAGCAACCGCCGCTTGCCCGGTTCGGAGTCGAGAAGTCCCATGGTTCGGGAATGCGAAGTTCGGAACGCGGAACTCGGAATGAAAACACAGAACTAATGACGAAGTCTTTGATCCCGCGTTGCGCGTTCCGAACCCGCACGTTTCAGTAGTGCACGGGGACCGACTTCACGGCGGTGATCACCTGCTCGTCCGGCACGTCGTCGGCGGTGCCCGCGAAGCTGGTGTCCTCGGGGTCGATCAGCAGCGCGGTGCCGCGATCGGCGTGCCCGCGGAGCGCGGTGAGGAGCTGGCGGCGCTCCGCTTCGGCGAGGGGTCGGAAGTCCATGACAGGTCCCTGAAAAGGTGAAAAGGTCGACGGTTCGCGGGCCGTCGGTCGGGCCGGGCGCGGCGATGCGCCCGAAGGTGCGTCGGAGCAGTGTCGCGTGGCCAGTCGGCCCGCGCGGCGCGGTTGTCACTGCGGCCGTCGTCGTGAGAGGCGGCGGTCGTGGGCCGCGCGGCGAGTGCCGAGCGCGGCGGCGGTCAGAAAAGGTCGGTCCGTGCGTCGAAATCGGTCGTCGGCTGCACCGACCTGCCACCATCATACCCGCGCCCCGGCGCCGCACAAGGGACGCTCCAAAATGGCACCGCCTTGCCGCGCTTCTGCCGCGCCGCAGTTACTTTCCGGCCTGCCTTTGCTGACGATGTCGAAGTTCGCTTTGTCCGTCCCGACCTGCGGCACGTCGAACTCGTGCTTGCTAATCGCGTTCCACTCCGGCGGGACCGGATCCAACTTGCCCAGTGGGCTGGTCTTGAAGGGAATAGAACGAACCGTGCGCGTCACGGTCGAACGCCGCGGCTCGGCCACATGAACCCTGAGAAGGGGTCCCAGCGGTCGAGCGAGTCGTGTCTTCACTTGTGACGCACAATGAGCGGACTGTCGAGGGGACCGATGGTCCGAATGGACGAGTTTGCGCCAACGTGAGAGGAGCATTGTGCCCACGTCAATCGTATCGGTTCCGCTTCCGGCTGGTGCGCTGGCCGGCAGTTATCAGCCCGGGGCGCGGGCCGATTTCGCGGTGCTGTGGGTCCACGGGTTCGGGAGCCACCGGGGGGGCGAGAAGGCCGAGGCGGTCCGCGCCGAGTGCGAGCGCCGGGGGTGGGCGTTCGCGGCGTTCGACTTCCGTGGGCACGGCGCGTCGCCGGGGCGAATCGTAGACCTGACGTGCTCCGGGTTGCTCGACGACCTCGCACTCGTTCGCGAGTGGCTCGCCGGCCGCGGGCACACGAAACTGGGGCTGATCGGGTCGAGCATGGGCGGGTTCGCGGCGGCGTGGTTCGCGAAGCAAAATCCGGTGTCTGTTGTGGGCTGCGTGTTCCTGGCCCCGGCGTTTCTATTCTTGGAGCGTCGGTGGAGCCGCCTGACGCCCGAGGAGCAGATCGCCTGGGCCCGCACCGGCCGGTTGGCCGTGAAGAACCAGTGGCTGGAGACGGAAATCGGCATCGGGCTGATGGACGAACGCGCCCGCTTCCGCCCCGAAGATCTGGTGAAAGACTGGGCAACGCCGGCGCTCCTGTTCCACGGGATGGCGGACGACGTGGTCCCCGATTCGGACAGCCTGTTCTTCGCGCGCAACGTCGGGTACCCTCGTGTGGAACTGCGGCTCATCAAGGACGGCGATCACCGGCTCACCGCCCACAAGGACGACATCGCCGGCGCCGCGGGCGCGTTCTTCGCGCGGCTCCTTTCGGGGTGACCAGTATGCGGGTATTCGGTGTGTTCATCGGCGTTGCCGTGCTGTGCGGTGCTGTACCGGCGGCCGATCCGCCGGGGAAGAAGGACCGGTACGGTGACCCGCTGCCGGACGGGGCGCGGATGCGGTTCGGCACGGTCCGGGGTCGGGCGCCGATCTCGGGATTCGGGATCGAGAAGGACGGCACTGTCGTTACCGCCGGAATGCTGGCCGAGGTGCGGCGCTGGCGTGCGACCCGGGAATCCAGCGAGGAGCCGCTGTTCCTGCCGCTTCCCGAACCCGTTGCGATCGCCAGCTACCCACAGGTGTCGCCCGACGGTCGGCTGGTCGCGGTCTGTTCTCAAGACAAACTGTCCGTCTGGGAGGCACCGGTCGATGGTGAGTCGAAGCCGAAGTGCCTGGCCGAGTTCGCGGCCGGTCGCCCGCGGCTGTTCCGCTTCTCCCCGGACGGCTCGAAGCTGATCCTCACCACCGCAAGTTCGGGCGTCTCCTCCGTACTTCTGTGTGACATCCAGTCCGGGCAGGCGACGGCGCTGGGCGGCGGGGATGGGTACTTCGAAGCCGTCAACTTCTCCGGTGACGGGAAGCGGGCGGCCGGCGTCGTCGGCAGAAAGGTTGTCCTTTGGGACACGGCCTCAGGGCGAACGCTTGCGGATCACCAACTGAGCGACTGGCTTGCGGGCACATTCGCACTCGATTCGGCGGGGCAGGTACTCGTCGCACGCGTTTATCTGGACGGTGGCAAAAGCGAGTGGCGCGCGATCGATCCGCTCACGGGCAAGTTGCGGGACGGCTTCAAAGGGCCACCTGGTGGGCGGTGGGCCGCCTATGCGCCGGACGGCAAAACGCTGCTCGTGGGCGATTTAAAGGGGATCACTTGGTGGGACCCGGCTGCGGGTCAAGCGGTGCGCGCGTTCGACGTCGTTGCGTCCGGCGGCGGTCTTCAAGACGTTCCGGCCCGGCTCACTCCTGATGGCAAGGTACTGGTCGCGCACAACGGGCACATGCTCATGAGGTGGGACGCGGCGACGGGGAAACCGCTTTTCCGCACGCAGGACGATGGTCATAACGGTTACGTGAACGGTCTCGGCGTATCGCCCGACGGCAAGTTGATCGCGACTCGCGGCCTCGATAGCCGGGTGTGCGTCTGGGATACTGCGACCGGGAAAGAGGTGTGGCGCACGGCCGCGCAATGGTCGAGCGCTCCGTATCTGGTGTTTGCGCCCAACGGGAAGCATCTGTACCTGCCGGGGCCAGGGCCGGGAGAGGTCACGCGATATGACGCGCTGGCCGGCAAGATCGCGGGTCGGTTCGTTGTCGATCTGAAGGAGGGCGGACAAGGGGGCGTGGTGTCAATTCGGCTGTCTGCCGATGGGAAAACGCTTCACGGCCTGAGCCGCGGGGCAACCGCGGATGATTCGGGCCTCTTGACGACGTGGGACACCGCGACCGCGGCGCGCGTGAACGTGGCCCGCCTGACCGACCCGCGGCAAAGCGACTGGGGAGAACTCTCTCCTGGAGCGCAATTTATTGCCGAAGTGGGGTACGGACGGGGCGGCGTGGTGGCCCTCGGCTCCCCGGACAAGAACCTCCTCGCCGACGCCAAAGTGCCCGGGCATTCTCTCCTGCTGTCGGGGCACTTCTCGGACGACGGCAAGTGGTTCACGCTGGTGACGCACCGCATGGAGGACGGTGTGGCGAAGTACGCGGCGGTCGTGGTATCGACGCCGATCTGGCGCGTGACCGCCACGGTGCCCATCGCTCAGTACGGCGCAGCGGCCCTGTCGCCGGACGGGCGGACGCTGGCGGTTGCCGCCGCCGATCAACTCGAGTTCTACGACGCGGCGACCGCCGAGTGGTTCGGCGGGTACCGGCTGCCGGTGACCGGTTGGGAGCGACCAGGGAACCGGTTCACGCACGTTCTGCGGTTCACCCCGGACGGCACCAGGCTGATTTCCGGGCACCTGGATACAACGGCATTGGTGTGGGCGGTTCCCGCCCGGCCCAAGAAGTGACCGGACCACACTCTCACGGAGACCTCACTTGCGACTGCTCACGCTGTTCGGTCTGCTCGTCACCCCGGCCCTCGGCGCCGCGGCCCCGGACGTGCCGGCCCCGCCCACCGAACTGGTCGATTACGTGACCAAGAAGGACGACTCGTTTTCCTGGAAGCTCGCGGACAAGAAGGACACGGACACCGGCACCGTGTACGAACTCGACCTCGTGTCGCAGACGTGGCAGAGCATCAAGTGGGAGCACAAGCTACAGGTGTTCGTGCCGAAGGGGGCGAAGCCGCAGGCCACGATGGTGCTATGGAACCAGGGCGGCCGGCCCAACGCCGGGTCCGGCGTCCTGGGGCTCCAGATCGCGACGGGGGTTAAAGCCCCGGTCGCGTTCCTGTACGGGGTGCCGAAACAGCCGCTGTTCGAGGGCAAAGTCGAGGACACGCTGATCGCCGAGACGTTCGTGCGGTACCTCGACACGAAGGACGGCTCCTGGCCGCTGCTGTTCCCGATGGTCAAGAGCGTCGTCCGGGCGATGGACGCGCTACAGGCGTTCGCGAAGGAGGAGTGGAAGACGGAGGTGAAGTCGTTCGTGGTGACCGGCGCGTCCAAGCGCGGGTGGACCTCGTGGCTGACGGCCGCCACCGGCGACCCGCGCGTGAAGGCCATCGCGCCCATCGTCATCGACACCCTGAACATGCCGGTGCAGATGAAGAACCAGGTCACGGCGTTCGGCAAGCCGAGCGAGATGATCAAGGACTACACCGAGCGCAAGCTGGTGCCGATCCCGGACACGCCGGAGGCGAAGAAGTTGTGGCAGATGGTGGACCCGTGGGTGTACCGCGAGAAGCTCACGCTGCCGAAGATGATCATCAACGGGGCGAACGACCCGTACTGGCCGCTGGACGCGCTTAACTCCTACTGGGGCGACCTGAAGGGCGACAAGTGGGTGCTGTACGTGCCCAACGCCGGCCACGACCTGCGCGAGGTCGACGCCGACGGGAAGAAGGAGCTGCTCCCGATGCGGGCGGTGGCCACGCTGGCCGCGTTCGGCCGCTGCCAGGTGTTCGACCAGAAGATGCCAGAGCTGTCGTGGGTGTGTGACGAGAAGGCCGGCGTGTGCCGGCTCGAAGTGACCTCCGCCGCCAAGCCCGTCGCGATGCGGGTCTGGGTGGCGGAGGCCGAAACGCGCGACTTCCGCAAGGCCCGCTGGGCCGAGGATAAGGCCGCGAAGTTCCCGGCCACGGTGACCGCGCCCGAAAAGGGGTTCCGGGCGTTCTATGCCGAAACTGAGTACGACCTCGACGGGCTGAAGTTCGGGCTCTGTACGCAGATCCGCATTTTGGAAGCGAAGAAGTAATGACCTGGGATTTTGCACGCGAGCTGGCGCGGTGGGGGCCGGGCGCCCCCGCCGCGCTACGCCTCAGCGACGCCCGCGCGTACTGCGCGGGCGTCGCCCGGTCGCACTACGAGAACTTCACCGTCGTGTCGCTGCTGCTGCCGCGGCGCCTCGTCAAACACTTCCACGCGGTGTACGCCTACTGCCGCTGGTCCGACGACCTCGCCGACGAGACCGCCGGCGGGCAAACCGCTCTCGACCTCATCGCGTGGTGGCGCCGGGAGCTGATGTCTTGTTACGAGGGCGAGCCGCGCCATCCCGTGATGCTCGCCCTCCGCGAGACCGTTCGGCGCTTCGACATCCCACCGGACCCGTTCCTCGCGCTGCTCGTGGCGTTCGAGCAGGACCAGCGGGTGAAGCGGTACGACACGTTCGAGCAACTGGCGGGTTACTGCGCGAACTCCGCGAACCCGGTGGGGCACCTCGTGCTGCGGCTGTTCGAGTGCTTCGACGCCGAGCGGGCCGCGCTGTCGGACGAGGTCTGCACCGGGCTCCAGTTGGCGAACTTCTGGCAGGACGTGGCGCGCGACCTCGACATCGGCCGAGTGTACCTCCCGGCGGAGGACCGCGCGCGGTTCGGCTACTCCGACGAAGACCTCGACGCGCGGCGGTGTACGCCACAGTTCCTTGAACTGATGCGGTTCGAGGTGTCTCGCGCCCGCGGCTACTTCGCGCGGGGGGCCGCACTGCTTCCGCTGCTGCCGCGCGCGGCCCGCGTGGACGTGGATTTGTTCATCCGCGGCGGCGAAGCGATCCTGGACGCGATCGAGCGGCAGGGGTACGACGTGTGGGCGCGCCGGCCCGAGGTGAGCAAGGTCGCGAAGGCGAAGCTGTTGCTCGGCGCGGCGGTGCGCGCCCTCGTGTAAGGACGCGCCCGCCGTTACACGAGCCGCGCCTTGGCTTTCTCTCGCTCCAGCAACTCGATCAGCTCGCGGGCCGCGCCGAACGTGAGCCCGTCCGCCACGGTGAACGCGCCGCCGTGCAGCAGCGCCGTCGCCTCCTCGCGCGAACACTGCCGGCTCACGCACACCAGCGGCACCAGCGCGTCCCGCGCCGTCGCCGGCCACGACTCCGCCACCACGCGGTGGTTCGTCGGCGGCTGCTGGAACCGCAGCAGCCGCTCGTAGTCGGGCAGCTCGGCCACCACCGTCAGCTTGTCCCCGACCTTCAGCCGGTACCCGCGGGCGTCGGCGAGGTCGCGCCCCGAGAGCGCGATCGGGAGCAGGTCGTGGTCGAGCACGAACGCGCGGAGCGACGCGCCGTTCAGGTGGTCGTCGGCGTCGTTGACGACCAGATCGACGACCACCAGCGTCCGCCCGGCCACGGGCACCAGTGCCTGAACGCTGTCGCCGTAGAGGGCCGACACGAACGCCGGGGCTGCCAGCGCCGGGGCCGAGATCGCGTTCCGGATGTCGGCGGCCTCGCGCACCGCGTCCGCGAACTCCGGTTCCGTGAGCCGCACCACCACCCGCTGTTTCGCGTTCATCTCGCGCACCAGCAGCGCGACCTCGATGTTGCCCAGCTCGCTGTCGGTGGCCGCAATCACGGCCTTCGCGGCGCCGGCGCGGGTCTGCGCGAGCACCTCCGGCACGGTCGCGTCGCCCACGAACACCGGCACCCCCATCCGTCGCACCGTGTCGTGGAACTGCCCGTCGGCGACCTTGTCGATCGCGACGACGCGCTCGTTCATCGCGATCAGCTCCTGCACCAGCCGGTAACCCACGTTCCCCAGCCCGCAGACGACGATGTGGCCCCCGTCCGGGACGTGGCGCACCTCCAGGGCGCCCTTCAGCCGCGCCCGGATGAGGTAGTTCGTCAGGATGGCCGTGAACCCGGCGATGAGGGCGGCGCCGGCCAGCTTCAGCACGCTGATGAACACCTTCGCCCACTCGGGCCGGTTCTCGCCGTGCAGGTCGCCCCCGGTCGCGATGATGCTGACCGTCTGGTACAGCCCGTCGCCCCACGCGGTGTCGAGCCCGTAGCGGAACACGAGCGTACTGGCGAACAGCGTACCGAACAGCACCGGGGTGATGATCTTGACCGCCAGGTCCACTTCCAGAAGGGTGCGCCGGGCGGTGCGGAGCCACCGGCGCAGTGCGCCGGCCCACTGAACACCCGCGAACCGGTCGCCGCGGAGCCGCTGAACCAGGCGCTGGATGTCGGCCGGTCGGCCGGTGACGGTGAGCCGGTCCCCGGGCGACAGCACACGCTGGCCGCTGACGGCGTGGAGGAAAACGGGGCTGCCGGCGGCGGGGGTGAGCACCAGCGGCGCGAACCCGTGCTGGAGTGCGAGGTCCGCGACCGGCCGCCCCGCGAGTTCCGAATCGTCCGTGACAAGCAGTTCCGAGATCTGCCGGGGGCCGTCCCCCAGCCGGAACGCGCCGAGCGCGTCGCCGGTGACCGCGGTCAGCGCCATGACCGGGGCGATTAGCGCGGAGACGCTCAGTGCGACGGTGTTCTTCACCGCCCCGCCGAACCGGGTGATGAGGTTCTGGTTGAACATCCGGACGACGACCCGGGCGGTCGGGTTCAGCTTGCGGGCCAGCAGCGCCGTCGAGATGTTCACCAGGTCGTCGGACGTCACGATGACGATCCCGCGGGCCTCTTTGACCCCGGCCCGTTCGAGCAACTCGTGCCGGCGGCAGTCGCCCTTGAGCACCGTCGCGCCGCAGAGGCGCGGGTCGTCGGGTTCGGTCTTGAGGTCGATCACGACGACCGGCAGCCCGGCGGCGCGGAGCGATTCGAGGACGCGCCACCCGACCCGCCCGAGCCCGCACAGCAGCACCGGCCGTTCCATACGATCACGCTTTCCGTTGCGGCCCGCGGCCCGCACCGCGGATAATAAGAGCGTACCGGGGCGATCCTACCGGGCTATTCGGGCGGCACTAATGAATCTCGACGACAAAGTCTGTTACTGTTTCCACGTCTCGCGCCGGAAGCTCGTGAACTGGGTGAAACATAACGCGCCGAAGGTGCCGAGTCAGCTCTCGATGTGCGGGGGCGCCGGGACCGGGTGCGGGTGGTGCATTCCGTTCTTGAAGCAGATCTTCCGGCAACACGCCCCGCCCGCGGGCGGGTGCGCGTCGTGCGTCGAGGTGCCCGAAGACACACTCGACGCACTCACCCCCGAGGAGTACGCCGCGTTGCGAGCGGATTACGTGAAGGCCGGGCACGGAACGCCCCCGCCCGGCGCCGCGCCGCTGCCGGAAGGGTAAGGGGGCGAAGCCGATAGTCGAAGTTAACGGCCTTTCCGTGCGCAAATCACTGTCGGGTCCCGAGTAACTGGTCGCCCGCGCTCCGAAGCGGACACAATTCTCGAAGCCCCTTCGTGTCCGAACCGCACGCTCACCAGTGGTTGGGGAGTTTCTCGCTGCGGAGCCACGCGGTGTACCACAGGTCGAGGGTCAGTTGGGCGCCCGCCCGCACCCGCCCCAGGATGAACTCGCGGCTCTCGTCGGTCGGCTTGTCGAGCGCGCCGGCGGCGTCGAACTCGTAGCACTTGGCGATGTGGGTGTGCGACTCCGCGATGAACGTGTTCACGTGCTCCCAGACGTTGTCGATCTTCTTCGCTTCCAACCCGCGGCACACCTCCTCGGGGGTGATCTTGTTCTTCTCGGGGAAGCCGTCGACCTTGGCGTGGATGCCCTTCTGCTTGACGGTGCCGTCCGGCTGGTTGCGCCCGTCGAAGTCGCGGGTGGTGTGGAGCGGCATCGCGGCGTCGCCGGTGTAGTGCGCCAGCGTGCCCCCGTACACCAGGCACTTCATCGGCACCGACGTGTCCTTGGGCGCCTTGCGGTGGTCGTAGAAGCCCACCGTCAGTTTCTCGTAGTACTCCACGATCGCGTAAGGTAGCGTCCCGACCTTGTTCGGCTCCTTC
Source organism: Gemmata obscuriglobus (assembly GCF_008065095.1). NCBI lineage: Bacteria > Pseudomonadati > Planctomycetota > Planctomycetia > Gemmatales > Gemmataceae > Gemmata > Gemmata obscuriglobus. The sequence goes on along the minus strand of NZ_CP042911.1, from coordinate 6,169,949 downwards.
TTCAGTTCGCCGTAGACCATCTTCAGCCCGTCGTAGCGGTGCGTGGCGGGGTACTTCTTGCCGTCCAGGTCTTCGAGGTCGAGGAAGTGGTTGCCCTCCTCGGCGCGCCGGAGGAACGTCATCTCGCGGTTCTTCCAGCGGTCGGGATCGCCGGAGAAGTGGGCGAGGTGCTTGCCCCCGTTCCGGAAGAACTCCGGCACCCCGTCCGGCAGTCGCGCCGCCGCGGCCGCCGCCACGGTCTCGTGCCCGCCGGACCACCAGCCCGACGCGAAGCCCCCGAGCAGTCCCGCGGCCACGACCGCCGCGAGCAACAGAACCGCCGTGCGCCGCTTCATTGATTTCCCCTCAAAATCTGGTCCAGAGCGCCGCACCGGCGCGTCCGTAACCGGTTTATATTCGCGACTTTGCCGAGTTGGTCGTTATTTCCTGGTGAAGGCATTCAACCGGATCGACCGATTCGGCCGATTGTAAGAGGTGCCCGATCTCCATCGGGCGGGCCAGAAGTCGGTGAGGAGCGGACAGGTGAGGAGTTGGGGCCAAGGGCGCTTCGAACCTCGCAAGGTCAAGGTTGTTGGTTTCCTTATTCCTCACTCCTCACTGACTGAGACGGGAGGTCGGACATGCCCCGTGCGGTGTGGGTCGCGCTGACGTTGGTGGCGGTCGGGACCGCGAGCCCGGCCGGCGCGCAGCCACTCGGCCCACTCGAGCCGCTGCCGCCGCCCGAGGCTCTCGGCTCGACGCCGATTCGGTCCGCGCACAGCGCCGCGCGGCCGGCTCCGGTACTCGGCGCGCCGGTGGCGGTGGTTGGCGTCGCGCCGGAGGCGAGCCTTACGCCCACCGGGTTCGTGGACGCTCCCGTTAACCCCCAGCCCCGTCGCGGGGCCGCGTTCGGCGCCCCGGTCGTGGCCGCGACGTTCGGCACCCCCGCGCCCGACGAATCTGCGGTGGCCGTCCCCGCTGCGCTCGTTGATAAGGCGCTCGCGCGGACCGCGTACACCACGCCGACGGCCGACACGGTGAACGAGTTCCTCACGAAGCGCTCGGATCTGAAGGACAAGGGTAAGGACGAGAAGCTGCCGGCGCCGAAGCGGTCGTCGTGGAAGTTCGGGGACGCGCTGGAGGGCGTGTTCGGGAGCCGCAACGGCGGGTGGTTCCGCGGCGACCACATGTTCGACGGGTTCATCTCGCCGGTCAGTAACCCGTTCCTCGCGGAGGACCCCCGGTCGATAACCGAGCTTCGCCCGCTGTTCATTTACCAGAAGGTGCCGACCGACCAGCGGGACTTCCGCGGCGGGCACATCACGTTCTTCGGCGCGCAGGGGCGGGTGGCGTTCACGGACCGCTGGTCGCTGGTGTTCCACAAGTTCGGCGGCATCACGGTGAACCCCGACGGCAACTCCCGGTTCGGCGACGAAACCGGGTTCGCGGAACTTTGGCTCGGGCCGAAGTACACCTTCTACCGCGGCGAGGAGAACGGCGCGCTGGTGGCCGGCGGGTTGCAGTTCCAGTTGCCGGTCGGCTCGTCGGGCGCGTTCCAGGACACCGGGTCGCTGTCGCTCGTGCCGTACGTGACCTACGGCCAGAACTTCCTCCGCGACATGCGGCTCGGGAGCTTCAACAGCATCATCACCACCGGCTACTCGTTCGCCACGAACAGCGAGCGGAGCGATTATTACTGGCTGTCCGCGCACCTGGACTTCGACATCCTGAACAAGCACCATTTCTACCCGCTGGCCGAGCTGAACTGGTTCCTGACCACGACCCGCGGCACCACGACGACCATCGGGAGCGAGGGGCGGGACCTGATCAACTTCGGCGGGCAGGCCAAGCACGGGCTGCTGACGGGTGCCCTCGGCGGGCGCGTGAAGCTGAACGAGCACGCGCAGTTCGGTGGCGCGTTCGAGATCCCGTTCGCGGGGCCGAAGGACCTCTTCCGCTACCGGTTCACGATCGATTTCATCCTGCGGTACTGACGCGGTCCGAGAAACGCACGAGCGGCGGCTGCGAGGGGGCGTAATGGCGAGAGGGGCGGGCAGAAGAGCCGGTGTGATCCGCTTCGTCTGCCCGCCGCCGTGAAGCACTGGACAATATTCCGCAGCTTTACTTGGAGCCTTCTTCCTTCTCGGGGCTGGTGCCCGTGGCTTCGACCGACAGCAGCGCGGACGATTCGCCCGGCTGGTCGGTGCTGATGCGGAGCTGGCGTGCCACCGTGCCGGGCTTCTTCGGCTCGAATTTCACCACAATCACCTGCACCGGCAGCGCCGCGGGCGTTGCGGGCAGCTCGACCGTGATCCCGTCGCCGGCGCCGTCCACCGCCGCCACCTTGAACGGTTTAGCGGCCCGCACCAGCACCCGCTGCGTTGCGGACTCGCCGGGCTTCACCTCGAACCGCACCTTCCCGGGGTTCAGCTCCAGCGGCGCGATCACGGTTCCCGTCACCGCGAGCTGGATCAGGGGGTTCGAGGTGTCGTTCGTCCTGAGCGTGATCTGCTCGGAGAGCGGCCCCGCGGGCGCGTTCGCGCTCAGCGTCACGTCCACCTGGAACTCGGCCCCGCCGCGGAGCGGGCCGCCCCGCGAAGTCTCGGTCACCCGCACGTCGAACGGGTGGTTCCCCGCGACCGCCTCGGTGATCTTCCAGTCGCGGGCGCGGCCCGCGTACTTCACCTGGACCGACTGGCTCAACCGCGTCCCCTTCGGCACCGTCCCGAAGCTGACCGCGCCCGGCGACACGCTCACGTCGGTGCGGCTGGTCGCGGACACACGCAGCACCGCAGTAGACACGAACTTCGGCCCGAACGTGACGTAGAAGTTCTGGGAGTTCGACCCCACGAACTTCCCGGTGTTCATCGTGACCGTGAACTCGGCCGTCTCGTTGGGCTCGAGCGTCTTGGTCATCGGGATGTAGTCCAGGCACGTGCAGCCCTTGCGCACGTCCGTGACCCGCATGGGCACGTTGTAGATGTTCGTGATCGTGAACTTGTGGACGCACAGCGTGCCGTGCGGCACCTCGCCGAAGTTGTGGGTGATGACCGCGGGCGCCGCCTGGTCGCGGTCGGTCGCGGCGTTCGGGAGGAAGAACTTGTTGGCCCACGGCACCGCCGACTGGGCCGCGGGCTGCTCCACCGGGGCGGCGGTGGTGGGGGCCGGCGGAGCGGCCGTCGCAACCGTTAGAGTCAGCCCGCTCGCCGCAACCGCCGCGTATCGTAATGCCCGTCGCATTTTGCACCTCCAGGCCGCCCCGACCGCTGCGGGCGGGCGTCGCATCCTACATCGGCGGGCAAGGGGGTGATCCGGCAACGAACGGCGCCCGCGCGAGGCGTCACGCGGGCTCGCGGGGCGGGGCATCCGATGGGTTCGCTACGGCCCGCACACGCGGACTCACCCGACGCGCGTGCTCTTTCCGCCCAACTGCTCCCGGATGAATTTGATCCCCTTCGTGTACACGTCTTCAGGTGTCGGGAACAGATCCCGCCACACCTTCGTGGCGGCGGCCAGGTCCGGCAGCGCCCGGCCGAACGCCTCGATCGTCATCCAGCCGTCGTAGCCGACTTCGCCCAGCGTGGTGAACGTGTCGTCCCAGTTCACCTGCCCGGACCCGGGCGTGCCGCGGTCGTTCTCGCTGATGTGGACGTGCGCCAGCACCGGCGCGACGGTCCGGATCGCCGCCGCCGGGTCCTTCTCCTCAATGTGCGCGTGGAAGCTGTCGTACATCGTCCGCAGGTTCGGGTGGTCGACGGCCTTCACCAACTCGACCGCCTGCGCCGCGGTGGTGATGAGGTAGCACTCGAACCGGTTCAGGTACTCGACCGCCATCGTGAGGTTCGCCGACTTGGCGAACTCCGCGACCTCACGGAGCACGTCCGCGGACCGCTTCTTCTCGTCGGCGGTGGGGCCGGCGCCCGAGAACTCGCCGAGTGCGGAGTGGAACGGCCCGCACACGGTTTCGGCGCCCAAAACGTGGTTGATCTCGACCACCGTTTTCAGCCACTCGACGGCCCTCTGCCGGGTCGCGGGGGCGGGGCTGATCGCGTTGGTTTCCCTCGTTAAGACGGTGACGGTGGTGCATTTCAGCCCGAGCCGGTCGAGTTCGGCGCGGATCGGCTTGTACTCCGCAGGGGCGCCGCCAAACACCGGCAACTCGACTCCATCGAAGCCCGCCGCCTTGAGTCTGGCTAAGAGGGGAAAATGCTCGCTGGTGACCTCGCCGGTCCAGAGGAGCAGGTTCATCCCGAGCTTCATGTTGCGTCTCCCGTGGGGAAGTGTGCGGCATTGTCCCCGACGCCGGAGCCCGCGGCAACGGTGCGAGTGAAAATCCTGGCCCGCGATGTACTGACGACGATCAACGATCTGGAGGCACCGCGGGCGTGAACTGCATCGACCGCCGGCCGAATCGCGTATCAGGCGACGAACGAGGCGGCGTGAGTGCCGGGCATCGTTGCCCGGCACTCACGCCGCCTCGTTCGCACGTCTCCGGCCGTGTGCGTTACTTCGTCAGCACGAAGTCCGCCTTATCGGTGCCGCTCGTGGGCACGTCGAAGGTCAAATCGCTCTTGGTGTTGTACTTGGCCGGGATCAGGTTCTTCTCGGCCCCCTCTGGGTTCTTCGGGTCAGGCTTCGACAGACTGATGGTCACCTTGTGCTTCCCCGGCGCCGCACCGCCGCGATCCCCGATAACCGTCTTGAGCGCGTACTTGCCCTGGGCGTCGGTTTTGCCGTAGGAGCCGCCCACCCCGCCGCCGTCACCGGCGTCGGGGGTGAAGGACACGCTCGCGCCTTCCACGGGCTGGCCGTCGAGTGTGACCACCCCGGACACCGACACCGGGCCGCCGCCCCCGCACCCGACGGCGCCGAGCACCGCGGCCGCGCACAGGCCGAACACCAACTGACGCATCGTTGCCTCCTCTGGCGAGTGTGGTGGTTGCGTCAGTTGAGCTGAACGATTTCGCCGCCCGCGATCGTGCACAGGCCGGGGAACACGGTGTTCGTGTCGACCGACGTGTTCACGCCGCGAACCGAGCCGTCGCACTGGAGGAAGTTGATGACCCCGGTGTGCGGGCTGCCGAACGCCCGCTTGCACGGGTTCTCGCCGCCGGTGCCGCCGATCGCGAGGCACCGTTCGTAATCGTCGATCAGGCACCGCGGCTGGCCGGGCACCGCCGACCCCATGCTGTACGACGTGTACGCCCGCGCCCAGAACGTGGCCCGGCGCTCGCGGGTGCGGGTGGTGTACTCGCCCACCATGAGCGTGTTCGACGTGCCGTCGGTGATCCCGGTGATCGTTTCCCCCTTGAGGCCGAGGGCACGACTCTGGACGTGGAGCGGCCCCTTCAGGTTGGAGGCCGGCAGGCCCGGGTTCGGGCAATCCCAGTAGTAGTTCGCGGCCGGGTCACCGACCCCGGCCACGCCGCGGTACGACCCGGTCATGAACTTCCGCCCGGCCGGGTCGTTGCCCGCCTTGGACTCCGGCTCCAGCACCTTATTTGCGTTCGGGTCGCTCGGGCACACGTACAGCGGCAGGTACTGCTGAACGAACGCCTGGGCGGCGTTCGCGTCGTTGTAATCGTCCCGGGGCATGCCCGCCCCGTTGTCCCGCTGAACGGCGGCGATCAGTTGGCCGAGTGCCCCCTGTTCCACGTACGGGAGGATCGCGATCGCCCAGTTCGAGTGCTGCCGGTGGGTGATGGTGGGCGACGCCTGGGTGAGGTCGAGGATCGAGCCGTGCGGTAACGCACTCTGGACGTCGTGGTAGCCGTGGCAGGCCAGGCCGATCTGCTTGAGGTTGTTCTGGCACTTCATCCGGGCGGCGGCCTCGCGGACCTTCTGAACGGCCGGCAGCAGCAGGCCGATCAGGATCGCGATGATCGCAATGACGACGAGCAGCTCAATGAGCGTGAAGCCACGCCGCGAGCGGGAGAGAGAAGTCATAACAGGCTCGAACGAACAAATGGGATGGGAGAGTATCACCGGGGCTTGCGTACAAGTTTGAATGGCACGCCCCGGCGTCAGCACACTAACACGTCCGCGCGCGCGCTTCAAGGCCCGAGTTACAAGTCGAAAGCCGTTCGCCGCGGGCCGGTATGTGGTGTAAGACAACCGGGTCGGAACCAGGGCGGGCGATTCACCATGCGCATCGCGTTCATCACCGCCGGCGCCGCGGGCATGTACTGCGGCAGTTGCATGCGCGACAACGCACTCGTCACCGCCCTGCGCAAGCTCGGGCACGACGCGCTGCTGATCCCCACCTACACCCCCATCAAAGTTGACGAGGCCGACGCCTCGCAGCAGAAGGTGTTCTTCGGCGGCGTGAACGTCTACCTGGAACAGAAGTTCTGGCTGTTCCGCCACACCCCGCGGGTCCTCGACCGGCTGTTCAACTTCCGCTGGCTGCTCAAGTTCGTCTCCCGGTTCGCGGTGCGCACGAAGTACAGTGAACTCGGCGACATTACCATTTCCATGTTGCAGGGCGCGCACGGGCACCAGGCCAAGGAGGTCGCCAAGCTCGTCGAGTTCCTCCGCGACGAGAAGCCCGACGTGGTGCTGTTCACCAACGCGCTGCTGTCGGGCGTCATCCCCGAGGTGAAGCGCCAACTGGGGGTGCCGGTACTGGTCACCCTCCAGGGGGACGACATCTTCCTCGACGAACTGCCCGAACGCGACCGCAAGCGGTGCTTCGAGCTGATCCGCGAGAACGGCCGGTCGGTGGACGGCTACATCAGCACGAGCCACTACTACGCCGACCACATGGCGGCGTACATCGGGCTGCCGCGGGAGCGCATGCACGTGGCGCACCCCGGGATCAACCTCGCGGGGCACGGCGGCGCCCCGGACCCGCGCGGCGCCCGCCCGCTCACGATCGGCTACTTCGCGCGGATCTGCCCCGAGAAAGGGTTCCACCGCGCCGTGGAAGCGTTCATCACGCTGCGCCAGCGCCCCGGCGCGCCGGAGGTGAAGCTGAAAGCGAGCGGCTGGCTCGGTGCGAACAACCGGGCCTACTTCGACGATCAGCTCAAGCGCCTCGACGCCGCGGGGCTGCGGGGCGACTTCGAGCACGTCGAGAGCCCGGGGCACGACGACAAGGTCCGCTTCATGCGTTCCATTGATGTGCTGTGCGTGCCCACCGTGTACCGCGAGCCGAAGGGGCTGTACGTCCTCGAGGCGTGGGCGAACGGGGTGCCGGTGGTGCTGCCCGCGCACGGGACGTTCCCCGAACTGATCGAGGCGACCGGCGGCGGGCTGCTCGTCGACCCCGGCTCCGTGGGCGCGCTCGCCGACGGCCTGTCGCGGGTGCTGAGCGACCACGAGTTCCGCGCCCGCTGCGGGGCCGCCGGGCTCGCCGCGCTCCGCGAGCGGTTCACCGCCGAGGCGATGGCCGCCCACACCGTCACGCTCCTGAACCAGTTCGTCCGCACCTCTGCTCCGATCACGGCATGACCACATTCACCACCACGCGCCGGGTCGAGTTCGGTGACACCGACATGGCCGGCATCATGCACTTCTCGAACTTCTTCCGCTTCATGGAGGTTGCCGAAACCGACTTCCTCAACGCCCGGGGGCTCTCGGTGAGCTGGCTGGAGGGCGGCGTGAAGTGGGGGTTCCCGCGGGTGTCCGCGAGCTGCGACTACGCCAAACCCGCGAAGTTCGCCGACGTGCTCACGATCGCGGTGGCGCTGGAGAAACTCGGCAAGAAGTCCGTGGCGTACCGGTTCGACTTCACGAACCAGCGCGGCGAGCCGATCGCCGTGGGGCGGATGACCGCGGTGTTCTGCCGCGCGGCCGGCCCCGACCAGATCGAGTCGCTGGAGATCCCGCCGGACGTGCGGGCGAAAATGGAAGCGTAACGCGGAACCAGATCTCAAGTCGTGAGGCCGCAAGTTGTAACGTCCATCGAACAGGGCCGGCGACTTTACGACTTGTGACCCCACGACTTGAGACGCCACTAATGCCCGACGAACCCGAACCGTACCTCACCCGACTCACGACGCGACTGCTCGATGGCATCGAGCGGTTGCCCGAGGAGCAGCGCGCGCGGAACGTTCAATACCTGCTCGACGCGCAAAACCCGGACGGCGGGTTTTCCGGGCGCGAGGGCGGGTCCGACCTGTACTACACCGGTTTCGCGCTGCGCTCGCTGGCGGTTCTTCAGGCCCTCAACCCGCAGGTGTGCGGCAGCACCGCCAACTTCCTGCGCACCAAGATGACCGGCACCGCGGGGGTGGTCGATTTCTTCTCGCTCGTGGTGAGCTGCTACCTGGTGCCGCTCGGCGGCGGGCCGGACGTGCTGGCCGACGCCCCGCCCGACTGGCGCGACCGCGTGGCCGCGACGCTGGAAACGTTCCGCAGCCCGGACGGCGGGTACGGGAAGACGCCGGCGGCGCTGTACGGGAGCACCTACACGAGCTTCCTGGTGACGCTGTGCCTGCAACTGCTCGGGCGCCCGTGCCCCGAGCCGGAGAGGCTGGCGGCGTTCGTACAGTCGCGGCGCCGGTCCGACGGCGGGTATGTGGAAATCTCCGCGATGAAGCGGAGCGGCACCAACCCGACCGCCGCGGGCGTCGGGGTGCTTCAGATCTTGGGCGAACTGGACGACAGCGCGAAGGCCGAGACCGCGACCTTCCTGTCTGCGCTGCCGTCGCCGTTCGAGGGCGGGTTGCGGGCGAACGACCGCATCCCGGCGGCGGACCTGCTCTCGACCTTCACCGGCGGGTGGACGCTGGACCAACTGGGGCACGCGGACAAGCTGGACTGGGAGGCCGTGCAGCGGTACGCGGAGGAGTGCGAGCGGCCGATCGGCGGGTTCCGCGGCGGACTGTGGGACGAGCACACCGACGTGGAGTACACCTTCTACGGCCTCGGCACGCTCGCCCTCGCGGCATTTTACGCCGGAAATTAGCCGACAACGGGTAGCGGCCGGCATCTCGCGATGCCGGCCGCACCCGCGGCTCAGGCGTTGTCCGCGGCGGTATCGCTCGAACCGCGGGGCACCTTCCCGCGCTGACCCCACTCCCAACCGCTCACCTCGGGCATGTCGATCCCGTGCTCGGTGACGTACGCGCGGTGCGCCTTGTGTTTGGCGTCCATCAGCTCCTTCACGTGCCCCGCACGCGCCGCGAGACCGGGGGTGCGCTCGATCACGTCGATCACCAGCTTGAACCGGTCGATCTCGTTGAGCACGCACATGTCGAACGGCGTGGTGGTCGTGCCCTCTTCCTTGTACCCGCGGACGTGGATGTTGTTGTGGTTCGTCCGGCGGTACGTCAGCCGGTGGATCAGCCACGGGTAGCCGTGGAAGTTGAAGATGACCGGCTTGTCTTTCGTGAACAGGCGGTCGAACGCGGCGTCGCTGAGCCCGTGCGGGTGCTCCTTCGGGGGCTGGAGCTTCATCAGGTCCACCACGTTCACCACGCGCACCTTGAGGTCCGGCAGGTGCCGGCGCAGCAGGTCCGCGGCCGCGACCACCTCGAGCGTCGGCACGTCGCCGCAGCACGCGAGGACCACGTCCGGCTCGGCGGCCCCCGCGCTCGACGCCCACTCCCAGACCCCCAGCCCCTCGGCGCAGTGCTGCACGGCGGAGGTCATGTCGAGCCACTGCGGCCCGGGCTGCTTCCCGGCGATCACCACGTTTACGTAGTCGCGGCTCCGCAAACAGTGGTCGGTGACGCTCAGCAGGCAGTTCGCGTCGGGCGGCAGGTAGACGCGAATCACCTCGGCCTTCTTGTTCATCACGTGGTCGATGAACCCGGGGTCCTGGTGGCTGAACCCGTTGTGGTCCTGGCGCCACACGTGCGAGCTGAGGAGGTAGTTGAGGCTCGCGACCGGCCTCCGCCACTCGATGTGGTTGCACACCTTCAGCCACTTGGCGTGCTGGTTGAACATCGAGTCCACGATGTGGATGAACGCCTCGTAGCAGCTAAAGAACCCGTGCCGCCCGGTGAGCAGGTAGCCCTCCAGCCAGCCCTGGCACTGGTGCTCGCTCAGCACCTCCAGCACGCGCCCGTCCGGCGAGAGGTGGTCGTCGCCCGGGACGATCTCCGCCGTGTAGCACCGGTCGGTGACTTCGAGCACGTCCTGCCAGCGGTTGGACGCGAGTTCGTCGGGCGAGAAGAGCCGGAAGTTCTGCGCCTCCAGGTTGAGCTTCATCACGTCGCGCAGGTACTTGCCCTGCACGCGGGTCGATTCGGCGGTTTCGGCGCCGGGGTGCGCCACCTTCACCGCGTAGTCGCGGAAGTCGGGGAGCTTGAGGTCGACCAGGAGCCGGCCGCCGTTGGCGTGCGGGTTGGCGCCCATCCGCTTCGTGCCCCGCGGGGCCAGCTCGGCCAGTTCGGGCTTGAACGTCCCGGCGGCGTCGAACAGCTCCTCGGGGCGGTACGATTTCATCCACCCTTCGAGCACGCGGAGGTGGCTCTCGGTGCCGGCCTCGCTCATCGGCACCTGGTGGCTCCGCCACGACCCCTCGCACCGCTTCCCGTCGATCTCCTTGGGGCACGTCCACCCCTTCGGGGTGCGCAGAACGATCATCGGCCACTGCGGCCGCGTGCGGAACCCGTTCGCCCGCGCGTCGGCCTGAATCCGTTTGATCTCGGCCACGCACGCGTCAACCGCCGCGGCCATCTGCCGGTGGGTGGGGAGCGGGTCCTCGCCGGACACAAAATGGGGCGCGTACCCGTACCCCTCGAACAGCTTGCGGAGTTCGTCCTCGGGCATGCGGGCCATGAAGCACGGGTTGGCGATCTTGTACCCGTTCAGGTGCAGGATCGGCAGCACCGCGCCGTCGCGCACCGGGTTCAGGAACTTGTTCGAGTGCCACCCGGTCGCGAGCGGGCCGGTTTCGGCCTCGCCGTCGCCCACCACGCACGCGGCGATCAGGTCCGGGTTGTCGAACACCGCGCCGTAGGCGTGCGACAGGGCGTAGCCGAGTTCGCCGCCCTCGTGGATGCTGCCCGGCGTTTCCGGGGCGACGTGGCTCGGGATGCCGCCCGGGAAGCTGAACTGCTTGAACAGCTTCTTCAGGCCCGCGGCGTCCGGCCCGATGTGCGGGTACACCTCGGTGTACGTGCCCTCGAGGTACACGTTCGCCACGATCCCCGGGCCGCCGTGCCCCGGCCCGCACACGTACAGCACGTTCAGGTCGTGCTGCCGGATGGCCCGGTTCAGGTGGACGTAAATGAAGTTCAGCCCCGGGGTGGTGCCCCAGTGCCCCAGGAGGCGCGGCTTGACGTGCTCCTTGCGGAGCGGCTCCCGGAGCAGCGGGTTGTCGAGCAGATAGATCTGGCCGACCGACAGGTAGTTCGCGGCGCGCCAGTAGGCGTCCATCCGGTTCAGCAGGGCGTCCGGGATCGGTTCGGCCATTCGCGGGTTCCTTCGTCGGGCGGGGTTGCGTTCGACAGGCGCTGCACCGTGCGGGCGATCATCACCTCTTCGTCCGTCGGGATCACCCGAACGACGACCGGGGCGATGTCGGAGGAGATGATCGGCGCGCCGGCGGCGTTGGCTTCCGTAGCAAGCTGCACGCCGAAGAAGCTCAGCCCCGCGCAGATGCGCGCCCGGACATCGGGCGAGTTCTCGCCGATCCCCCCGGAGAAGACCAGTGTATCCAGCCCGCCCAGCGCCGCCGCCATCGCCCCGATCCACTTCCGCACCTGGTAGCAGTACACCGCTACCGCCTCCGCCGCGCGGGGGTCGGCGGCCTCGTTCGTCAGCAGTTCGCGGAGGTCCGAACTCGTCCCCGACAGCCCGCGGAGCCCGGACTCGCGGTTCACCAGGGTGTCGAGTCGCTCCGCGTTCAGGCCCTCGGACCGCAGGAGGTGAACCAGCACGCCGGGGTCGAGGTCCCCGGTGCGGGTGCCCATCACCAGACCGCCGGCCGGGGTGAAGCCCATCGTCGTGTCCACGCATGTGCCGTTTCGCACCGCCGCCAGGCTCGAACCCGACCCGAGGTGTGCGAAAATGACACGCCCGTGTGCCACTTCCGCACCCGCGACACGCACGAGTTCCGCAAGGAGGTACTCGTAGGAAATGCCGTGGAAGCCGTACCGCCGCACCCCCTGGTCCAGGTACCGCCGCGGAATGGGCAGGGTGCGCGCGACGGCCGGCAGGTCGCGGTGGAACGCGGTGTCGAAGCACGCGACCTGCGGCACCCCCGGCCACCGCTTCGCGACCGCATCGATTAGTCCCAGTTCGGCGGGGAGGTGCGTCGGGTCGAGCGCCTTTAACTCCTCCAAGTCGCGCACCAGTTCCGGCGTGACGAGGGCCGGGGCCGTGTGCCGCGGGCCGCCGTGGACCAGCCGGTGCCCCACGCCCACGAGGTCGCCCAGCGCCCCCCGCTCTTCCAGTTGTTCCAGAACTGCGGCCGCGGAGTCGGCGCCTTCGACCTTTCCGCGGGCGACCTCCTGGAGCGCCGCGCCCGCACGGAACACCGCAAACTTGACGTTCGAGGAACCGGCGTTCACAACGAGGACGTGGGGCATTTGGTCTTCCGAAGTGACAACCATAATAGCAACGGGGATTGACGGGCGCCGAGGGATTAAGCCCACTTTAGCAACTGCGATCCCGTTCCGCGAGCAATCCTATTTCTTTTCCATTCGCTCCAAAATGCGTGCGGATAGTTCTGCACGGGGCACCTTGCTGTAGCCCCCCGTGCCGGCGCCGACGAAGGCCCAGTCGTGCATGCCGTCCAGCGTGTTGGCCGTCATCAGGTCGGCACCCGATTGCACGCGCGATCGCTCGGCAATGTCTAGCAATTCGGACTCCGAAACTCCAACCTCCAGCTTGAATTTCATTAATAGTCCGCCGAACCTCCACTCACCGCGCACCTTATCGACCAGTTTCGGAGCCGGCACCAGCTTGAGCCACAACTCCGGGTGCGAACTCTTCACCTTCCCGGCCGACACGTCCTCGAACTGGCCCTCTCGATAGCTGAACACGCCCGCAACGTGGAAGTCGCTCACGGCGGCAGCGTGAACCACCGCCTCGTAGCGCCCGGAGGTGATTTCCGCGGCCATCAGCCGTTCCAAGTCGTCAAAGGTGCGGTAACTCCGGACGGACCAATCGGGCGCGACTCGTGGGCGCGCCCCGCCGATCGTTTCGAGCACCTCCGGGTGCGATGTGAGCAGCGTGACGACGTGTCCGCGGTCGAAGGCCGTCGCAGCGATCTGTGCGCCGGTACGGCCCGAAAAGATGTTGGTGATGCAGCGCACCCGATCGACGGGGGTTTGCGTGTTCCCGGCGGTGACCAGAACGTTCATCTCTTCCTCCCGGTTCGGCGGCATTATCTCTGTGAAATTGATGTAGCTGTGGGCAACCCGGTTACGAGCGCGGTCCGGATGAGGGCACCGGGTTGAAGTCCCAACTCGGTGCGCGCGGCCTTTTTTCGGACCCAATTGTTGACTTGAAACAAACGTTTGTTATCTTTGAAGCAGTCGATTGAAACAAGCGTTTGTTTTGTGCCGCCATGAGTGATGCCTCCTTACCGCCGGCAGACGAGTCCGGAGCCTACGAGCGGGTGCTGGCCGCGGCGCAAGAGGTGTTCGCCGAGCGCGGGTTCAAAGCCGCGACCGTGCGCGAGATTTGCCAGGCCGCAGGGGCGAACATTGCGGCGATCAACTACTATTTCGGTGGCAAGGAACAACTGTACATCGAGGCGGTCAAACGCGCGCACGCCTGCGCCGGGCGGATGGACGACGTTCCGATCACACCGGACATGCCTCCGGTCGAAAAGCTCCGGGTGTTTGTGGGCGCCATGGTCACGATGATGCGCGCCCCGGTCAGCCCGTCGGCGATGAAGCTGATGATGCGCGAGATGTCCGACCCCGGGCAGGCGGCGCACGTGGTGGTCAGTGAGTTCATCCAGCCGGCCGCGTTCGCCCTGCTCGCGATCCTCCGCGAACTGCTCCCCCATCTCGACGAACGTCGGCTCCTGATGACGGGGTTCAGCGTGATCGGGCAGTGCCTCTTCTACCGCCAGAACATCCGGGTCGCGGAACTCATTTTCGGCAAGGAACCGGTGGCGGCGCTGGACGCGACCGCCGTGGCGGAGCACGTGGTGGCGTTTACGCTGGCGGCGCTGGGGCACGCCCCGCCGGTCGGCGCCGCCGGTCCGCAAGTCGAGAAACTGTAACCCCGGTTCCGGCACCGGCCGGGCGTGTTCGGAGGACGCTATGAACTGGGTCGCGCTGAAGATGCTGCTGGGCGACCGGGTCAAGTACCTCGGGATCGTGTTCGGGGTGGCGTTCGCCGCGCTCCTGATGGCTCAGCAGAGCGCCATCTTCTGCGGGCTGATGCGGAACACGACGAGCCAGATCCGCGACATCCAGGGCGCGGACGTCTGGGTGATGGACAAGAACGTGCAGTTCGTGGACGACACCAAGCCGCTCTCGGAGAACGCGCTGTACCGGGTGCGCGGGGTGGAAGGGGTCCGCTGGGCGGTGCGGCTGTACAAGGGGCTGGGCCGCGCCCGGCTCGCGGACGGGAACTTCCAGCAGGTGATCCTGATCGGCGTGGACGACGCGACGCTGACCGGCGCGCCCGCGGTGGAGCAGGGGAAGCTCCTGGTCGGGAAACTCGAGGACCTGCGCCAGCCGGACGCGGTGTTCATGGACGAGTTCGGCTGGCGGTATCTGTTCGGCAGCGAGCCGTTCGTGCCGGGCAAGACGCTGGAGATGAACGACAAGCGGGCAGTGATCGTGGGGCTGGTGAAGTGCAGCCCCACGTTCCAGACGTTCCCGATCCTGTACTGCACGTACTCGCAGGCGGTGAAGTACGTCCCCCAGGAGCGCAAGACGCTCACCTTCGTGCTCGCGAAGGCCGACGACGGGGTGAGCCCCGAAGAGCTGTGTGCCCGGATCGAGGGCCAGACCGGCGACCTGCGGGCGCAGACCAACGACCAGTTCTTCTGGAGCACCATCGGCTACTACCTGAAGCGGACCGGCATCCCGATCAATTTCGGGATCACGGTGGCGCTGGGGTTCATCGTCGGGTGCGCGATCGCTGGGCAGACCTTCTACCTGTTCACGGTCGAGAACCTGAAACAGTTCGGCTCGCTGAAGGCGATGGGCGTGAGCAACATGCGGATCGTGCGCATGGTGATGCTTCAGGCGCTGGTGGTGGGGCTGATCGGCTACGGGTTGGGTGTGGGCGGAGCGGCGCTGTTCGGGTTCGTGTTCGAGCGGGCGGTGAAGAACGCCCCGCCGGCGTTCCACTTCCCCTGGCAGGTGCTGGTCATCACCGCCGGTGCGGTTCTGGTCATCATCAGTGCCTCCGCGGCGATGAGCCTCAAGCGGGTGCTGTTCCTCGAACCGGCCGTGGTGTTCCGGTGAGTCCCCGGGATGCCCGTTCGCGTCACCCCACCACTCGCCGAACGCGAGCGGCTGACATCAGGTCATTAGGTGAAGTGTCCGCGCGCTCGAAGTGGGGCCGCCGGGCTTGATGAGGGCCGACCGCTCGCGGCATTGTAACGGGGGTTACACCGCGGCACACGGATGAGCGGTGAGAGGGCGCGGACGAGACCTTCGCTGGGGCCAGGACTGCTGATTCGCTGCCCGGTCGCTGGCTGGTCGCTACCACCGAATCACGCCCTCAAAACCCGCACAACGCTCCAAATTGTGCGGAACGCGGCTCAGGTGTATGGCGGCGATTGTGCCGCAAAGTGTTAGCAAGAAACGGTTTGTGATTGATGTGTGGAGCATGAGACTACTGGGGGCGCTATGACGGATGTTGCGGTTCGGAATGCCGCCGTAGCACTTTCGGGGGTGGCGAAGGAGTTCGGCACCGGCGACACGAAAACGCTCGCGCTCGCCGACATCGACCTGGAACTGCCGTATGGCGAACTCGTCCTACTCGTCGGTCCCTCCGGGTGCGGGAAGACCACGCTCATCTCGGTGGTGGCGGGGCTGCTCGACGCGACCCGGGGACAAACCGAGGTGCTGGGCCAGAACCTCACCCGGATGGGCGGTGCCCGGAAGGTGCGGTTCCGCGGGGACAACATCGGGTTCGTGTTCCAGCAGTACAACCTGCTCCCGGCGCTGACCGCGGCCGAGAACGCGTGCGTGCCGCTGCTGATCGCCGGCTGGAGCCGCGCGAAGGCGGTGGCGAAGGCCCGGGAACTGCTCACCGCGGTGGGGCTGGGCAACCGGCTCGACTCCTACCCGAACCAGCTCTCCGGCGGCCAACAGCAGCGGGTCGCGATCGCCCGCGCGCTGGTCCACGAGCCGCGGCTGCTGGTGTGCGACGAGCCGACGGCGGCCCTCGACGCCGCCAGCGGGCGCACGGTGATGGAACTGATCCGGAAGGTGGCCGTTCAGCCCGATCGGGCGGTGATCGTCGTGACCCACGACAGCCGCGTGTACGACTTCGGCGACCGTATCGTGTCGATGGCCGACGGGCGCATCGAGCGGATCGAAACCAAGAACAGTCCGGGTGTGAGGGCGGAGCACTAACGGCGAGTTCGTTACTGTTTCCGCACTTCCGCCCGGCTCCCGAGGGTTGCCCATGCTCATACGGTATCTACTCCCCGCGGTCGCGCTGCTGGCGTTCTCGTTCGCGATCCTGTCGATGACCAAGGCGCAGCAGGTGCCGGCGCCGGTCAGCCCGCCGGTCGATCCGGGGCGGTCGCCGTTCGGGCGCCAGGTGGCCGGCGCCGGCATCGTCGAGCCCGAGACCGAGAACATTGCGGTCGGCACGCACGTGCCGGGGGTGGTAAAGGCGGTCCACGTCCGGCCCGGTGACCGGCTGCTTGCGGGGGCGCCGCTGTTCGACCTCGACGACCGCCAGATGACCGCCGAACTCGCGGTGCGCCGGGCCGCGCGCGACAGTGCGGAGGCGCAGCTCGCGAAGCTCGAGGCGATGCCCCGAAAGGAAGAACTGCCGCCGCTCGAAGCGAAGGTGGTGGAGTCCAAAGCCAACCTCGACGACAAGACGAAATTGTTCGAGCGGGCGCGGCGCGAGCTGAACAGCGGCGTCGGGTCGAACGAGAGCTACGAGACGCGCCAGATGGCGGTGGACGTGGCGCGGGCGCAGTTGCGCCGCACCGAGGCCGAACTCGAACTGAGCCGCGCCGGGGCGTGGGCGTTCGACGCCGCCGTCAGCCGCGCCGCGGTCGCGCAGGCTCAGGCCCAGATGGAGCAGACCCGCACCGAACTGGACCGTCTCAAGGTGCTGGCCCCGCGGGTCCGCAAGCCGGGCGCCGACCGCACGCTCGACCCGATCCCGTCGGGCGATCTGGTGGAGTTCAAGGTGTTGCAGGTGAACGTGCGGCCGGGCGAGTACGTCGGCACCACGGCGGGGCAGGCGAGCATCGTGCTGGGCACCGTCGGGCGGTTGAACGTGCGGGTGGACGTGGACGAGAACGACATCGGCCGGTTCAAACCGGGAATGAAAGGCACCGCCGCGCCGCGCGGCGAGCCCGGGACACGGTTCCCGCTCACGTTCGTGCGCGTCGAGCCCTACGTGGTGCCGAAGAAGTCGCTGACGGGCGGGAACACCGAGCGGGTGGACACGCGTGTGTTGCAGGTGATTTACGTCATCGACCGGGCGGACGTGCCGCTCTACGTCGGCCAGCAGCTCGACGTGTCACTCGACGCCAACCAGTAGCGCTTGGTTGAGGGCGTTTCTGGTTTGGAGTGTGGTCCGCTTGCTCCGCGAGCGGTCGCGGGGCCGGACGTGGCGGGCGACCCGTGTCGCATGCTCCGGGCCGCAAAACCCGCTCGCGGAGCGAGCGGACCACACTCCAAACCGCCTGCCTGTAACCGGCCTCACCGCTCGGTAATCCGCGCCAGTGCCTCTTGAGCCAAAACGGTCCGCAGACACCCGGGCGTTCCCCGGCTCAGCGTCTCCAAGTGTGCTTTCGCTTCCGGTGTGTCGAGGTGTTCGAGGGCGTCCATCGCCCGGCGAACGCGCAGGTCGGCTGGCGAGAGTCGCTCCGTTCGCCCCAGCAGCGCGGCGAGGCGTTGACGGCCTTCTGCGTCCGTGGTGGCGCCGTTCGCCTGGCGAAGCATCGGGGCGATCGATTCGCCGTACTTCCCGAGGTCGGTTGTGGCTCGCTCCCGGTCCGCGAACTGCTCCGAAGAGAGGCCCTTAATCAGCGCGTCGATCGCTTTCCCATCGAGTGATTCCGGGGGCAATTTCTCCTTTAACAGGACGACGGCTTCTTTGGGGGCGGCGCACAGTTCCCGCACCGCCCGGAAGGCCGCTGCGGGTGAGGCGTCCGCCAGATTGGACCAAATTCGCTCGGCGTTGAAGGCGGGTGGGTCTTTTAGCCCGTATACATCCCAAATCAGTACGGGGGCATCGTAGCTCGCTCCGACGATCAGTCGCCCGTCCGGTGAAAAGTGAGCACTGGTCGGGCCGTGGTGCCCGGAGAACGTGCGGATCAACTGCCCGCTCACGCACTCCCACAACCGGATCGTTCCCGTGCCATCGACGGTGAGCAGTTTCCCACTGTCCGGCGAAAACGCACAGGATATCCTCGGGCGGTCGTTGCGCGCCTCCTTGGCCGCATGGCCGCCGAGGGTCTGGACCTTCCGGCCGTCCGACACCCGCCAGAGCGTGACCGCATCGTTCCCACCCGCGATGTACGCTCCGTCCGGGGAGAAGGCGATACCTGCGGCCAGCAGCGCGTTCGGAACTTCCACCCGCGACACGCGCGTGGGACGGCGCAGTTCCCACACGTCGATGACAGTTGCGTTTTGGCCCCTCCAGGCGATCGCCATCCGGCGGTTTGCGGCGTCGGAATGGGGCTCGCCCATTCCGCTGTAACCGAAGGCTCGAGCGGGGTACTTCTCTGACCAGAGTGACTTCTTGGCCCCGACATCCCAAACCGTTAGCACATCGTCTTGGGTGGCCGTCACGAGCAGGCGGTTCCCGTCTGCGAACACCATTCGCCGCGGGAAATCGGTCAGACCCTCCAGCCGCGCCGCCGTCCGGTCCGTAGCCGACTCCTTCACCAAAATCGCCCGCGACTGTTGCGGTTTGCCCTTTGGAAACTCGATCTCGGCGCGCAGCTTACCATCCCCGGACTTGGCGGTGCCGGGTTGGTAGCTCGGTTCGGGTCCCCGCGACCGTTCTTGCACCACCTTTCCGCTCCGCCAATCGACCATATGTGTTCGGCCGAACGGGTTCAGCACCACGTGACCACGGGCGTCGAAGTGTGCCCATATGTCAAAATCGTCTGCTGATTGCGGGTGGAGGCCGTTCTTTCCGAGATCCCACACGGTCACTTTTCCTTCGTAGTGGCACGTGCCGGCGAGCAACCGGGAGTCGGGGGAGAACGTCACCAGGGCGGGCGTGAGGGTGAGCGGAACGGACTGCACTTCCTTGCCGCTCGCCAAGTCCAGAACCCGTATCTGGCTCGGCCCGCTCGATTGCGTGCCGACCGCCACGAGCTTGCCGTTCGGACTCACGCTCAGCACACGGGGCATCTCTGGCAGTGGGATGGTTCGCACCACTTTACCGGTCGCAACGTCCCCGACCGCGATCGCGTAAGGTGCGGCAACTCGCTCCCCCTCCGCCCGTGCGAGGGTGTCGGCAACGAACGTGCGCCCGTCTGCCGCGAACGCGGCGCTGTAGATTGTGTTGCTTTGGGAGACGAGTTCCTTTGCCAGCGAGTGCTTGGATTCTCCGGTTTGCGTGTCGAAGATCGGAACCGCGGCATTCAGGATCGGAACGCAAACCCCGGTCCCGTTCGGGGTGAACAGAACGTTCACATGGGCGTACCCCATGTTCTCGGGGATGGTCATCGCTTTCGCGATCGTGCGTGTCACTTCGCCCGTGGCGGTGTTGCCCAGCACCATTTCCCCGCTACCCCGGACAACGGCGTATACCTTTGCGTCCGGGGAAAAGCCGGCCCCGATGGTCTCTTCGCGTGGAGGAAATAGGTTCGGCTCCGTTCGCCTGCGCAGAACGTTCGTCCGTTCCGGCTTGCCGGTGCCGACGTCGAACGACCGGAACCCGTCCGCGTCCAGGACCAGTAGCCGCTTGTCGTCGGCCGAGAACGCCACAGATACGGCCCGGGCACGCTCTGCGCTTTCGTCCAGGTTCACAGCGATCGGGATGCGGTACTTCTCCTTGCCGTCGGTCATGTCCCACACACGGACCGACTTGTCCCGATTCGCGGGGGAGGCCGTGGCGAACAGCCGGCCATCGCGGCTGAAGGCCATTGCGGTGACCTCGCCTGCGTGCCGCAGGCGCGGCGAGCCGATCCGCGCGACCGCCCCTTCGGGCAACCCGTCCCGGGTGACCAACCCGTCGGTTCTGGCTTCCACTTTGGGTTCCGGTTCCGCCGCCTTCGGCGCCACCGGCGGTGGGTCGCCGGCTCGTGGGGACATGAGTGCGGCGGACGCGGCGACGCCAGCGATCAGGACACCGAACGCCACCACCGACGCAACGGAAAAGCCCGCTAGCAACCGCGTGACGGCAGACGCGGGGCGGTGCGCCGCCAGCGCCACCCGGACGAGTGCGTCGTGCACCGGGCCTGCGGTTGCTGGCTGGGTACCGAGAGCCAGTAGGGGTAGCGCCGCCGAAAGCTCCACGCCGCGCCGGCTCAGCCGGTGCCGCAGTGCCTCCCGGCCGCGCTGGAGCCACCCGCGGACCGCGCCGGTGGTCGTCCCCAGGCGCCGGGCTGTGTCCTCGACTGTGTTCCCCTCGACGAGGCACAGCAAAACGGCCGACCGATAGGTCGCGGGCAACCGGGCGAGTTCGTCATCCAGGATGCTCAGGACCTCGCGGGCCGAGAGCTGATCCAGCGGCGAGGGGGTCGGATCGATCGGCTCGGCGCCGGCGGGGGCCGCGCCGGCGGTTCGGGCCGTGACGGACCGGGCCACGCGGTGCAGCCACGAGGGCAGGGCGGGCGCGTGGCGGATCGCGTGGGCTTTGCGGGCCAGGGTCAGGAACGTGTTCTGGACCGCGTCATCGACCGCGTGACCGTCTCGCGTCATGCGCCGGCTCGCGCCGCGGACGAGCGCCTCGTACCGCCGCAGAATCTCGCGGAACGCGGACTCGTCCCGATTTTGGCAGAAGCGCTGGAGGAGTTCGGCGTCACTGGCTTCGGCCAGCGGCGCGTGTGCCGCGGTGCGGACGAGGCGAAGGGCGGCGGTCCGTTTCATGAGAGCTCTCCGGGGCCTGTTATCAGGTAAGAGGCCCGAGAGAGCAAACCGGCGCGCGGATTTGGTGAACGGCGCATGTCCCGCAGACGGTCAGGATTGGAGAGCGATTTCCAGGTTGCCCGTGGACGAGGTGATCGTGTAGTTCAGGTTGCTGGTGCTCACGTCCTTGTACTTCGGCGGGATGGCGACGCGCTTCGGTTGCTCCGGCGCGCTCAGCCCCTGGCTCTTCGCCGCGTTCGGGGTCGCACGTGCTCCCCCCGCGGCGATCAGTGACTCCGTGATCGCGACCTTCACCTCCCCGGGCATCACGTCGGTTGCGACGAACGTGCCGTCCGGCTGAATGTTGGCGGTCGCCATCCGGTCCCCCGGGCCGTGGAACCGGATCACGCCGGACGTGAGCGGTTTACCGTTGAGCGTGACGACGCCGGAGACGTTTTGGGTCTTCTGACCGGAACAGCCCGGTGCGGCGGTGAGCACGAGCGCCGCGCCGGCGACTGTGAGGAGCCAGCGGTGTGTGAGAGCGGTTGTCGAGAGCATGTGAGGTCCGGGGCCAAGAGCCCAGGGGCCGCCGCTCCTAACGCCGGAACGGCGGCCCCTAGGTGTGACGTTAGGTGTGACTTTTGACGGTGCCGTGGTTACCAGTCGTTTCCAACCACCAACCCGTCCTTCGGCCAGATGACCGCGAACCACGTGGTGCCGCTGATGGACGTTGAGACGGTGCGCACGCTCCCGTCGAACATGCCGACCAGGCAGCCCCCGGCGTCCATCGCCTGGACGTTCGACGGGTTGCAGTTGGCGACCGTGGGCACGGCCTGGGGCGGGGCGGCGGGCGGGGTCCAGTTGACCGGCGCCCCGCCGCTGATGTCGGGCGGAATGAAGTTCGGGGTCCAGGACTGGTTGACGATCGCGGGGTACCCCCACACCCGGTGGTTGCCGTTGCACAGCGCGTACTGCTCGCCGAACGCCACCGTGTTGGAGGTGCCGTCGGAAATCCGTTGCAGCGTCAGCCGCGGGTTCCAGGCGACGTACGGGTCGGTGAACACGGCCTCGTTGTAACCGTAGTTGCAGTGCGCCCAGTCGTTCCCGTTTTCGTTGAGGAAGTCCCCGGGGTTGGAGGGGTCGCGGGGCGACAAGTACGTTTTGATCTTCTTGCTCGACGCGGAGTTCGGGGCCGGTCCCCACAGGCCGTTCTGCTCGGCCAGCGTCAGCACCGAGCCCTGCTCGATGTACGGCAGAAGGAAGGTGTGGACGGAGGTGATGGTGCGCCCGCTGGTCCCGCCGATGTTGCCGTCCACGTCGGGCAGGTGGTTCACGGTGTCCTGGTAGCTGTGCAGCGCCAGCGAGATCTGCTTGAGGTTGTTCGCGCTCTGGATTCGGGCGGCGGCGGCACGCACCTTCTGGACGGCCGGGAGGAGGAGGCCGATGAGGATCGCGATGATGGCGATCACCACCAGCAGCTCGATCAGCGTGAACCCACGCCGGGAACGGAAAAACGGCTGAGGCATGTCAACTCCGGGACACAGGGAAGAGCGGAGTGCAACTGGGCAGATCGCGACGTGTGGGCGCTTATCGGTGTTTGAATCATACGTCCGGGCTGGTTGGAAAACAATGAGAAGTCGCCTGTTTCGACAGGTACAATCAGGTGTTTATGTGTGTTTGATTGTTTGCTAGGAGGTGACGGGTTGGTTTGGCACCGTTTCCGGGGGGCGTGCGGCACCGGTCGTTCCGCCGGTCGGCTAGCCGGCCCCGGCAAAGCCGCTCGCGGCCAACCGCCGCCCGGTGCGGTCGCTCACTGTTGGACGCCGGGATCGGGGGCCGTCAGCCGGGCCAGTTCCTTCCCGGTACTCGGGTCCCAGAGCCGCACGGTCCCGTCTTCGGCTCCGGTGGCTAGCACTTTGCCGTTCGGGGAGAAGCACATCGGCCGCACACGGGCCGTGTGCCCCTTGAGGGTGCGGAGCGGTTCCTCCAGGATGGCTTTACGGGTCACGCGGGCGCGCATCCGCACCTCGGCGCTGGGGCCGTCGGTCATCGCCTTGCGGAGTGCCGGTTCGGCCACCGAGCTGACCTGTCGCATGGCTTTCGATGCGGCGACCCGCACCGGGTACGAGTCGTCGTCGAACTCCTTCAGCAGGCTCTCAATACGTGCCTGTTCGGCCGCAGTGGGGGCGCGGAAGGCGAGGTCCATGATGTGAACGTTCGTGCCGTCCCAGTGGAACGCCGCGACGCCGAGAGCCGGTGAGTAGGCGATACCGCCCCCGAAGCCCTCGTAACGCAGCAACTCCCGGCCCGAGGGCAGCTCGAGCAGATACTGGGTGGCGGAGTTGTCTGCGAACAGAACCCGGTCTGGGCCGACAAAGGTCGGCCCGTACCAGGCGATCCCGCGTTCCTGCTTGAACCCGTTCTTGAGCTCCGCCCCGGTGGCCACGTCCCAGCCCCGGGTGCCGTCCGGCCCTCCGGAAATGAGCCACTTCCCGTTGGGCGAGACTGTCAAGCTGTTGATCTCGGCCGGGTGGCCGCCCTTCAGTTCCTTGACCACTTTGCCGGTCGCCAGGTCCCAAAAACGGACGGTTCCGTCGCTGCCCGTGGCCAGGTGCCCCGTGCCTGGTACGTAGACGCAGGCCCGCACGGGCTTCGGGTGCGGGCCGACCTCACCCATCTCCTGACCGGTCAGCGCGGCGAGCCGCAGCACGGTCGCCGCGCCGTGCGTCACCGCGATCGACTTGCCGTCCGGCGCGAACGAGACGGACCCGAACCCTTTGGGGCCGCTACGCGCCCAGAGCTGTTTCCGGGTGGCCGCGTCCCATGCCACCACGCCGCCCGCTCCCCCCGTCCCGCCGCCCGTCGCCGCGACGAGAACGGTTCCGTCCGGCGCGTAGGCGAGCGACCGCACCTGGACCGGTTGCGGCGGCGGGGGCGCGGCGCCGGTGAAGGCCGCGGGGCCGGTGAGCAGCGCGAGCATCGCGCCGAGGCGTGCCGTGTTCATAAGCGTTTCCTCCTCATTTTGCCGGCTCGACCCGCTTGAACAGCCACACGTACCCGTGGCGCATGTATCCCGCCCCGTAACGGTCGCGCACGTCCTGCAGTTGGGTGATCTCGTCTTTCAGCCGTGTCACCTTGGTCCGCAGCCGGGCCACCTGAACCCGGTGAGCGGCCCGCTTTTGTGCGTCGGTCGGCTCGGGGGCGTCCGACAGCGCCGCGAACTCCTTGTACGCAGCCGCCCACTCCTTTCGGAGGGCGGGGAGACGGTCCGCGGCGCCCTTGTGCTCGGCGGCCTCGTCCGCCGTCGCCTGCGGCTTCCCCTCGTAGCCGCCGCACACGTCACCGACGAGCAGGTCGAGCTTGCCGTCGCCGTCCCAGTCCACCACCGCCGGGCGGGCGCGCATCCCCCACTCGCCGGGCCGGCGGGATTTGTCGTCGTGCCGGGGCGACGGGCTGGGCGGCACCAGCGTTTGCGCCGCCGCGAGCTTCGGCTCCCGGCGGGTCCCCGCGTTGCGGAACCAGACCACGCTCCCGTCCTCGGCACCGACGACGAGGTCCGGCCGGCCGTCGCCGTCCCAGTCGGCCACCACGGGGGCGGCGCACCCGCTCGGAGCCGTGAGCTTCTGGCCGCCGGCCGTGAGCGGCTTCGCCCGGTCGAACACGGGCCGGTCGCGGGTGCCGACGTTGGGCGCGAGCATCACCTCGCCGCCGGCGGTGCCGATGACGAGGTCCGGCAAGCCGTCGCCGTCCCAGTCGAACGCGAAGGCGTGCGACCCGTTCGCCGGGTTCACCGGCGTGCCGTCCTTGTGCTTGAGCGTTTCGCCGCCCGCGAACGTTTCGCCGGTGCGGCGGAACCAAGTGATCGGCCCCGGCCAGGAGCCGGAGATGATGTCGCCCTTTCCGTCGCCGTCGAGGTCCACCAACTGTGGACAGAACCCGATGTCTCACCCGGGCTCGATGGTGCCCAGCGCGTCACTGGCCTTGAACCACTCGAACGCGCCGAACTTCGGCTCGGTCCTGGTGCCGACGTTGCGGTACACCCGGAGCTTCCCGCCGTCGAACTGCCCGACCAGCAGGGCCGGCTTGCCGTCGCCGTAGAAGTCGCCGACGAACGGCGCGGCGTGCCCGACGCGCTCCACGTCCAGGGGGCGGCCGTCGGCCGTGACGTGGACCGGTGGGGCCAGGTCCGGCGCCAATCCCGCCGGCCGTGCGGGTGCCGGCAGCGTCGCGAGCCACGCGAGCAGGATCTCGACCATGACGTTCTCCCTCACTTGGGTTCAACGGGCTTGAGCGCGGTGTCCAGGTCGTACACGGTCGCCGTGGTGTCCCAGTTGGCGACGGCCAACCGCCGCCCGGTGCGGTCGAACGTGACCTGATTGCCGCGCCCCGGGAGCGCGATCCGGCCGAGTTCCTTTCCGGACCCCACCTCCCACACACGGACGGCATAGCCCTTTTCC
Organism: Gemmata obscuriglobus; assembly: GCF_008065095.1. Classification (NCBI taxonomy): domain Bacteria; kingdom Pseudomonadati; phylum Planctomycetota; class Planctomycetia; order Gemmatales; family Gemmataceae; genus Gemmata; species Gemmata obscuriglobus. Next base: position 6,144,421 of record NZ_CP042911.1, on the reverse strand, counting down.
TCCCCCGTCACCTCGGCGAGAAGCTTGCCGTCGGGAGAAAACGTGAGCCCGCCGCTCCACGATCCGGGCGAGGTCGCCCCCCACAAGACCTTTTGGGTGGCGACGTCCCGGAGCACCGTTCGGTGATCGTCGGCCGCGGTCGAACGTGTGCGCCCGTCGGGTGACCGCGTCTCGGTCACCGTGCCGCGCCCGGCGGTCGCGAGCACCTGACCGTCCGGCGACAGCGCGAGCGCGGTGACCCCGTTGGGGTCGGGCTCGAACGCGCCTCGCTGTTTGCCGGTGGTTGCGTCGAAGACCTGAACGGCCTTGGAGTTGCAGAACGCGAAGGTCGAGCCGTCGGCGCTGATGTCCGCGGCCGCGAAGCCCAGCAGCAGGTATTTGTGCTGCCACGGGTCATCGAGCTGGGCTTCGGTTATCCCCGCGGGTACGGTTCGGTGCTCGGAGAGGAGCTTGCCGTTGCGCGTGTCCCACACCCGCAGGTACATGTCATCGCCCCAGGCGGCGAGGCGGCGGCCGTCCGGAGTGAACCGCGCCCGGCGCTGTCCGCCCGATTCACCGTTGCCGAGCAGCCGGAACCGCTCGGCGCCGGTCTTCGCGTCCCAGATCCTCAGATCGTTGCGGAGCGCTGAGCCCGCCACGAGCGCGCCGTCGGGCGAAACGGCGACGCCCCGCACCCAACTGTCGTGGATCAGCTCCAGACCTTGAGCCCCGGTGTCCGGGGACCACGATCGGACGGTGTGGTCGTCGCCAGCGGTGAAGAGCCGACCGTCCGGTCCGAACGCGAACCCGGAGACTTGGCCCTCGTGGCCGATCGAGGACGGTCCGATCGGCTTCCCCGTCTTCACGTCCCATACCCACAGCCGGTAGTTGGTCACCGCCGCCAGACGGGTTCCGTCGGCCGACCAGCTCACATGTTTCGCCTCGGTCTGGCCGACCGGGAACCGGCCGATCTCTTTGGCGCTAAGCGGGTCCCACAGAACCACTGCGCCGCTGCTCTTGGATCGTAAATGACTCACATACGTGACGGCGATCGTTCGGCCGTCCGGACTAAAGGACCATTTCCACGGCGTCCCGTCGAGATCGAGCGTTCCGGTGCGCCGTCCGGTGGCTACGTCGAGCCACGCCACTTTGCCGCCGTCCGCCACAGCGTAGAGCGACTTGCCGTTGGGTGCGAACGCCGCGGTCTCGACCCCGGTTACACTTCGGCTCGCGAGCTTGCGGGGCTCCTCACCGGACTCCCACTCCCATAAGTACAGGTCGTGCCGGCCGAACGCGATCCGCTTGCCGTCGCGTGACACGGCGAGGGTGCCGGCGTTGATGCGGCCCTTGTGCCGCATCAGTTCCTCACCGGACTTGGTGTCGATCACCTGAACGTCGCCCTCTTGCTCGACAACCGCGCGCCGTCCATCGGCGCTGAGGGCGACTTTCTGGCTGTTGCCTCCCAGCCGCGGGGGCAACGCGACGGTGTGTCGGACGGTGCGACGCGGCGTGTCGATCAACCACAACACGGGCTCGCTGTCTTGATCCTTCCCCTTCGGCCAGTGGATGCCGGCAACGGCCAGCAGGTCGCCGCTGGGAGTGGCCGCGGCGTCGTTGTAGAGACCCTTTAGTTGAATCTCGTGGGTCGTTTTCCCTTGCTCGATGTCCCAGAACCGGACGATCGCGCCTTCGCCCGCGGTGAGCAGCGTTTTCCCGCCGTTGGCGAAGAACACCCGGGAGTGCCATCCCACTTGCCGGAACTCGGTGGTGCCGATCCGCACGCCCGCCGCCGGGATCTTCTGAGGCGGTTCAGGGGCCGGTGGGGCGGACACGGGCGCAGCGGCGGTGGCGTTCCCGGTGGGGGATACGGGTGGGCGGCCGGACAACATGCCGGCGGCCATCAACCCGGCGGCGGTGGCGCAGAGTGCGACAAGACGGATCATCTTCACGGCAGAGACCTCCGTTCGGGCGAGGGCGACGACCGACGGCGACAATCGCAGCCCCGTGCGGGCGCCTCGCGTCATGTCGGTGGCGAATGAGGCCAGCGCGGTGCGAAGGTGCGGTGGAACGGTGGCCCCCGCGTCCGCGGTGAGGAGCGGGACCGCGAGGGCGGCTGCCAGTTCGATGCCGCGGCGGGTGAGCCGGGCGCGAAGCAGTCCGCGTGCGCGGGCGACACGCGCCTTGACGGTGCGGGCGGTCCAGCCGAGTTGGGCCGCGGTTTCGTCCTGCGTGAGCCCCTGGAAGTAGCACAGCAGCACGACCGCGCGGAGGTCGTCGGGGAGCTGCGCGAGTTCCTCGTCGAGGGCGGTCCGGACTTCGCTCCAGCTCAACCCGGCGTCCGGCGGAGGGGCAGGGGAGGGCGACATAAGCCGCGCGGGATCGGGGGCGCGATCGGCCCGCGCCCGTGCTTTCCGCCCGATCCGGGAGGCGACTCCGTACAGCCAGCTCCCGACGGACGCGGCTTTCCGCACCCGGGCGGCCCGGCGCGCCAGCACCAGGAACGTGGCCTGGAACGCGTCCTCGGCATCGGCTTCGGTGCGGGTGGCGCGCCGGCACACGGCCCAAACGGTCGGCCCGTGTCGCGCGAGCAACTCGGTGAACGCGCCCGGGTCGTGGTCCCGGGCGAACCGCTCCAGGAGCGCCCGGTCGGTGGCCGCCGCGCCGGGGCCGGCTCGGGATGCGGCGCGGTACAGCGCGGTTCCGGTCCGCGGGTCCAGCATGTCGGTCTCCTTGCCACGGCGGCACACACAATTAGTGCCCGGTCCGCCCGCAAGGGACACCGTTTTTTTCAGCGACGGTTCGAGCCGGGATGAGCAAGGATATGGTGATGGGCAAACGGGCGACGATGTGTTGGGCGGCTCTGACGGGTCTCATTGGCGCGCGCACGGCACATCGCAAGCGGCCGGCGCGCTCGCGCTTCACAGCGTGCGTGTCGTCCTCTGTGAAGGGCGAATGTCAGGATTGGGTCGCCCCGCCGCTGGCCGGTGCTTCGCCCTCCACCTTGTAAAAGAACTGCACCATCGCCGCGGTCGTGACGGCGCCGAACGTGTGCCACAGCCAGTGGCTGCCCATCGGAAACGTGCCCGCGCTCTGCTGGTCGTACAGCCGGAAGAACCACGCGAGCGCGAAGCTCGTCAGCCCCGCGACCACCCACCCGCCGTGCCGGAACCGGGTGCGCCACAGAACTAACCCTACCGGGACCAGCACCACCACCGCCAGCGACGCGTACGACAGGTTGATGCTCAACTGCCGGTTCATCGGCCCGATCACCGCGAAGAAGAGCCGGTTGCACACGGCGTAAAAGATCAGGATCAGCACCAGCACCCAGGCGCGCCGCCGCCCGACGAACCGGTAGGCCATGTACGCGGAGCCGGCCAGCCCCAGGAGCGAGATCGGCACCACGTCCAGCAGGAAGAACAAGGGGGACGCCCGCGTTCCGTGAAAGAGCGTTCCCCCGATGCCGCCCGCCAGCAAAATCGGCATGCAGCACACCAGGAACGGGAACTCCCGATACCTCCCGCGGACCCGCCACAGCCACGCCGCCGCGATCCAGATAAAGAAGCTCGCGGTGACCGTGTTCCACGGCTCCGCGACGGGCGGCGCGTCCGGCCCGTACACGTTCGCGGGGGTCTCGACGTACAACGGCCCCCAGTCGGGCAGCCGGCCGTTCGTGAGCAGCGCCCAGTCGGGCTGGGTGACCTGTTCGTCGTCTACGCCGGGCTGGGCCATAGCGTGCCTTTGTGGGGAACGAACGTGTGGGCTGAGCCGATTGTACGGGGCGCCCGGAGCCGTGTCGCAAGGCCGCGTTTTGCAGGCTTTTGCGGAACTTCGGAAAGTTCGAAAGGAGTTCTTGACACGCTCCGAACCCGTTCCTAAGAAGCGCCTACCTTTGACCGCACCATGGTGGTTGTAGGTTACGGTCCGCGAGCCACACACGGGGCGAACCTGTGCGCACCTTGACCGCTCTAGCGACGAGACCGCTTACTCCGACGCGGGGCCTCGCGCCCGCCCGCGAACGGGTTTGAGAATTGGATTCCGCGCCGGCGGACGCCGATAGCAGTGGGGCTATCCGGTCCAACGGCCATCACCCGTACACGAGGATCGACCGCATGGCCGCCAGTCTCCTTCTTTCCGCCGGGTTCGCCCCGACGGAAGACCTGTCGTGGCTCGACGAACTGCTCACCCCCGTTCTCGCCGCCGACGACGAAGACGAAGATTTCGAGGACGATGACGACGATGATGACGAGGACGACGACGACGACCTCGACGACCTCGAGGACGACGACCTCGACGACCTCGACGATGACCTCGACGACCTCGACGACGATGACTTCGACGACGACGAGGATTTTGACGACGACGATCTGGATGACGACGAGGACGACGAGGACGACGAGGACGACGAGGACCTTGACGGGGACGAAGACGAGAAGCCGCAGCCGAAGAAGGGACCCAAGAAGTAAGGAGCGTACCAACCTTATTTCAGCCCGATTGTGCTGAATCTTCTGCTCAGTTACCGCCCTCTGTTTTTGCGCGCCCTAAAATTATGCGGGGCGCCAAAGACTAGAGGGCAGTTTGCTTATGCTGACGACAGGCGATTGCCCGTCCGTTTTTGCCGGGGCGACTCCCGGAGACTCGATCGGCGGGTTGGCCCGCCGTGCCGCACGGGCGGTCGGGCGTAGCTGGGCACGGCTCGGGTACGCGTACCATGTCGAACCGACCTGGCTGGCGGTCAACCGGGTCGACCTACCGATCAAGGACCTTCCTGCTGCCCTGGCTGGCCTTCGGATTGCACACCTCAGCGACTTTCACTGCGGCAGCCACATCCCAACCGGCTACCTGGAAGGCGTCATCGAACGTGCCGCTCAGGAAGCCCCGGATCTGATCGCGCTGACCGGCGATTTCATCGACCGTGGTCCCGAGCACGCCGCTGGCGCGGCCCGATTGTTCCGCTCTCTCGAAGCACCACTCGGCGTTTTTGCGGTACTCGGCAACCACGACTTCTCCGTTCACGTCCCACGGGGCAAGCGGAAGCACCACGGCCTCGACCACGTCGTCGCCAACGCGCTCGGGGCGGAAGGGGTGACGGTGCTTCGGAACCGGTCCGTCGCGGTCAGTCACGGGGGCGAAAGCCTTGTCGTGGCCGGCATCGACGATCTGTGGAGCGGCGAATCGGACGTGCCGGCCGCACTCGGCGGTGCTTGCGAACGGTCCCCGCGGGTGTTGCTCGCACACAACCCCGAGTCGGCGGCGCACCTCGGTTCGCACCGTGCCGACCTGGTTCTGAGTGGCCACACGCATGGCGGGCAGATTAACTGGCCGGGGCTCGGGCGGCTGTTCTTGCACCGGAGCGCGCGCCGCTGGGCGGCCGGGCTGTACCCGGTCCCACACGGGCACCTGTACGTTAACACCGGTGTCGGCTTCGGTTGGCGGTTTCGGTTCGGAGTACGCCCGGAACTGGCGATTTTAACACTTCGGTCGGCGTAGACACCCGGCCGGCGGGGCTGTTACACTCCGCTCCTTCTCGTCTCAACACCGCGGAGCAACACGCTCATGGAAGAGCTGTCCCTCGTCACCGGCGGCGCCGGGTTCATCGGGTCGCACCTCGTCGAAGACCTCGTCCGCCGGGGCCGCCCCGTGCGCGTGCTGGACGACTTCAGCACCGGGCTCCGCGACAACCTGGCTCGACTGAGCGGCGTTGAGGTGGTCGAAGGCAGCCTGACGGACGCGGCGGCGGTCGCGCGGGCGGTGAAGGGGGCCGGGGTGGTGTACCACCTCGGGGCGCTGGCGTCGGTGGCGCGGAGCGTGGAGGCCCCGGCGGTGACGCACGCGGCGTGCGCCACCGGGACCCTGAACCTGCTCGACGCCGCCCGCAAAAACGGGGTGCGCCGGGTGGTGTACGCCGCCAGCTCGAGCGCGTACGGCGGGCACTCGGCGCCGGGCGGGCAGACCGAAGACCTGCCGCTGGTGGCAAAGTCGCCCTACGCGGCGGCGAAGCTCGCGGGCGAACTGTACATGCAGGCGTTCGCGCACACCTACGGCATCGAGACGGTGCGGCTGCGGTTCTTCAACATCTTCGGCCCGCGGCAGCGCGCCGACAGCCCGTACAGCGGGGTCATCGCGCTCTTCGCCGCCGCCATGATCGCGGGCCGCGCCCCCAGCATCCAGGGGGACGGGACACAGTCGCGCGACTTCACGTTCGTGGCCAACGCGGTGCACGCGCTGACGCGCGCCGCCGACGCACCGGACGCGTCCGGGAACGTGTACAACGTGGGCACCGGGCGCAGTGTGACGCTGCTGGAACTGGTCGCGGCGCTGAACCGTATCCTCGGCACCGACCTGCGACCGACCTTCGGGCCGTCGCGGGCCGGGGACGTGAAGTACTCGCTCGCGGACATCCGGCGGACGCGCGCGGACCTCGGCTACGCGCCGGCGGTTTCGTTCGAGGACGGGCTGCGCCGCACGGTGGAATCGCACCTCGCCCCCGCACCGGACGCGGTGGTTGCGCGGTAGCAAAACCGCTCGAATTCGTGCGCGGCAGTCGGCTTCAGAGTCCCAGGGGGCCGGAGCCGGCACGACTACTTCTCACCTTTCACCCGCGCCTGCTTGTCGAACGCTTCCGCCTCGTCGAGGCTGATGAGGTCGTCGCGGTCGGTGTCGATCGCGTCGAACTCGGCCCGCGTTCCGACGAACTCCCCGCGCGACACGTCGCCGTCGCCGTTGCGGTCCATTTTCCGGAACCATAGCGGCCCCTTCGTCGGCACGGCCATCTGCCCGGTGCTGATAAGCGTTCCTGGCTGCACGCCGACGACGTACCGGTCGAACGAGCGCGTCAGGCGCAGTGACAGTGCGGGCTGGATGATGCTCCGCGTGAGGACCGTCGCGCCCGGCTCCTCCAGCACGACGAGCCGGTCCCACGCGGTTCGCAGTTCCCGCACGCTGAGCCGGCCGTCGCGGTTCTCGTCGAGCAGTTGGAACAGCGTCGGGGTTTGCACCGCGGGGGCCAAGTTGAGGCAGATGTCGCGGAAGCTGTCCTGAAGGTCGAAGTACGCGTCGAACTCGTCCCGGGTGAGTTTGCCGTCCTCGTTCCGGTCGGCCGCGTCGAACACCACCCGGATGAACTGGAACTGGACCGCGTTCGGGCCGCCCACGTCCTTCTCGTCGATGTGCTCCTTGCCGTTGGCGGCCTGAGCGAACAGATAGGCGTACTGGCTCTTCAGCGCGCTCGCGGCGGACGGGACCGCCGGGCTAAACGCCCACAGGTCGATCGACTGCCGGCCGACGTGGAGCACCAGCCGCGAGTTCTCCACCTGCTTGATTTTGAAGCCCCGTCGCGCGGCCTCCTTCTCGTCCGCCAGTTTCGCGGAGCAGCCGGCGGCCCTGGGGGCCAGCGACAGGGCGAGTTCGAGGTCCGGAGGGCCGGTGCGCCACACGTCCAGCTCTTCGCCGTCGAGCGCCCCGCTCCGGTCCGCGTCGAGCGCCGCGAAGGTGCGGTCGTCGAACCCGATCTCGGCCCGCGTCAGCTCGAAGTCGCCGTCCCGGTCGTGCTTCAGAATGAGCTGCTGGGTGACGGTCCCGGGGATCTTGCCGGGCGGGTACAAGACGACCGCTTGTGCGGTCGCGGGCTGCGGGTAGGGGCCGGTCGCCCGGGCCGTGGTCTGAGGCAGCGGTTGAAGCCCCGAGCGGGGAGTCACGTTCGGCGTCAACTCTTGCGCGCTCAGGCACTCGTCCTCGTCGGCGTCGTGGGTGGCGAGGAACTTCTCGACCCGCCGCACTTCGTCTTGGGTAAGCTGGCCGTTGCCGTCGGCGTCCAGCAGCGTGAACACGGCTTCGGTGACGGCGATGTTCTGGGCGCTGTCCGACTGGACGGGGAGCACGCGGATCAGCCGAGCGGCGGACCGCGGGTAGGACGCGATGAACTCCTCGAACGACACCTCGGCGTCGCCGTCCCGGTCGAGCGCGTCGAGGGTCGGTGCGTTCCCGGCAGTGGGCTGGTACAGCCCGTTCTGAAGCAACTGGAGGAGCCCCTGGTCGGAGAACGCGAAGGTCACCTCTTTCGCGCCGAGCGAGCCGTTGCCGTCGCGGTCGCAGAAGTTGAACGCCTTCCGGAGGCGGTCGCGCCACAACTCGCCCAGCGACGCGCTCTCGTGGCGCACCGTCACCCGGATGCGGACCGGGCGCTTGTTCGCGAAGACCAACATTTCGTGCGTGTCGTCGAACGCCGGCGCGACGAACTTCGGCTTCGCGGGCCGCGGCGCCGGCGCTACCGTCGGGACGGCTGGGGGGGTATCGGGGGCGGCGGCCACAGCGCCGGTCAGCGCGACAAGTACCGCGAGGGCCAGAAGACCTACCCCCCCGGCCCCCCTCCCTGAAGGGAAGGGGGAGTCAGGCAAGGAGCCACCGGAACCGGCCGCGGCGCGCGAATGCTCTTTCTCCCCCCCCTTCCCTTCAAGGAGGGGGGCCGGGGGGGTAGGTTGCTGCTTGGCGGTCACGCGAGCACCTCCGTGACCGGCTTGGCGCCCTTGTCGACGATGCGGATCGGCCGGCCCACGTTCGACATGTTCTGCTTCTCGAAGTCGATCCCGACGGCCGAGCACACGGTCGCGAGGAGGTCCACGGTCGAGGTGACGCGCTCCTCCACGGTTGTTCCGTCCTTGCTGGTTTTACCGACCGCCTGACCGCCCTTGATGCCGCCGCCGGCCAGGACCGTGCTCCAGGCGTTCGGGTAGTGGTCACGGCCCTTCCCGGGGTTGATGCGCGGGGTGCGCCCGAACTCGCCCATCCAGACGATCGTGGTCGTCTCAAGCAGGCCGCGGTCCTTCAGGTCGTCCATGAGCTCGGCCCACGCGGCGTCGAGGGTGCCGCACAGCCCCTTCACGAGGTCGAAGGTGTTCTGGTGGGTGTCCCAGTTGCCCAGCGACACCTCGACGAACGGCACGCCCTTTTCGACCAACCGGCGGGCCAGGAGGCACCCCTGGCCGAACAGGTTGCGCCCGTACCTGTCGCGGGTGGCGTCCTTTTCGTTGGACAGGTCGAACACCTTGCCGCCTTCGGACCGCATCAGCCGCACCGCGCGGTCGTAGGCGGCCGAATGGCTCGTGACCATCGCGCCGGGCCGCTGGCCGGCGAACTCCTCCTGCATTTGGTGCAGGAGGTCCAGCCGGGCGCCCGCGGTGCCCTCTTCGACCTCCTTCGGGCGGTCGAGGTTGGCCACCTTCAGGGCGGCGTCGAGGCCGGCCCCCTGCACGTTGTTGTTGAACTGGTTGTCGCCGACGATCAGGGGGGCGTGGACCGGCCCCAGGAACCCCGGGCCGAACGCCTCTTGGGCGAAGAACCGCTGCGGCGCGATGGCCACGAAGTTCGGCAGCTCCGCTTTCGGGTCGCCGAGCTCCTTCGACAGGAGCGACCCGATGCTCGGGTACTGGATGGCCGCGGACCCCGGGAGCTGGCCGGTGCGCATCAGGTACGTGCCGCGGGAGTGGTCGCCCTCCTTCGTGGACATCCCCCGCAGCACCGCGAGGCTCTTGCCGTGCTTGGCCAGCTTCGGCAGGTGTTCCCCGATCCGCAGCCCCGGCGCGGCCTCGATCTCCTTGTACGGCCCGCCGTTCTCGTGGCCCGGCTTCAGGTCCCACAGGTCGATGGTCGCGGGGCCGCCGTTCATCCACAGCAGGATGCACGAGCGCTTGGGCTTGGCCTTCGTCTCCTCGGCGGCGCGGGCCAGTCGGCCCATCCAGCCCGACACCGATACCGCGGTGCTCACCGCGCCGGCGCGCAGCAAATGCCGGCGGTCCAGGTTCGTCAGGGACATGCGAGGTACCTCCGAGCGTGTGTTCGGTGTTGTGAATCGCGATCCAGGAACGTTGCGCCTGAGGCGCTCGCGCCGGGCCAAGACTTGTCAATGATTGAACAGGAACTCCGGACTGTTCAGCAGCACCCAGAACACGTCGGCGAGGGCCTGCTGCTTGTCGTTCTTCGCGCCGCCCCGTTCGACGTAGCTCGTGAACCGCTCGAGCTCGGCCGGCGTCGGGGGGCGGCTGAACGCGGTGAGGAACAGGTTGCTCACCCGCTGCTCGGTGCTCCAGCCGGGCCGGTCCGCGATCGCGGCGAGCAACTCGCTCTTGGCGAGGTCGGTCTGGTCGCCGATGAACTTGCCGTTCATCAGCATGAGGGATTGGAGGATGGTGGTGTTGGTCTCGGTGGCGCGCTCGGAGCTGGCGAACTGGGCGAGGAACTCGCTGCGCGGGTTGTTGGGTTGTACGAACCCGTTGTTCTGCTGGGCGCGCATGAAGGCCGGCTCGCGGAACCCGGTGGCCGCCACCAGCGTGTCGAACAGTTGGGCCGGCGACAGGCCCTTCATGTTCATCCGCGCGAACCGGCGCGGGTCCGCCTGGCCCGGGTGCGACATCTTGCTCGTCAACTGGTACGCCTTCGAGCGGACGAGGCCGCGGATCAGCACGCGGGTGTCGAAGCCGCAGCCGGCGAACGCCCGCCCCAGCTCCTTCAGCAGCTCGGGGTGACTCGGCGGGTTGTTCTCGCCGGGCTCGTCCACGGGGTCGGTGAGGCCGATCCCGAAGAAGTGTGCCCACATCCGGTTCGCCATGTTCTTCGCGAAGTACGGGTTCTTCGCGGTCGCGAGCCAGTCGGCCAGCTCCTGGCGCGGGGTCTTGTCCGCCGACCACTCGGGGGCGGAGCCGTCGACGAACGCGGCGGTCACCGTGCGCTCCGTGCCCATGACGCCGATCGTGTTGCGGTCCCCTTGCGGCGGCAGCGGGCCGACGAACCCGGGGCGCGGGCCGCCGAGCGGGTTCAGCTCGCCGAAGAACGCCGCGAACTGCCAGAACTGGTCCCGGGTGTACGGCGCGAACGGGTGGTCGTGGCACTGGGCGCACTCCAGCTTCATGCCCAGGAACAGGCGGCTCACGGCCGCCCCCAGGGCCTCGGGTTTGCCCTCGTTAGCCGAGTAGAACCCGACGATCATGGCCGCCTCGGCGTTGCCGCTGACCGGCTGCACGAACCGGAACCGCGGGTTCTGGTTGTTGACCGCGATCCCGACCGTGAGCAGCCGCCGCACCGTCTCGTCGGCCGGGGTGTTCTCGCGGTAGCGGTCGCGGAGCCAGACCTCGAACTGGTTGCCGAACTGCGCGAGCTGGAAGTTGGTCGCCGCCTGCGGGAGCCACTGCGCCCGCGTGACCGCGGCGAAGTGGTTCGCGTGCCCGGGCGCCGTGAGCAGGTGCTCGACGAGCCGCGCGCGCTTGTCGGGCGCCGGGCTGTCCAGGAACTCCCGCGCCTCGGCGGCCTTCGGCGCGCGGCCGATGAGGTCCAGGTAGACGCGGCGGACGAACTCCCCGTCGTCGGCGCGGTCGGCCGGGACGATGCCGCGGGCCTCCCAGTCCTTCGCGAGTTGGGCGTCGATCAGCGCGGCGATCGCGTCGGCGGGGTCGCGGGCGGGCCGGGGGGCCGGCGCCGGCTCGGCGGCGGAACCGGCTCGCGGGAAGCAAAGCGCGGCGACGAACACGGCGGCGCGAAGGTGCGCGGGCATGGCTGCTCCTCAGTTCCGCGGACGAAACGCGGTGACGTTCTGGAGAGGAAGACGGACTTTCGATCTTGAACTAACCGATCGGGCGAACGTCGTGTGGCTGTTCGTGACACGCGGCCGGGGCCGAGACTGGTTAGGATCAATCTCGTTCGGCCGTTCATGCGGCGCCGAGTGTACCGCGCGGGTCCGCCGGCCACAACCGCCCGGTCCGCGCCACCGGTGTCACTTTTTCGGGTCGGCCGGGACGCGCTTCAGCACGACCAGGATCGTGTCCTTGTCCTTGGGGATGTCGAACGAGGAGGGGCGGCTTTTGCCCGACCCCTGGTACAGGCAGACGATGAGGGCGTCGCCGTCGAGCCTGAAAATGGCCTCGTCAACGACGTTGTCGCCGCGGGCCTTTTCTTGGCTCTTGAGGTCCAGGCACTTCGGATCGGTGGACGGATCGAGGGCGACGATTTCGGCCTTCTCGACCCCGTTAAGCACCCATGTTCGCCCCTTGAATTCGACGACCAGTTCCGGGTCGCCTTCGGTGTGCTCGTACTCTTTGCCGGCGCGGGCGCCTTTGATCAGCTTCCACTTGCCCTGGAGCTTCTCCACTTCCTTCTTTGCCGCCGGGGATAACTCTTTTGCCTCGGCTTTTGGCGGCTCGGCGGGGGCGAGCAGTACGACGGCGGCGACGGTGACGAACATGGCGCGACCTCGACGTGCGCGGGGCGGACTTCCCCGTTCTGACGCCGGCCGCTTGCGGCCGTTTCACCGCATCGGTACGGTGGAGGCATGATGGTTCCAATCCTTGCCGTACTCGTCGGGTTCAGCGGGCCTACCACCTCCTCCGGCGCCGCCCTACTGAAGGGAAGGGGAGCGCGCTCAGGCTCCGCCCCCCGTGCGCCGGAAACGTGGACGGCGCGACCCGGTTCTTTCTCTCGCTTCAGTGGTGCGGGGCCGGCGGGTGAGTTCTTCGCTTCGCAACCCAAAGCGGACTATCCCGCGCTGCGGCAACGACTCTTGCGCGGCAACTACGCGGAAGCGCTGGCCGGTTACGATGACCTCGCCAGGAGCGAAAAGCTCCCGCTCGCGTTCCTGGGCCAGTCGGCGTGTCTCCGCGCTCAGGGCGAGTACGCGAAGGCCCGCGACGCGCTCGACGCAGGGTTGAAGGCGCACCCCGGTCACCCCGACCTCCTCGCCGCCCGCGCCGATCTGCTTTTCGCGCAAGGCAAGTGGGACGACGCCACCCACGATGCCAACGACGTGCTCAAGAAGGACGGCGACCATTTCCTCGCACGCTGGGTCCGCGCCCGCGTTCTGCGCGACGGGGGCGACCTGTCCGGCGCCGACACCGAGATGCGATGGTTCGTAAAGGCGTACACCGACGCGGCCGCGGCGGGGAAGGAGATCACCGACCCCGACAAGTTGCTCATCGTCGCGCAAGCCGGGATCGAGAACGCCACCACCCACGCGAAGCACGAGCAGTTCAAGTTCATCCTCCAAGAGCTGCTGCGCGACGCCCTCAAGCCGGACGCCGACTTCTGGCCCGCGGAGCACCTGAGCGGCCAGTTGCTGCTCAGCAAGCACAACCGGGCCGAGGCCGCGAACGCGTTCGACGCCGCCCTCAAGATCAACCCCAAGGCGGTCGAGGCGTTGGTGGGAAAGGGGGCGATCGCGCTGGAGCGGATGGAGTACGCCGAGGCCGAGCGTCGCGCCGATCTGGCGCTGAAGGTGAACCCCAATCACCCCGCCGCGCTGCGGCTCAAGGCGGACGTCCGCCTCGCCGAGGCCGATCCTGCCGGCGCCGAACAGTTGCTCCGGACCGCGCGCGCGATCAACCCGCGCGACGCCGCCACGCTCGCCCGGTTCGCCGCGCTCAAGCACCTGGCGGGCGACCGGCCGGCGGCCGCAGCGTTCGAGAAGGAGGTGGCCGCGTTTGATGCGAAGCCGGCGACGTTCTACCTGGAACTCGGCACCATCCTGAGCGACGCGCGCCAGTTCCAAACCGCCACCGAGTGCTTCGAGACGGCCAGCGCCCTGCGGCCAGCGCTTCCCGGTCCGAAGGCCGGTTTGGGACTGCTCCTGTACATGCAGGGGCGCGAGCCGGAGGCGATGGCGGCGCTCAAGGCCTCGATGAAAGCCGACCCGTTCAACGTGCGGGTTGATAACGCGCTCAAAGTGCTCGAAGAACTCGCCGGGTACGCGACGACGGAAACGGCACACTTCGTGATCCGGTTCGACAAGAAGAACGACCACGTGCTCGCGGCGTTTCTGGCGGACGTGCTGGAAGAGACCCATGCGGAACTCGCGAAACAGTACGGGTTCGAACCGCCCGGGAAGATTCCAGTAGTTTCAAGTTGGCGGCTTGGTTTTGTTGGCCGATCGTGCAGTAGTAATGGACTTATTTTCGCCATCTGTAGGTGCCAGCCCATCGGCCAACAGTATCAGGCATACCGCCGCCAGTGTCCACCCGAGGCCGCGGGCTGAGCGGGACCACAACCAGGCGTTACGCAGGATCAGCCCGACGGCCACCCACAGGAGTCGCACGACCCCATCGGTGGTCGAGGTCCGGGGCCGAACCTGCCCCAACTGGCGGTAGCTGCTCTCGATCCCGAATCGGGTCCGGTACAGGTCCCGAATCGCCACCGGGCTCCCGCTCACCCGCCACGCCGCGTACAGTAACTTCTTGCTCCGCCGGCCCCCGGTCCGCCGGTACCGGTAGCTCTTGTGAGCGATCACCACGTGCACCCGCACCGAGGTGCCCCGATCCGCGTGGGTGTACGCATATCGACCCGCGCCCCGCCGCCGCACGGCCCGCAACCCGACCCCCTTCACCCCGGGCCGGGGCTTGCGGCCCCGGACCACGGCCGGGATCACGAACGGCACACCCCGCGCCTGGAGCAACCGCATCACCGCGATCGAGAAGAACGCCTTGTCCAGCAGCGCGACCCGGACCGTAACCCGTGCCGCCGTCACCTGATCCAACAGCCGGGTGAGCACCGCGGTCATCGGCTCCTTCTCGCCCACGGCCGTCAACCCGAGCGTGTACCGGTCCGGTCCCCCGACGAGGCACGCGGTGGCGTACGTGTGGAACGTGTGGGTGCCGCCGGCCCCCTTGGACCGGGTGGTGTCCCGGTTCGGCGTCCCGAAGTACCCGATCCGGTGGTAGTCGATCGCGACCCGAGCCGCCCGCTTCCGCTTGCCGAGCGGGGCGTGGAGGGCCGGCCGCAACCGCCGCTCGAGGGTGCGGCGCCGCTTGGGCAGCGTGAGGTACAAGCAATCCCAGATGGCCTGCCCGGACGGGGCGTCGGCGATCGCGGCACAGGCCGCGGCCACCGAGCGGGCGAACGCCGCGGCGAACAGCACCACCCGCCACACCACCTCGGGTGTACAGGTGCGGCGACGCTTGGGCAGTTGGACCGCACGGCCGAGCCAGTCGGTCAGGACCGGACGGAGGTGCCGGGTGGCGTGGGCCGGGGTGGCTCGGATAGACTGACGTTTGGGTCGCATGGGGGCTCCGACAGTGGAGGCGTGGTAACCACCATTGACCGGTAAACCCATGCGGCCCGCTACTCATAAATCGCCCAACTTGAAACTACTGGATTCTGGTGGAGGTGTTCGCCCGGCGGCAAATCTTCAGCGGGCGGATCGCGATGCTACCCGGCCTGCCCGGGGCGGTGCAGGGGGCGTGTACCGGCCCGCTCATCGCGCTCCCGTCCCCGCGGGCCGACGGTGGGGCGCGGGCCTACAACTGGGCCGTCGTCGTCCGGCACGAACTGACCCACGCCTTCAACCTCCTTCAAACCGAGCACCGCGCGCCGGTGTGGCTCACGGAGGGGCTGGCCGTTCGCGCCGAGAACACCAAACGGTTCGGCCAGGTGGCGCCGCTGCTGCGCGACCGGTTGGCCGCGGGCACCGTCTTCGATCTCGACACCATTTCCCGCGCGTACAAGCGGTTCAACCAGCCCGCGGACGTGATGCTCGCGTACTACCAGGGGCTGCTGTACGTCGAGTGGATCGCGAAGTCGCACGGCGAACGTGGCGTCGCGAAACTGCTCGACGCTTTCAAGACCGGGGCGGGCACCGACGCCGCGCTCAAGACCGCGCTGGGCGTCGAGCGGCCCGTGTTCGAGGCCGGCTACCGCAAGTTCCTGGGCGAGGTTGTGCGCGAGACCGCCCCGCGGCGCACGGACCCCCCGATGACGTTCGCCGAACTCGAGGCGGCGCACAAGAAGGCGCCCGGAGACCCCGATCTCGCGGCTCGGCTGGCCGGCGAGTACCTGCGCCGCGACCGCGCCAACGATGCGAAAGCGCTCGTCGAGGCCGTCCGGGCGAAAGAGAAGGGGCACCCCGGCGCGGCCGTTGTGCTGGCACGCATTCTGAAACGTGGGAAGGACGATGCCGGCGCGCGGGCGGTGCTTGAAGACGCGGCCGGAACGCACCCGGGCGACTCGCGTGTGCTGCTCGAACTCGGGAAGCTGCACTTCGAGCAGAAGGACTACGACCGCGCCGCGGCCCGCTACGAACAGGGGCGCACGGCCGCGCCGGGTGAGGCGGACTGGCTCGACCAGCTCGCGCGCGTCTACGACGTTGCCAAAAAGCCCGACCAACTCGCCGCGGTGTTGGCGGAGCAGACGGTGGTGAACCCGGACGACATCCAGTTGTGCTTACGCCTCGCGAAGCTCCACGCCAACGCCAACCGCCCGGTCGATGCGGAGCGGTTCGCCCTTCGGGCGCTGCACATTGATGTACTCAGCGCCGACGCGAAGCAACTGCTGTTCGCCGCGCTCGAATCGCAAAAGAAGATTCAAGAACTGGACGCGCTGCGGAAGCGGTATCAGTAAAGAGCTCGGTTTTTCGGGAATGTGCGGGTTGCGCCAGTCGGCCCAAACGGATTTCGGAGACGCCGGGCGGACACGGCGCCGCGGCGCATACAATCCCCTCGTCTCGCACCCTCTCTTCGGAGCGCTTCCCATGCGTTCGTTCTCGCGTCGCGACTTCCTCGCCGCGTCCGCCGCCGCCACCGGCGCCGCACTCCTGCCCCGGCTCGCCGCCGCCGCCGAGCCCGCCGACCTGTTCAAGATCTCGCTCGCGCAGTGGTCGCTGCACCGCGCGTTCCGCGCGAAGGGCGGCGACAAGCTCGACCCGCTCAAGTTCGCCGAGATCAGCGCGAAGCAGTACGGCATCACCGCGATCGAGTACGTCAACCAGTTCTACGCGGACAAGAAGAAGGACGGCGCGTACCTCACCGACCTCAAGAAGGTCGCGGACGACAACAAGGTGACCAGCGTCCTCATCATGTGCGACGGCGAGGGCAACCTGGGCAACCCGGACGAGAAGGGCCGGCTCCAGGCGGTCGAGAACCACAAGCGGTGGGCCGAGTGGGCCAAGTTCCTCGGGTGCCACAGCATCCGCGTGAACGCCGCCAGCGACTGGAAGAAGGGGTTCGCCGAGACCCAGAAGCTCGCCGCCGACGGGCTGCGGAAGCTGGCCGAGTTCACCGACACGCTGGGCATCAACACCATCGTGGAGAACCACGGCGGGTTGTCCAGCCACGGCGGGTGGCTGGCCGGGGTGATGAAGCTGGTGGACCACAAGCGGTGCGGCACCCTGCCCGACTTCGGCAACTTCAACATCGGCAAGATCGAAGGCGTGAAGGAGACCGCCTACGACCGGTACAAGGGCGTGGACGAACTGATGCCGTTCGCGAAGGGCGTGTCGGCCAAGTCGCACGACTTCGACGACAAGGGCAACGAGACCCACACCGACTACCGCAAAATGCTCGAGATCGTGCTGAAGAAGCACAAGTACAGCGGCTTCGTCGGGATCGAGTACGAGGGCGGCAAGCTGAGCGAGGCCGACGGCATCAAGGCCACCAAGAAGCTGCTCGAAACCGTTCGCGCCGAGCTAGCGAAGGGGTAGAATAGTTGTCACAGGTCGGCAGGTCCCAAGTCCCCAGTCAAGAAGGCCACGCCGTTCGGCTTGGGACTTGGGACCTGCCGACCTGTGACTCGGAGGACGTATGCCGCTGTACGTGTACGAGGTGGTGCTCGCCGACGGGACCGGCGGCGAGCGGTTCGAGGTGCTTCAGAAGATGGCCGACGCGGCCCTCACCGCGCACCCCGAAACCGGTGCGGCCGTGCGCCGGGTGTTCGCCGAGGCCAACACCCCCCGCGCCTGGACGGACGCCCACGGCAAGGCCGCCATGTCCGACAGCAACCTCGCCGCCAAGGGCTTCACCAAGTACGTGAAGACCGACAACGGCACCTACGAGCGGACGACGGGCACCGGGCCGAAAAAGATCCAGCGCAAGTAACCGACGGGGCGCCCGCCGCATCCAACCGCTATGAAACCGCGGCTCAAATTGTTCGTGGGGCTGGGCGCTGTCGCCCTGATCGTTTATGCCGCTCTGGCGTTCCGGCCCGGGGTCGCCCCCGCGCCGGTTCCGGAGCGTGAGGGGGTTCCGATGGGCGGCGAAAAGGTGGTGAAGACGGAAGCGGAGTGGCGGGCGCAACTCACCCCCGAACAGTACCGGGTGACGCGCGAACACGGCACCGAACGCGCCTGCACGGGTGCGTACTGGAACACCAAGGACAACGGCGTCTACGTGTGCGTGTGCTGCGACCAACCGCTGTTCGACTCGCTCAGCAAGTTCGACTCGGGCACCGGCTGGCCCAGCTTCGCGGAACCGGTCGCCGACGAACACGTCAGCACCCGGACGGACCGCAGCCACTTCATGGTGCGCACGGAGATCCTGTGCAGCCGGTGCGACGCGCACCTCGGGCACGTGTTCCCGGACGGGCCGCCCCCGCACGGGCTCCGATATTGCTTAAACTCGGTGGCCCTCAAACTGGTCCCGCGGTCCGAACCGGGACAGAAGAAGTAACGCCGCTCGCCCGACTTTGGTACAATACGCCTCTCCACGCGCGGGCGCCTGAGGGGTACTGTCATGCTGGTCGGTCAGCAGATCGGGCCGTTCGAGGTCGAGAAAGAACTCGGCAGCGGTGCGATGGGAACCGTCTACAAGGCGAAGTTCCACCGCAGCGAGGAGAAGATCGTCCCGGTGGCGCTCAAGGTGGTCGCCCTCGGCCTCCTCGGCAACGAGGGCGCGATGGCCCGCTTCGAGCGCGAGGCCAACATCCTCAAACAGCTCAAACACCCCCACATCGTCCGCCTCATCGCGCACGGGAAGATCAACAAGTCGAACCCGTACATCGCGATGGAGTTCATCGACGGGGAGGCCCTCGACCGCATCCTGTCGCGCCGCGGCAAGCTCGGGTGGGAAGAGGTCGTGGCGTACGGCAAGCAGCTCAGCGAGGCCCTCCAGTACGCCCACGACAAGGGCATCATCCACCGCGACCTGAAGCCGTCCAACCTGATGATCACGCGGGACGGCACGCTGAAGCTCACCGACTTCGGGATCGCCAAGGACACCGACGTGACCGCCCTCACCGGCGCGAACAGCACGATCGGCACCGCCGCGTACATGTCCCCGGAGCAGTGCCGGGGGGACCGCAACCTCAGCAACAAGTCGGACCTGTACTCGCTCGGCATCGTGTTCTTCGAGCTGCTCACCGGGCGCAAGCCGTTCGTAGCAGAAACCACGGTCGAGATGTTCCTGAAGCACGTCAACGAGAAGTCGCCGCGGATCGGGAAGCTGGTGAACGAACTGCCGCCGAAGTTCGAGTCGCTCATTCTGCAACTGCTGGAGAAAGATAAGGAGAGCCGCCCGGTGGACGCGGCGTGGGTGGCGCGGATGCTGACGGAGATCGAAGAGGACGCGTTCGCGCGCAAGAGCGCCGGGCTGTCGGTGGCGCAGGCACGCACCGCCGTGCCGGTGAACCAGTCCGGGGACCGGATGGACGCGACCGATAAGGCCGCCGCCCGCGCGCTCCGTGGTAAGCGCAAGAAGAAAAAGAAGGCCGTCCCGCTGCCTGAGCAGAAATGGGTGCACGCGGTCGGCCTGGGGCTGGTGCTGCTCGTCCTCGGGCTCGGGGCGTACGCGGCCCTGCGGCCGGCGTCGCCGGAGAAGCTGTTCGCGGCGATCGAGAAGACGAGCGAGCCGGCGGAGCGGGCCGAGGCGGCCTCGCGGTTCCTCGACGCGCACGGCGCACAGGGCGGCGAACTGGCGGACCGGGCCGCGGCGATCTTCCGCAGCGCTACCGTCCGCGACCGCGAGCGCCAACTGACGAACCGGAACGAGTCGCGTGCCCTCCGGAAACCGGCCGACGGTGACGACCCAGAGGCGTTCGAGCACGCCATGCTCGCCATCGACGCCGAGAAGGACGGTGACCTCCCGCGCGCCGAAGGGCTGTGGGGCAAGGTGAAGGCGCGGTTCCCGGAAGAGGCGAAGCTGCCGTACACGGCCGACAAACAGGTGCTGGCCAAGGCCCGCTGGGGCTGGGTCGCGGACAAGCGGGTCGCGGACATCCGGGCCGCCGAGGGGGAGTTGCGCAAGCTGCACGAGAAGCTCAAGAACAGCCAGCTCTACGACCAGCCGATGAAGTTCGACCCGGCCAGCCCGGAGTCGCTCGCGCTGCGGGCGCTGCGGCTCCAGCGCATCCCGGACCCGGAGAAGGCGGCGCGGACCACCGACGCCTTGGTCACCATGACCGAGAAGGAAGCCGAGAGCCGGGCCTGGTACCTCATCGGGTGCCAGTTGCGGCTCGGCCGACCGGCGCCGCCTCCGGATCCGGTCAAGGTGCGGGTCGACAACATCAACGCGTGGCTGGACGCGACCGAACGCACCGTTCGGCAGATCGCGTCCGATCCAGACAGCGCCGACCGCGCGGTACACGAGCGCGTCGTGCGCACCCGGTGCCGCGAGATCACTGAGCTGTACGACGACGACTCGCAGCAGCCGGTCAAGGACGCCGTTCGGCGCGCCACACAAGTTCTGGAATCGATACCGAAACGGTCCTGACTGCTCATTCCCTCGCGCTCGTTGGCCCGATACACGTACCCGGTAATACTGCCGCTTTCTTGACGAGCCGCGACCGCCAGGGAGCGGGATACGTGGCACCGCTCCCTGGCGGTCGCGGCTCGTCAACAAAAGCGACACGACCATCGGGCACGTGTATGATTTGCGCTTCGGTTGTCAGTGCCTGCTTTGGCTTTTGGTCTTGTGTCACAGACATTCCTGTCTCTGCCACAAGTACAGGCACAACCAGCCGGACCGTGAATGAGGCGTGCTTGGTTGGTCATCGTGCCCGGATCTGTTGACTTCGCCTCGGTGTGCCCGGCACGATCACCGACCGCATCTGTGGTTTCGTGTTGCCGTCCGGTGCGGCGGTAACATCGCACCTGTGAACCTGAGAACAAATAGAGACAATGCTCGACCTCTCGACCGTCCGCCCCGCGAGCGCCGCGGCCTTCGAACGCGCCAAAGCCGTGATCCCCGGTGGCGTCAACAGTCCGGCCCGTGCGTTCGGCGGCGTGGGCGGCAGCCCGCTTTTCATTTCCCGTGCCGACGGGCCGTTCCTCTACGACCTCGACGGCAACCGCTACCTCGACTTCATCGGCTCGTGGGGGCCGATGATCCTCGGCCACTGTCACCCGAAAGTCGTTGACGCGACCATCGCCGCGCTGAAGAACGGGTCGAGCTACGGCGCACCGTGCGAACTCGAAACGCAGCTCGCGGAACTCGTGATCGAAGCGATCCCGTCGGTCGAAATGGTGCGCTTCGTGTCCAGCGGCACCGAGGCGACGATGAGCGCCATCCGGTTGGCCCGCGGGTTCACCGGGCGCGACCGGATCGTCAAGTTCGCCGGGTGCTACCACGGGCACGTCGATTCGCTGCTCGTGTCGGCCGGTTCCAGCGCGCTGACCCTCGGGGTGCCGAACAGTCCCGGTGTGCCTGCGGGCTGCACCCAGGATACGAGCGTGCTGCGCTACAACGACGTGGCCGCGCTGGCGGAACTGTTCGCCGCGCAGGGGGACCGGATCGCGGGCGTGATTTTGGAACCGGTGGTGGGGAACATGGGGCTCGTGCCGCCCACGGCGGAGTTCCGCGCGGAACTCCGCCGGCTCACCCGGCAGCACGGCGCACTGCTCATCTACGACGAGGTGATGACCGGCTTCCGGCTCGGCTACGGCGGCGCGCAGGCACTGCTCGGCGACGCCCCGGACCTGACGTGCTTCGGGAAGATCATCGGCGGCGGTTACCCCGTCGGTGCGTACGGCGGGCGCGCGGACGTGATGCGGAAGGTGATGCCCGCGGGGCCGGTGTTCCAGGCGGGCACGCTTTCGGGCAACCCGGTCGCGATGGCGGCCGGCATCGCGACCCTGACCGAGTTGAAGACGAACCCGCCGTACGCGCGGCTCGAAGCCCAAAGTGCCCGGATCGGCGTCGGGCTCCTCGAAGCGGCCAAGCACGCGCGGGTGCCGGTTCAGTTCAACCGCGTCGGGAGCATGTGGACGCTGTTCTTCACCGACACACCGGTGACCGACCTCGACACGGCCAAGACCTCGGACGTGAAGCGGTTCGGGCGCTTCTTCTGGGAGATGATGGACCGCGGCGTGTACCTGCCGTGCAGCCAGTTCGAGGCCGCGTTCACCTGCGGCGCCATGACCGACGAACACATCGAGCAGACGATCGCGGCGGCCGGCGAGAGCCTGAAGGCGCTGAAGTAGTGCGGATGTGCCTCGCCTCAAAAGACGTGCTCTCGGACGAAACGCGTACTATGGTTTGACGCGTTACGCGCTCCACATCGTTGCGCCCAATTGAGGCACTATCATGAAGGCACGGGCGATCCTTCTCGTCGCGGGCGTGGCCGCAGTCATCGCCGTCGGCGTGTTTGTCGCCGCTCGGAGCCCCTGGGTGCAATCGTTGTTCGCGCGGAACAGTGAAGACCCGGCCGAGATTGAACGTGCCACGAACGCCGCCCTGACGAACCACAAGCCCGCCGACACCGCGACCGGCTATCCGCAGTGGCGCGGGGCCGGGCACGCGGGCGTTGCGCCGGCCGGATCGTTTCGTACCGACTGGGACAAGAGCCCTCCGAAACAACTGTGGCGCACGCCAATCGGCGGCGGGTACGGGTCGTGTGCGGTGGTCGGGGGACGGTTGTACGTTCAGGACCGCCAGGGCGAGAACGAGCGCGTCGTGTGCCTGGACGCCGAAACCGGGCGGCTCGTGTGGGAACACACGTACCCATCGGGGCAGGCCGGTAAGGACCGCACCTATGCGATCGGCCCGCGCGCCACGCCGACGGTCGCGGGGAGCTGGGTATTTACGGTTGGTGGCGCGGGCAAATTGCTCGCACTTGAGATCGAGGGGGATCGGCCCCAGGTGCGCTGGGAACACGATCTCATCACCGAATTCAACGCGGACCTGCCGCAGTGGGGTGTTGCGTGTTCCCCGCTGCTTCTGGGCGAGATGGTGGTTGTGCAACCGGGCGGCAATGGGGCCGCGGTCGTCGCGTTTGATAGAGCGAGTGGCGCGGTGAAGTGGCGGGCGGGTTCTAACCCGCCGGGATACAGTTCGCCGGTCGCGGCCAGCATTGGCGGCCTTGAAGTGATCTTCGCGTTTTTGGGTGACGCTCTCCTCGCAGTGCGTGCTGCCGACGGAAAGGTGATGAGCGAGTTCAAGTGGGCCACACGGTTCAGCGGGAACATCGCGACGCCCCTGGTGGTGGACAGCGAGTACGTGTTCATCTCGTCCGCGTACGAAATGGGCTGCGCGCTTCTACGGGCCGAACGCCGGGGTGACGAGGTTACCTTGGTAAAGGTGTACGAGCAGCGTCGCAACGGATTCGCGAACCACCACGCGACGAGCGTGTACAAGGACAAGCACCTCTTCGGCATCGACGGCACCCAGGGCAGCGGCGGGCTGAAGTGCGTCACGCTCATGACCGGGAAATCGGTACCGGACTGGGAGGCGCGCGAGATCGGGCAGGCGAGCCTGATTCTGGCGGGTGAACACCTCATCCTGCAGACCGCGCGGGGCGACCTGTGCTTGGTGGAGGCAAATCCCAAGGAATACACACTGGTGTCGAAGCTGCCGAAGGTGCTGACCGGGAACAACAACTGGGCCACGCCGACCCTGGTGAACGGTCTGCTGTACGTTCGCGATGAGGAAAAGGTACTCTGCTTCGATGTGCGGCCATAAGGCCGAATTGCGGCGGATGATTCGGTGCGGCGAGCACTAACGGGATGGCGGCCGGAATACGAGCTGACCGTACTGTTCGTCAATGGCCGTGATCGGCTCGCTGGCATACCGGACTTTGAACTCCCGCGAGGACTTTCGACCTGCGCTCGTTGGGGCTGGTGCGGTCGGTGCGAAAGTCGGCGTTGAGGAGCACCCCACGACCAAGAACCCCGCGCGCAGGACCAAGGGCCACGAGGAGAGTGCCCCGCGGCGAAGCTCTACCGTTACAACTCACGATTCACGGCTCAAAGCCGCGACCGCTTGCGCGTGGACGAGCCCGTTTGTGGCGAGCAGCCCGTTCGTTTGTTTGAACTCCGGTGCCTGATAGGTTACAGGCGCGCCGTTCAGGAACGTGACCGTGCCGCCGGCCTCGGTCACGAGCAGGTGGCCGGCGCAAATGTCCCAGTCCGCGAACGTGCCGTAGGTATTCGCGTACACGTCGGCATCGCCACGCGCCACACACGCCAGCTTCACCCCGCCGGAATACGTCTCGATCACCGTTTTGGGTGCCAGCGCACGCACCGGCTTCGGCGACATGCCCGTTTTCGCCCAGCTCTGCACGAGCACGAGTTCGTCGAACGCGCGGGCCGAAACCTGGCAGCGCGTCGGCTCCTCGTTACCGAATTGGAGCCAGCAGCCGCCGCCGATCCGTGCGAACGTGATCCGCTGCTGCACCGGTTCGGCCACGACCCCCACCACGGGGAGCCCGTCAACCAGAAGGCCGATCATGACCGAGAACTGGCCGACCTTTTTCGCGAACCCGCGGGTGCCGTCGATGGGGTCCACGACCCACGTCCGCTTTCCCGATTTCGCCACGCCGTCGAACTGTGGCGTCGACTCCTCGGCGCACAGCGCGTCCCCGGGAAATTGCTCGTGCAAGAGGCCGAGGATCAATTCCTGCGACGCACGGTCCGCGTGCGTGCTGATCGAAACCGGGGCGTCGGGGATCGGGGTGAACGCCTCGTACTCGCGGCGAAGGAAGTCACTGGCGCGAGCGGCGGCGTGACGTGCCGCCGCCAGCTCGGTGCTGTAATCCGTCATTCGGTGTCCTTCAGCGCGGGGTACTCGGTCGCGGTCGCGTCGGCGGTCAGTTGCAACCCGCGGTAGGTGTCGCTGTCCTTCCAGAGTTCGTCGTGGGTGCCCGACGCCTCGATGCGCCCGCCCTTCAGCACGAACACGCGGTTCACGTTCCGCAGCGTCGACAGCCGCTGGGCGAGGAACAGGATCGTGCGCCCGGCGGAGATCCGGGCCAGCGTGTCGTCGAGCAGCGCGAGCGTGTCCTCGTCCACCGGCCCGGTCGGCTCCTCGATCACCAGCACGGACGGGTCGCGGAGCAGGGCGCGGGCGAGCGCGACGCGGAACCGCTGGCCGAGTGTCAGCGTGTGGCCGGTCGGCCCGATCAGCGTTTCGTAGCCGAAGGGCAGCTTCTCGATGAACTGGTGCGCGTGCGCCAGTTTCGCGGCCTCAATGATTTGCGGCAGGCTGTGCTCCGGGTTCCCGACCCCAATGTTGTTCGCGACCGTGTCGGTGAATGTGAGGTCGTCGAGCATCACCACCGCGACCTGCGCGCGGAGGGATTCGTGCGTGACCCACCGGATGTTCTTGTCCTCGATCCGGATCTCACCCGAGGTCGGGTCGAGGAACCGCGGCACGAGGTACATGAGCGCGTGCTTCTCGGCCGGGTCGGGGCCGACGATGGCGGCGCTCGCGTGAACCGGCACCGCGAACGTGACGCTCTCCAGCAGCCGCTTGCCGGTGGCGGGGTCGTCGAGGGTGACTTGGCGGAACTCGATGCGGGTGGTGAGCGCCGGGAGGAACTCCGCGTCGGCGGCCTCGGCGGCCTCGCCGCGGCGGTCGAGGAACTCGAAGATCGCGTCCGCGGCCTCGCGCCCGCGCTTCTGTTTGGCGGCGTAGTCGAACAGGCCCGCGACCGGCGCGCCGAGCGCCACCAGCGCGACGGCGAGCACCGCGAGGCCCGCGACCGTGAACCCGCCCGCCAATACGCCCCGCGCCGCGAGGTACAGCAGGGCGACGCCCGCCACCAGCACGACCGAGCCGAGGAGCGGACTCGCGAGCGTGCTGCCGCGCATCTTGCGCCAGTTCGCCCGGGCCGATTCGTTCAACTGGCGCTCGACGCGGGCCTGGTTGAACCGCTCCATCTGGAAGCACTTCACCAGCCGGAACAGGGCCATGCTTTCCTTAAGGAGCGCGAGCGCCGCGGCGGCCTGCCGTTCGCCGAACCGGCCCTCGCGCCGGAAGTGCGCCGCGACCTGGCCGCCGACCAGCCACACCAGCGACGCGAGCGCCAGGAAGCTGAGCGCGAGCCAGAAGTTCACGAGCAGGATGACCACCAGCAGGAGCGCCGCGGTGAGCGGATACCGGACCGCGCCGGTGAGCCGCGCGTGCAGCGCGTCGCCCACCTCCTCGACCCGCTCCGTGAGCAGCCGCGCGGCCTCGGCGGTGCCGACCGCCTGCATCGTGAGCGTGCCCAACCGGTAGGTGTGGAAGTACACGGCGCGCCGCACCTTGGTGACCGCTTCGAGGGTGACCGCGGCCGACAGGTACGTGAGGGCGTTCACCAGAACTCCGCGGACGGCCGCGAGCCCCAAGGCGAGCACGAACAGCCCGGTCAGGTACGTGACGTTCGCGGACCCAGTCGCCCCCGGCTTCCACGTCCACCCGGCCCAGGCGGCGACCCGGCCCAGGAGCGGCGCCGTCCACCGGTTCCGCTCGCGCACCACGAGGCTGAGCAACCCGAACTGCGGTTTCGCGTCGGGGTCGCTGCCTTCGGCCTTATCGGCACGCTCCGAGCCCGAGGGCGGGAGGTACGCGTCGGCGGCGGCCTGATGCACGCGTTCGCGGAGCGTGAGGTACACCCCCGCGTGCCACCGCGCGTCCCACTCGTCGGCGAAGAGGTGCTCTTCGGCCTGTGAGCGTGCCAGCGGCTTGAGTTCCTCGTCACTTTTGGCGGTGAGCCGCTTCACGCGTAACGGGTCCGCCCAGTTGAGCCGGGCGACCGCAGCGTTTCGGTCGGCGTCGGAATGCTCCGCCCACTCGGTGGCGAATTCCTTCTTTTGCGCCGCCGTGAGCTCCCCATAGTGCGGGATCTCGCCGCGCCACACGAGCAGGTCCACGAACAAATACAGGAGCAAAACGAGGAAGGCGCACGTTACGGCGGCGCCGATGGAACTCAGGATCGCGCCTCGTCGAGCCGCGGGGGATTTGACGAAGTCGGTGCGGAGCCGGGTGAGTGCGTCGCCGTCCACGTGAGCCCTCGACACGGTGATAAAGGTGTACTCGGGCGGGCGCCACAGCCAGCGCCCTTTAAGTCAGCCTATCACGGTCAGCGCGGGTGTGTGAGTGGGGGAACGTCAGAAATGGCGGGCGGGCGGCGTCTGCCCCCCGCGGAACCGTACACCGTGCGACTTGCAGTTCGTGCGGCGTGTGCCGATTGTGCGTGCGGGGGAGCGTCGTTCGCGACCCACGCCCCCGCACGCCTCCGATCACGCGAGGTCGCGGTCTTCGAACAGCAGCAGGCCGCCGAGGAGCGCGATGACGGTGTAGATCAGCGAGTACGCTGTGACCGTGAGGACGTACACGCCGAACTGCCACAAGTCGAGCGGGCTCTCGCGGATGATTGCCCGGCCCATGTTGAACGACTCGAGAGACGGGAGCAGGGCGTCGAAGAGCTGCCCGAGGAAGCCGATCAGCCGCACCCCCACCCCGCCGCCTTGGGCCTGCTGAGTCACCTGCACCACGACCGGCGCGAGGTGCCCGAGGAAGTACAGGACCAGACACAGCACGAGGTTCACGACGAACGCGACCCGCGTTGCCAGGGCGGACGCCACCGCGACCAGGATCATGACCTGTCCGAACCCGAGCGCGACCCCGAACGAGTGCGCGAGCGCGTCCGAGAACCGCAGCCCCGCGCCGGTCGCGACCGCTTTACCGAGCGCGCTCGGCACGGCCGCCCGGAACGGCGGTACAACGGTCCTCTGGGCCTGGAACGTGAGCGGGTCCACCACCTTTTCGGCGGTGCCGAGCGGGTCGGACGGGTCCGCCGTGTTGTTGATCGGGTCGAACTCGCGCATCGCCCGCAGCGCGTCGGTGAGCGTCCAGCTCAGGAGCAGCGACATCACCAGACAGGCCATCAGGATGCCGAGGAACTTGCCCAGCAGGAACTGGCGGCGGTTCACCGGCTTGCTCATCAGCGTGACCGCGGTGCGGCCCTCGATCTCCTCGCTGATCGACATGCTGGCGGCCAGGATGCCGAACAGGGTCGCGGAGAGCATCACGATGTCGAAGCCGATCTGCTTCATCATCTTGTAGTCGTCGCCGAACGTGAAGTACGGGATCGTGATGGAGATCCAGACGGCGATGGCGGCGGCGCCGGTGATGAGCCAGAACATCGGCTGGCGGCAGCTCTCGCGGAACGCAGCGTACGCGACCACGCCCCCCTTGGGCCACACCATGATGAGCGCCTGCGGCAGCAGGAGGAACACGGCGATGATGAGCTGGAGGTGCAGGACCGCGCCGTAGATGTACCGCCCGTTCCAGGCGAGGACCGTGGCGTCCCCCTTGTACCCGAGGAAGGTGGCGACGCCGACCCCGGCCCCGAGGAGGCCGAGCAGGACGTACAGGAACGCCACCGGGCTGCTGGACGCGGCCTTAAACCCTTTCGGGTCGATGGCCCAGAGCCACGGCAGCGCGGCGACGAACTGCACGGCTGCCAGCACCACACCGGCCAGCAGAACGGTGGGATCGTTGATCCAGGTCGAAAACATCGCGAGGCCCGCGGTGGGTCGGAACGAGTCGGTGCGTTACCCGCCATACGCCGCACGCGGTCCGGCGGTTCGCTGTCTGTGTAGGAGTTCCCCGTTCCAAGTTCCAGGTTCCCGCGGAATGCGGGCGGCCGGGCGCGCCGGAGCATCCGGAACCGGGAGCCCGGTTCACACCCACAACTCCAGCGCCCGCAGCACGACGCTCTGCCACAAATCGAACGCGTCCTCGCCGTCGAGGTGGTCGGAAAGCACGCTGCCGGTCTTGATCACCGGGTGCGACCCTTTCACCATCAGTTTCGTCACCACCACCGTTTCTAGGTCCAGCGTGACCGGTTCGGCCGCGACCGCGAGACAGTGGACCTGCGCGCTGCGCGACAGCGTGCCCAGGTGCTTCTCAATTGCCTCCTGGTTGGGCAGCTCGAGCACCTCGCCGTCGCCGCGCTCGATCGGCTCGCGCAGCAGCAACTTCAGCAGCGCTGCCTCTTCGGTCAGCGGGTTCTTCCCGCCCTCTTGCACGAACAGCACCTCGAAGCGGATGGCGTCCGTGCTCAGCCACTCGGTCAACCGCCGCACGAGCGCCAGGATCGTGGCCTGGACCAGAACGATCCGCTGGTAGGGAAGGTCGGCGTCCTTGAAACGGGCGGTGACCAGGTCCGGGTACAGCACGAACACGAACGCGCGGCGGCGCCGGAGGAACTGGTTCTCGTCGCGCGAGTAGTAGAACAGCTCGTCCCGCACGAACTTCATGTCGAACAGGTCGGGGCTCTCCGGCTCCATGTACGCCAGTTGCGAGTGCAGCAGGCTTTCGATCGAGCCCTTCGTGGAGATCGACGTGTACCCGCCGACCGGGTACTGGTCCTCGTCCATCACGCGGGTCGGAACCTCTTTGCGGCCCACGAGCGGCTTCACCGGCCGGCCCGGGAGCTTCGCTTCGAGCCGGGCCGTCGTTTGTACGATCTGCCGGTGCGCGACGTAGTGCGCCTTGTCGGCGATCGCGGTGCCCTGTTCGATCGCGAGGATGTCTTCGAGGGCCAACACCTCGGCGGTGCGCCGCCCGGCCGCCACGAGCGCCTCGTAGAGCTGCACGAGCAGCGGGAGCGGGCCGTCGCGGACCAGTTCGTCGTAGGACGACTTGATGATCTCGTCGGGGTTGGTGGTCTGGAGCGACCGGATCACGGCCGGCGGGAGCAGCACCCCGGCGAACCCGGCCCGGTCACAAATCTGGCGCACCAGGTAGGCCAGCCCGCGGACGCGGTCACGGTCCTTGTACTTCCGCAGCGCGTCGCCGGCGCGCTCGAAGGTCCAGTCGGCGTAGAGCTTGCCGAGGACGTGGTCCTCGTAGCTGCGCCCCAACGCCGGCGGCCACCCGGGCACCGGGTGGGCTTCTCGCGCCCGCTGGTCGGTGTCCACGCCGAGCGCGACGTGCCCGACGTCGGCCACGAACCCGATCGGCGGGAGCGGGTCGCCTTCGGACGCGATTTCCATCGCCCACTCGAGGGCGCGCCGGACGGTGTTGGCGGTGGGCTTGACCGCGCGCTGGAGCAGCAACCCGTCCAGAATGTACCGGCGGGCCGCGTCCAGATCGCGGAGTTCGGTCGGGTCCATGAAACCTTCCCAGGTGCGCAGCTTGTGCTGAACCACTTATAGCAGGTCCGGCCGACAGCACCAAACCCCGATGCCCTCCCGAGCTTCTGCCTTCGTTGCAAGGGACCGGATCCGCGGCCCGCTCGTTCGAGGCGGGAACGTGTCGTGGCACTGTGGGTGAGTGACGTTGGTGGCACAAGCCGGGATGGCCGCGTAGACCATCTGTTCGATACATTCGTGCTAATCGTTCGAGCCGCTAAAGTTTGCCCGGGCGCCAGCCGATAGAAGTTGTGACGTGGGTCGGGATCGAGCTGTCTGCGGTCGCCACCTTCGTGTTCGCAATGGCTTGCGAGGGGCGAATGACTAGCACGCGCTTCCTGCTGACTGGGTTCGTGGTGGCGCTCGGCACCGGACCGGTCGTCGCGCAGCCCCGAACGGCCGGGTTCGGGGACTATTCTTCACTGGTGCCGTCGGTGCGGCCGGTTGCGGCCGCCGAACCGGAGGTCCCGCCTCCGGCCCCGCCCGTCCGCACGCCGGCGGGCGTGACGAGCCTGCAGCAGATGCAGGCGCCACCGGGGGCCGGGCCGGCGGGGTGGTTGGACGGCGAACCGGCGGCGACCCAGCCCGCGTACCCGCCCGGCAGTTACCCCAGCCCGTATTACGTCGACGGCCCGGGGTGCTGCGGCCCGCTCGGCCGCGACGGCCGGATCGGGTACGAGCTGTACAGCTTCACCGGGCTGAACTTCACCATCGGCAACGGCCTCCCGGACCGGCTGAACGCGGTCGGCTGGACGGTCGGCGGCGGGGTCCGCACGCTGTTCTTCGACGCCACCCACACCGCCGCGTGGACGATCGACCTCGGCGGGAGCTACACCTACAACCGCGGCCAGGGGGCGCAGTCGCCGACCAACCTGTTCCTCCGCACCCCGGCGGCCGACCCGAGTCCGAACGACGGGGTCACGGAACTTCAGCCCCAACCGGACCGGCTCGTGCTGAGCGGCATCCGGGGGATCCGCCGGTCCAGCTTCAACTACGCGATCGGTCGCGACGTGTGGCTCCTGGGGAACGGCAGCACCGGCGGGCAGAACGGGACCAACTGGCGGGTCGGCGGGTGGATCGGGGGCCGGTACGGCACCTCCTCCGTGGACGTGAACCCGCTGACCGAGGTCGACGGCTACGCCCGGCGGCAGAACGTGTTCCACGGCATCTTCACCGGCGTCCACACCACCTTCGACATCCCGGTGGGGGCGTGGATCTGGACCAACGGGGTGCGGGTCGAGTACGGCCACGACTGGACCAACCTGGTGCCGCCGATCCAGGGGAACATCCACAACATCAACATCCAGTTCACGACCGGCATCCGCTACTAACGGCCGGCCGGTCAGAGTCGGGGTGTATGGGGGACGCCCCGACGCGACCCCGCGATGCAACGCATCGCGGGGTCGTTCTCATTGAACGGCCGGGGCAAACCGGCTACAACGAACGGCATCGCCGGGGGTGCCCGCGCCGGTTGCGCGGGCTGAGAGCAAACCCTTCGAACTTGGGCGGGTTATGCCGTCCAAGAAGGCGATACTGGGACCGCGGACCGCGGAATCCGGAGCGCAGCATTCGGAGCGAGAGCCCTTCGGGCGTTCCGCTCCGCATCGACGTTACGGCTTCTGTCGTTTGTTCCGCGTTCCGAATTCCGCACCCCGCATGTCTTCCATGACTCAACTGGAATCGGCCCGCAAGGGCATCGTTACGCCCGAGATGGAGTTCGTCGCGAAGCGCGAGGACCTCCACCCGGAACTGGTCCGCTCCGAAGTGGCCCGCGGGCGCATGGTGATCCCGGCGAACGTGGTGCACCTGTCGAAGAAGCTGCAGCCGATGTGCATCGGAGTCGCGGCCAAGTGCAAGATCAACGCGAACATCGGCAACTCGGCCGTCACCGGCAAGGCCGCGGACGAACTGGAGAAGCTCCGCACTGCCGTCGAGCTCGGCTCGGACACCGTGATGGACCTGTCGACCGGCGGGAACATCGACGGCATCCGGCAGGCGATCATCGACGAGAGCCCGGTGCCGATCGGCACCGTCCCGGCGTACCAGATCATTCAACAGGTGAAGGACCCGCGCGACATCACCCCGCGCATGCTCCTGGACATGGTCGAGCACCAGGCCAAGCAGGGCGTCGACTACATGACGATCCACGCCGGGGTGCTGCTGGAGTACGTGGCCCTCACCAGCGACCGGGTGACCGGGATCGTGAGCCGCGGCGGGTCCCTCATGGCGGGGTGGATGGTGGCGCACCACCAGCAGAACCCGTGGTTCACGCACTTCGGCGAGCTGTGCGAGATCATGCGGCGGTACGACGTGACGTTCTCGCTGGGCGACGGGATGCGCCCCGGGTGCCTCGCGGACGCCAACGACAAGGCGCAGTTCGCGGAGCTGAAGACGCTCGGCGACCTGACGCTGAAGGCGTGGGAGATGGGCTGCCAGGTGATGATCGAGGGGCCGGGCCACATCCCGATGCACCTGGTGAAGATGAACATCGAGAAGGAGCGGGAGCTGTGCCACGACGCCCCGTTCTACGTGCTCGGGCCGCTGGTGACCGACATCGCGCCGGGGTACGACCACATCACGAGCGCGATCGGGGCGGCCCTCGCGGCCGAGGCCGGCGCGTCGATGCTGTGCTACGTCACCCCGAAGGAGCACCTCGGGCTGCCGAACAAGGACGACGTGCGCCAGGGCGTGATCGCGTACAAGATCGCGGCGCACGCGGGCGACATCGCCCGCGGCCGGAAGGACGTGCGGCAGCGCGACGACGCGCTCTCGAAGGCCCGGTTCGAGTTCGACTGGAACCGGCAGTTCGAGCTGTCGCTGGACCCGGAGACCGCGCGCCGGATGCACGACGAGACGCTCCCCCA
Organism: Gemmata obscuriglobus; assembly: GCF_008065095.1. Lineage (NCBI taxonomy): Bacteria > Pseudomonadati > Planctomycetota > Planctomycetia > Gemmatales > Gemmataceae > Gemmata > Gemmata obscuriglobus. The sequence goes on along the minus strand of NZ_CP042911.1, from coordinate 6,111,505 downwards.
GGACGTGTTCAAGAGCGCCAAGTTCTGCTCGATGTGCGGCCCGAAGTTCTGCTCGATGCGGATCACGCAGGACGTGCGCAAGCTCGCCGCCGACGCGAAGAAGCTGAGCCTCGAACTGGCCATGGTGTGAGAGGCGAGGGCCGCGGGCCGTAGACCGATTCCAGTCGTTTCAGGTTCCAGGTTCCAAGTTCCAAGTCGGAACCCAACTCGTCACAGGCGCCGGCGATTCGTGTCGCTCGTGACTCCACTTGGAACTTGGACCCTGGAACCTGAAACGACTGAAGTCGGCCCGGGCCACGCTCACCCGGTCGAATCGGAGCGCCTACAACTCTGATGTCGCAACGCCGGGTTGCGCTCCGCTCACCCGCGCGGGCGGCGCGGGGCGATCGGTCCGCGGTGGTTGCTCCGCCGCGGGCTTCTCTGTGTGCCGTTTGCCCGGTCGCGCTTCTTGGCACCAAAGAAATTGCTTTGCGTGGCGCCGCCCCGTCGCGCTCTGCGGCACGGCGGCCGTGAAGGCGAAGCCGCTTTCGTTCGCGCCACGCGCTGCCTGTTGAGGCCGCGGAGTGCGGCACTGAAACGACGCGCACGGGCCGGCGTCCGTATGCTGTCTGCGGCCCTCGCGCGCCGTTTCGGGGTGTACAGATGGTGGGTCTTGAGGCTCTGATATTTGTGCCCGCGCTGGTCGGCAGCACACTGTTCGGGTTCTTGTTCTTGCTTTGCGCGGCGAACTACTACCTGTCAGTGCTGGAAGGCACCGCGGCGGGCGCGAAGGAGATCCCCTGGCAGGGCGAGGCGCTCACCGACAACTTCCTCAAAGTGTTCTACCTCGCGTGGCTGATCGGACTCTGGGCCGGACCGGCCTACCTGATCAGCCGGGCGGTCGGGCCGAGCGAACCCTGGCTGAAGTTCGTGGTCCCGCTGCTGGTGATGTGGGCTCTGTACCCGGTGAGCCAGCTCGCTTCGCTGAGCGCATCGACCGCGTGGGTGCCCCTTAACGCGGACGTGTTCGCCCGGTTGGCGCAGAAGCCGGCGGTAACGGCGGGCTTCTTCGTGTTGACGGTGCCCGTGTACGCGGTGTTCGGGGTGGCATTCAAGTGGGCGTTTCTGACCAAAGGTGAGTACCCGCTGCTCTTTGTCGGAATGCCGCTGCTGGCGGTTACGATGCTCCTCTATGCCCGCTTGTTGGGGCGGCTGGCGTTCGCGCTGCTGTTCACAAAAGACCTGCTCCGGCGCCGGAAGAAGAAACCCAAACCGGGGCCGGCGAAACGCGCCCGCGTCAAGGAATCTGAAGAGTCAGTCGCGCTCGCGACTCAGCCGAGTGACCTCCAGCCGATTAACACTCCGGACGGCGAACTGGTGGGGTACAACGTGCTGATCGCGGACGACGATCCGCCGAAGCCGCCGCGCAAGCGTGTGAAAGCGCAAGTGGCCGACGACGACCCTCCGAAACCGCTTGCCCCGCCGCTCCCGCGCGAGCGCGACCCGGCCGATTCCCCGCGCTCGCTTGACCGTGGGGAAAGCCGGACCGATGAGGATGAGGACGCTTTGCCTTACGAGATGAAAGCCGCCGAGGGAAAAGGGCCGGAAAAGGCAACACTGCCGTCAGAGGTCTTAAAGCCGCGCGCGGATGAAGTGGCGCTGCTCGACCGGCGCGATGCGCCGACCGCGCCGAAGCGGGTATGGTCCGGCGAACTGTTCGTGTTTCTGGGGCAACCGGGTACGGTCTCTGCAATTCTCGTGCTGACCGCGATGGGGTTCATGGCCGGAGTGATGGTCCGGGTGGCTCGTGCATTCGATCCGACTGCCGGTGAGTGAATCCGTCGCAGCACAGAACGCGACGGCCGTTCACCAAACCGGTCTGTCACGGCGGCGCGGCATTCGCAATAATGCCCCAACGCCCTCAATCTTGCCGAGAACGGACTCATGCCCCCGCCAACGCCGACCGTTTGGACCGTCCGCGCGCTGCTCGTGTGGACCACGGACTTTCTCAAAACGAAGGGCGTTGAAGCGGCCAAACTCGAAGCGGAACTGCTCCTCGCACACGTCCTGCAAACGGACCGCACCTACCTCACCATGCGGTTCGACGAGGAACCGACCGACGCCGAACGGGCGAAGTACAAGGAACTCATCACGCGACGGTTGGCCGGGTGGCCGGTTGCGTACCTCGTCGGCTCGCGCGGGTTCTATCTCCTCAACTTCGATGTGGACCCGGCCGTCCTGATCCCGCGTTCCGATACCGAAACCCTCGTGGGCGAGGCGCTCAAGCGGCTCAAACCGCTCACGGCTCCTGCCGTCCTCGATATCGGCACCGGTTCGGGGTGCATCGCGGTGAGCCTGGCGCACCAAAAGAAAGATTCACACGTTACCGCGACCGACGTCTCGCCCGACGCCCTTGCGGTGGCCAAGCGCAACGCCATAAAGAACAACGTGGCGGATCGGATGACGTTCCTTCAGGGCGACCTCTTTGCGCCGCTGCCCGCCGGGGTAACGTTCGACCTCGTCGTGAGCAACCCGCCGTACATCGCACAGTCGGAGTTCGCGGAACTGGCACCCGACGTTCGTGACCACGAGCCGCGGGTCGCCCTCGACGGCGGACCGGACGGGCTCGCGTTCTACCGGCGGATCGCTGCGGCCGTCGGCCCGTTCCTCAAACCGGGCGGGTCGCTTCTGCTCGAAATCGGCTGGAAACAGGACGCCGCCGTGCGGGCGCTCATCGCCGAACAGCCGGAACTCGAACTCGGCCCGACGATCAAAGACATGGGGAAGAACCCCCGCGTCGTGACCGCGAAGAAGAAGTGAGAATGACGTTGTCAGCGGTCCGGAAACGCCCCTCTCGCGGACAAGGTCATTCTCACTTCTGCAAAATCAGCTTGCCGCGGCGTGTGATCCGTAACCGGTAGCGCACGCCTTCCAGCTCGATCCACACCTCACGTTTGCCCGCGAACAATTCGTCCGCCTGGATGGTCCGCTCGGACCCGCCCGTCGCAGCAGGTTCGTCGCGGTCATCCTCTGGGTCTTTATCGCTCATCGGTAGCTTCTCACCACTTGGAACTGAGACGCAATTTCACGCGCCACCCCGCACCCACGCCCCGGTCCACCGAACCCGGAGCGTTTCAGTGCGATATTTCCTGCTCGAATGTTGACAGTATCCAATCCGCAGATAATGTAAAGCTGTCCTATTGAGAATTTGTCTCAACAAGGTCGACGCGCCCCAGCCGTCATTATGCGGTTGGGTCGTGTCCGTGAGCTTGCTCAGGCACCGCTCCAGGGACGCGACCGGCCCCCACCAGCCGCACGCTCACCAACCCGCAGTGACGCAGCTCCGCTCTCACTCCCCAAAAGGAGAGGCGCCCATGCGCGCGAAGAAGGGCTTCACGCTGATCGAACTGCTGGTTGTGATCGCGATCATCGCGGTCCTGATCGGCCTGCTGCTCCCGGCGGTGCAAAAGGTCCGCGAAGCGGCGGCCCGGATGAAGTGCGCCAACAACCTCAAGCAACTCGGCCTGGCGGTCCACAACTATCACGATTCGGTGCAGAAGCTGCCGGTGTTCAGCTTCGCCCCGAACGGGCACTCCGAGGGCGGCTCGTACGCGCCGTCGGTTCTGCCGGACGGGATCACCTCGAAGCACTTCAGCGGGTTCCTCCTGATCCTGCCGTACATCGAGCAGGACGCCTACGCCAGCAAGTACGACCGCACCAAGAGCTACAGCGACGCGACCGTCGGCGCCGACGGGGTGACCTCGAACCGGACCCTCACCAGCAACCCGATCCCGACCTACCTCTGCCCCTCGATGCCGGTGCCGCAGAACGCCGGGTACAACTCGTACAGCAGCTACGTCGCGTCCCGGGGGAACTTCAGCTACATGACCGACGGCTCGGGCGCGGTCATCCAGACCGGGACCGGCACGAAGCAGCGCTGGACCGAGGACGACGGGATGTTCGTCTCCGCGTTCGTGCCCCCGCCGGCGACCAACACAACGGCCGCGGGCAGTTTGCGCTACCTCACGTTCGCCAGCGTCACCGACGGGCTGTCGAACACGTTCCTTGCGGGCGAGAAGCACTACACCATTCAGGGCAGCACCTGGGTGAGCGGCACGAACATCCACACCGGCGCGGCGCTGACCGGGCCGTTCACCGGCAACACGAACTACGTGTTCCCGCACCCGGGGGCGGACGCGAACGAGGGCGCCACGCACACGCCGATGAACTTCAAGACGCTGGTCGGCCCCGCGGCCACGTTGAACATGAAAGCCGGCACCGTGACCTGCACGGCCGCGGCCCCCTCGGCGCTCAACACGAACGCGGACAGCGCCTGGTACAAGAACACCGCCCTCGGCGGGTTCCGCAGCAGCCACACCGGCGGCTGCAACTTCGTGTTCGGGGACGGGTCGGTGAAGTTCGTTCGCGAGAGCGTGTCAATGGCCACCTACCGGGCCTTGGGCAGCCGCAACGGCGGCGAAGTGATCGGCAACGACTACTAACTTTCGGAGCGCAAACGATGAGTGTTGCCGAACCGCCCGCGCCCGACGCGGGCGCCGGGTACGACCGCCCGGCCCCGCAGGTCAAGCGCCGCCCGCTGGGCAAGCGGGTGATGCACGTCGTCCGCCGGGCGCACCTGTACCTCGGGCTGTTCCTGCTGCCCTGGGCCGTGCTGTACGGCTTCACCGGGTTCCTGTTCAACCACCCGACCGCGTTCAGCGACGCGCCGTCGGTCTCGTTCGGCGCGACCGAGCTGGCGGGCACGCCGATGGAAGCGCCGCCCAAGCCCGCGGAACTGGCGGCCCAGGTGGTCGCGGCCCTCAACGAGCGCGCGAAAGGCGAGCACGCCTACACCCTCGTTGAACCGGAGAAGGCGAAGTACACACGCGACCTCGCGTTCGCCACGGCGAAGGCCGAGGGGCAGGACGTGAACATCGCCATCGACGTGAACAGCGCCGGCGGCACGGTGCGATCGAGGAACGCGGTAGCGGCGCAGCCCAAGAGCGAAGAGAAGGCCCCGTTCGCCGTCAGCGGCACGAAGGGCGGGCGCGGAGAAAAAGGCGGGGGCGGGCGAGGGGAGAAGGGTGGCGGGCGCGGGGAACGCGGGGAAAAAGGCGGCGGGGGCTCGAAAGGTGAGCCGGCCCCGTCGGCCGCTCCGCCTCAGACCGGTCTTCAGCTCCCGGAACCGCTCCACGAGCGGGTGAAATCGGCAGCGCGCACCGTCCTCGAACGCACCGGGTTCCCGACGGACGAACTCACCGTGACCAGCGTCCCGGATCTGACGTTCCGGATGTCCGAGGGCGAGAAGGTGTGGACCGTCACTTACAACGCCCAGAGCGGCACCGTTAACGGGGCGTCGGCGGGCGCGCCGGCGCCGCCGGAGGAGCTTTCGACCCGCCGGTTCCTCACCCGCCTGCACACGGCACACGGGTTCCCGGGCAGCACGAACGCGCGGTGGTTCTGGGCCGTGATCGTGGACGTGATGGCGTTCGTGATGGTCTTCTGGGGCGTTTCGGGTGTGTTCATGTGGTGGCAACTGAAGGCCACGCGCAAGCTCGGGTTTGCCCTGGTGTTGTTTGGCGCGTGTGTCGCACTCGCGCTCGGGTTCGGAATGCACGACCTGATGACCGCGCGGTGACCTCATTCACTCACAATCCGGTTGGTGCTGTCTGTTTTGGTTTTTGTCTTTGTGGCACAGACATTCCTGTCTGTGCGGCCTTATCGCCCTGCACAGACAGGAATGTCTGTGCCACAAGAAACAGATACCACCAGCCGGGTCGTGAATCAGATCGTGCGGGCTGCTTTTGCGCGTGGCGCGGGGCGATCAGTTTGAGCACCGCGCCTCCGGCATCCACATTTCCGCCTCAGCACTATGCATATGCGTTTAATTTAGTATAACTAAGTTATTCGAGTAGCTTGCACCCTACTGCCGCGCTGCGCAGACCGCAGCGAACCGTTACCCGGAGGGCGCTCATGCGCGCCGCACTCGTACTCACGCTCTCACTCTCGACCGCACTGTCCGCCCCGGCGGCCGACGCTTGGCCCGGCTTCCGTGGCACCGGCGAGTCCGTTGCTAAAGGCGCGTACCCCACCGCGTGGGGTCCCAAAGACGGGCTCGCGTGGACCGCGGACCTGCCCGGCTACGGCCAGTCCTCTCCGGTGGTGTGGGACGGCACCGTCTACCTGACCGCCGTGGAAGGGGACAACCGCGAAAAGGGGTACGTGGTCGCGCTCGACGCCAAGACCGGCAAGGAGAAGTGGCGGCACACCTTCGAGCCCACTCAGAAGGCAAAGTGGAGCTACACCATCAGCCGCGCCGCCCCCACCCCGTGCGTCGACGCGGACGGGGTGTACTGCTTCTTCGAGGGCGGGAACCTGATCGCGCTGACCCACGCCGGCAAGGTGCGCTGGGCGCGCGACCTCGTGAAGGAGTACGGCGAGTTCCAGGGCGGTCACGGGATCGGCAGCTCGCTGGCACAGACCGAAGACGCCGTGTTCGTTCTCATCGACCACCGCGGGCCGTCGTACCTGCTGGCGGTCAAAAAGGTGGACGGCGAAAACAAATGGAAGGTGGGGCGCGAGCAGAAGGGCGGCTGGGCGTCTCCCGTCGTCGCCACCCGGAACGGGAGCCCCGAGGTGATCGCTAGCAGCGCGGGTACGGTGATCGGCTACGCCGCCGACACCGGCAAGGAACTGTGGAAGCTCGACAACGTGGTCGGGAACACGATCCCGTCGGCGTCGGTGATTGGCGACCGGGTGCTGTTCGGCGGCGGCACGAGCCGGTCGAAGGAGGAATCGCCCGCCGGGGCCAAGAGCAACGGGTGCCTGAAATTGGTCTCGAAGGACGGCAAGCCGACGTTTGAACCCGCGTGGGCCGCAAGGGCGGGCGTCTCGAACTACGCCACCCCGCTGGGGTACGAAGGCGTCGCGTACTTCGTGAACCAGGTGGGCGTGGTGTACGCGCACGACCTCGCGACCGGCAAGGAGCTGTTCGCCGAGCGCACCGACGGCGCGTGCTGGGCCTCGCCGGTCGGCGCCGGCGGGCACGTGTACTTCTTCGGCAAGGACGGCACCACCAGCGTGCTGAAGGCCGGCAAGGAGTTCGATCAGATCGCATCGAACAAGCTCTGGGAAACGAAGGCAAAACCGACGCCGGCCGGTGGCAAGAAAGACGCGCCCGGTGACAAGAAGGATGCGCCCGGCGGTGAGTACGGCGACCCGATCGTGTACGGGGTTGCCGCGGCCGACGGCGCGTTCTACATCCGTACCGGCGCGCAACTGTTCAAGGTCACGAAGTAGCCGCCACCGGGCACGTTGTAACTTGCCCGCCGCGCCCGGTGACATCTCCGGTTCGGCACGACGACTGTCGCTATAAACGTCGTGTTGCGCAGGCCGAAGACGGCACCGGGAGTACGGCCCCCCACCCGGGGGGCGCATTGTGCGTGAGTGGCCCGGCACCGGTCTGAAAGTCGCACCTCTGCCCGCGGTATCCCCTGGTGCCCCACCTGACCTCGGGGCGCCACTGGATTCACCAATGCTCACGATTCGTAAAGGGACCGACCGCGGGGTCACACGCTACGGCGGCTGGCTCGACAGCCGGCACACGTTCTCGTTCGGCGAGTACCAGGACCCCAAGCACCACCAGTTCCGCGCGCTGCGGGTCATTAACGACGACCGGGTCGCGCCGGGCGGCGGGTTCCCCACGCACCCGCACCGCGACATGGAGATCCTGACCTGTGTGCTGTCGGGGGCGCTCGAGCACGCCGACAGCATGGGCAACGGCGAAGTGATCCGGGCCAACGAGTGGCAGGCGATGACCGCCGGCACCGGGTTAACGCACAGCGAGTTCAACCCGTCCGACGAGGAGCCCGTCCACCTGCTCCAGATCTGGCTGTTGCCGGACCGCCGCGGGCACAAGCCCGGGTACCAGCAGAAGGTGTTCACCGACACCGACAAGAGCGGGAAATGGGCGCTGGTGGCGTCCCCGGACGGGGCGAACGGCTCGCTGACGATTCACCAGGACGCTCGCGTGTACCAGACCAAGCTGCGCGGGGAGGGCGTCCGTCACGAGTTGGCTGCTGGCCGCGCCGCGTTCGTCCACGTCGCCACCGGGACGGCGACCGTCAACGGCAAGGAACTCGTCGCGGGTGACGCGGTCGCGGTTGAACACGAGCGCGAGGTAACCGTATCGGGTAACGGTGAAGTGCTCCTGTTCGATCTGGCGTAGCGCGTGCCCGGATCCGGTTGCGGTCACACATTGTTTCGACGAGCCCGCGGCGTGAAGGGGCACACGGTGCCCCTTCACGCCGCGGGCTCGTTGAGGTCCGGCCCCACTTCGTAGCCGGCAACTGCAACACGGGACCGGAACGGGTGCGCGGGGCGTCATCGCGTGACAGCGGTGCTCACGGGTGCGAGAATACCCGCGGGCATCACTGAAGTGGGAAGGCACGCATGGCACACCCCGAGGAGGTCGCGCTGTACCGAGCGATCCTGGCGGACCCGCACGAGGACACCGCGCGGCTCGTGTACGCCGATTGGCTCCAAGAGAACGCCGAGCCCGCGCACGCGGACCTCATCCGCACCCAGTGCCGGCTCGCGCGCACGCCCCCGTGGGGCGACGGGTACGCCGCCGACCGCGTTCGGAGCGGCCGGTTGCTCCGCGAACTCGGTACGAGGTGGTGCCGGGCGCCCGGCGCGCCGGGAACGGCCGAAGGGTTCCCGACCGGGTTCTTCGTCCCGAGCCGCGGGCTCGCGGGCGGGGCCACCGCCTTTCTGGACCCGGTGCCCGAAGCGCGCGCCCGGGACTGGTTCGCGCACCGACCGATCGCGTCGGCCCGGTTCTACTTCGACCCGAGCGCGGGGGACCGGCGCTGGCTGCTGACGACCGACGCGCTGCCGGCCCTGCGGACTTTGTGGCTGGAACTCGGCCGGTTCTGCCCCGCGGAACTGCGCCCGGCGATCTACCGCACGCTGGCCGAGACGGCGGCCCGCGCCGACCTCACCCGGTTGGAACTGAACGGGCCGGTCCCGTCCGGCGGGTTGGAGCGCCTGGTCCGGTCCGCGCACCTGCCGCGTCTCGAGGTGCTGTCGCTGACCGGTTCCGATTTCAGTGACGAGCAGGCCTTCGTCCTCGCTCGGAAAACGAACCTGCCCGCGCTGCGCGAGCTTACGCTTTCGGGAGAGAACCTGACGGCGCCGGAGCTGACGCCCGCCGGGGCGGCGGCCCTGGGGCGCGCGGACTGGGTGTCGCGGCTCACCGCCATCCGGCTCGGGGGGCACGCGGCGCTAGGGGGCGACGGGCTGAAGGCGCTCCTCGGCGGCACGCGCCCGGATCTTCGCACGCTCGAGGTGCGAAACTGCCACGGCGCGCACCCGGCGGTGGCCGAACTGGTTGCCGGTCCGGGGGTGCCGGGGCTCCGCGAACTCGCCGTGTCGGGCCAGTGGGCCGCCGCGCACTGGAAGTCCCTGACCGGCGGGCCGCAGGAGCTGCTTTCACTCACGGTGTGGGGGCACCTATCAACCGGGCGACCGGCCAAGGCGTTCTTCGACCGTCCGGCGCTCCGCGACCTGCGGCGGCTGGAGCTGTTTGATGCGGAGCTGGAACCCCCGGCGCTGGGCCGCCTCGTCCAGTCGCCGCTGACGGAATCGCTGCGGTGGCTGACGTTCAAAGCGGGGGATAAGGCTGACGCGATTGGCGTGCTGCTGAGCGGGCGCCCGTGGCCGCACCTGGAGTACCTGCAAATCGACAACACGCTGTCGGCGGAATCGCTACTCGCGCTGATCGCGAGTGACAGGTTCCCACGACTCGTTGGAATCAAGGCGTGGATCGGTGTCGGTGCCGACGGGTTCGTCGAAAGGCTGTCGAAGCTCCCGGCCGCGGCGCGGCTCCGCGAACTGGACCTCGGCCGCGGGCTGGCGCTGACCCCGCGCACGGCGACCGCGCTGGCCGACTCGCCACACCTGGGCGACATCGACCGGTTGTACGTGAGCAGCAGCGGAGCGGCGGCCGGGGCCTACCACCAGCGGCTCGTCGAGCGCTACGGCGCTCGTGTCGAGCTGGTGTAACGCCGCGCTCAGACCGCGGCCATCACCAGCGCGCCGTTCTGGCCGCCGAACCCGAAGCTGGTGGAGAGCCCGTACCGCACCCGCGCCTCGCGCGCCGTGTTCGGGATGTAGTCCAGGTCGCACCCCGGGTCCGGGTTCTTCAGGTTGATCGTCGGCGGGTACACCTGCGTCTTCAGGCTCATCGCGAGCGCCGCCGCTTCGATGGCGCCGCTCGCGCCGATCGAGTGCCCGATCATCGACTTGATCGACGACAACTGTACTTCGCGGGCGTGGTCCCCGAACACCCGCTTCACGGCCGCCGTTTCCATCAGGTCGTTCAGCTTCGTGCTGGTGCCGTGCGCGTTGATGTACCCGACGTCGCGGAAGTCGACTTCCGCTTCCGTCAGCGCGGCCTGGATCGCGCGCGCGCCCCCGCGCCCTTCCGGGTCGGGCTTCGTGACGGAGTAGGCGTCGAAGGTGCTGCCCCAGCCCTTGACCTCGGCGTAGATCGGGGCGTTGCGGGCCTTCGCCCGCTCGTAGTCTTCGAGCACGAGAACCGCGGCGCCCTCGCTGATCACGAACCCGTCGCGGAGCCGGTCGAACGGCCGCGACCGCTCCTCCGGGGCGCGCCCGTTCGACTTGCTCAGCGTCCCCAGCGACGTGTACGCCAGCAGCATCAGCGGGTCGATGCGGCTGTCGGCGCCGCCGCACAGCATCACGTCCGCGTCGCCGCGGGCGATCAGCCGGAACCCCTCCCCAACGGCCTGGGTGCCCGCGACGCACGCGGTCACGACCGTGTTGTTCGGCCCCTGGCAGTTGAACGCCATCGAGATGTGCGCCGCCGCCATGTTCGGCAGGTACTTCAGCAGCCACAGCGGGAACAGCGGCGAGTCCGGCCGGTTCGGGTCCGGGAGCTTCGTCGCGTCGAACTCGCCGTCCTCCTGGCACGCGCGGGCCAGCAGCGGCGCGAGCTCGCCCAGGTCCATGGGCACCAGCCCGGTGCCCATCACCACCCCGAGCCGCTCCGGGTTGATGGCCGCGAGGTCGAGGCCGCTGTCGGCGACGGCCAGGCCCGCGGCGCCGATCCCGAACCGCGCCGCCCGGCCCATCACCTTGACGGACTTGCGGAACTTGTCGGGGATGAACGGCTCGGGATCGAAGTCCAATACCTCACCGGCCACCCCGATCGGGTGGTTGGAGGCGTCGAACGAGCGGATCGGCCCGATCCCGCTGTGCCCGTCCACGCAAGCTTGCCAAAACGCGTCTTTGCCGACCCCGTTCGGAGCCACGACGCCCAAGCCCGAGATTACCACCCTGCGCATGACGCCACCCCAATCGGCCGTTCCCGCCCCCGTCCGTGAGGAGAAACGACACGTCACGCCACCCCGGGTCAGCTCCGAACACGCACCGCCGATCCCGTCCGCACAACCTAACAGCCCATCTTCGCCATCTTCCATAAACCTAATACCACTGTTCTGTTCCCGCAATCCCCGCGCAGACGCGGAATCAAACTATTCATCTCAGACTGCGCATATTAACTCGCTAAACTCGGCACAATCGGTCCGGCGCGGCGGAGAAACGGGCTCTCTGGGCGAATCAGGTAATGTCGGCGTGCGGTTGTGCGAAGGGCGCGCCGCGGTCCCGCGGTTGCGCGGAATGGCGCGAGAACGTTCTTTGGCGTGCTACCGTAGGGGCGTTATAATCTGCCTGGGTGGCGCGCCTTTTACGCGCACCAAAAGGAACGACGAACGATGCGCGCATCTCTGTACCGCTTCACGGGGCTCCGGGCCCTGGCCCTCGTCGGGTTGCTCCTGACCGCCCCCGCGGCGGTCGCCCAGGAGGCGGTTCGTGACGCGATGTTCGTGACGGTCCAGACCCCGATCACCAGCGACACGGTCGCCCGCATCGAGAACCAGGTGGCGGCCCGGGTCAACGAGAAGAACGAGGAGCGCCGGATCTCCACCCTGGTGCTCGACTTCAACCCCGACGGGAAGCCCGCACTCACCCCCAACTTCGGCCCCTGCGCCGACCTGGCCAAGTTCCTCAGCGCCCCGCGGCTGGCCGGCGTGCGGACCGTGGCGTTCGTCCGCGGGACCGTCAGCGGGCACACCGTCCTCCCGGTCATCGCCTGCAAAGAGGTGCTGATGGCGAAGGGCGCGGCCGTCGGGCCGGTGGCCGCGGAAGGGGTGCCGCCGCTCGACGCGTCCGAACAGGTCGCGTACAAGACCCGGTTCAACCGCGACGACCGCTGGCCGGTGGTGCAGAAGATGTTCGACCCGAAGGTGTCGCTGGTGCGCGGCAAGGACGCGAAGACCGGCGCCACCCGCTACGCCGACCGCAACGACGAGGCGTCACTCAAACAGGTGGTCGGGGTCGAGCAAGTAACGAAGGTTCAGGACGGCCAGCTGGCGACCTACCCGACCGACGCCGCGAAGTCCGTGGGGCTGGCCGACGGCACCGCGGAGTCGCGCGCGGAGGTGGCCGAGCTGTACAACCTGCCGCCCGCGGTCATCAACGGCGACCCGCTCGCCGGGCGCGTCCCCGACCCGTACCAGTGGACCCTGACGGGCGACGTGGACGGGGCGATGCGGGAGTCGGTCAACCGGGTCATCCGCGACGTCCGCAAGAAGAAGGGGAACTTCTTGGTGCTGGTGCTGCGGTGCGGCGGCACCGACCTTGATGCCGCCCGCGGGCTGGCGGAGGATCTGGCCGCGGCCCAGACCGGCGAGGACGCGCTCCAGATCGTCGCGTTCGTCCCCGAGGCGGCGCCGGACGCCGCGGCGGTGGTCGCGCTGGGGTGCTCCGAGATCGTGATGACCAAGCCGACGGACGCCGAGGCGCAGGAGGCCGAGTTCGGCAACTTTGAGCAGTACCTGCGGACCGTCAAGCCGTCGACCCGCGCCGCGCAGGCGGAGAGCCTGATGGCCCTGGCCGCCCAGCGCGGCTACTCGCCGGTGCTGATCCAGGGGCTGCTCGACCGCGAGACCGAGGTCGTGCGGGCCAAGGGCAAGGGCAACGACCGCAACAAGACCCGCCTGTTCACGCGGGAGCAGTTCGAGACCGAGAAGAAGGCCGGCGCGTGGGACGAGGACAAGGTCGTCAAGCCGCGGACCGTGCCGCTGAAGCTGACCGCGACGCTCGCGGCCGAGCTGGGGGTGGCCCGGTTCCTGGTGCCGACCACTAACGTGAAGGACGTGTGCGCGCTGTACGGCGTCGGAGAGGCGAAGAGCCCGGACCCGGGCATCCTGGACCGGCTGGCCGAGTTCCTGCGCATCCCGGCGGTGACCATCATCCTGGTGATGATCGGCTTCATCGGGCTCATTCTGGAACTGAAAGTGCCGGGCCTGACGGTCCCCGGGATCGTCGCCGCGCTGTGCTTCATCCTGGTGTTCTGGTCGCAGTCCCGGTTCAGCGGGGAGATGTTCGTCCTGGCGCTGCTGCTGTTCCTGCTCGGGCTGGTGCTGGTCGGGCTGGAGATCTTCGTGCTGCCGGGGTTCGGGGTGTGCGGGATCAGCGGCATCCTCTTCATGCTCGCCGGGCTGGGCGTTGTCACCATCGACCGGGTGCCCCAGAACAGCGCGGAGTGGGTGAACCTGGGCGTGCGGATCTCGACCTACCTCTTCGCGATGATGGGCGCGATGGTGGCGGCGCTGCTGATCGGCCGGTTCCTGCCCCAGGTGCCGTACGCCAACCGGATGATGCTGAGCCCGCCGAGCGATCTGCCCGAGGCCGCCGAAGCGCAACTGCCCGGGGCCAGCGAGGCCGCCGAGCTGATGGGCGCGATCGGGACCACGAGCACCGCCCTGCGCCCGGCCGGGGTGGTGCGGTTCGGGGAGAAGTTCGTCGACGTGGTGTCCGACGGCGGGTTCGTCCCCGGCGGCGCCCGCGTTCAGGTGATCGCCGTCGAGGGCACCCGGATCGTGGTCAAGGAAGTCTGAGAATTCGGAGTGCGGAACTCGGAACGCGGAATAAAACCCAGAACGGGAGTGATTCCGCTCTTACGCATTCCGCGGCTGTTACGGTTTCGCGTTCCGCACTCCGAATTCCGCACTCGAAGCCATGGATTACCTGACCATCGCACTCGTCCTGATGGCCCTCGGCGCGGGGCTGCTGCTCGCCGAGATCCTGATCCCGACCGGCGGCGTCTTGGTGGTCGGGGCGCTCGTTTTCTTCGCGCTCGCGGTCGGCGTCATCCTGTACTATGGCACCACCATTGAGGCGCTCGTCGCCCTCGGGGGCCTGTCGGTCGGGTTGCCGGCCGCGGGGTTCGTGGCGGTTTCGGCGTGGCGCCGGATGTCGCTCGACAACGCCCTCGACGGCTCTCGCACGGAGGCCGCGGCGGCCGCAGAACCGGTACTGAAGGGCCGGACCGGCAGAACCGTTTCCCCCATGCGCCCCTCGGGGTCGGTCGAGTTCGACGGGAAGCGCGTGGACGCGATGACCGAGGGCATGATGCTCGGCGCCGGCGTGTGGGTGCGGTGCGTGGAGGTGAAGGGCGGCAAGGTCATCGTCCGCGAGTTGGAGTCGGTGCCGGACGTGTCGGACCTGGAAGCGGCCGCCCCCGCCGCTCCCATCAATAAACCGGTAGCGCCGGCGAGCGAACAGCCCCGGGCGGCGGAGCCCAGAAAAGAAGAGCCGACGCGCCCGCGGGACGACTTCGACGACTTCGACATCGGCCTCGATAAGATTTGAACCGCGGCGCGCCCGCGACCGTACACAGGCCCAGGTGAGCCGGTCCGGGACCGGCCCGACAACCGAAAGGACCAGCACCCGTGACGCTTTCGACGACGCTCGCGCCCGCCCTCGCCCTGTTCGCCCAGTTCGGCAAGGACGCGGGCAAGGACGGCGGGCCGAACAACATCAGCACCGCCAGCATCATCATCATCGTGGTGGCGCTGGTCGCGGCCCTCATCTTCGTGGTGTTCCTGTTCCTGTTCTTCAGCTTCATCCGGCTCTGGATCCAGGCGCTGCTCACGAAGGCCGACATCGGCATCGGGAGCCTCGTCGGGATGAAGCTGCGGAACGTCGACTACGCGATGATCGTGCGCCAGAAGATCGCGCTGGTGCAGGCCGGCGTGCGGGTCACCACCGGCGAACTCGAGTCGCACTTTTTGGCCCGCGGCAACGTGCCCAAGACCGCCACGGCGGTGATCGCGGCGCACAAGGCCGGCCTCGACCTGCCGTGGCGCACGGCCGCGGCCATCGACCTCGCCGGCCGCGACGTGCTGGAAGCGGTCCGCACGAGCGTGAACCCGAAGGTGATCGACTGCCCGGACCCCGCGAAGGGCAAGCAGTTCCTCGACGCCGTGTGCCGCAACGGCATTCAGCTCCTGGCGAAGGCCCGCGTGACCGTGCGGACGAAGCTGGAGCGGCTGGTCGGCGGGGCGACGGAAGAGACCATCATCGCCCGCGTCGGCGAGGGCATCGTGAAGGCGATCGGTTCCGCCCACGACCACAAGGAGGTGCTGGCGAACCCCGGCATGATTTCGCAGACCGTGCTGCACAACGCGCTCGACGCCCAGACCGCGTTCGAGATCGTCTCGATCGACATCGCGCACATCGAAGTCGGCGAGAACATCGGCGCGAAGCTCCAGGCCGACCAGGCCGCCGCCGACCTCCGGGTCGCGCAGGCCGAAGCCGAGAAGCGCCGCGCCGCCGCCGTCGCCCGCGAGCAGGAGATGCGCGCCCTCGTCGAGGAGAACCGCGCGAAGGTCGTGGAGGCCGAGGCACAGGTGCCGCAGGCCATCGCGGACGCGTTCCAGAAGGGGAACCTGGGCGTGATGGACTTCTACAACATGAAGAACGTGCAGTCCGACACGCTGATGCGGAACAACATCGCCACCATGACCGGCGGCGCCGAGGGGCAGAGCGGGTCGGGCCGTTAAGTGCAGAAGGGAAAACCGGAGCGAACCACAGCGACGCTGAGGCATAGAAAGGCCAGAGAGGGAGCGTTGAACGGCATTCTCCCCATCACGCCTTTCTGCGCGCCTCGGCACCTCTGTGGTTCGCTCCGGCCCCGCCCCCCTTCTTACTCTGCTCCGGGGTTTCGCAATGGGTAACGGCTTCTGGCTCATCATCACGCTGGTCATCATCTCGACCGTCGTGGGCGCGGTGGCGAAGTTCCTGAACAACTTGCAGGAAACCGCCAACCAGCGCCGGCTGGAGCGGGAGCGGTACGAACGGGCCGAGCGCGACCGGCGCCGCCGGTCCGAGCGCGACGACGAGCGCGCCGAGCGCCCCACCGCCCGCCCGGTCCGCGCGACCCCGACCACCGAGACGAGCAGCAGCACCTCGGTGAAGCCGGCCGCGTCGGACATGGACCGGTTCCTGGCGGAGATCGATCGGCTGCGCCGCAAGGCCGCGATGAGCCCGGACCCGGCGCCGGCCGCGCCCGGCTCGTCCCCGCCGGTCACCCCCGTGGTTCAGCCGATCAGACCGGCGGCCGAGAAGCCGCGCACGCGGGTGATCGCGGAACTCGCCGACCCGATGCCGGCGGGCGGCGGGTTCAGTGCGTCCCCGCAAGCTCCGACGCGTGCCGCCCCGGTCGCCGCGCAGATCGAAGAGCTGCCGGTCGCGCAGGTGCTGAAGACGAGTTCGGCCACCGGCGCGCCCGCGACGAAGGTGACGCGGTTCGCGAACCGCCCGCGGCCGCTCGCGAAAACCAACTTCGGCAAGAACCTGACCGTGCTACTCGGAAGCGGCCAGGGGGTGGCGATGGCGGTGGTGCTGCAGGAGATCCTCGGCCCGCCGAAGGCGAAGAAGAACGCCGCGGCCCGCCCACAAGGCTGACCGGGGGCCGAAGCACCGACGAACGGCCGGGGCAACCCGGCCGCGGTCGTTCCGGGGAGAGGCGATGAGCGAGGCCGAATGGTTGGCCGGTACTCCGGTTCAGTTGTTGAGATATCTGAACCGCCCTCCCGGTGACCGGAAATTGTGGCTATACGGCGTAGCGTGCTGCCGGGGGCATGGGCCACTTCTGACACAGCGGGCGATCCGCGACGCGCTCGATTGGATCGAGCGGTACGCCGACGGCCAGGCGCAGCGCGACGAAGGGTACGAGCGGTTGGAGTACGCGAGCGAAGGCGCTGCGTTTCGCCTGGAAGCGGCCGAGGGGCAGCGACGAACGGCGGATTGGATCGACGACTCCACTTCCCTCCGCAACTTGCGAGGGCAACGCCCCGACTCGCGACGCACATCGGAAACCGCCGCCGCCTACTTTGCCAACGCCCTGATGACTTTGGACAGGCACGAGCCATACGACCCGGCCTTGTCCGCCTATCGCGCGTTGCTGCTCGAAGAGCCGCTTCGTGACATCTTCGGTAACCCTTTCCGCCCCATCATTTTCGTCCCCGAGTGGCGCACCGACACCGCCGTTGCCCTCGCCCACCAGATGTATGAGTCGCGCGATTTCAGTGCGATGCCCATCCTGGCGGACGCGCTTCAGGACGCCGGTTGCACCTCCGACGACATCCTCAACCACTGTCGCGAGCCGGGCGAACACGTCCGCGGGTGCTGGGCGGTCGATCTCGTGCTCGGGAAGGGGTGACGCTGCGGTAGGTGTAAATCGAGGTCCCGTGATGCCATGCAGAACTGGCAAGGTGATTGTCTGGTGATTGGTGGTGAGTGGGTGTCGTTCAGGCGTAAAGTGAATCAGTCCGCAAGCCGTCAAGTTGAAGACCTTCGCTCCATGCGAGTTGATCTTCGACTTGACGGCTTGCGGACTGAAACCAGAGAGCCGGAACCCAGTAGTTTCAAGTGGGCGTGGAGTACCCGTGCCGTGGTTCTGAGTGTGGTCCGCTCACTCCGTGAGCGGTCGCTTCAAATATCGAATTCGCGTTGCGCACAACGATGGGGCCAGCAAGCTCGCGGAGCTAATCTGGTGCGCGGCGCGGCCGCTCACGGAGTGAGCGGACCACACTCAAAGGCCAGAACCCCTGCCCGGCGCGAACTTGAAACTACTGGAACCGAATTAGTGGTTCGCGTGGCTGTCGTAGGCGCGGGGGCAGCCGTACCCGGTGCCCCAGGGCTGGTTCATCGGGCCGGTCGGGCACTTGTGGCCGAAGCCACCCCAGGTCGGGCCGCACGGCGAGAAGAAGTTCTTGCACGAGCCGAACTGGAACGCGAGGTCGCTCTTGATGCTGCCGCACCCGCTGTTGCACGGGGCGCCGAGCTGGCACCCGGGGGCCGACACCCCGGACATCACGAACCCGCGAACGGGGCCGG
Organism: Gemmata obscuriglobus; assembly: GCF_008065095.1. Taxonomy (NCBI): domain Bacteria; kingdom Pseudomonadati; phylum Planctomycetota; class Planctomycetia; order Gemmatales; family Gemmataceae; genus Gemmata; species Gemmata obscuriglobus. The sequence continues at coordinate 6,093,259 of NZ_CP042911.1, read as the reverse complement.
TGGTGGTGCCGCAGTTGCTGCACCCGGCGCCGCCGCTGATGACGGTGGTGCCGGAGGCCGGTTGGAGCGGCGTCGCAGCAGCCGCGGCCGGCGACGGGGCCGGGTAGCGGGCCGGTTGGTACTGGGGCTGCTGTGCGGCGGCGGTACCTGACACGGCGAACGCGCCGATGGCCGCGAGGAGCAGTGAACGCATGGTGGAAACCCTTCCGAGGAAACGCCGCTTCCGTGGCGGCAGGTTCGTAATCGGAGGGGATTCACCGCCGACCGCTGTGAAAGAGATCGGTGTGCGAAAGGAATCGCGGGCGGCGCTCGTGCTGGCGCGGTCGTGGCGCGCCGGACAGTTCGGGCGAGTCCGCCGGCAGAAGAGGGTATAGCGGTCGTCGGGGAGGGGCGGTTCCTACTCAACCGTAGCGATGCGCCGGATGATGCGGCCGTAGTCCGGGGCGAGCGAGTCCCACACCCCGCGCTTCCGCGCCTCACGGTTGGGCCAGTTTACCAGATTGAGATGGTCGCCGTCCCACACGTCGGTGTGTTCGCCCCAGGTCGCCGATGCGACCGATACGACCCCGTCGTTCGCCCCTTCCGCCCGGCGGACGATCTCGTGGGGCAGCCGCCACCCGGAGCCGAGCAGCGGGCCGTCGCACACGCCGGCCACGGAAAAGTACCGCACACCCGGCACGTCGCGCACCGTGGCGTTAAACCGGGCGCACACAGCGGAGGTGAGGTCGAAAAACGCTTGCGTGGACAGCCCGAGGAGCTGGAAGAACGGGGCGAGGAGCCCGCCGAACCGTTTCAAACCCCAGTCCGCGAACGGGCTGCCGCGGTGCGGGGTGCCGACGGTGGTGAGCGTCCGCACCCGGTCGGCCATTCCGAGGTGGCTGATCATGTACCGGGCGTCCAGCCCGCCCATGCTGTGACCGATCAGGTGGACCGGCCCGCTCGGGACGTTTGCGAGCAGATACCGTTTCAGCTCGCCCGCCCGTTCAGCGACGCCGCGGGTGCAGCTCAGACGCGGCATCAGAACGCGGTTGCCGCTGGCTTCGAGCTGCGGGCGGATGCCGGGGAAGTAGTCCTTCAACGGGCGGCCGAACGCCGTCACGCGGTCGTAGCCGCACAGCCCGTGGACGAGCACGATCGGCGCACCGAGTTGCGGAATGTCGTTTGCGGTCACGGCGCGCGGTCCTTGTACCGAATGCAATGATCACCCAATCACCTCATCAAAGAGGAGAAAGGGTAGGGCGTGTTCCGTTCGCGTGCGGTTGTGTCAGCAGAGCAATGGGTTCACTAACATGAACGCCAGTCGCCGGCATCGTGCCTGGGGGTGAGACGGACCCTGGCAATTCGACCATCGCGAAAGTTGTAGCAGATATACATACTTCCTTCACGGGACTTACGCAATGCAAATTCCAGTCGCGCAACCCGGAAAAACCCGCATCGGCTGGATCGGCACCGGCGTGATGGGCCGGTGGATGTGCCAGCACGCCATGACGAGCGGCTATTCGGCCACGGTGTACAACCGCTCGGCGGACAAGGCGCAGCCGCTCGTAGACGCCGGCGCGAAGCTGGCTGATAGCCCGAAGGCGGTGGCGGAGCAAGCGGACATCGTGTTCGCGATCGTCGGGTTCCCGAAGGACGTGCGGGAGGTGTTCCTGGGTGCCGACGGCGCACTCGCGGGTGCGAAGCCGGGCACGGTGCTGGTGGACATGACCACCTCGGAGCCGTCGCTGGCGAAGGAGATTTACGAGGCGGCGAAGGCGAAGGGCGTGGCGGCGCTGGACGCCCCGGTGAGCGGCGGCGACGTGGGCGCGAAGAACGCGGCCCTGTCGATCATGATCGGCGGGGACAAGGAGGTGGTGGACGCCGTTCAGCCGGTGTTCGCGTGCATGGGGAAGACGATCGTTCACCAGGGCGCGCCGGGTGCCGGCCAGCACACCAAGATGGTGAACCAGATCCTGATCTCGTCGAACATGATCGCGGTGTGCGAGGGGCTGCTGTACGGCTACAAGGCGGGCCTGGACCTGGAGACGGTGTTCAAGAGCGTGAGCGTGGGCGCGGCCGGGAGCAAGGCGCTGGAGGTGCTGGGGCCGCGGATGCTGGCCCGCAACTTCGAGCCGGGCTTCTACGTCGAGCACTTCATCAAGGACATGGGCATCGCCCTGGCGGAAGCCGAGAAGATGAACCTGTCCCTGCCGGGGCTGGGGCTGGCGAAGCAGCTCTACGAAGCCGTTCGCGCGCAGGGCTACGGCCGCAAGGGCACCCACGCATTGCTGATGGCGCTAGAGACGCTCAACGGGATCAAACGTTAGTACTTGGAAGGCTCCCGGCACGGTTGCTCGACAGCCCGCCCCATCTCGACGACCGGAGGATCGATGTTTAAGCGGCTCTGGGCAGTAGCCCATATCGGACTCACCGTCGCCTCCCTGGGGTGCTGTCTGTACCTCCTGTGGAAGGAGCGGGGGAAAGAGCAAGAGACTACACGGCCGTTTGCGGGTGGAGATCCGGTCCTTCGGCAATTCCTCAAAGCACGCTGGCTGGGTGGGGATTACGTGTTGCCGCCTGGACGTGACCACTGCGGAATTGCGATCCTGACGTTCGAGAACGGACGATTCACCGGGCGGCGGCGGCCGTGGACCTGGTCCGTCCCACAAGGCGGTTCCCGAGCGATCCCGTATCTCGTCATGTGGGGTCAAGCGCCAACGGGTTCCAGAGTGATGACAGCCTCCGGCGGGATGTGCTCATTGGAAGAGAAGGACGAATTCTTTGCCAAACTGGATGGGCCGCTGATGCGGTGCTACGGCTCCACGAACGATGGTGAGATCAGGGGCTACAGGGTGATCGGGTACGCCGCGTCGAATGAAGAACGTGTGGATAAGGACCGAAAATCCGACGCGAGCGAGGCCATCAACTCGATATTTCGGACCCAGCGGCACGTGGCGGTACTGGGCGTGAAAACATTCGACACTGAAGCGGAAGCGCAGGCGTGGGCGTATGAGACGATCGAGAGGGGCGATCCGTGATGACTTCACTGGGAACCAAAAGGGAACAGTACGCAACGTTGGTAGCCGAGCGGAAGCACTGCCACCGTTGTCCAGGACTTCGCAACCCTGGCGACCCTGATCTACTGGCATTCGATTCAAACGAAATCGGCCCGTGGAGCCGGCTCCACGGGGATCTCGATGCGACGCTCATCATCATCGGTCAGGATTGGGGCGATGTGCACGTTGTTGGTCCGTCTGCTTGTGGTGTTTGAGATGGCGTTCTGTGTGGTGCGTTCGTAGCTGACTACAGGGAGCGGCCGATGATCACGGCGATCTGTGCGAACTGTGGTCACGCGGTCGAATTCGATCCGGCGTTAGCTGGGTCTCGGGTCAAATGTAAACACTGCCCCGCGTGGGTCCAGTTAACCGTTGGTGATACCAGAGAAGACTTGGTGTGTGTGACGTGCGGTTCCCGAATTGGTGTACCGGGAACCGGATGCCCACAGTGCGGCACACAACCGGCGTGTCAGTCCACAGCCTCAGCAGAACCGGTGCTACAACCAACGGTTCGGATCAATTCAGTTCGCCCAAACCCCTATCGCATTCCCTCCGAAGCGACTCGCCCCGATTGGGAGTTCCGGCTGTTCGACGGCACGGTCCGTGTCCCCTGGAACGCACCCTGCCCTTTCTGCGGAGGCCCCAGCCCCAGCGAGTCGATTCAGGTTCATTACAAGACTCGAAATTGTGTAGATTATCAAGAATTGTATTATATTGATAATTTTCCGTGTTGCCGAGCGTGTAAGTCGTGGGCGATGCGGCTGAGCTACTTTTCGTGGCCACTCGCTTTTCTCGTCGCTGGACTCTTGGCGCTGGTTATGTGGAAGCGGCTCGGTGCCTCAGTGGAGGCGGTTGTGTTGGTCTCGTTGGTGCCGATCGTTGTCGTTGCGAATGTGAGGCAGTACTGCATCGAGGAGCGGGTCCAAGAGTGGCTCGATCACTATCGCCATAAATCGAATTTGTCTTAGGGATTTGATGTTCATACTGATATAGGGGCCGCGATCGTTACTCGATTCACACCTTCAATCAGGCTACAGCCCCGATCCGTTCTGTGGCCCTGACTGCTGTGGATCAAGCGCAGGGGTGAACGAAGGGCTGTTGAAGTTGTGGTCGCGGCAAGTGTAATTGTTTAGCCCCTCGTTTGGCCTAGTCTCTTTGCCTGCCAACTCCTTGTTCGACGGATGAAGGTGAGCGGAGTTCGATCCGCACAGTGGCGCGAGACCCGCTGCCATGAGAAGGGGCTTGCCTACCGCTCCCGGCAGCGGCTTATTTCTTCCGCTTCAATTGTTCTCGCATCACTGCAATCTGTTTGTCGAGGTCCGCGTGTTGGCCACGGAGCGTGAACTTCAGTTCGGGGTGGTTGTGGCTCAGGGTGTCCGCGGCCGCGTCGCAAATCCGTATCGGCAAGCGTGGTTCATTCTCCGAGGGATCGACGGGGTAGGATCCCCAGTCGGTGTCCCGGTTATCGTCGAGAAGAGGGGCGAGTATCTCCGTGCCCCACGGCACCTTGACCTTTTCAAAGATCAGACAGACCGTCAGGCGGCGCTGCACGCCCGCGCCGCGGAGGTAGCCCTGTACGACCGCCTTGGTCGTGTCCGGCGTGCGCTCGCAAAGCTCGACCAACAGGTGATACCCGTCCCCGTATGGTCCGCTCTCCTTGGCCGGGAGGTTCTTCACGAATGACTCGAGACGGCCCCGGATCAGTTCCTTGTCTTCGACCCCGGGCAGCGCCGCGCGCAGGACGGGCACCCCTTCGGCTCGTTTGAACACATCGGTGACGGCGGACCGGATGGCCGGTTCTTTTGACCAGGATACGGCTTTGATGAAATCCTCCGCTCGCACGCCGTTAGCGACGCATTGACGCATATAGTCACTCAGTACTGGGGTACCGGCCACATCCAACTTCCCCAGCCGTCGCGCAATGAGCGGCACGCTTTCTTTCGGGAAGTAGTAGAGCAGCCGAAGGGCCGCACCGCACTGGAAATGATTTCCCACCCCCCATCCGTCCAGAGACGTTCCGTTGAAGATCCCTTCGGTCGCGTAATCGGCCAGGAGGGAATCCACCAGCTTCTTTGCAGGATCCTTGCTCTTCCAGATGGCCCGCACGTTGGCACAGAGTTCGGCGTCGTGGGTCGGGCTGTTGATGACGATGTTCGAGGTCGGTTGGTAACGGACCGCGGAATACCCCCGGCCGACGATCTGACCGATCGCGACGAGGCACACGTCGCCGACCGTGACCGTGTAGGACTTCAGAGTGCCGCCTTCGATTCCGCGTTTGGCGCCGCTTTCCTTCTTGCGCGGTTCCGTCAGTGCCTTGTAGACCGCGGCCTCCACGGGGTTGACCGGATTCACACCCATTTCGCCACCGTACCACATCGTGCCGAACGGAGTGTCGTGCTTGATGGTGATCTTGGTAAGCGTCTTGTCGTCGAGCGCGTCCAGGAGGTAGGGCAGCGCGTCCGGGCCGAGGGCGACCAGATCGCGGAGGGCTTCGGATTGGTTCACCCGGTGATCGGTGAGCAGGAACGAGCCGAAGCGTGACTGGCCGGGGACAGGCGCGAAGTCATCGCCGCCCAAAGTAGCTGACAGGCCGATGTCGGCGCTCTCCAACTTGGCCAGGTCCGCGATCAACCCCTTGATGCGCTCGACCCGCTCTTTCTCAACTGCCGGCCGGGCCGCGGGCTGCACCTCGGAAATCTTCCCCAGTTTCACCGGGCGTTCGGGAGGCTTCGCCTTCGGCTCGTCGGCGGCCGCTGGTGGCGCGGCCTCACCACTCGGGCTGAGGCGGGCCGCCCACCCGATGCCCGAAAGCAGGAGAGCCGTTGCGGCGATTGCCACGAACTGTTTCATCGCAGTGCGACCTCCAACAGGAGAAACGTGACACGTATGGAAAAGCTGCCCCCCGGATAGCAAAACCTGATTCACGAAGTGGTCACAGCTTCCGCGATGGCGGGCGTAATTCTAGCCGCGATCTAACCGCTGATCGATGCCCATGTCACTACGATGACGGCATGGACGAGCTCGCGTGTCCCGGCTGCCGGTAACTCTCCAAACAGGTTGCTGAACTCACGGCCCAGGTCGCTGAACTGACCCGGAAGTTGGACGAGGCGATCCGCTCCGGCAAGCGTCAAGCCGCCCCGTTCCGCAAATGTCCCCCCTCCCCCAAGCCCGACCCGAAGAGGCCCGGCCGCAAGTCGGGCGATACCCACGGCACCCACGAGCACCGCCCGCCACCATCTCCCGAACAGATCGCCGAGTGCCACGCCGCTCACCTGCCCGCCGCCTGCCCGCACTGCCGGGGCCGCCTCGTCGAGACCGGCGCGGCCGACCAGTTCCAGACCGAGAGCCCGCGACAGCCGCTGGTCCGCAAGTTCCGCGTCCACATCGGCCACTGCGAGGCGTGCGGCAAGCGGACTCAGGGCCGGCACCCGTTGCAAACCTCAGACGCGCTGGGCGCGGCCGCCAGCCAGATCGGCCCCGACGCCCAGGCCGCCGCCACACTCCTGCACACGCAGATCCGCCCGGCCGGGGCGAACGGCAAGGCATGGGGCAGGAACCGCACGGCCATAGGCGCGAAGGCTTAGGGCGTGCTGATGCCCGTGTTCGAGATGTGACGACGCCAGACTCCCTCGGTCGTGGATTGCGTCACCCAACGTTACGTTGGTTCGGTAACTGACTCCGGCTTCAACCTGTGCCGCTGCAGGGGCGCTAATCAAGTCAGTTCTCCGCACCTCGCCTCCTGCCATCAGCCGCAATTGAGGAGCAGCGCGTTGTCGCGCCGGCCGCGCGTGGGTGTCGAATGACGCCAGCGCGCGATCCGCACAGCCCCGGTTGGGTTTCCCAGCGGGAAACCCGGTGATGAGCCTCGTGGGCGATGCGGGAACGGCGGCGGGAGGCACGCGGGTGCGAGCAGGCGATTCGCTGCCGTTCGCTACCCGCGCACTGCCACCGAACTTCCACTGGAGTAGTCCGCCGGATCGAAAAGTTGGCCGGTCGTTACCTCCGGACTCCCTCCAAACTTCCCGACCGCTGCTCGCGCCGGGCCGGGCAGGATTGGGGGGGGCACGAGGTGTAACGTGGGTTACAGCGACCCGATGACGAATCGGCATGACGAACGCCCTCGCCGGTCGGTTTTCGGGATCACGGGAGGGAGCGGGATGGAATCGGAAGCGATGGGGTATCGACGGGCCAATTGCGGGCGGAACGGTAGCGGTTCGCTACCCGAGAACTACCCGCCCGCTACCGCTCGACGCGGTCGCACAATCCGCACATGCGGAACGCACGACACCCAGCGCGCGGAATACTCTTACGGGTTTGAATGGCGCAAGTTTATTTGCGGTAATTTCTTGTGGCGAATGTGGCGTCACCGTCGGTTGCAATCGCTGCCTGCGACGAGAGTACGGGATGGCGAAATGGGATCAGCCGATGAAACAAAATGGGAGCGAACGGCAGCAGAGCAACGGTTCCGGCTGCGGAAAGAGCGGCCGTTTTCAGTGGCCGCCGGCACAGAAGACGGGCATACAGATCAGCACACGGCGGTCGGTTCCAGTGGCCGTGGGCCGGGCGACTGGAAGCGGTCGAGCACGGTACTTGCACACGATGAGGTCGTCCCAGGTCTCGGACTGAGAGCGATTCCGGGTACGTCGGGCGTGAGAGGTCGTTTACCACGCTGGCGCCGGTCAGTTGAGTGCTCAGAATCGGCACCAGTTGCGGTCGGCGCACGTGCCGAACCACCATTGTCACTGCGGTGTCCGTGCTCCATGAGCGATGGCATGATCGAAATCGACGGCTCGGAGGGCGAAGGCGGGGGGCAAATCCTCCGCTCGTCGCTGGCGCTGTCCGTACTCACGGGGCGGCCGTTCAAGCTGACCAACATCCGCGCGAACCGGAGCAAGCCGGGGCTCCAGCCGCAACACGTTATGTGCGTGAAGGCCGCGGGCGCCGTTTCGGGCGCGCAGTATAAGGGCGCGGCGAACGGCTCGTCGGTACTGTACTTCGAACCCGGAGCCGTAAAGGCCGGCCGTTACACCTTCACCATCGGCACCGCCGGCGCCACGGCCCTCGTGCTGCACACGGTTTACCTGCCGCTCGCGCTGCGGGGCGATAAGCCGTCCGAGGTCACCGTCACCGGCGGCACGCACAACGCGCACGCCCCGTGCTACCACTTCCTCGAAACCACCTGGGCCGCGTACCTCGCGCGGCTGGGCATCAAGGTCGAGTTGGAGCTGGTGCGCCCCGGCTTCTACCCGCGCGGCGGGGGCGAAATTCGCGCCGTCATTCACCCGTGCTCGCGCGTCAACGGGCTGTCGCTGCTGACGTGTCCGGAACTGACCACGGCCGGCGGGTTCAGCGCGTACGCCGATCTTCCCGAATCGGTCGGTAAGAAACAGGCGCGGCGGTTAAGTGTGAGGCTCAAATCGGAGGGGGTGGAGTCGCACCTTCCCGTTGAGCAGTGGGAAGCGGCCTCGCCCGGCAGCGTCGCGGCGGTCATCTTCCGGCAGGCACCGGTTCCGCCGCTGTTCTTCGGACTGGGGGAGCGCGGCAAGCCGGCGGAAAGCGTCGCCGACGATGCCGCGGACGAGGCCATCGCGTTCCGCGACGCGAAGTGCCCGGTCGACCCGCACTCGGCCGACCAACTGCTCCTCCCGCTGGCGCTCAGCGGCGACGCCAGCGAGTACCGCACGTCCGAAGTGACCCGGCACCTCACAACCAACGTGGAAACCGTGCGGAAGTTCGTGGATCGTACCATCACAATTGAGCACGGTGACGCCAAATCGGGGATCGTCCGCATCGCCGCGCGGGTATAATGCGGGGCACCCATCAGGAACTTACGGGCACGCGATGGACGCTCCGACGGCCACCGAACTGACCATGCAGATCGCGCAGATCGTGCCCAGCACCGAGGCCGAAGGCCCCGGGAAGCGGTTCGCGCTGTGGTTCCAGGGTTGCCCGCTCCGGTGCCCCGGCTGCTGCAATCCCGAATACCTGCCCTTCAAAGGCGGCGCGACCCGCACGTTCGGCGAAGTGGTTGCGGAGTTACGCCGCGCCCGGGACGAAGAGGGGGTGGAGGGGATCACGCTCATGGGCGGCGAGCCCACGGCACACGCGCCGGCCGCGGCGGCGCTGGCCCGGGCCGCCCGTGACCTCGGCCTCACCGTGATGACCTTCACTGGGTTCACGGTCGAGGAACTCCGGGCGAAGGCCGACCCGGCGGTGCTGGAACTGATCGCGCTGACGGACATCCTGGTGGACGGGCCGTACGTCCGCGAGCAGCCGGACACCGAGCGCCGCTGGATCGGGTCCACCAACCAGCGCATCCACTTCCTGACCGCTCGCTACTCCCACGACGAGCAGTGGCGGAAGAGGAACACGCTGGAGATCCGCGTCGTCGGGCGCGAGATCACGGTGAATGGCTTTCCAGCGGCCAATGCTGTAGGCTTGTGGAAGGGCTGGAGGCGCAAAAAGCCGCTCCCGGTGGCCCAGCCCGAGACGAGTGCGAACGCGCAAGGGACCGACACGAAATGACGCGCACCGCCGCCCCGCCAACGCAGCCGCCCGAACCGGAAGGACCGCGGCAGGTCACCAAGTTCGAGTTCAACCTGCTCCGCATCCTGCGGTTCCTCGTCCGACACTTCCCGGCGGACCAGGGGCTGCAGCTGGTCCGCACCGCGACCACCAAGCCCGAGTGCATCAGCGCCGGGGCGGTCGAACTGGTGAAGGACACGCTGAAGAAGGCGTTCGTGCTGTTCCTGACCCGCGCCGGCGGGTGGCGCAACGACAAGTACCTGCGCGACGGGCAGCCCGTCGGCGGGCGCGTCTGGGACCGCATCCCGCTCGACGAGCGGGCGCTCGAGTTCTCGCGCCCGGTGCTCGACTTCCTGTTCTGGCTCACGGCCGAGAAGGTCCACGAGTCGAAGGTGGCGTGGGACACGGCCCCGAAGGCGCTCACCCCGGCGGACGAACTGTTCTTCGCGCTGAGCTTCGACGCGATGCGCACGGACCCCGACGTGCTCGCGGTGATGCGCCGCAAGGACGTGGTGGCGCGGAACCCGTTCTGCTGGCTGCTCGCCCCCCAGGACGCCGCCGACCCCGACGCGGCCAAGCCGGCGGTCCCGGACTTCACGCCGGTGTGCCAGGGGCAGCGCGCGGTGCTGCTGGAGTGCCTCCAGCGGGAGCTGACGAACCGCTGGGTGAAGACCGAGCGCGACAAGGGCCAGCTCACGGACTGGAAGAAGATGCGGGTGCAGGGCAACGCCGAGTTCGCCACCCTGCGCGGCTTCCTCCAGGTTGCCGAGGCCGCGCGGCGCACGGACCTCGCCCGGTTCGTGCTGCGCACCAACGCACAGGTGCTGCAGTCCGACCTGACGCCGGTGTTCTGGACGGGCGGGCTCCAGGGCAGCGGCCCGCAACGCCTCGCCGACCGCCTGGAGACCCAGCGGGCCGCCCTCGCGGTGCCGCGGCAGATGGAGATCCTGGAGACCTGGCAGGAGCGCGCCCGGTACGTCGGGTACTTCGACGACGACTACCAGGCCAGTCAGATGTGGAAGGCCGACTGGGAGGCGGCGAGCGGCGACCGCGTCGCGGCGCGCGCCCGGGCGGCGGTGGAGATGCTCGAGCCGCTCCGCGGCCCGGTGCCCGGAGCGGCCCCCGCGGACGGCGCGCCCCCGGCGGGCGGAAACCCCGAGGGCAGTCCCGGGTGATCCCTGTTGTGCGCCCCCGGCGTCTGTTACTCTGAGTCCTGACCCGTACCCCGGAGCCACGCGAACATGAGCCGCGCATACCGCATCACCGTGAAGGAGTCCGAGACCCGCAACCTCAAGGCCGGGGACGAGATCTGCACGGAGCTCGAGATCCTCGAAATCCTGCCGCCCGAGGACATGGCCACGCTGCTCCGCGAGGAACTCAAGAAGCGGGGCTTCGAGGAGCAGGACGACGGCACCCTGTGCCGCAAGGACGGCGAGCTGACCGTCAAAGTCGACCCGTGCCGCGGCGAGGTCTCCGTCAAGGCCGAGACCCAGCAGACCGTTAACCAGGAAGTGAAGCGCGAGGCCACCGGGTTCAACGACGTCGGCCCGAACGAGAAGAGCCTGCGCGAGAAGGTGAAAGAGCAGCTCAAACAAGACCTGGATAAGAAGTTCGACCAGGAGCAGTCCAAACTGCAAGACAAGGCGACCCAGGCGCTCGAAAAGCACTTGCAGGACCTGCAGCCAGAAATCTCCGAGGTCGTGAACCAGGTGACCCGCGACGCGCTCAAGCAGAAGGCCCAGCAGATGGGCACCGTTAAGGAAATAAGTGAGGACGCCGAGAGCGGCTCGCTGACGATCAAGGTCGAGGTTTAGTGCTCCGAATTCGGTTTTTGGTGTTTGGTCAGCCGGCCGGGCGACGCCCCGGCCTGTTTTTCACTGAACGCTGAAGGCGCAACGAACGGGCTAAACACTCAACACCGAAAACCAACCACCACTATGAGCATCACCGTCACGGAAAAGGACCTGCCCGCCGACCTCTCGCCGCCGCAGGCGGTGGAGGCGGCGTACAGCCAGGAAATGGCCGAGGTGGCCAGCAAACTCGTCCGCGGGCTGCCCACGCTCATCGAGTGCGACAAGGAACTCGCGCCGTACCTGTTCATGAACGTGCGCGACCGGCTGCGGCAGGCCAAGCTCCAGTGCATCTACTTGGACGGCCGGCAGCGCGACCCGCAACAGGGCGCGATGCCGATGGGCCTCATCGGCACCATGATCGGGCAGCTCCGCGACGCCGTCCGCGGCGCCACCGAGCGGCGCGTCGTCGTGCTCCCGCACCTCGACCTCCTCACCACCAGCCAGGGCGGGCTCACCAGCGAGGCGCGGGAGGTGATCCCGCTGCTGTACGAGAACCCCGAACTGGTGTGGCTCGGGTTCAAGGACCCGTCGTTCTCGCTGCCCAAGGTGATCGAGAACCTGTTCCCGCACTGGCTCAGCATCCTGGGCATCGCGCGGAACCGGCTGCGGCACCTCATCACGCAGAAGGAGAGCCGGAAGTTCGGCAAGGACTTCTCGCCCTGGCAGCTCTACAAGTACGTGTCCGGGGTGAACGCCGTGCGCCTCCGGCGCCTGCTCTCCACCCTCGAAGGCGAGGACTACCCGGCCGACCCGAAGCGGGCCTACGCGCAGGTGCGGCAGTCCACGCTCAGCGGGAACATGGAGATCCCGTCCGTCGACCTGGACAAGGACATCGGCGGGTACAAGAAGGTCAAGGCGAAGCTCAAGAGCGAGATCCTCGACACGCTGTCGAAGCGCGACCGCGCGACCGACGCCGAGGAGATCGCGCGGCTCGAAGAGCTGATCCCGCGCGGGATGATCTTCTGGGGGCCGCCCGGTACCGGCAAGACCTACTTCGCCAAGGCGATCGCCGCCAGCATCGGGGCCGCCATCACCATCGTCAGCGGCCCCGAGCTGAAATCGAAGTGGGTCGGCGAGTCGGAAGAGAACCTGCGGCAGATCTTCCACCGGGCGCGCCAGAGCGCGCCGTCGATCATCGTGTTCGACGAAATCGACTCGTTCGCCACGGCCCGCGGCACGTACACCGGCAGCGGCGTCGAGCACTCGATGGTGAACCAGTTGCTCACCGAGATGGACGGGTTCCACAAGGACGAACTCGTCTTCGTGGTCGGCACGACCAACTTCGTGGAGTCGCTCGACCCCGCCCTCTTGCGCCCGGGCCGGTTCGAGTTCCACATCCACATCCCGTACCCGGACGACGACGACCGCCGGGCGATCTTCGAGATCTACAACAAGAAGATGCGCCTCAACTTCAACGACGAGGCGCTCGAGTACGCGATCACCCGGACCGGCAACCGGTACATGACCCCCACCGGCACGGCGTTCAGCGGCGACCACCTGAACGCGCTGTGCCGCTCCGTCGCCCGCTTGCGGCTCCGCGAGGGGATCACGGGCGAGACGACGCCGAAGCTGATCGAGAAGGCGATCACCGAGTTCGACGAGAAGGTGGAGGTTCACGAGAAGGACCTGCCGGTCGTGGCGACGCACGAGGCGGGCCACTTCCTCGTGTCCATCTTCTGCCCGCACCACCAGCCGCCGGAGAAGGTGACGATCCAGAGCGACATGCCGTGGGCGCCGTTCTTCACCCAGTTCAAGCAGGAGAAGAACCGTATCGGCATGAGCCGCAACGAGATGCTCGACCAGCTCGCGGTGCTCTACGGCGGGATCGAGGCCGAGCGGCTGCTGATCGGCGACGTCTCCACCGGGGCCAGCGGGATGGGCGCGCCGGGGTCGGACCTGTCGCGGGCGTCGCTCATCGCCGAGTACATGGTGCAGGTCTGCGGGATGTCGAACCTCGCGGCCCCGCTCCGCTCGTTCCGCGACGAGAAGGGCGACCGGGCGGTGCTGTCCGGGTCGATGGCCGAGGCGATCGACCGGCAGGTCAACACGATCATCGTGGAGGCCCAGGCGAAGGCCGCCGCGATCCTCACGAAGCACAAGGCCGACCTCATCAAGCTCCGCGACGAGCTGACGGAGAAGAAGACGATCGAGGGCGACCGCACGAAGGCGATTATTGAGGAGCTGCGCACGAAGTACCCGAAGGACGTGGGCGCGCCGGGGCCGGAGGTGAAGCTCGCCGGCGGCGCGGGCACCGCCACCGCCACCGAAAGCGCGAACGGGAACGGCACCGCAGCCGAGAAGAAGCCCGCGAAGAAGAAGGACGGCGAGTAGTGGTAGTGCGGATCTGGTGTTCGGCCCCTCGGCGCGTGACGCTGTACCGGCCGCTACCAGAACACTCCACATTAAACGCCGAACACTCAATACCAAATACAAAACACAAATCGCAGGTTTTAGAATGGCCGAAATGATCATTATGCTCCGCCGGGACCCGAACACCGGCAAGCAGAACATCATCATCAAGCTCGACTCCGACCCGGACGCGCTGCCCATCGAACACGAGCAGATGCACAAAGCCCTTGCCGAGAAGGTGCTCGGCCGCAAGCTCAAGGACGACGACCAGATCATCGTCGAGCGCGAGTCGGAGCAGCACCCCACTGGGCCGGTCCAACAGCCCAACGAGCCCGAGCGCCAGAAGCAGACCAACAAGGGGTAGCGGCGCGAACCGCGCCCGCCCCCGAGTCGAGCGGCCGGCGCCGTCCGTCGTGTGACCGCGACTCTTCAGCCCGGGGCCACCGCTTCGGGTTTTTCGCCCCGATGATTACAGCCCCGAACACCCGGCACACATGATCCTGCTCTTCCCCGACCTCGACACGGTCCGGCTCGCGCTGACCACCGGTATCGTCCCGGCCGAGGTGACGCTCGCGCCGGCCGCGGTCAGCTTCGACGACCAGGGCAAGATCTACGTCGAGCCGACCGCCAACCTCACCCGCACGGTCACCAAGAACCTGGACCGGATCGGCGTCAAGGGCTCGAAGCGGCACGCCTCCGACGACCCGCAAGAGGTGACCTGCTGGCCGCAACTGCTGCCGGTCACCCGCGACCCGATCGCGCCCACCATCTCCAACCAGCAGCCGGTGCTGTTCGAGCTGGAGAACGCCGAGGACCTGCCCGCGCTCGTCACCGAGATGCTGCGGCTGGGCAACGACCGGCAGGGGTTCCGCTGGTTCACAACGGGTGAAACGGACGGCAAGCGGGTGCTGCTGCGGGTCATCGGCCCGCCATATTACACGCTGCTCCGCGCGCTCGACAGGGGGCGCGCCGACGGGACCAAAAGTGTCCGCGCGTACCTCGAACGCGCCCCCCGCGTGTGGGTGGAGGTGGGGCACACGCTCCCACTCGCGCCGCAGTTGCGCGTCGCGGACAAGCAGCTCGTGCTGATCCGCGCGCCGCGCGAGTGGGTGTACCTGGACGAGGCCCCGTTCCAGGACGTGTACGACAACCTCCAGTTCAAACTGCCGGCGGCGCCGGTCGGCTGGAGCGAGACCAAAGCGCCCAAGAAGATGCAGGTGCCGCTGCGGCTCGCGCCGGGCACCGCCAGCGAGACCGCCGAGCTGTGGGTGCTCCGCGAGAACGCCATCGAGCAGCTCGACACGCTCGTGCGCGACTCCGACGACCGCCTGCTCCAGCGCCTCATGTTCGCCGTCGCGACCGACGCCAGCGGGGGCCGGACGGTGGTGCTGCGGGTCCGCCCGTCGAAGCTCACGCCCCCGGTGCTGGCGCTCGACAACGCGCTGGCGTTCAAGCCGTACTGGAAGCTCCCGAACCTGTTCCTGCCGGTCGGCAAGCGGCTCCACCCAACGCTGCGCCGGGACGCGGTTCGCAAGCTCCTGGCCGACGACGCCGACCAGGTCGTGTGGCTGTATCCGGACGAGCCGGGCACGGACGCGCCCGGCTCGAAGGGCGGCTTCACCCCCGAGTTCGTGCCCGACGCGGCGTTCCGCTCGCTCGAGGACTGGGTGGACTACGTCATTGAGGCCGAGCAGAAGGCGCTCTCCGCCTGGATCGAGGCCACCCGGTTCGATTTCGACGCGTTCCAGTGCCGCGAGATCGACCGGCCGAAGAACAAGCCGGACAAGGGCGACAAGGACCCGAAGGAAAAAGACGACGACGTTAAAGGCTCCAAGGCCGCCGCTCCGGCCGCAAAAGGGCCGGCCAAGAGTAAGGCGGCGCCGGGCAAGCCGGGCGCGACCGCAGAGTTCCTGCCGCCGGTCGAGGAGGTGCGCAAGCCGAACGAGTGGGAGGTGCGGGCGAAGGAACTCGAGCAGGAGTTCCTCGCGCTCGAAGGTCCGCTCGACGCCCCGGAGCGGGTCGGCATGTGGCCCGAACTCGCCGCCGCCTACACCGGCAGCGGCAAGCACCAGATGGACGCCGCGATCTGTTGGCTGGACGCGCTGTGGGACTCCGACCCGCTGCCCCCCGAGTGGCTCGGGCGCTGGGTCCGCAGTGAGGTGCCCGCCGCGGGCGCCACCATCACCGCGCCCGAGTTCGACAAGCTCCTGAACCACACCGGCAGCGGGCTCGAGGACTCGCGCCGGGTCGTGGCCGCGTTCTTATGGCTGGCGGCGCAGAACCCGGTGCCGCCGTGGCTCATGGCCCGGCTGCCGGCGCTCCAGAACTATCTGGAGACCAATGACGGCTCGCTGCCCGTGCGGGCGGTCTGGCTGGCCGGCTTCCGGCTCGCGCAACTCGCCGGCGCGGATGTCCTCGGGCTGGCCCGGGTCCGCGACCGGTTGCTCAAGCGGCTGCTCGAACAGGGGCTCCAGGCGGAGCGCGACCTGCCGTACTTCCTCCGCGTCGCCGGGGTCAAGGACTCCGAGCGCATGCGGGTGGTGCGGGACAAGGCGATGGAGCTGCACGGCACCATCCGCAAGTGGCTCGACGACTCCGCCGCGGCCCAGAAGAACGAACACCTGAAAGCGAACCACCCGCTCGTGGACCTACTGTTCGCGTTCGCGGTCGGCAAGTTGGGCGAGGCGAGCCAGGCCAAGAAGCTGCTGGAGGACGCCCGCAAGGTGCTGGAGAAGCCGGTTCCTTCGTCGTGGCAGGACCTCAAGCTGTTCGAGCAGGTGGTGTCCGCGGTCTCCAGCAACTTCGTCTACAAAGCGTTTAAGTACCGCATCGAGCAGGTGCTCGCGGGCAAACCGCCGACCGGGCAACTGTCCGCCGAGATCATGCAGGAACTGGAGGACCTGAGCAGTAAGGCCCGCAGCGGCGGCACGAACAACCCGTTCCTCCGCGGGGAGTACGTGATCGGCCGGCTCCGCGAGCAGTCGCGCATCCTGTCGCCGCAGGAGCGCCTCGACCCGTACAGCTACTGGACCAAGAACCAGGACCCGCTGAAGAAAGAACTCGCGGACCTGCACACCATCAAGGACCCGAACAAACTCGCGGACCGCATCCGCAAACTGTACAAGGAGGGGGTCAGCGGGAAGACGCAGAAGGAGGTGCAGTTCCACGTGCTGCACGAGGGCCTGCCGCTGGCCTCGCTGCACGTGAACGAAACGTTCACGGTGGAACTGCTCAACCTGGTGCCCGCGGCGCTCCAAGGCGCGGGCGGGGCCAACGAGGCGGCGGACCTGCCGAAGAAGCAGGGCGAACTGCTTGAGAGGGCGATGTTCCACGCCGGCCACTTCAACCGCGACGACCTCGTGAAGAAGCTGGTGGACGACTTCACGGCGCTCGTCCACGCGAAGCCGCCGGAGATGAAGTTCAAGCTCATCAACGTCGTCGCCAACGAGTGCATGCGGAACCTGCGGCGGCTCGGGCTGTCGAACGAGATCGACCGGTTCCTGACGAAGCTGCACAGCGAGATCTTGGGCGGGGCGACGCCGACGGAGCTGAAGAAGAAGTACCAGGCTAAGCCCGAGATGTGGGCCGCCGTGCTGCAAACGCAGTTGAACCTCGCGGGCGGGTGGCTGCACTTCGGTCGGCAGGACCGGGCCAACCCGATCCTCGAGCTGGCGCGTGAGGAGCTACTCGGGGCGACCGCCGTCTCGCTGCAACCGAAGGACTATACAGAACTGGCGCGGGCCTACGTCACCGCGCTGGGCCAGGGCCCGGCCGAGGTCGCCGTGGTGCGGATGATCGAGCTGTTCAAGAAGATGTCCCCGGCGAAGATCACGAACACGTGGACCACCGCACAGTACTACTCGCGGTTCCACCTGAACCTCGTAGAGGACGTGATCCGCTCCGTCGTCAACGACGACGCGGCGCTGGGGCCGTCCGGCCGCCGCTGGCTCGACGACGACGAGTACCTCGTCCGCCGCCGCATCCACGCGGACATGAAGAAGAACCTGGAGAAGAACAACCTCTAACCGTTCCGCCACGCCGGTTCGGGAGCAGAAGCGCGAAATCCGCACGGAGCCACCCTGGCGGGCGCTTCGTGCGGATTTCGTACCCCTCTTTACTCCCCGAGACTACACTTCAGGTCATGCCCGCGCTCTTTTTCCCGAATCCGGACGCTCTTCGACTCGCGCTGGCCAGCGGGCTGGTGCCGAGCTGCGTTACGGGTGTACCGGGGCGCGCGGGCCGGGACGACACCGGGCGCATCTGGGTCGAACTGGACCAACTACCACCGCGCGATGTGCTCGCGGCGATCGGACGGTTCGGTGTGGTGGCGGTCGGCTCACCAGGCGCGCCGGCCGAACCGATCCGCTGTTGGGCCGAACTGCTTCCACTCAGGAAGAGTGCCCCCGCGCCGGGGCCGGTGCTGTTCAGCATTCCGGACAAGCAACTGGCCGCGTTCGTTGCGCGGCTGCGGCGCTTGCGGGCCGGGCCGCTCGGAATCCGACTGCTGTCCGAGCCCCACGCCGGCCGCGCCTGGGTGACCGCGCCCACCCCGCCCGCAGCCGTCCTCCTTTGGACCGAAGAACCGGACACGGCGGTGCGCGCGTTCCGCCAACAGGCGCCGGGCGTGTGGACCGCGCGGGGTTGGGAGCACCCGCTCGCCGGGCACCTGCCCCTCCCTCCGTCGTGCGTCCTCCTCTGCGAACCGGCCGGTATTGTCCTGTACCGCGAGCCGGTGCCCACCGCTGCGGACGACGAGTATCCGTTGCACCGTCGCCCGAACGCCGCAGTAGAAGCGCCCGCGCCAGCGGCGATCGAGGTGCAACTCCGGTTGCGGGGCACGGAGCCGGCCGGTGCCGAATCACTCTGGGTGCTCAGCCCCCCCGAACTGGGTGCGTTCGGCGACTTCTGCCGCAGTGCCGACGAGCGGTTGCTGCGACGGTTCCAGATCGCAACGCTCGAAGCCGGCGGGCGCGAGCGAATCGTGATCCGACACACGCCAAGCGATGACAGCCCCGGACTGCCCCTGGCAGTGCCGGGGTATCAGTGCGACCCGCGCCTGCCGGGGCTGTTCGTGCCGGTCGGGCGGGCGCTCCGACCGATCACCCGTGCGAGCGAGGTCGGGCGCGAACTCGGGCTGCGAGCGGACCGTCTCACCTGGCTCGAGCCCTCTCGTGAAGGTGCTTTCACGATCAATTCGGCCGCGCTCGAACTGTTTCGCCCGCTGTGCGATCAGTTGGAATACGTGCCCCCTGCTGCTACTATACTCGTGGCTGACCGGATCAACGCGGATGTCTTCGCGCTCGACCGATTCGCGCTGCGGGTCGAACCCGTTACCGAACCAGAACCCGACGTGTTGGAACGGGTGATCGAAGAGCCGTCCGTTCCGACCGACGCGCCACCGGGCTGGGTCGCGAAGTCCGTCGGCCGGATCGTGCGGTGGGTCAGCGGGCGCGCCGCACGCAGCACCGGACCAACGGAGCCTGGGGCCAGGCCGGAACTTGCCGCGGGACAGAAGCGGACACTGACCGCCGCTCCAACCGTTACTCGGGTCGAGCAGAAACTCAGCTCGGCGGACGCGCTGCTGCACGGGCACGACCGTGCGGCCCACCGGCACCGACTGGAAAGCCGTTTGCTATCAGACTTCTCCACGCTCGAGCCGGACCAGCGCGCCGCACGGTGGGCGGAACTGGCCAACGTGTACGGCGCGACCGGACGGGCGCTCGACGCCGCAGTGTGCTGGGTGAACGCGATCTGGGAGTGCCCGGTTCCACCGCCAGAATGGCTTGAGGAGTGGGCCGCGGCGGAGCGGGCCGCGGCAAAGCCGGGCGACCGCGCCGCAGAACTGGAGCGCTGGCTGGCGGAACCCGGGCGCCCCGGCACCGGGCGCGTCGTGGCGTCGCTGGCCGCGTGTGCGGGGTGGGCCGCGGTCCCGCCCGCGGGGTTCGCGAGCGACCTCCCGCGGGTCCTCGCAGTCCTGGACCAGCACTTCGAGGACATCCCGGTAAGGGGGGCTTGGCTCGCCCGGCTTGCAGTGGCTCGTGCCACGAACGGCGACGTGCTGGGGCTGGCGCGGTGGCGCGACCGGATCATCCACCGGTTGCACCACCGCGGTCCCGGGCTGGACCTCGACGAGCCGTCGTTCCTGCGGTTCCGCGGCGCCGCCACCGCAGAGCGGTTCAAGACCGCGCGCGAATGGCTGACCCACCAAAAGGAGCCGATCCTCAAATGGGTGCAGCGGCACGCGGGCGGAGCGCGGCTCGAATGGACCGGGCTTGAGGCCGAGACCGAGGCGACGGCGGTGTACGCGCAATTCATGCTGGCGTGGGGCCTGGGGGCGCTGGGGGAGCGGGCGCCGGCGCGGGACTGGGCCGCCCGCGCGCGGAAGGCCCTGTCCCGCGCCGGCGGCCCACGTGCCGACCCGGCCGCTCACGCGCTGCTCGGCGACCTGTTCCTGCACCGAATCAAGGACGCTCACGAGGGCGCGGCGCCGAAGGCCGCGCTCCCGGCAGAGTTCCAGGAGCGGCTCGACCGGTTGCACGAGTTCGCGCGGTATTCCGTGGACCGGTTGCGCGAGCACAGCCGCATCCTGCAACCGCTCGGGCAGGTGAGCGCGTACCACGGCCGCGACCTGAAAGAATTCTGGGGGCCGGACCGGCTCGGTGAGCGGCTCGCGCTACTGGGCTCTCAAACTGATCCGGCGTACGTGAACGAGGAGGCGCGCGCGCTGATCGCGCTGATCGCCTCCCAGCCGACCACCGCCACCGTGCCGCGGGTGGTGTTCGCGCTGCTCGAAGCCGGCGCGACACTGGAGCACCCGCAGTTGAGCGCGCTGATCGAGCGCGTACCGGCGGCGCTCGACTGGCTCGAAGCCTGGGTCCGGGGCGGGCGCTGGACCGACGCCGAGCGGCCGCAGCGCGTGTCCCGGTATCAGGCGCGGATCATCGGATCGGCGTTGGCACTGGCGCCGGTCGGGCCGTTGGCCAGCGTGGTCCTGCAACACGTCACACGCGGGGCGGCCGCCGGGCCGCTCCTGCCAGCGGCGACCGCGGCTGCGCCGCGGGTGTTCCGGGCCGCGCGCAAGTTCGGGCTGGCGGCCGAGGCCGAAGCCCTGATGAGCGTGCTCGACCCGGCGCGGGCCGGGTGGCTCGACCAGACGCCGACCGTTGAGAAGGTCGGGCTGGCGGTCGGATGGTTCGCGGCGGGTGACGAGGAGGCCGGAATCCGCATCCTCGACGCCGCCCGTAAGTACCTCTTCGAGTTAGCCTCCCCCGACCCGGCCGCGCGAACTGCTGTCGCGCTGGCTTACGCCGAGGCGTTGGGTTTCGCGCCGGCAGGGATCGCCCTGGGGCGGCTCGAAGAACTGTTCCAGCGGCTCGACCGGGTGACGGTAAGCGGGTCCACGAACTGCTACTTCACGCTCCAACCGTTGCGCCTGATCGACGCCGTAGTACGCTCGGTCGTGACCGACGAGTTCACGCTCGGAACGGCGGTGCGGGCGTGGCTCGACGAGGACGAGTTCTTGATCCGCCGCCGGGTGCACCGCGACATGACCACCCACCTCCGCGAAAGCGGACATGTGTAGGCGCCAAGGGTGTGGTCCCACTGTTGCGCCGATCACGCGGCCATTTGCATGGGAATTTCGTGCTGCGGTTCGGGAGTCCGTAACTCGTTCTCGGCATACGTTGTGAGTACATGCCTGTAGCCCTCACACCATACCCCGCTGAGCAACATCACGCGCAGGTCCAAGATCACCTGCGCCCCCGCCTTGGTCCACCGCATCCCGGACAGCTTCAGCCGCTGGGTGAAGATCGTTTTGCACGCGGCCTCCGTGATCCCGCTCTCCAGCGGCAGGTGCCGTCTCTTGTACTCGTGATACGGCATCCACGGCGTCCGCTCCCGGATGTACCGATACGCCGTCTCGTACTCCTTCTTCGCCGCCGGGCTCAGCACCCGCCGGGACCGTATTGCGGCCGCTGCGTGCAGCACCCGGAACGGGCCGTTGGGCTTCTTCAACAGCCCACCCATACGCCGCGCCCAGCCCCGCGCCGCGGGCGTACCTTCGCCGAACAACGCCCCGGCCATCGTCCACACCCGCTCCATCGTGTGATAGAAATCGACCACCCGCTGCCACGCCAGGGGCTCACCGGTCCGCGGGTGCGTCATAGTCCGCAGCACCCAGTTGTAATACCCGGTCTCGTTATCCCCCGCGTCGGTCACGTACGCCAGGCGCGGCACCGGCCCGGTCCAGCGGCGCAACACGGCCTCGATCCGCGC
The DNA here is from genome assembly GCF_008065095.1 of Gemmata obscuriglobus. NCBI lineage: Bacteria > Pseudomonadati > Planctomycetota > Planctomycetia > Gemmatales > Gemmataceae > Gemmata > Gemmata obscuriglobus. The sequence continues at coordinate 6,071,223 of NZ_CP042911.1, read as the reverse complement.
GGTCAGGTGGGCACTCATCCGCCCCCGGACCGTGTTCCGGCACGCACCCCAGGTAGACGGTCCCGAGCCGCTTCCCGGCCCGGTCGATCACCGTCACCGTGGCGCACGCGGCGACCTCGTACAACCGGTGTCGGTACTCCCGCAGCGTGATCCCGTCCCGCCCCACGCTCAGCGCCGCCTTGCGGCTCCCGCCCCCGCGGTTGGCGCGGTCCAGCAGGTCCAACCGCTTGGCGACCTGAAGCGGCTGACGGGCCTCGGCCATCTCCCCGGACAGATGGGCGGCCAGGGTGCGCAGGCGCGCCGTCCCCATCGACACATGGTGCTGAGCCCGCAACCGCGCGTGCACCACGTGTTGCGTGGCCCCGGCTTCGGCCAGGTATCGGCCGGCCCGCTCGGCCAGTGCCGGGGTGGCGTTCGCGACCACTCCGAGGGTCCGGGCCAGCGGGGCAACCGCCCGCTCCGCCGAGTCCCGATGGACCGGGCGATACAGGTGCCGCCACAGGTCGATCGGGCCGAACAGCGTGTCCACGTGCCGACGCGTCTTCGCCTTATGGAGGCGGAGCTCGTCACCTCCGGACGGGAGGTGGGAAGGCAACGCGTCCGGGTCGCCCCCTTCGAGCCCGTTGCACACGCACGCCATCGCTTCCCGGCCCAGTTCCTTGAGTCGAGCTTCGATGCGGTGCTCGAGTTCGAACACGGTCGTCGGGCTGATCGGTTGCGCGCAGAAGGTGACGACCTCTCGCACGAGGGCGCGGAAGTGCTCCGCGAGCCGGTTCTCGAGTTGCGGGCGGATCTCCTGGGGGAGCAAGGTCGCGGGGGCGTCGGGCGCAACAGCCCCGGTGGACAGGAGCGTGGCCAAGTGGGTACTGTAAGTCATCGTCGCGTCCGTGCGGGGCGTGTGGTTGTAGAGGTACCTCCATTCCGCCCGCCGGACGCGGCGTTGCCCACCCCAATCCGGCACTCAACGAACAACCTCAATCGAACTCCCGGCATCGCAACGCCGACGCGCACTCGAAAACGGCTCGAAAGCGCGCACCAGCCAGATCACACCCCATTGCCCGCACTGCATGACCCGCCGGCACGCCAACGGGGCCGTGTCCTACTACCACCAGATGCTCGGGGCCGCGGTCGTTCACCCGGACTCCTCCGAGGTCCTGGCCCTGGCCCCCGAGCCGATCCAGCGGGCTGACGGGGGGACCAAGAACGACTGCGAGCGGAACGCGGCCCGGCGGTGGTTGAGCCGGTTCCGCGAGGACCACCCGGACCTGCCGGTGCTGGTGGTCGAGGACGCGTTGAGCAGCAACGCCCCGTGCGCCCGGGACCTCTACCAGGCGAAGTGCCATTTCCTCCTGGGCGTCAAGCCCACGGACCACGCGCACCTGTTCGGGCACGTGTGCCAACGTCAGGACCAGAACGCGTTCGAGATGGCCGAGGACGTAGACACGAAAACCGGGGCCCGTCGCAGCTACCTGTGGATCACCGACGTGCCCCTGAACGCGTCGAACGCGGCCGTGAAGGTCACGTTCCTGCACCTGATGGACGCGCGCCCGGATGGGACACACGGGGAGTGGACCTGGGTGACGGACCGGGCGGTGCACGCGGGGAACGTGGGGCAACTGGCCGGGGCCGGGCGGGCCCGGTGGCGGATCGAGAACGAGACGTTCAACACGCTCAAGAACCAGGGGTACCACTTCGAGCACAACTTCGGTCACGGGGACAACCACCTGTCGGTGGTGCTGGCGCACCTGATGCTCGTGGCGTTCCTGATCGACCAGGTGCAGCAGATGTGCCCTCCCTGTTCCAGGCGGCGGTCGTGAAGAAGGGCGCGCTGGTCGCGGTGTGGGACGGGGTGCGGCACCTGTTCGCGTCGTTCGAGGTGTCGTTCATGCGGGACGTGTACCAGGCCCTGGCCGTCGGGTTCCGGCGGCCACGCCTGGACGAGTTGATTGAGCCCCCGTCGGGACCGGGCCACGCGGATGACACGTCGTAGTCACGACCGATATCATACCCGCCGAAAACACATCCCCATGCAACCGGTCGAAGCTGCGCGTCGGCGCGGCCCAGGTGACTGCGCGACTCGATAACCTAGGGCGTGTGGACAGAAACGCGAATATGACTATTTTAGCTCCCCTCGATTTGGAGAGCTATTGATGCGGTCCCGCCACACCATTTCGGACGCCGACTGGGCTCGCATTGAGCCGCTGCTGCCCAAGTATGGTCCGGCGGGAACCAAGCGGCGGTTCATCGATGCGGTTCTGTTCGTGGGCAAGACCGGGATCCCGTGGCGTGACCTGCCGGACCGGTTCGGGGACTGGAACGGGGTGTGGAAGCGGTTCGACCGTTGGTCCCGAGCGGGGCTCTGGCAGAAGCTGTTCGATGCGCTCCAGGATCCGGACCTGGAGTGGTTGATCCTCGATTCGACGGTGATCCGGGCGCACCCGTGCGCCGCTGGTGCGAAAAACAGTCCGACGGAACCGGAGGCCAAGAGGAGCAGGCGTTGGGCCGAAGCCGGGGCGGGTTCGGAACTAAGATCCACGTCCGAGTGAACGGGCTCGGGTTGCCCACCCGGTTGCTGCTGAGCCCGGGCCAAGACGCGGACATCACGCACGCTGAGGAGTTGCTGGCCGGGGCTCCACCGGCGGTGACCATCGGCGACAAGGGATATGACAAACAGGAACTCGTGGATGGCATTGAGGCCCGGGGTGGCGAGGCGGTGATTCCGAGCCGCAAGAACCGGGCCGAGCAGCGGCACATCGATACCGACCGGTACAAGGACCGCAATCTGGTCGAGCGGTTCTGGGCTAAGGCCAATACCGTTCGTCGAAGCCTCGCTCCAGGGGGGGCGATGGCGATCGTGTAACGAGTTACGTCACGAAAACGGGCCTCGCCGCCCCCTTCGACGAACGGTATTGGGGCTAAGGCCAAACAATACCGACGGGTTGCGACACGGTACGACAAAACCGCGCGCAACTCCCTCGCATTCGTTCACATTGCATCCATTATGATCTTACTACGGTAACTGTCCACACGCCCTAGTACTACTCCGTTACTTCGCCACAACTAATTAAATTGTCGCGATTTATGGCGAGCTACACCTACAGGTCCGTGCCCCGCAATGGGTTCAAATCCCAGCGATTCTGGCTAGTCCGTTCACGAGAGCAGCAAACATTCCGCCTTGGTAGTGAGCATTCCATTTGACTCAAGTCCAGATCCTACAAGATGTTCCGTCAAGGTGCATTCCGGAGGCGTGTGCATAACACGTTGTAAAATAAGCAGTTGTGGCGAGGTAACGGAGTAGTACTAGAAGCTCACTTTTTTCAGCAGCGCGAGCGCGCCCCTGCACGTCGCGCCGGCGGTTGCGTCGGAAGTGTCGGACGTCGGAAGCGTGGCGGCCCGCGCTGCGGACGACCCGACCCCGCGACCGGAGAATGTTGAACCGGCGCCGGTTGTGTCGGAACGTCCGGCTCCGTTCCCGACGGCCGACGCGGCCGGGGTCCGGGAAATCGCGGACGCGCTCCAGGGTTGGGCCGGGCCGGTCGCGGTGGACACCGAGACCACCGGACTGGACCCGGCCCGGGACCGGGTGCGGTTGATTCAGGTGGCGGCTGGCCAGGACGTGGCGCTGATCGACGTGTTCGCGTTCGCCGACCCGGTCGCGGATCTGCGGCCGCTGTTCGCGGCGCTGGCGGACAAGGAGCAGGTCGGACACAACCTGCAGTTCGACTTGCGGTTTCTGGCCCCGTTCGAGTTCGTGCCGGGAAAGGTGTTCGACACCATCCTGGCGTCCCGCGTGCGGCACGCCGGTGACCGCGCGGAGAGCAACGGCCGCTTCCGCCACGGGCTTGGTGACGCGGCCGCGCGCGAACTGGGGCGGTCGCTCGACAAGAGTGAGCAGACCCCGACTGGTCCGGGCCGCTCTCCCCCGCACAACTCGGGTACGCCGCGGCCGACACCGAGGTGCTGCTACCGCTCGCAAGCGCGCTCCGGGAAAAGTTAGAGGCGGTCGGTCTGACCGGAACGCCGATCTCGAAATGCGGGCGCTGCCGGGGGGGCCTGGGCCGCGCCTGTGGCCGTCGATACCCGCGCTTGGGTCGCGCTCGCCGAGAGCGCAGGTGCAGACCACGCGCGGCTCGCGGACGCCATGGACGCGGCGGCCCCGAACCCGCGCGCCCTGCCCGGCAGGGAGACCCGGAACTGGGACAGCCCGTCACAGGTCAAGGCCGCGTTCGCGCAGCTCGGGTTCGCGCTAGCGGCCACCGACGACGACGACACCCTGGCGGGCATCGCCCACCCGCTCGGCGCTCTGGTACGCGAGTACCGTGCGGCCGCCAAACGGCTCAGTACCTACGGCCGTGTGTGGGTCGAGAAGCACGTCCAGGATGGTGCCGTGCTACCATCCTGGAACCAGCTCGGGGCCGAGTCCGGGCGCATGAGCTGTTCCGATCCGAACCTGCAGCAGGTGCCCCGCGGGTCCGCGCACCGGCGGTGCTTCACGGCCCGGCCCGAGCACCCCCTGGTGAAGGCCGATTACTCACAGACCGAGCTGCGGATCGCCGCCAAGGTGGCGCGCGAGAAGGTTATGATGGCGGCGTACGCGGACGGCCGCGACCTGCACGCGCTCACCGCCGCGCGGGTGCTGAATAAGGACGAAGACGCGGTCACCAAGGATGACCGCCAGCTCGCCAAGCCCAACTGAACCTCGCCGCAAACCAGACCGTGGTGAACGGGCCGGCTGCGACCGGGTGAACACGCGCTGCTACCTCGACGGATGGATAGCTCATCGCGTGGTCCGTGGCGGCGTGCCAACATCGGTTAAGAACCCGCCCCTGACCGGAACTTGTTGTCTCGAATGCACTTGGTGCGTGATGCGGCGAGCTAATGTGCTGGCCCGGTGCAATTGATTTCGGAGAATCCAGCTTCTGTGCGGAGGAGCGTATGGGCGGTACGTTCAACAAGAGGCGCGGCTCGAAAAAGCGCGTGGTCGAGTCGTGCGACGCGATCGACGCGGCCGACCTCAAGCGCTGGGAGTTGTTGGTTCCGGGGACCGAGCGCACCGGGCGCCTGGAGTGGCGCCGCGGAGAAAAGGAACCGTACTCCGCCATCGGTTACACGCTCGCGGTCGGGCGAACGGCCGGAACGCTGCGTCTGCGGTACCGGTTCGGGTCGCCGGTCGAGTCGCTCGAGTACTCGGTTCAGTTGGTGACGACCGGGTGCCACCTGGGTGGGTTCCGCTGGTGGTTGGTCTGCCCGCTCACCACGGACGGCGCCCGGTGCGGCGCCGCGTGCGGAAGGTGTTCCGGTGCGGGAAGTTTTTCGGGTGCCGAACCTGCCTCAACCTGACCTACACCAGCCGACAAGCCAGCGACAGCCGGGTGTACAAACTGGCTCGCACCGGCCTCGAAGGGCTCACTGACGTGCGAGGCATGTCGGTTTCGCAGATGGGGCTCGTGCTGAAAGCGCTGAACGTGCAGAAGAAGCGCCGGGAGCGTTTACTGAGGTGACCGACGCGCTTTTGCTCTTCGGAGCTACCGGCCTGATCACCGGCGCGGTACCGTCTGCCTATAACGATCACGCGCCCTTCGTGACCGCTTCACGGCCGGAGCGCCCCCGAGCGGACCGAGCCGGCCAGGACCGACGTGCAACCCGGACTGATCCTCACCGGCCCGCTGTTCCACGAGCCGGTGCGCGTCGAGACCGTCGCGCCCGCCTCAGGCGGCGGGTTCACCCTCGGCGTGGTCGGGCTGACCACCGAGCGGTTCCGCAAGGTCAACCTCGACCCGGCGCAACTCGCGCAACTCCAGGTCGTGAAGGCCACGTCGGACTTCGCGGGCGACGGGGCGCTAATCCGGCTCGGCATCCAGGCCGACGCGCTCGGCATCGCCTACGAGTTCGACCCGTACTTCGCGCTCTCCATTTCCCGCGTCGATCCGCTCCCGCACCAGCTCGAAGCCGTCTACGATTACCTCCTCAAGCTCGCCCGCGTGCGTTTCCTGCTCGCCGACGACGCCGGGGCGGGCAAAACGGTCATGTCCGGGCTGCTGATCCGCGAGCTCAAGCTCCGCGGGCTGGCCGAGCGCGTCCTGGTCGTGTGCCCGGCGAACCTCGCGTTCCAGTGGCAGCGCGAGCTGCGCGAGAAGTTCGACGAGAAGTTCGTGGTCATGAAGGGGTCCGACATCCGGGACCAGTTCGGGGTGAACCGGTGGGCCGACGAGCCCCGGGTCATCACATCACTCGACCTCGCCAAGCGGGACGACATCCTTCCGGGCCTGAAGCAGACCCGGTGGGACCTCGTGATCGTGGACGAGGCGCACCGCATGTCATGGTCCCCGCCGGCCAAGAAGACCGCCCGGTACGCGCTCGGCGAGCTGCTCCGCGACTCCACCGATCACCTGCTCCTGCTCACCGCCACCCCGCACAAAGGCGACCCGGCCAACTTCAGCCTGTTCCTCCAACTGCTCGACCCGGACGTGTACGCGGGCACCGCGTCCATCAAGGAGGCCATGAACCAGGGGGTGCAGGACCGGGTTTGTAATGAGGCAGCGGTTCGCCGGTAGAAGGGCGAACCGGGTCGAGCGGCGAGGTGCTTGGCGAGTCCAGTAGTTTCAAGTTGGCGGCTTGGTTTTGTTGGCCGATCGTGCAGTAGTAATGGACTTATTTTCGCCATCTGTAGGTGCCAGCCCATCGGCCAACAGTATCAGGCATACCGCCGCCAGTGTCCACCCGAGGCCGCGGGCTGAGCGGGACCACAACCAGGCGTTACGCAGGATCAGCCCGACGGCCACCCACAGGAGTCGCACGACCCCATCGGTGGTCGAGGTCCGGGGCCGAACCTGCCCCAACTGGCGGTAGCTGCTCTCGATCCCGAATCGGGTCCGGTACAGGTCCCGAATCGCCACCGGGCTCCCGCTCACCCGCCACGCCGCGTACAGTAACTTCTTGCTCCGCCGGCCCCCGGTCCGCCGGTACCGGTAGCTCTTGTGAGCGATCACCACGTGCACCCGCACCGAGGTGCCCCGATCCGCGTGGGTGTACGCATATCGACCCGCGCCCCGCCGCCGCACGGCCCGCAACCCGACCCCCTTCACCCCGGGCCGGGGCTTGCGGCCCCGGACCACGGCCGGGATCACGAACGGCACACCCCGCGCCTGGAGCAACCGCATCACCGCGATCGAGAAGAACGCCTTGTCCAGCAGCGCGACCCGGACCGTAACCCGTGCCGCCGTCACCTGATCCAACAGCCGGGTGAGCACCGCGGTCATCGGCTCCTTCTCGCCCACGGCCGTCAACCCGAGCGTGTACCGGTCCGGTCCCCCGACGAGGCACGCGGTGGCGTACGTGTGGAACGTGTGGGTGCCGCCGGCCCCCTTGGACCGGGTGGTGTCCCGGTTCGGCGTCCCGAAGTACCCGATCCGGTGGTAGTCGATCGCGACCCGAGCCGCCCGCTTCCGCTTGCCGAGCGGGGCGTGGAGGGCCGGCCGCAACCGCCGCTCGAGGGTGCGGCGCCGCTTGGGCAGCGTGAGGTACAAGCAATCCCAGATGGCCTGCCCGGACGGGGCGTCGGCGATCGCGGCACAGGCCGCGGCCACCGAGCGGGCGAACGCCGCGGCGAACAGCACCACCCGCCACACCACCTCGGGTGTACAGGTGCGGCGACGCTTGGGCAGTTGGACCGCACGGCCGAGCCAGTCGGTCAGGACCGGACGGAGGTGCCGGGTGGCGTGGGCCGGGGTGGCTCGGATAGACTGACGTTTGGGTCGCATGGGGGCTCCGACAGTGGAGGCGTGGTAACCACCATTGACCGGTAAACCCATGCGGCCCGCTACTCATAAATCGCCCAACTTGAAACTACTGGAGTCGTTCGTCGTCACTCAGGACGGCCGCTCTCACCGCCAGCACGCTCTCGGCACCGTCCTCATTCCAGAACTTCTCGGTTCCCTTCACCCGGTAGTTGACCTCCTTGATCAACGACTCCACCCACGAACTGGTTACCGGCAGCCCCGCCTTCCGATACCCCGGGTACTTCATCCGAGCCACGTTGTTCTTCAAGTACCCACACGCCCGCTCGAGTACCACACGCACGTCCGTGTCCTCCGCGTCCTCCGGTGGCTCACCGATCCGTTCTTGCTCGCGGTCCATTTCCGCGAGTACCTCGGACACACGGCCCTGCCAGCAGCCACGCATCCCGCGCACGTATCGGTTCCACTGCTCGGCGTCGCTGCCGCCGCTCGCACGCGCCGCTTGCCACACGTACCCCAACACGTGGATGACGTCCACCACCGCCACGTACTCCGCGAACCAACGCTTCTGGATCGCCCAGTTGTACGCCGGACCGTCACCCACGAACGCACGACGGCCCGCGGCCTCGAAGTTCCTCGCCTTCGCCTCCGCACCCACCAGACGGCCGAACGCTTCGCTGTCGCGTGTCGTCGCCACGCACGTCCGCACCACACGTTCGGGTTGCCAGTCGATCCTCTCCGGGGACGACACGACCGGAGGATCGGCCGCTCCGCCTGCGATGCCGGGCTCTCTCGCGACGGAGCATTGCGTCATGTTCCCGACGTGCTTGCGGTCGAGGAAGCACGCGGGCGGTTCCGGTTGCGGGTCGGTGTCGTGCGCCGTGCTGGTGAGTGTGACCAGGCACGCGACCTTGTCCTCACGCCACTGCGGGGATCGCGCCCCGCACCCTTGCCCCTCGGCGCGGCACGGGTAGCGGCCGCCGTCGACCTCGACGGCCACCACGTCCGGCGTGTTGGGAACCCGGGCGTCGAGTTTGCGGCGGCGGTGGGCTTCGGCCTGCTCGTCGCGTGTGGCGACCAACTCGGCACCGACCGCCTCGGTCAGTCGCCCGACGTGCCGACCGCTGATCGACACGTCGGCCAGGAGCCGGAGGGTTCGGGCGGCCAACTCGAACGACGGGAGCACCGCCCCGGCGTGGACGACCTTGGCGAGTACGGAAGGGCTGTACCCGTGGGCGTCAAGTTTGAGGTGGGGTCGGTGGGGGGAAAAAGTCCCGGCGACAGGCGGGGCAGTGGGCGACGGGTTCTTGCAGGGTGATGGTGGCCCCGCGTGCGACGACCTGGCGGGGCCGTGTGCTCAAACGGCCGGGCTTCTGGCAGGCGGGACAGGGCGACTCGTCGGGGAGTCGCTGGGCTTGTCGCTCGGCGAGGTGTTCGAGTGTGCCGGCGGCCAGCCCGGCGGTGGCCGCGGCGGCGATCGGCTCCATCTGGTCGAAGTCCACATCGAGCCCCGGCCCACTGTCGCCGTAGGCGCTCCTGGCGACGATTTTACCCCACTGCTTGGCGAGATCTGTGATGGCCCCGAGCTGCTCTGGCGTCAGTTTGTTTTTCGCCATCGGTAGCCCTGCCTTGCACTTGGGCCAAACTGCGGAAGGGGATTTGCCACGGACCAAGATAGTCCAATACCCACCAGACGCAAACCCTGTCATACACCCAGGTCGAGGGGCTCGGTCTGGCATGCGGCCGTCGTCCCCACTGCCCCAGTCAGATCCAGGGGGGCGCAGGTCTCGGCGCGACCTTGACCGAGCAAGGCGCTCGGCGCATGATGAGAAAATTAAACCAATTATCGCATCCTGGTAACCGTGCGGCATGTCCGAAGTTACACAGTTGCTCAGCGCCGCGGCTGCCGGCGACCGGCAGGCCACTGCGGAACTGCTGCCGCTCGTCTACGAGGAACTGCGCCAACTCGCCGCCGCCCGCCTCGCGCGCGAGGCGCCCGGACAAACGCTCCAGCCGACGGCACTAGTCCATGAAGCGTTCTTGCGCCTCGTCGGCGGAGAGGGCCTCGGGTGGGAGGGGCGCGGCCACTTCTTCGCCGCTGCCGGCGAGGCCATGCGCCGCATCCTCGTCGAGGCGGCCCGGCGCAAGGAGAGCCTCAAGCGGGGCGGCGACCACACCCGCCGTGACCTCGACCCGGACGCGGTCACGGTGCCCGAGCTGAAGGAAGACCTCCTTGCGCTCAATGAGGCGCTGGACCGCTTCGCCGGGATCGACCCCGAGGCCGCAAAGCTCGTTCACCTCCGGTACTTCGCGGGGCTGTCTCTGGCCGAGTGCGCGGCGGCGATGGGCGTCTCGCCGCGGACCGCGGACCGGCTGTGGGCGTACGCCCGCGCTTGGCTCCGGGACGCTGTCGGGCCCGAGGCGTGACGCCTGCGACAAAAAAGTTGGCGGACACGCGCACCGGATTTCGCATGTTAAGGACGCCCCGCACTGCCGCGGGGCTAACGGCCATTCCACGGTACCGACGTGCGCGAGCGCGACATTTTCCTCGAGGCCCTGAACCGGCCCGCGCCGGCCGACCGGGGCGCGTACCTGGACGCCGCGTGCGGCGGCGACCAGGCCCTCCGCGGCCGGATCGACGCACTGCTCCGGGCCAGCACCTCGGACACCTTCCTGAACGTGCCCGTGGCCGAGCAACTCGCGGGCGACTTGATGACCCCGCAGGGGTCGACCGACGAACACACGCTCTCCGTCCTCGGCCCCCCGGCGCGAGCGGACGCACTCGGGCGACTCGGCCACTATGAGGTGCTCGAGGTGGTGGGCCGCGGCGGCGCCGGGGTGGTGTTCCGCGCGTTCGACGAGAAGTTGCAGCGGGTCGTGGCCATCAAGGTGCTCAGCCCGGCGCTGGCCGGGAGCGGGTCGGCGCGGCAGCGGTTCGTCCGCGAAGCCCAAATCGCGGCGGCCGTCGTCCACGAGAACGTGATCGACATCCACGCCGTCGAGCCTGCCGGGCCGGTGCCGTACCTGGTCATGTCGTTCGTCGACGGGCCGACGCTCCAGGCCAAGGTCGTTCGCGATGGCCCGCTGCCGGTGCGAGACGTGCTCCGCATCGGACTCCAGATCGCCAGCGGCCTCGCCGCGGCGCACGAGCAGGGGCTGATCCACCGGGACGTAAAACCGGCCAACATCCTGCTAGAGCGAGCCCCCGACCGCGTTAAGATCACCGACTTCGGACTGGCCCGGGCCGCCGACGACGCCAGCCTGACACAGTCGGGGCTGATCGCCGGGACCCCCGCGTTCATGTCTCCCGAGCAGGCCGACGGCTCGCCGCTCGACCACCGCACCGACCTGTTCAGCCTTGGAAGTGTGCTGTACACGCTGTGCGCCGGGCGCCCCCCGTTCCACGCGGCGAGCGCGATGGCCGTGCTCAGGCGCGTGTGCGAAGCCCACCCCACCCCGCTCCCCGAGGTGAACCCCGGTGTCCCGCGCTGGCTGGCCGCGGTCGTCGCCAAGTTGCACGCCAAGGCGCCGGCCGATCGCTACCAATCGGCCGCCGAGGTCGCCGCGGTTCTCGCGCGTCACCTGGACCGGCTCCAAAAAGGCGAGGGCGAACCGGCGCGCGCGCCCCGCGCCCGGCGCCCGTGGTTCCGCAGTTCGGTCGTGCTGGGGTTGGTCGCTTGCGCGACCGCGACGCTGCTCGCGTTCGCCCCGGGCCGCGACCGCGGCGCGGTCCCGGAGGGAATTTCGATCGCGGAACCGCCTGCGCCGCCGGGGCCGGCCCAAGCCGCGCCGACCCTGCACCCGCCGGGGCCGGCGCGGCCGCACCCCCTGGAGGCACTCGCGGCCGCCGGTTCGGGCACCGGGTTGCCGCCCTGGGTCGTGATCGCCCTCTCGAATCCGCTCCCGTTTCGAGTCCCGGAGACCCCAGAAGCGGCGAGTTGGCCGGTCCGCAGCGCCGACGGCGAGCGGCTCGCCGTCCTGTGCGGGGAGCGTGTCCTGATCCTGGACGCCCGGTCCGGGGTGACGGTCCAGACTCTGACCGGCAACGTCCGAGAACCAGGGCCGCGGGAGCCGGTTCATCGCGGCACCCGCGCGGCGTTCAGCCCCGACGGCAAGTGGTTCGTGTCCGGGGGCGGCGACAGTGCAGTGCGACTCTGGAACGTCGCCACCGGGAAACTGGAACGGATGCTGGAGGAGCACAAGGGCCGTGTGTTCGCCGCCGCGTTCAGCCCCGACGGCAAGTGGCTCGCGACCGCGGGCGACGCGCCGCTCACCGCCGGCGAGCCGTCCCCCGCGGTCATCGTCTGGACGGTCGATGACCGCTCCCCACAACCGCCGGAGGTAAAACTGCACCGCGTCCTGAGCCGCTTGCCGCAGCGTCTGACGCACCTCGCCTTCCGGCCCGACGGCAAGCGGCTCGCGGTCACCTCCTTCTTCGACGGGTGCGACGTGTACGTCCCAGACGCGGGCGGGCGGGTCGCCACGTTGAGGGGGCTGAAGCGGTACGAGGCCGTCGCCTGGAGCGCGGACGGCTCGCGGCTCGCGGTCGCGGACGACGAGGGCACGCTCGTTCACGAGGCCGCCCCCGGGACGGAGGACTCTTTCAAAGTGCTCCACGCGCTCCCGGCGCCGGGTAAGGGGTTGCTCGCGTTTGCCCCGGACGGGCACGGGTTGCTCACCGCGGGCGGCTTCTACTTCAACAACTCCGGGCAGCGGTTCACGCGCTGGAACCTGGCCACCGGGAAGCCGGTCGCGACCCACCCGGTTCGGGTGACCGGCAGCAACCTCTTCTTCGAGGTGAGTGCGGACGGGCGGACGGTGTTCGTCGTGGCCGCTCACCCGCGCTGGGATCGGGTGAGGGTGTTCGACGCCCCGAGCGGCACGGAGGTGTACCCGCCGGGCGACGACGACACCGCGGTCGCGGCCGTCGCGCTCAGCCCGGACGCACGCGCCGTCGCAACCGCCGGCGCGGACGGCACCCTCCGGGTGTGGGACTTCGAGCGCCTCGCGGCCGGCGGGTCCGCGGGCCCGCGGTTCCTGGGGAAGCGCGCGCTGCCGGCCCGCGCACTGGCCTTCAGCCCGGACGGGAAGCTACTGGCAACGTTCGGCCCGCGCGACGGCACGGTCGCGCTGTGGGACGCGGCCACCGGGCGCCACCTGCGCGAGTTGCCCGGCAATTCCGGGGACGGCGCCGGCCTCGCGTTCGACCCGTCGGGAGCGGTGCTGGCGGTCGGCGGCTCGGAGGCCGGAGCGGTCAACCTGTACGACCCGCGCACCGGCGCCCGCGCCGGGGAACTGCGGTTCGGCCTGGGGCGAATTCAGGAACTGGCGTTCAGCGGCGCCGGCCGCGCGCTGGCCGCGCGGGACGGCCAGGTGGTGCAGGTGATCGACCCGAAGACCGGTGCCGCGGGCGGGGCGATCAGCACCTCGTGGCAGCGGTGCCTCGCGGTGTCCCCCGGCGGCAACCAGGTCGCCGTTGCGAACGTCGCAACCAACTTCGACGTGGTCCGGCGGTGGGACGCCGCAACCGGGGACTCGCGGGAGGCGCTGCGCGGGCACAAGGGCAGCATCCTGGCGCTCGCCTTCCACACGCTCGGGGACCGGCTCGTCACCGCGAGCGCGGACGGCACCGTGCGCACCTGGGACGCGGACGCAGCCGGGCGGTGCCGCAACACGACCGAACTGCACGCGCTCGGGGCGCCGACCTGCGCGGCCGTCGCCGGCCACAGCCGATACGCGGCCGTCGGGCTGCGCGACGGCCGGGTCGCGATCATCCGACTGCCCGAATAACCCGTTCGGTCAGAAGCCGTCGGTTGCGGGCGCGGCGCTCCCACGCGCCTGGAACACGTTCACCTCTCACCGCATTTCTCTTTTCGGTGGCGAAGCGCGCAGCCGGTTTTCGCATTGGTAGTGTCCGGGCAGGCCGTCCGCATCCCGACCGGCCCCCTCAAGCCGATACTGCCGCCCACCGGGCACCACGCGAGAACCCGCAATGAACCCGATCCGTCAATTGCTCCCCGACCTGACCGCACCCGAGCGCGAGCCCCGCGCTCCGCGCCCGGGACTCGCGCTCGAAGCGCTCGAAGCCCGCGAGGTGCCCGCCGCCCTGGTGGCCCCCGGCATCGAGGCGACGGTGGTGGGCAACTTCTACACCGAGATCCTGGGCCGCGACGCGACCCCGGGCGAGGTGAACCCGTGGGTGGTCAAGCTCCAGTCCGGCCTCAGCCCGGACGCCGTCGCCCGGGGCTTTCTGGTGTCCGCGGAGCATCGCGCCCGGCAGGTGAACGACCTGTACCAGGCGGCCCTCGGGCGCCCCGCCGACGCCGCCTCGCAGGGGCTGGTGGCGCTGCTCCAGAGCGGGGGCTCGGAGCGGCAGGCGCTGACCGCGCTGCTCGGCTCGGCCGAGTTCGGGGTCCGCAACGCCGACAACGCCGACTTCGTGAAGGCCCTGTATCAGGCGGTCCTGGGCCGGGCGCCCGGGGCCGACGAGACCGCGCACTACACCGGCCTGCTCGCCACCGGGCGCCCCCGCGCGGAACTGATCGGCGCGTTCGTGAGCAGTCCCGAGCGGTCCCGGGTCGAGGTGAACGGCCTGTTCCAGCGGTACCTCGGCCGCCCGGCCGACGCCGGGTCGCTCCAGAACATGGCGAGCGCCTTGAGCGCCGGCGCGCAGACCCTCACCGACCTCGCGGCCCTGATCGCATCGTCCGCGGAGAACCAGTTTCAGGCGCTGGCCCGGGCCGCGGCCCCGGTGCCGGTATCGGACCCGGCGCCGAACCCGGTCGGGGCGGGTCCGATACCGGCACCGGCGCCCGCCGTGGACACCGACGGGGACGGCCTCACCGACGACCAGGAGCGGACCGGGTGGGCGGTCACCGTCACCCTGGCGGACGGCACCACCGCGACCCGCCCGGTGACCAGCGACCCGACCAAGAAGGACACCGACGGTGACGGCATTGAGGACGCCCAGGAGCGGCTCCTGGGCAGCGACCCGACCGCGGCCGACACCGACGGCGACATGATCGCCGACCCGGCCGAGGCGATCGCCCGGACCGTGAGCTTCACCGCGGCCAACGGCATCACCGCCACCCGCCAGGTGACAAGTAACCCTCTGAAGGCCGACACCGACGGCGACGGGCTGGACGACTCCCGCGAGAAGGCGCTCGGCACCGACCCGAGTGCGACCGACACCGACGTGGACGGCGCCGCGGACGCTCGCGAGCTGGAGGTCGGCAGCGACCCGCTCAAGGCCGACACCGACGGCGACGACCTGACCGACGGCGAGGAGCTGGCCGGCTGGACGGTGACCGTCACGAAGCTCAACGGGGCGCAGGTCAGCCGCCCCGTGACCAGCAGCCCGCTGCGCCCCGACACCGACGGCGACGGCCTCGACGACCGCCGCGAGAAGGGGCTGGGCACCGACCCGCGGCAGGCCGATAGCGACGCCGACACCCTGACCGACATCCGGGAGGTGATCGAGCTGCGGAGCAACCCGCTGTCCCAGGACACCGACGGGGACAACGTGGGCGACGCGGCCGAGGTGGCCGCGGGCACGCCGGTCAACGACGTCGGCCCGGACACCGCCCCGCCGCGGGTGGTCGGCGCCACCTCGCTGGGCAACACGAAGGTGCTGGTGTCGTTCAGCGAGGCGATGGCCGATTCGGCCCTGAACCCGGCGTTCTACCGGATCGCCCAGACAACGACCGGGCCGGAAGCCGGCGGCGCGCGGGTGCTCGGTGACCGGCCCGGGGAGGCCGCCCTGGCGCCGCGGTTCTTCAACGGCGACCGCCGCGTCGTCGAGCTGAACACCAGCTCCCAGAACGAGCTGAGCTACACGGTTACCGCGTTCGGGCTGACCGACCTGGCCGGTAACCCGTTCGGGCCGCCGACCGTCACCTCCGGCGGCCGGGTGGACCCGTCCCAGGCCACGTTCCGCGGCACGCCCCCGGGCGGCGCGCTCCTGGTAGACACCGACGGGGACGGCTTGACCGACAACGACGAGCTGCGCGGCTGGCTGGTCACCGTCACCCCGGCCAGCGGGGTGACGCAGAGCCGCTGGGTGACCAGTGACCCGTTCCTCGCGGACACCGACGGGGACGGGTTCACCGACAACGTCGAAGCCCAACTCCGGCTGGACCCGCGGGACCAGGACTCGGACGACGACCTGCTCACCGACTGGCAGGAGTACACCGAGATCTTCAGCGACCACCTGAAGGGCGACAGCGACGGCGACGGGGTGGATGACGGCACCGAGTTCCTGGGCGTCAAGAGCTCGCCGGTGTTCGCCGACACCGACGGCGACCAGATCCCCGACGGGGTCGAGATTCCGCTCGGCGGGCCGCGCAACATCCTCGTCGCCGACCTGCCCCGGCCGGACATCTCAATCGGCGGGGTGAGCCTGTCGCTCGACGTGCGGTTCACCGAGACCAACAACCGCGAGACCCGCGACCTGGGGGTCGAAACGGTCCGCAGCAACTTGACCAACGCCACCACCAACACCGCAACCGTGCAACACACGGCCAACGTCGAGGCCGGCCTCAATTTCACGATCGGCGGCGAGGGCGTCGAGACCGAGATCGGCCTCACCGCCGGCTACACCTACAACAACACAAAGGAGTCGGCCGAGGAGAACCGCAAGGAGTACGAGAAGTCGCTGCAGACCGAGCGGGAGGTGACGAACGGGTTCGTTGCCGAGCGCACCGTCGTCGGGGCCAGTATGCAGGCGGCCGTCAGCCTCCGCAACCTCAGCGACCTGGCTTTCAGCATCAAGAACTTGCAGGTCACGGCGCTCATCCTCGACCCGCAGGACCACACGCGGCTGACCCCGGTCGCCACCCTGGTGCCGGAGTTCGAGCCGTCCTCCGGCTTCGCCCTGGGGCCGCTGGTGCCCAACCGCGGCCCGATCATCTTCAAGAACACGACCGTCATCCCGAGCCTGGTCGAGAGCCTGATGGCGAACTCCACCGGCCTCATCTTCCGGCTGTCGAACTACGACGTGGTGACCGAGGGGCGGGGCGGCGAGCCGGGCCGCAACTTCGCCTTCGTCTCGCAGGACGTGGTCGAGCGGACGGCCGCCGTGCTGATCGACTTCGGCGGGGCCAACCAGCTGCTCGCCCAGATCAACGGCGAGCCGTTCGACGCGGCCCGCGTCCCGCAGGTGGAGTCGTACCGCGTCGCCACCGCCACCGGGCGGGCGGTCGCCGACACCAACGGCGACGGCAAGGTCGATTTCACCCCGCGGGAGCTGTTCGACGCCCGGGGCAACGCGCTGGGCATCGACGCCACCGGCGACGGGCGGGTGACCGCCGCCGACGCCACGTTCGTGCCCGACCGCCGCGTCACGTTCGACACCAAGGGCAACCTGGTGGGCATCACCTTCCACCAGGCGATGTCGTCCATCGGCCTGACCCGGTACGACGAGGCCGCCACCCCGACCGCCAACCTGACGCCGGAGCAGGTGCGGAACAGCTACTCGACCCAGGTGGTGAACGGGCTGGAGCGGATCGTCCGCGTCCGCGGGATCGCCAACGACGCCGCCACTGGCCGCTACTGGCAGTTAATCGGCCCGAAGGGCATCGTGCGGGACGCCGACCTGGAGCGCACGGTCCTGACCAGCCGGAACGGGGTGAGCCTGAACTACGTGCAGGACGTCGACGACGACGGGCTGCCGGCGGACGTGGAGTACCTCCTGCGCACCTCGGATCTGAAGAAGGACACCGACGGCGACGGCCTGGACGACCGCTTCGAGGCGCTGATCGGCTGGCAGGTGACCACGCCCCAGCGCACCTACCAGGTGTACTCGTCGCCCAACCGGGCCGACTCGAACTTCGACGCGCCCGTGCCCGGCGTGGACTCCGACGGCGACGGCGTCGTGGACCGGCTGGAGTACACCGGGTCCGACGCCGACGCCGCCCCGGGCGGTTGGAACGACGCCAACAACAACGGCCTGCGGGACGAAGGGGAGGTGTTCAAACTGAACGCCGCCGACTACGCCCTCGACCCGATCCTGAAGGACACCGACGGCGACGGCATCGACGACGCGACGGAGATCATCGGGTTCACCGTCACCCGCCTGATCGACGGTACGACGCTCAGAAACGTCCAGACCAACCCCACCACCCCGTTCACCGACGCCGACCCGTTCTCCGACGGGTTCGAGCGACGGGTCGGGCTGGACCCCAGAGACAGCAACGACACCGACAACGACGGCGACGGCCTGCCGGACCCGGTCGAGCGCGCCGGGTGGCGGGTGACCACGGACGGGGTCAGCACGACGCCCCTCCAGAACGGGGCATCGACGACGGTGACCCGCACGTCCCGGACCGACGCGGTGGACAGCGACGGCGACGGGCTGACCGACTACGAGGAGTTCTTCCTCAAGACCGACCCGCTGTCGAACGACACGGACGGGGACGGCATCCCCGACCGGGTCGAGTATCAGGGCTACACGCTGGGCCACGAGGTCGGCGGCCGGAACCTCGGGATCATCAAGACCAACCCGCTCGACGCCGACACCGACAACGACTTGCGCTCCGACGGGGCCGAGGCCGAGCTGACGGACGTCGAGGCGAACCGCTGGGTGGTGCGGCCCGTCGGTCGCACGCCGTACCGGGTGTACAGCAGCCCGATCGAGGCCGATGCCGACTTCGACGGGGTAGTGGACGGCCAGGAGTTCAACTTCAACGGCGGCGCGTTCCGCTCCGACCCGAACGACGGGAACACCGACGACGACGCCCGTGACGACGGCGTCGAGTTCAGCCTGGGGTCGAACCCGCTGGTCGAGGACTTCCTGGTCACGGTCGTCTACAACGAGCTGACCCTGACCGAGGACGGGGACACGACCGGGAACGGCGAGGTCGGCTTCGACCTGGGCGTCCGGCGACCGGACAGGTTGAAGCCGAGCGGGCTGAGCGACGACTTCACGTCGGCCATCCGAGCGGGCGTTCGGATCACGGCCCCGCTGCGCTCCGACCTCACCAACGAGTTCAGTTTCACCGAGAGACTGCTCCCCGACCCGGGTCCGGGCGGATTTTTCAACGGCGGCGCCTTCGGGATCGGGTTCGCGGCGGGACCGAACGCGTTCCGGTTCGCCAGCTACATCCCCCAGAGCCTTCGGTCGGTTACATTCAGCATGACCAAGGACGACATTTTCGCGATCGAAGGCGCGCTGGCGGAGTCGGACTTCGGCGAGAACAACGGGAACCAGTCCACCGACATCGATGTTTACCTGGGTGGGATGGACGGTGTTCGGGCCACCTACAGCGGAACCCTAATCCGGCCGGTGTTCCGGGGAACCGACCTGCTCGCGTCGCCGAACCTGTTCCAGGACTTGGTTTTCACGTTCAATGCGTCGGACAACGTCGGCCCGACGCTGACTGGTGCGCTAGTCGGGAACGTGAAGGCGTCGTTCTACATCACCCGCTGACCGCGGCGGGTGGACGGCGTTTCGCTCACCCCGGACGCGGACAGCGACCTGCTCCCGTTCGGGGCGAGAAGTGCAAGGTGGTGCAGGACGCAAGCGGCAAGCGTGTACTCGCGGAACGTGGTCGGCGAGTTAGTCTGCCAGAGCGTTAACTCGGCGAAGTTCAACATCGCCGGCGACCCCAAAGAGGAGACGCTCGCAACCCCAATCCGGTGCTCCTGGGTGAACGCATCTCGAAGTGACTAACCAAGGGACAGTTACATCCGGGGGGCACTTCTTCCCGAACTGCAGGTCTACAACCTAGTGCAGCGTCAGGTTTTAATTTTAGGGTAGAGCGAGTTCAGTTTGGTTCTCGCGTCGTCGGTGCGAAATTGCCACTCGACGCCGCGCGGCTTGTCGTTGACGTACTCGTGCCACGCGACCGTCTCCGCGCGCAACGCCTCGATCGTCGCGAACCGGCGGCCGTGCACGCATTGCCGGGTCCTCGCGCTCAGCTCGTTCTCGGCGATGTTGAGCCCGCTGCCGTGCTTGGGCGTGTGGCGGAACTCGAGCCGACGCACCAGGGCCCGGGCCGTGACCGGATCGAATGCCTCGTAGAACGCCCCGATGGTGTGCGTGTTCCGGTTGTCGCACACCCGGATCACCTTCTCGGCGGCCGCGTACCGGCCCCGCAACAGCGCCCCCATCTCCACCGCCCAGTCGACCTTGGCCCGGTGCTCCCGGCCCCGCCCCTGGCGCCACCCGGCCAGGGGCTCACCGAACATGAAGATGCTCGCCGTCCCGGCCCGCTCGTACTCGTAATCGACCCGCCGCGGGTGATTCGTCGTGGCCGGGATCGGGACCCGCGTCTCCTTCAGCAACGGGATTGGCTGCTCGTCCCTGTTCAGCACCGGGTACCGGCAATCGTAGGGCGTGGTGTACGTGTCCAGGACCACCTCCATGTGGGCCACGAACTCCCCATCGGCCTTCGGTGGGATCACCCCGTACTCGATCTTGCGACTCGTCAGTCCACTTTTGTAAGCGTTCATGGGGGTGCGCCACCCGCTTTTGCCCGTCATTTTAGCCCGTTTGGATACGCGGTTGCCACAAGCGGGCATGTTCCGTAATCGAGCAGACGTCATGACGCCTGTTCCTCAACCGCCGGAACTGCCCGATAACTTACCACCGGCGGTGGTGGCGTATATTCGCGCCTTGGAGGCCACGATCACTGCTCTGGTGGCCGAGGTCGCCGAACTCAAGGCCCGACTCAACCAGAGCTCCACCAACTCGTCGAAGCCGCCCTCGTCCGATCCTCCGCAGGTGAAACTGGCCCCGCCCAAGGCCCCTTCGGGGAAGCGTCGGGGCGGGCAACCGGGGCATCCCAAAGCCGAGCGCACGCTCCTGCCACCCGATGAGATCCGGACCCTCAAGCCGTCCGTGTGCCGGGACTGCTCGCGGTCGCTGGCCGGGGACGATCCGGCTCCGGCCATTCATCAGGTCCACGAGTTGCCCGTTATCAAACCCCACGTGACCGAGTATCGGTGCCACCGGCTCCGGTGCCCCCACTGCGGCACGACCACGGTGCCCGCGGTGCCGTCGGAGGCGCGCACCGGATACGGCCCCCGGGCGCAGGCGGTGGCCGCGCTTCTCACCGGCTCGTGCCGTCTGGGCAAGCGGGGCACGAGCCAACTGTTCGACGATCTGTTCGGCCTGCCCCTGAGCCCGGCCATGGTGTGCAAGCTCCAGCACCGAACCGCCGAGGCGCTGAAGCCGGTGGCCGAACAGGCCCTGGTGTACACCCGCGGGCACCCGGCCAACGTGGACGAGACCGGTTGGAAGCAGGGGCGTCAGCGGGCCTGGCTGTGGGCCGCCGTGACCACGTTCGTGGTGGCGTTCCTGATCCGCCGGACCCGGGGCCGGGCCGCCTTTGATGACCTGCGTGCCGGGTCCACGGCCGTGCATACGACGGACCGGTATCCGGTGTACACGCACCTCGACAAGTACAAGCGTCAACTCTGCTGGGCGCACCTGCGACGCGATTTCCAGGCGATGATCGACCGGGGCGGTTCCGGACAGGCGATCGGCGCGGCTCTGTTGGCGTGTTCGGACGCCCTGTTCGAGAACTGGTATCGGGTGCGGGACGGAACCCTCGCGCGGTCCACATGTCGCTCGACCTACATCCCCGCGTTGCGTCGTCAGGTCGGCACGCACCTGCGGAACGGGGCGGCGTGCGGCTGCGCCAAGACCGCCACGACCTGCGCGGAACTGTTGTCGGTCGAGGCGTCGTTGTGGACGTTCGCGCGTGTCGTCGGCGTGGAACCGACCAACAACGCGGCCGAGCGTGAGGTGCGTCACGCCGTGTGCTGGCGCAAAACCAGCTTCGGGACCGACAGCGAACGCGGGAGCCGGTTCGTGGAACGAATCCTCACGGTGATCGCCTCGTGCCGCCGCCAGAAGCGCAACGTCTTGGCGTTCCTCATCGACGCCGTCACCGCACACCGGACCGGCGCGAAGGCACCGACGCTCGTTCCAGCTGAAGCTCAACAACAGAACGTTGTGAATCCGCTACTCGCCAACTGTTGATACACTGCCGCATCACCCGTGAACGCTTACCCACTTTTTTTAGGGTCCGGCGGATCGTCTCGTGGCTGATCGCGGGCACGATCTCCAGGGCCACGACGTTCTCGGCCAGGAGCCGCAAGGTCCAGTTGGCGAACCCCTTGGGGGGGCGGCCCCAACCGCATCGCGATGACCTGGGCTTCTTGCTGGCCGTCGAGCACCTTGGGCCGGGGCGCGTGGCCCCGGGGCCGACCGTTGAGGGCCACTTCGAACCCCGACGTGACGAGCCGCTCGCGCACGTTCTCCACGGTCTACGTCCGGCACCTCACGGCCTCGGCGATCTTCGCGTCGGTCCACCCCGGGCCGTCCGCGTCGGCCTTCAGCAGGATCTGCGCGCGGCGCACCTTCTGCGACGACCCCTTGAGCTTCTGGACCACGTCCGCCAGCGTCGCGCGCTCATCCGCCGTGAGCCGGACGATATACTTCTTCTGCATGACAGAGCCCCGGAGGATGCCACCAGTGCCCCACAAACCGGGCTCAGTAACATCCTAATTCCTTGGCTTGACGATGTACTAGGTTCTTGGTTCGAATCCAAGTCGGGGAGCTGAGTCAGCGGGTACGGAATAACGCACCCCACGAGTTAACGCGCACAGCCGGGAGCATGGCCTCCCGGCTGCTGCCATTTCTACCATGTTTTCCGGGCACTTTGTCGCCTCACGCACACCCAGCAAAAGTCTCTGGTTCGACAGAGACAACTCGGGGCGCGAGCCGAACCCCACCGTTCCAACTCGGACCCCGAACTCCTCTCCCGAAAAGTCTCGCGCTCTCGCCGAGAGACCACCCCGCGAGTTAACACCGGGTTCGCCTCGTACTCCGAGCGAGATCCGAACTCTCCTCCCACGCCGGCGACCGGGCCGGATCCGGCCTCGTGCGTGGGTTGAACGAGCGGTTCACGGCTTGGAAAGCGGGAAGGATCGAATCGACGGCGGCTTGGCAGTGACCGGATTCTGCGAACCATCGCTCAACACCCGTACGCGCTGAGCCGCGTACGTGGCCAATTCGTTCAGGTACACGAACCCGTCGCCGTTCGTGTCGGCTTTGCCCGAAAGCCCATCGATGAGCCCGGCGGTAAAAAAGCCCTGCCCCACAACCGCGCTCTCGAGCGAGTACTCCCAACCCTGGGACGAGCTCATGACCACGATCCCGTAATCCTCGGAGACGAGGTCGCGGACCAGGTCGTCCGTGGCGGACGGGTGCGTGGGCCGGTCTGCCGCGGCACCCGAGTGACACGCGTCGAGGATTGCGATCACGCGCCCCGGCGTGCCACCCAGCTTCCGCTTCACCGCGTCCCCCGGGAGACAGGTGCCGGCGATGTTTTTGGGGTCCACGTCCGCCGTGATCAAAAACAGGTTGCCCTTCTCGTCGCGCCCGCCGTGTCCGGAGAAGAACACCACACCGACGTCCCGGTGGGTCATCTTCCCGGACAGCCAGCCGAGCCCCTGCTCGATCGCACCGCGGGTCGCCTCCTTGTTCCGGATCAGTTTCACCTCCACCGCGCGGAACGCCCCCTTGCCGTGCGCCTTGAACGCACGAGCCAGGGCGTCTGCGTCCGCGGCCGCGTAGTTGAGCTTCATCGGACCGGGGTAGTCGCTGATCCCCACCGCCAGCAGGTACAGCGTCGGGCGCTCGTCACCGGTCGGCCCGCCGACCTGCACCCCGACCGGTGGCGAAACGGCCCGGCTCACGGCACTCTCGGCCACGACCGCCAGGTTGTACAACCCGGGCGGCAGCTCCACCGACCAGTCGGCCCGCACCTCGCCGAGCCGCGGCGCGGCGACCGTGTGAACGCCGGACGCGCCCCCATACGGGCGCCCGTTGACCAGCAGACGGAGCGCGGTAACCGGGTGCGTCCCGACGCTCTGGGCCGACGCCTTCACGGCGAACTTCGGTCCGGCGACCGGGCTCACGCCGAGCCCGGACGGGCTGGTGAGTGCCACCGCTGGGGGGAGCAACCGGGCGACCTGCAGCCCGTCGGCCCCGGCGACACCGGCCCGCTCCAGCGCCGCCGCCGCGCCCCCGTCGCGGAGCACCCGACCGATCACGTCGGGGCGGTACAGCGACTTGCGGAACTGGGCGGCCGAGTACGCGGTACCGAGCCCGGTGGCACCACCGGTGTTCACCTGCCAGCCCATCAGCCGCTCCCCGTTCGGGGACGCGGCGTACAACCCTTCCTGGGTCCATGCCACCCAGTCCGAACCCGCGCAGAACAGCGACAGCACCGGGGTCCGCTGGTCCACCCGCCACACCCGAATGATCATGTCACCGGATGTCGTGGCGAAGTACCGTGCGTCCGGGGAGAGCGCGATGGCGGTGGTAGCGTCCGTGGAGCCCGCGTAACTGCGGACGATCTGGTTGGTGTCCGGGTCGAACAGCTGGAGGCCGAACTGAGAGCCGACCACGATCCGCCCGTCCGGGAGCCACGTGAAACAGAATACCGAGTTGCTGGTGCTCAGTTCGGTGTCCCGGTACAGCAGCTCGGTTCGGGAGCCGTTCTTGATCGCCATCTCCCGGTTCGGAGTCAGTTCCAGGGTCCGGCCCCCGCGGGTCAGTACCGCCCCCGAGTACGAGCCGTTCGGCGGTCCCGCGAACCGCAACTCGCTCAACTCGAACGCGCGTTCGAGCGCCGTCGCGCCCCGCGCGTTCGAGTTACCCCAGGCGACCGAGCGCCCGTCCGGGCTCCAGCCGACCGTCCACCCGGCGCGCCCCCGGCCGGCGAGTGTTTGGACCGGGGACCCGTCGCTCACCCGCCACACGTGCACCTCGTGGTCGTTTCCCCCGGCCGTAACCGCGAGCGCCCCGTCGGCCGACAGGCACGCGGCCGAGACCAAATTCGTGTGCCCCTCGAACCGGGAGCGTTCCTCGCCGGTCGCGGCGTCAATGATCGTGCAGGCGAAGCGGTCGCGGTTGAGCGCTCCCGGTGCGACCCCACACTGGAGGAGGGAGTGACTGTCCGGGGTGAACGCCAGGTTCAGGATGTCGTTGCGCAGCCCGGTCAGCGTCTTACGCAGCGTCCCGTCCGGGTTCCACAGCGAGATGGTGCCGTCGTGGTTGCCGACGGCGACCGTGCGACCGTCCGGGCTCCAGGCCACGCTGCGGGCCTGGTGATCGCCGTCCCGCAGCTCGACGAACGGCTTCTGGGTTCGGTCCCCGGACCACAGCAGCGCGGTGCGGTTGGCGGCGACACTCACGCTCCGGAGGCCGTTGGGCGAAAAAGACAGCCCCGTGATCGGAGCCGAGTGCCCGCGCAACAGCCCCACCGGCTTCCAGAGCCGCGCGTCCCAGACGGAGATGTCGTGGTCGCCCGAGCCCGCACCCAAGAACCGCCCGTCCGGAGAATAAGCCAGCGCGGTCACCGTGTTCCGGTGCCCCTTGGGGGTGGCCACCACCCGCCCGGTCTCCATGTCGGTGACGAGCGCGGGGCGCCCGGCCTGACCGAGATCGAGCGGGAACGGCGCAGCGGCACAGAGCCGACCGTCCGGTGACAGCGCCAGGGCCTGCACCATCCCCTCGTTCCCGGGACCGGTCGGGTACCGGAAGGTGCGCAACGTCTCGCCGGTCGTTACGTCCCAAACGCGCACGGTACGGTCCCGGGAGGCGGTCACCACGCGGCGCCCGTCGGGGGTCATTGCCACGCCTTGGACCTGAGCCGTGTGACCGTTCGCGTCGAGGACGAGGTAGGGGTGAAGCGGGTCCAACGGGTTCGGTGGGGTCTTGGGCCGGCTCGCCGGTCCACGGACCGGAGCGGCCGTCGGCTCGACCGACGGTAGCTCGGGAGCGGGCGGCAAGCTCGGGGCCACCGGTGGCTTAACCGGCGGTGGCTCGGGAGCGGGCGGGTTCGGGGCCGTCGGTGGCTCGACCGTCGGTGACTCGGGAACGGGTGGCGGGTTCGGGGCCGCGAGCGGGTCCGCGCCGCCGGCTACGGCCGGCGGCCTCGGTCTGAGCGGCGCGATCGCCACCAGCACCGCGGCGCACGCGCACACCAGCGCCAGCACGCCGGCGCCGGCCAGTATCGCGTAGGTTGCACGCCTCCCCGGCAGGCGCCGGGCGCGCGGGCGGTCATCGCTCTCGTCTGCCATGCCCGGCGCCTCGGTCCGGACCCGTTTGCCCGGCGCTTTCCGGGCGACCGCTTCTTCCGAGCCTCCGGGGGCGGTTACGAGCGCACCGCACTCCGGGCACCTGACGCGCCGGCGCTCGACCGGAACGGTGACCCGCATCCCGCAAGACGAGCACTCGACGCGTGGCATGATGGCTTCCTCGGGGCCGCTCAGCCAGTACCGGCCGGGCGAGAAAACATGAGAAATTAGACATCGTTCGGCATGTGGAAACAATTAAATTTGGAACGCCCCGGTAACCAGTCGGCTCGTCTGCGTGCTCACGACGGAGTCGGTTTTCCGCCTCGAGCACGCAGACGAGTCGGCGCCGAACGCCCCGCTACCGGCGCCGGGCGGCACTCACACAACCAGTGCTCGGATCCACGCCTAGCGCCCTTCTCTGAACACTTCGAACCGGTTCGGTGTAATTAACAGGTAGAGACTTCTCTCGCTCATTTCCGCCAGCACGCCGGTCGCACCGCGAAGGCCGCTGGGGTCCACCCCCGAGGTGCCCCGATGCCTTCCACCCGCAACCCCGTTACCCTCACCCCCGACGAGCGCGCCCGCGAGCTGGCGCGCCTCCTCGCCACCGGGCTCGTGCGCATCGGCTCGGCCCTGCTCGTACACGAATCACCGCCCTCCACCGGCACCGCCGGAACCTCAGATTTTGGCACGAATGAGCTTGCGGACGCGCGCGAAAAGAGCGTCACTGGGACCGGCGGTTAACGCCGCCGAGAGCCGAGATCGCCAGCTTTTCCGTGGAGGTCACGAGGTGCCGATCGACGTCGCGAAGGAACTGGCCGGGCTGCGCCGGCTGACCCCGAAAGAGCTGCGGGCGCGGTACGCGGAGGTGTTCGGCGAGCCCACCGCGTCGGGCAACCGCACGTGGCTCGTCCGAAGGATCGCGTGGCGGCTCCAGGCCCTGGCCGAGGGCGGGCTCAGCGCCCGCGCGCAAGCCCGGGCCGCCGAGCTGGCCCGAGACGCGGACCTGCGCTTGATCCCGCCCAAGGGCCACGCCGACGAACCCGCGCCCGGGCCGGTCCGCACCGGCACCGTGCCGACGCACGCGAGTGACCCGCGACTGCCCCCGCCCGGCACCGTGATCACCCGCACGTACAAGGGCGCCGACGTTCAGGTCCTGGTGCTGGCCAGCGGGTTCGAGTACGACGGCCGGACGTTCGCCTCCCTCAGCGCGGTCGCCGCGGCGGTCACCGGGACCCACCTCAACGGGTTCCACTTCTTCAAGCTCAACAAGCCGGAGGGCACATGAAACGGAACGGCACAGCGACCGCCCCGAAGCCCGCGCCGCGGGCCGCGGTCAAGTTGGTGCGGTGCGCGATCTACACCCGCAAGTCCACCGAGGAGGGGCTCGAGCAGGAGTTCAACTCGCTCGACGCCCAGCGCGAGGCCGGCGAGGCGTTCGTCCGGTCGCAGGCGGGTGAGGGCTGGGTGCTGATGCCCGAGCGGTACGACGACGGCGGGTACACGGGCGGCAACACGGACCGCCCCGGGCTCCAGAAGCTCATGGCCCACATCGACGAGGGCCGGGTTGACTGTGTGGTCGTTTATAAGGTGGATCGGCTCAGCCGCTCGCTCCTCGACTTCGCCCAGCTGATGCGCACGTTCGAGCAGCAGCAGGTGGCGTTCGTGTCGGTCACCCAGCAGTTCAACACGGCCACCTCGATGGGCCGGCTGGTGCTCAACGTGCTCCTGTCGTTCGCGCAGTTCGAGCGGGAGATCATTTCCGAGCGGACCCGGGACAAGATCGCCGCCACCCGCCGCAAGGGCAAGTGGGCCGGCGGGCACCCGGTCCTGGGATACGACATCGACCCGGCCGGGTACAAGCTGGTCGTCAACCCCGCCGAGGCCGAGCGGGTGCGCGCCATCTTCGCCCTGTACCTCGAGCACAGGTCCCTGCTCCCGGTGGCCGACGAGCTCGCAACCCGGGGCTGGACCACCAAGCAATGGACCACCCGCAAGGGGCCGGAGCGGGGCGGCAAGCGGTTCGACCGCACCAACCTGTACAACCTGCTCACCAACCCGCTGTACATCGGCAAGGTGCGGTACAAGGACGAGGTGCATGATGGGGAGCACCCCGCGGTCGTCGACCCGGGCGTGTTCCATCAGGTGCAGGAGGCGCTGCGGCGCAACGGCCGCACCGGCGGGGCACACGTCCGGAACCAGTTCGGGGCCGTGCTCAAGGGGCTGTTGCGGTGCGCCCCGTGTGGTGCCGCCATGACGCCCACCCACAGCACCAAGGGGGCCAAGCGGTATCGGTACTACGCGTGCGTCGCCGGGCAGAAGCGCGGGGCCCGTACGTGCCCGTCCCGGAGCGTGCCCGCCGAGCCCGTCGAGACCTTCGTGGTGGACAAGATCCGGGCGGTGGGCCGGGACCCGGAGCTGCTCCGCCAGGTGCTGGACCGGGCGCGGGACGCGGGCGCCGCACGGGCCGCCGAGCTGGAGGCCGAGCGGGCCGGGCTGGACAAGGACCTGCGGGGCTGGCACGCCGAGGTGCGGAACCTGTCGGTGCCGCTGCGCCCGGGCGAGGACAACGGCCCACTGGTGGCCCGGCTGGCCGACCTGCACGAGCGCATCGGCACCGTGGAGGGGCGGGTCACCAAGGTGCGCGACCAGATCAAGGCGGTGGCCGCGCAACTGGTGCCCGAGGAGCAGGCGGCCCGGGCCCTGGCGGCGTTCGACCCGGTGTGGGACGCCCTCACCCCGCTCGAGCGCGCCCGCGTCATCGCGCTGCTGGTCCAGACGGTCGAGTACGACGGGCGCGACGGCCGGGTCACCGTGTCGTTCCATCCCACCGGCATCAAAGCGCTGGCCGACGAACTGGCCGACCGAGTCGAGCACAAGGAGCGCGCATGAGCACCGCCACCACGGCCCCGCTGACGGTGGCGGGCACGATCCACTTCGCCCGCAAGGGCCGCACCAAGGAGCTGCGCGAGGGCCCCGCGCCGGCCCCGCCCGAGCCCGGGCGGGTGCCCCGGGTCGCCCGTCTCATGGCCCTGGCCCTGCGGTTCGACGAACTGATCCGCACCGGCTCCGTCACCGACCAGGCCGAGCTGGCGCGGCTGGGGCACGTGACCCGGGCCCGCGTTAGTCAGATCATGGCCCTCATCCACCTGGCCCCCGATCTCATCGAAACGGTCTTGTTCTTGCCCCCGGTGGTGCGCGGACGGGATCCGCTGGTGCTCCGCGACCTGCGGCCAATCGCCGCCACCTCCGACTGGGCGCGGCAGCGCGCGATGTGGCGTGCACGGCTCGACCGGGTGAGCGGGTGAGCAACACGTGCCGTGCGGATGTAGGACCGGTTTCGCGCGCGCGGGCGAAGACGGACGGCGAGTTTCCAAGGGGTTTTCGACATTGGCATGAGTAGCGCCTTGCGGAGTTTTCACCGAAACGCACGGGTGCGTACTGCGAACTCGTGATCGGATCAGCCCCTCAGCTCACGAGTTGCGCCAAACAGCTCGCACTGCTTTCCAACGCTCTGCAAAGCCGGTCCTGCACCCGTGCCGTGCCATTTGGGGCGAATCAGATTGAACGATATCGGGCCGCGCGGTCTACTTAACATGGTGTACATCCGTGAATAGGATACGCACGGATCTCGTCCCGCGCATTATGCCCGTCACCACGACACCGCACCT
This sequence comes from Gemmata obscuriglobus, assembly GCF_008065095.1. Taxonomy (NCBI): domain Bacteria; kingdom Pseudomonadati; phylum Planctomycetota; class Planctomycetia; order Gemmatales; family Gemmataceae; genus Gemmata; species Gemmata obscuriglobus. The sequence continues at coordinate 6,041,723 of NZ_CP042911.1, read as the reverse complement.
CCGATGGTCACCCGCAACACCGCCACAGCCCCGAACGAGTCGGACCACCCCGGACCGTGGCCCCCGGGCGCCCCGGAGCCGACCGCCCTGACCCGGTTCTGGGACGCGGCCGACGCGCTCCCGGAGCTCGCCACCGCCCTGACCGATTGGGGGCGCCGGCTCGGACCCGAGTTCGACCTCGTCCGCCCGTTCCTGCGGCTCGCGCCGTCGGGCGCGAGCCGCGCGGATCCGGACGAGCGGGAGCACGAGGTCGACGCGCCGGCGCTGGCGGGGGCGGTGGCCGACGCCCTCGGGCTGCGCCGCGAGCCGGCCCGCGACCCGGCCCCGCGGGCCGCCCACGTCGGACCGCTCACCGGCGCGGCCGGAGCCCGGTACACGTGCTTCCTGGTGCTCACCGGGACGGTGGCCGCGGCGCGCGCGCTCGCCCCCCACCTGGGCACCGGGGGCGACGGCCCGCCGCTCCTGCTGTGCACGAGCCGGGTGGTGGCCGCCGATCCGGCCCTCCGACGGGACGGGCGCGGGGCGGTCCCGCTCGCGGCCGCCGTTGCGGCGGCCGGCCCGGGCCGCTTGCGCCCCGTCTCGCCGCTCGAGGCGGCGCTCGCCTGGGCCGCCCAGGTGGCGCGCCCGCGGGCGGGCGACTGGCAACCGCGGAACGCGCTCTGGCACGGCGGCGGGGCGTGGTCGGTGACGTTCGCCGGGAAGACGGCGCTGCTCGGCGACCGGATCGGGCTGTGGTACGTCGCGCGGCTGATCCAGGCCAAGCGGCGGCACATCCGCGCGGCGGAGCTGCGGGACGTGGTGCGCGGCCGCGCGAGCCCGGCGCCGTACCGCGGCGACACGGCGGCGGACGACGAGCGCGTGTCGCGCGAGCTGGCCGACGAAATCGCCCGGGCGCGAGGCGACCACGACTGGGCGCGGGTCGAGCGCCTGCAGGACCAGTTCCACGCGATCGTCGGGCGCGCCCACGCGCACCGGGGCCCCGGCCGGCGGGGGCGGCGGCTGGGCGACGAATCGACCAGCCTCCGCACGTCCGTCAAGAACGCCATCGACCACGTCATCGGGGCGCTCGAGCGGCCGCTCCCCGAGCTCGCCCGCCACCTGCACGCGTCCATCGAGACCGGTGCGGAGCTCCGGTACGCGCCGGTCCCGGACGTGGAGTGGGAGGTGTGACACCCGCCCGTTGGCGCGGGGGCCGCGCGCCAACGGCCCCGCGCGATTTGTTACGCCCGGCGTAACGATGTTACGGGCGTTGTAACAGGTTACTGTTGGCGGCCCGCATCGGGCCGCACCGCCACGAGGGCGGACGAGCCCGTGCCGCACGGCACCGGAGGGACACGATGTCCACCACCACGTCTTCACTCAGCCCCCCCCGCCAGCAACTGGTCGCCCTGCTCCAGCGGCTCAACTTCGGCCGCGTCGAGGGCCTCCTCGTGCGTGCCGGCGAGCCCGTCCTCGATCCCATGCCGGTGGTGACCCGCGAGCACAAGTTCGGCGGCGACAACGGCCCGCGCCCCGAGGCCGGGCGCGGCGGCGCCTTGAAGGCGCAGCAGCTCGACCTGATGGCCCTGCTCGACGCCCTCGGGGACGGCACCATCGCGGTGCTGAGCGTCAAGCACGGGCTCCCGTTCCACGCCGAGCTGCCCGCGTAACCGGGCACCGTCGCCCCAACCCCCTGCACCCGACCATCAGCCGGCCGCACCGCGGAGGCGATCGTGGGCACCACCCGGTGTTCGCATCGCCCCGCGCCGCGCGGGCCGGCGCCACGGGATCCGTGCCCGCGCCCTCCGCTCGTCCCGGCCGGGAGGAGCGCCTCCTTGGACCCGAACCCGAACGCGCCCGGCAACCCGATCGACGGGGCCGTGGCCCGCGTGATCCGGCTCAAGGCCCGGGCCCTCGTGGGGCACGCCGGGCTGACCCGACAGGACGGCCCCGACCTCGAACAGGAACTCGTCGCGCGGCTGCTCGAACCGCTCCGCCGGTTCGTCCCCGACCCGGACAAGGGGGACCGGCTGAGCTACGTCCAGACCCTCGTGGAGCGGGCGGCGGCGAACATCCTGCGGGACCTCGGCGCGGCCAAGCGGAACCCGGGAACGCTCGAGCCGCTGCCCGACGAGGTGCCGGCCCGCGACGCGGAACGTGACCGCGACGCGGTTGACGCGGCGGACGCGGTCGCTGCGGTGCTGGCCGCGCTGCCGCCCGACCTGCGGGCCGTCGCCCAGGCGCTCTCGGCGCACACCACCATCACCGCCGCGGCCGAGGCGCTCGGGGTGGCGCGGGGCACCGTGTACGCCCGGGTGCGCGAGCTCAACGCCCGCACCGAGGTGCGGGCCCTCGCCGACATTCTGTCCCCGTGTTTGAACACTTCGGCGCCGGACCGTGAAGAAGGTAGTTAGGGCCGCCCGCCCGCGCCCGGAGGAGCCGAGGATGAGTTCGACGTACCGCTACCGGTTCACCGACCGGGTGCCCGCCGAGGAGGTGGAGGTGACCCTGCTGCTGGCCCTCATCGGGGCCGAGGCGCTGCACGGCGCGGCCCAGGCCCGGCTCGACGCGGCCCACGCGTTCGACGGGAACGCCCGCACCGTCACCATCGACGCCGGCAGCGCCGTGGGGATCGACTTGAACAAGTTGTTCGCCGGGTACCTCGCTCGTGAGTTCGGCGACGACGCGTTCCGGATCGAACGGCTGAACCAGCAGCCACAACCGCGCGAACCCGTGACCGCTTAACCAACCGTTCAACCCGACGCGCCCGAAACGACCCGCCGCACGACGGGACCGTGGAAGGTGCGCGCCGAGAAGGAGGTTCTCGTGCCCGACGACTACCTGAGCGAAGATGACCTGTGGGCCCTGGAGATCGATCCCAACGAGCTCCCGCGACTGGCCCCACACGCCACCGAGTGTCGGGCCCTCGACGGCGCCCGGTGCTGGGCCGCGAGCGACCTGGTGCACCTGCTCGGCCCGAGCGGAGGCGACCGATGAGCACCGTCGCCGAAGCCGTCGCGCGGTACCGGGCCCGTGGCTGGTGCACGGTCCCGGTGCACCGCCCCGACCTCGACCGGGGCGCCTGCTCGTGCGGGCGCCCCGACTGTCCCAAGCCGGGCAAGCACCCGGACGCCCGGTTCTGGCCCGGCGGCACCGCCGCCCCCGAACATTTCGCCGGCCGCAACGTCGGGGTCAAGCTGGGCCCCAACTCCGCCGGCCTGGCCGACGTCGACCTGGACTGCGGCGAGGCCGCGGTCGCCGGCCCCCATCTGCTCCCCGCCACGAACAGCGCGTTCGGGCGCGGCGGCGAGACCACCCACCGGCTGTACGCCGTCACCGACCGCACCGCCGCGTTCGCCAAGTTACTCGACCCGGTGCGGTCCGGGGACCGGGCCACCATCGTCGAGCTGCGGTGGCCCGAGTGGGACGAGGCCGAGGGGCGGTTCAAGCACCTCCAGACCGTGTTCCCGCCGTCGCTCCACGCCAGCGGCGAGGGGCTCGAGTGGGCCCGCGCGGGCGAGCCTGCGGCGGTCGCCGGCGCCGAACTTGCCGCCGCGGTGCGGCACGTCGGGGCGGCGGTGCTGCTGGCCCGGTACGCCCGGCCCCAGGAGCGGCACGCGCTGGTGCTGCTGGTCGCCAACCTGCTGGCCCGCGCCGGCTGGGAGGACGACGCCCGGGCGGTGGCGTTCGTCACCGCCGTGTTCGCCGCGAAGAACGACCCCGACAAGGTGGCCAAGATCGCCGCCGGCGAAGGGGCCGGGGCGGTGGCCGACGCCCGCAAGCGGCTCCGGGCCGGCAAGCCGATGACGGGGTTGCCGGCGCTCAAGGAGATGCTCGACCCGTCCCTCGACAACGCCACCGCCGCCGCCGTGGTGGCCCGGGTCCAGGAGTGGCTCGGCGTCCCCGACCCGCCCGCGGCTCGCGCGACCGTGGGGGCCGGACCAACGGGCGGAAAACCCGGAGCCGCCCCGCGGCCGCCGGCGCCCGAGATCCCGCCCTACATCCCGTTCCCCACGCACCTGCTCCCGCCCGTGGTCCGCGCCTACGTCGAGGCCACCGCCGCCGCTATGAACTGCGACCGGGCCTACAGCGCGCTGCCCGCGCTCGCCGCCCTCGGGGCCGCCATCGGCAGCTCCCACGTCGCGTCCCCCAAGAAGCGGTGGAAGGAGCCGCCGTACATCTGGGCCCTGCCCGTCGGCAAGTCCGGCGCCATCAAGAGCCCGCCGTACCGCGACGTCGAGGACCTGGCCGAGGACATCAACGACCGGCTCGAGGCCGAGTACCGAACGGCGCTGGCCGCGTACGAGGTCGAACTCGAACAGTGGGAGGACGCCAAGCAAGACGGCGCGGACCCCGGGGCCCGCCCCGTCAAACCGGTCAAGCGCGCGTTCATCAAGGGCGACGTCACCATCGAGGCCCTGGTCGGCGCGCTCCAGGAGAACCCGCGCGGGCTGGTCATCGGCCAGGACGAGCTGAGCGCCTGGATCGGGAGCTTCGTCAAGTACGCCGGCAAGACCGGGGCCAGCGACCTGCCCCGGTGGCTCCAGCTGCACCACGCCGGCACCATCAACTACACCCGCAAGACCGGGGACCCGGACAAGCGCGAGGTCCGGGTCCGCGGGGTCGGGGTGTCCGTCACCGGCACCATCCAGCCCAAGGTGCTCTCGCGGGTCCTCACCGAGGAGTTCCGGGCCTCGGGGTTCCTGGCCCGGTTGCTTCTGGCGCTGCCCCCGTGGCGCAAGCGCCAGTGGACCGAGGCCGAGATCGACGAGCCCACCCGCGGCGCGTTCGCCGCGCTCCTGGGCGACCTGCACCGGCTCCCCGCCGGCACCTGGCCCAACGGCAAGCCGGCCCCGCACCTGGTCCCCCTGGGCGCCGACGCCAAGGCCCGGTTCGTGGCGTTCTACAACGCCAACGGCGAGGCCCTGGAGACCGCCGACGAGGACATGAGCGCGGTCATGAGCAAGCTCGAGGGGTACGCCCTGCGGTTCGCCCTCATCTTCCACTGCTGCCGGCTGCAGGCGCGGGCCCACGAGCACCCGATCGCGGCGGACGACATGGGCGCCGCGGTCGAGCTGACCACCTGGTTCCGCGACGAGGCCGAGCGCGCGTACCTGGCCCTGGCCGAGCCGCCCGAGGTGCAGGGCGCCCGGCACCTGCTGGAGGCGGTGCGCAAGCTTGCCGCCCGGTGCGGCGGTGCGGTGCGGGCCCGGGATCTCCACCGGTCCAACCAGAAGCGGTACACCGCGGCCGCCGCCGAGGCCGCGCTCGACGGGCTAGTGCGGCTCGGGTTCGGGCGCTGGGAGCCGGTCGCGGGCGGGTCCAACGGCGGCCCCCCGACGCGGGCCTTCGTGCCCGGTGTGACAGATGACAGAACCTCCGAGGCCGATGCGCCGGCCGGCGCGGAGGGGGCCGGCGCCGGCGGGTCGCGGTGTGACACAACCGCCGGGTGTGACAGGAGCCCCGCGGCCCCGGCGGGCGGGTCTGGCGGCGCAACCGCCACGCCACCAAGTAGTTCCGTCGTCGGGCCGGAACCGGGCGCGGGCGCGGTCAAGGTCGTGTCATCTGTCACACCCGGCCGCGAGCGTTCGGACCCGGCGCCCGAATCGGGGTCCGACGCCGGCGACGGGTCGTGTCACACCGAGGGGGTTGTGTCACACCGGGGTCGGATGTGGGTGCGCGAGGCGGGTGCCCTCGCCGAGGTCGTACGTGCGGTCACCGGGGCCGCGGCCCTGGTCGGTCTGGACCTCGAAACCACGGGCCTGTCCCACGCCCGCGACCGGGTCCGGCTGCTCTCGCTCGCGACCCCGAGCGGCACGTTCCTCGTCGACCTGTTCGCGCTCCCCGACCCCGCCGCGGCCCTGGCACCACTGCTCGAGGCGCTGACGGCGGTCGAGGTGGTGGGCCAGAACCTGGGGTTCGACCTGCCGTTCCTGATGCGCCTCGGGTTCGTGCCCGGGCGGGTGCGGGACACCATGCTCGCGAGTCAGGTGCTGCACGCCGGGAACCGCACCACCGGCCACTCACTGAAGGACCTGGCCCACCGGCACCTGGGACTCGAGCTCGACAAGGGGCTGCAGACCGCCGACTGGTCGGGGCCGCTCACCGACGCGCACCTGGGGTACGCCGCCCGCGACGCCGAGTTACCCCTCGCGCTGTGGGAGCGGCTCGCGCCCGAGCTGGCGGCCGCGCACCTGACCGGCACCGCCGAGGCCGAGATGGCGGCGCTGCCGGCGGTCGCGTGGGCCGCGCGGCACGGGGTCGGGTTCGACCGGCCCGCGTGGGATGCCGTGGCCGCCGACACCGAGGCGTGTGCCGCCCGGGCCCGGGAGCACCTGGACGAACTGCTGCCCAACGCGGGCAACCTGTTCGGGGTGACCAACTGGAACTCGGTCGACGAGGTGACGGCCGCGTTCGCCGCCGCCGGGGTGGCCCTGACCTCGACCGGCGACGACGCGCTGGCCGCGGTGGCCCACCCGGCCGCGGCTCTGCTGCGCGAGCACCGGGCCGCGTCCAAGTTGTCGGGCACGTACGGGCGCGGGTGGCTCCGGCACGTGGCCGATGACGGCCGCGTGTACGCCGCGTGGAAGCAGGTCGGGGCCGGGGCCTCCGGGCGCATGAGCTGCAAGGACCCGAACCTGCAGCAGCTGCCCCGGGACCCGCGGTTCCGCCGGTGCTTCGTAACGCCGCCCGGCCGCGTCCTCGTGAAGGCCGACTACTCCCAGATCGAGCTCCGCATCGCGGCCAAGATCACCGGCGACAAGCGGATGCTCGACGCGTACCAGAAGGGCGAGGACCTGCACACCACCACGGCCCGCGCGGTGCTCGGGAAAACAGACGTCACCAAGGCCGACCGTCAGTTGAGCAAAAGTTTGAATTTCGGGCTTCTTTACGGCATGGGGGCGAAGGCCCTGGCCGCGTACGCCGCGTCGAACTTCGGGGTGGCGCTGACCGAGGGCGAGGCGGCGGATCACCGGGACGCGTTTTTCCGCACCTACCCGGGCCTCCGTGCGTGGCACCGGAAGGTGCCCGACGGCATCATCCAAACGCGCACCCTGGCGGGGCGCCGGCGGGTCGGGGTGGGCGCGTTCACCGAGAAGTTGAACACTCCCGTGCAAGGGACCGGGGCCGACGGGCTGAAGCGGGCGCTGGCCCTGCTGTGGGCGCGCCGCAACTCCTGCCCGGACGCGTTCCCCGTGCTGTTGGTGCACGACGAGATCGTGGTCGAGTGCTCCGAGGAGCGTCGGGACGAAGCCATCGCCTGGGTGCGGGACGCGATGCGGGACGGGATGGCCCCGCTCATCGACCCGGTGCCGGTCGAGGTCGAGGTGAGCGCCGGCCGCACCTGGGGCGGGTGAGAGCTTCCATTCGCGCGACGTTGCCGCGTGGCGCGCTCGGAGCGGCGGGTCGGCCAGACGGGCCGGAACGCGAAACGGCCCCGCGACGGGCCGTTGTTGCGAAGCCCCGGCACGTTCAGATGCGGAACCGTGCGCTCAGGCTTTCGGGCCGGGCGTCCCGTCCGGGATCGTCGCGCCCGCCTCGGGTTCGGCCGGGCGCGTGGGCGCCTTCTTCGGCTTCACTTTTGCGCCCTTCGTCTTCGGGGCCGTTGTCGCGTCCGTGGCGCCCGCGGTGGTTGCCGCGAACCGCCCGGGCGCGGTCTTGCGGAACCGGCTCGCGGTCCCCTGGGTGGCGATCTCGCGCTGCAGCGCCGCGGACAGGGTGGCGTCCGGGGTCTTCCCGTTCGGGCTCGACCACAGCCCCTGTGCCGCCAGCCGCCCGATCAGCTCCTTCGCCGTCATCGACTCGCCGCTCGCGGCCAGCACCCGTGCCGCCGCGTCCAACGCGCTCAGCTTCTTCGCGGGTGCCGACTCGGCGGTGTCCTTCGCCCTGTGCTTCGGCTTCGCGCCCTTCACGTTAGATCTGCTCGTGGCCTTCTTGGCCGCCTTGGTCTTCGTCGCGGGCATCGTATCCTCCGGTTCGTGGGGCGGGCGATTTGAGGTGACACACAGTTACCTCCCGTTCCCACACCCATCCAGTCCATTCGCCCACTTTTCCAGTATTTCGTGCGCACGACGGAGCGGCGAAAAAGACGTGCCGGAAATCCGCCCACTTTGCTGCACAGGTCGCGCGCGGGCCGTGAAGTAGGAGGGTAGGGACATGCTGCGCACCAGCGCCGAGGTGGATGATGGACGTGGTGATGCGACCGATCGGTTCGATCAAACCGTACGAGAACAACCCCCGCGCCAACGACGCCGCGGTCGATGCGGTCGCCGCGTCCATCCGGGCGTTCGGGTTCCGACAGCCGCTCGTGGTGGACGAGGGCGACGTGCTGATCGTGGGCCACACCCGGTACAAGGCGGCGCTGAAGCTGGGCCTGATCGAGGTGCCGGTGCACGTGGCCCGCGGGCTCACACCCGACCAGGCCCGGGCGTACCGACTGGCCGACAACCAGACCGCCACACTCGCCACCTGGGACGACGAGCGCCTGGCACTCGAACTGGCCGCGCTCCAGACCGCCGACTTCGACCTGTCGCTCACCGCGTTCCCCGAGGACGAGGTCCTCCGGCTCCTGACCGCACCCGAGCCCCCGCCCGCCGGCGATCCCGACGAGGTGCCCGAGCCGCCGGCCGAGCCGCTCACCCGGCCCGGGGACCTGTGGCGCCTGGGCCGGCACCGACTCCTGTGCGGCGACGCCACCAAGCCCGCCGACCTCGCGCGCCTGCTGCCCGACGGGCCCGCCGACCTCCTCCTCACCGACCCGCCGTACAACGTCGCCTATTCGGGCAAGACCGCGGACGCCCTGACGATTGCCAACGACGACATGAGCCCCGAACAGTACCGCGCGTTCCTCACCGCCGCCCTGACCGCCGCCAAGGCCCACCTGAAGCCGGGCGGGGCGTTCTACGTGTGGCACGCGGACACCGCCGGGCTCGACGTCCGCACCGCCTGCGCGGCCGCCGGGCTCCAGGTGCGGCAGTGCCTGGTGTGGGTCAAGTCGGCCCTCGTACTGGGGCGACAAGATTACCATTGGAAGCACGAACCGTGTCAGCCCGCCGGTACCCAGGTGGCGAAGGTGATCAAGGAGGGGCGGTGGCGCGAGGATTCGGTGATCGAACAGGTGCCCATCGAGTCGCTGCAGCCCGGCGACCGCGTGGTCAGCTTCGGGAACGCCAAGATCTACCGGCGCGGGCGGGCCGTCACGGGCATCACGAGCCGGCGCCACACCGGCAACCTGCACCGCGTCGAGGTGGGGGAGTTCCGCACCCGCGCCACCCCCGAGCACCGGTTCACCGTGCGGTTCGACCCGGCGCGCCCGAAGGCCGGGCTGCTGTACCTCATGCGGCGCGGCGACCGCTGGCGCGTGGGCGTGTGCGGGATGTTCAACAGCCGCGGGTTCGGGGTGTCGGTGCGCCTGTCGCAGGAGCGCGGCGACGCGGCGTGGGTGCTGGGCGCGTTCGCCACGCTGACCGAGGCGCGGATCGCCGAGCAGGTGGTGTCGTGCCGGTACGGGATACCGACCACGGTCTGGGAGACCGGGCGGAACCCGGGTGCGAGCTGGGCGCAGCGGGACCAGGCGGGCATCGACGCGATCTACCAGCGGCTCGGTGTGGACCGCATCCGGGCGGGCGTCGATCGGCTCCTGCGGGACCACGGGCTGTCCGCCGGCCTCCCCCTGCTGGCGGCGAACGAGCCGGGCAACTTCTCGTGCCGACAGTCGCGTCAGGTGGCCGCGTGCAACCTGGTCCCGGGCGTGATGCAGGTGCCGGTGCCCACCGCCGGCGAGCGGTTCGAGTGGCGCGACCTGACGGCCACCAGCTTCGAGCGGGTGCACGACCTCGAGGTGTGGTCGATGGACGTCGAGCGGGACAAGCATTACGTGGCGGACGGCATCGTCGTGCACAACTGTCTCTACGGTTGGATCGACGGGGCCGCCCACACCTGGCTCGGCGACCGGTCCCAGACCACCGTGCTCGAGTTCGACAAGCCCGCCAAGAACCCGGACCACCCGACACCCAAGCCGGCCGAACTGTTCGCGTACCTGCTGAACAACTCGTGCCCGCCCGGCGGCCTCGTCCTCGACCCGTTCGCCGGCTCCGGCACCGCCCTGGCCGCCGCCGAGCAGACCGGGCGGAACGCGGCCCTGCTCGAGCTGGACCCGCGGTATTGCGACGTCATCGTCCAGCGGTTCGAGTCGTTGACCGGCCAGAAGGCCGAGCGGGCCGCGGCGTAAACCCTGACGGCGCTCCGAACTTACCTGACGCAGGAGCACCCGATGCGGCTCACCGGGCGGGTCGACAAGGTCGCGAAGTGGGTTGCCGGGCGCCCCCGGCCGGGCGTGTTCCACGTCGTCGAGGCGGTTCCCGTGCATCGGGCCGAGGGGCGGGCGCCGGGGCTGTACCGGGACGGCCCGCCGGGCTCGCTCGCCGGCACCCTGGTGTACGACCCGGCCGCCGGCGAGCCGGTGGTGCCCGACGGCGCGCTGGCCCCGTTCGGGCTGCTGATCGTACTCGGGCTCGACCAACTCGACCCGCCGGCCCCGGACCCGCTCGAAGCCCGGGAGCCGGGGAACGGCTGACACGGATCAGCCCGGGAGAACGAAGTGGGCGTTCGGCGGACGAATCTCGGCGCGGGTCGTGGCCCTGGCCGCGCGGGCCGCACGGCACGGGGCGCGTGTCCGTCCCGCGGTCCGCATGTATCTACCGATCACGGACGGCGAGGACCGAGCCCCGGGCGCCGCGGTGTGGCCCGGCCGGGCGACCGTGGTGTGGGACCACGCCGAGCCCCAACCGGGGCACCGCGAACCGACCTGAGCGGAGGAGCGACATGGGCGACCGGGTGAAGAAGAACGACGACAAGCTGCTGCTGGCGCTGGCGTGCGGGGCCACCGTCGAGGCCGCGGCCAAGCAGTGCGAGCTGACCGACCGCACCGTGTACCGGCGGCTCAACGACCCGGCGTTCAAGAGCCGGCTCGCGGAGCTCCGCGGCGACATGGTGCGGCGGTGCGCCGGGATGCTCACCGCGGCCGCCGGCGAGGCCGTCCGCACGCTGCTGTCACTCCAGGGCAGTTCGACACCGCCGGCCACGAGGCTCGGGGCCGCGCGGGCCATACTCGAGCTCGGCCTCAAGGTGCGCGAGGTGGCCGAGTTGGAGGTGCGGATGAGTGAACTGGAGGCGCTGGTCAAGGGCAACGAGCAGCAATCCCTTCCCAACTGGTGAGGGTGTGCCATGCGGTTGAGCGGTCGAATCGAGGCGCTGACTGCGCGTGTCGCGTGCCGTCCCGCGGCCGGTCCGGCGCCCCCGAAGCCGGACTGGACCCGCGACCGGGCCGCGTTCCTGGCCTTGGTGACCGAGGCGCTGCGCGAGCGGATGGCGGCCCGGCTGGACGAGCCGTACGGCCAGGACTCCGAGGCCCTGTCGTCCTGGGTCGGGGCCCCGTTCGCCCGCTGGGTACCGGCGCCGGCGCCCGGGTACCGGCTGCCCGAGGCGCTGGTGCGGTGGGTGCTCGAACCGCCCCGCCCGTTCTGGTTCGGGCACCACTGCGGATCCTGTGGGCTCGCGGTCCCGCTGGTCCTCGTCCCCGCCAGCGACCCGCGCCCGCTCGCCGACCTCCGCGCGTTCCCGACCTGCCCGGCGTGCGGCGGGCGCACGAGTCACGCGGCCAATGACCGCCCCGACGCACCGGAGAGCCGCCAATGAGCCTCGCCCGCCGAGTTCGCGCCCTCGCCGACCGGATCCCGCCGGCCCGCCCGGGCACGGATCTGCCGACCGATCCGGTGGCGTTCGGCCGCGGGCTGTTGCGGGGCGACTTCGGCCCCGCGGACCTGGACCCGACGCACCCGGACCACACTGGCTGGGCGGTTCAGGCGCTCGCGTTCCTGGGCACCCTCCGGCCCGAGCACCAGGCGTGGCTCCGGGACCAGCGCGAGCGGTTCCCGGGCGCGTATCCCGACGCGCTCCTGCTGCCGGCCACCGACGAGCAGATCGTCGCCGCGCTGGATCAGGTCATGCGGCGCGGGTGAGCACCAACGGAGGCCGAACGATGTCCCTGCGTACACGATTCCAGAGGCTCAAAGCGACGCGCCCGCGGTGTGACGGCCGCACGCTCCGGCTCGCGCCCGAGGGGCACGTGCCGAGCGACGCCGACCGGTGCCGGCGGTGTGGAGGGTGCCACGTGCTGGTCATCGTCGAGGAGATCGTCGAGGCACCGGTCGAACCTCAAGAGGTGCGCGCATGAAGACGAGCCGGGTCACCAAACTCGAACGGCAGGTGCGGAGCCGCCCGTGCCCCGGATGTGGCCGCGCCTTCGACCCACCCACAGATCGCAACGACGAAATCGACTTCGAGCGACTCACCAGCATCGAGCAGGCCGAGTTGGCGGCTCTGATCCAGGCGTTCATCACTCCGTCTTGCAACCGGTGCGGGCGTTCGGGGCACGACCTCGCAGGGCTATCCGACGAGAAACTCAGCCGTGCGCTGGAACTCCTGCGCACGGCTCTCGGACGCGATCTCCCAATATCGGGCCGCGCACCCGAATCGTGGGCGTGAATTTTTCGCATCACCGCTTCACAGTTGCCAATCTAGTCAAGCTTGGTGCGGCCGGTGAGGCGGTGGCATGCATCCCGATGCTACTCGCCCGCGACTTGCTATGGCGGAGAACCATCCATGCGGCGGGCGGTCAGCCACCAACGACCACCCGCATCCGCTGGGCCAGTACCGCCCGGGCAGCCGCGGTGTCGCGGAGCCGTGCCGCGAGGGCGGCGAGGGCGAGATCCTTTGGGAGGCAGGCCGAAAACTTGAGGCCGTCGAGGGCTTCCTCCTCGACCGCGGGGCTCAGGTCTTCTACCGGGGGCAACTCACGCACCGCCTGCTCGACGGCGGTCAGCCCCCCGGCCCCTTCGAACACCATGCGGAGGCCATCGTGGTCGATCCGTCCCCCGCACCTTCCGCTTAGTGCGCCCGCCAGGGTGGCGTTGGCCCGCGTCCCCGCGAAGGTCCACCACTCCACCGCCCCGCCCGCGAGGCCCAGCAGCGTTGGCCCGTCGGCACTCACCCAGGACGCCTCCTCGCGCAACTCTGCGACCTTGTCCTGGGCCCGTCGCGACCACAGCGGAGACTGGTCTTCCCCCGCCAGCACGGAGCGAATTGACTGGGCGAGTCGGAAGCCGACGAACGGCCCGGTGCCCCGCCACCGTGACCGCCCGGCCTCCTCGGACGGCTCGACGTGGGCCACCCGCCGGGGCCAGTCGAGGTGCGTGACGCGCCACGCCCGCCCGCCGAGCAGCAAGACCCGCGGCCCCTCACGCCGGGCGGTAAAGCTGGCCTCGTCCACGAACCCCAAGTCCTGGCGGCCGTAGCGCACCGCGAACAGCGGCGGGGAGGTGAACACCGAGAAGAGGTCCATGAAGTTCTTATGCCCGAACTCCTCCTCGCCCCGGCGGCCCAGCCACAGCAGCCCGCCGTCCTCCCACAGGAGCCCCTGGGACAGCATCCAGTCGATGACCTCGTGGGGCCGCGCGTCCGGCATAGCCGCAAAGCCCGGCACCCCGTCGACCCACGCCGCCCAGTCACGCCGGCCGATCCCCCGCTCTTGAAGGCAGAGGGCCATCACCTGCTGGGCCAGAACGTGGTACGGTTCCGGCGGCGGGGTGACCGGCTCGACGTACCCGCCGGCCCACAGCCCGATCAGCCCGGCGGCCCGCAACAGCGAGTCGTCGTCCGTGGCCAGGAACAGGCAGTTCCGCGACGCGCCCGGTCGCCGCCCGGTGCGACCCATCCGCTGGAGGAAGCTCGAAACCGTCGTCGGGGCGTCGATCTGGATGACCCGGTGGAGGTCGCCCACGTCGACCCCAAGCTCCAGCACGCTCGTCGCCACGATGACGCAATCGTCCCGGCCGGCGAACGCCTCCTCCGCCCGGCGACGCTCGTCCGCACTCAGCGAGCTGTGGGTGACGAACGCCGTCACCTCCAGGGCCCGCAGCTCCCGCCCCAGTTGCTCGGCCCGCGACCGGCTGTCCACAAACACCAGCCGTTTCTCCCCCCGGTGCAGCCGGGAGATGACCGTCGCGGCGTTGCGGAGCGACCCGACGTGGTCGAGCTTCACGTCCGCTTCCGCCGCGGCCGTGCCGCCCGGCGGGTGGCAGACCCGCCGCGGCCCGTCACACCCGCCGGTCAGCCACGCCAACAACCCGTCCGGGTTCCCCACCGTCGCGGACAGGCCCAGCCGCTGGAACTCCCGCCCGCACAGCCGCCGGAGGCGGGCGAGGACGGACAGCAGGTGCCACCCCCGGTCGTCCCCGGCGAAGGCGTGGACCTCATCGACCACGACCGCCCGCAACGCCGCGAACAGGGCGCGCTCGTCCACCGAGCCGGAGACGAGCATCACCTCCAGGGACTCCGGCGTCGTCAGCAGGAGGTCGGGCGGGTCGCGGAGGATCGCCTTCTTCTGCCCGGTCGGGACGTCCCCGTGCCAGAGGGCGGACCGCCGGCCCAGCAGGGTGCAGTACCGGGACAGCCGGGCGTCGAGGTTGTTCAGCAGGGCCTTGATGGGGCAGACGTACAGAACGCCGAGTCCCCGCCAGTCCTCGGTCAGCATCCGGGACAGGACCGGGAACGCCGCCGCCTCGGTCTTCCCGCCGGCAGTGGGGGCCAGGATGAGGAGGTGCTCACCGGCCAACGCCGGTTCGATCACCGCCTCCTGGAACGGACGAAGTTCCGTCCAGCCGAGGCTGTTAACGACGTGGTGCCGTAGGGCCGGGTGGAGGTGGTCGAAAGGGGTCACGGGTCCAACTCGATGTCGTCCACGTCGGTCGCCTGCGCGGCGGCCCGCTCGGCCGCCGTCAGCTCGCCCTCGGTCACCGTCGGGGCGTAGTCCCGCCGCGGGTCGAAGTCGGCGAACTGGTCGACGCGGTCCAGCACGTCGGCCACCAGCTTCTTCAGGAACACCCGCGGGGCGATCCCCACCCGCCCGCCGAGTTTCCCGGCGACCGCTGCGGCCAGATCCCGGACGTAGGCGTCGTCACACAGGCGGGCGATCCGGTCGGCCGCCGGGCAGTGCTGCCGGTAGATCTCGCGGACCCGGCACCCGACCGCCGCCAGCCGGTCCAGGTCGAACGCGGCCAGCCGCACCTGCACCGCCCGCGGGTTGTCGAACCGGGCGTCCGTCTTGAAGTCGACGTGCAGCCGCTGGGCCAGTGGCTCCAGCCGCGGCACCCCCTGCGGGCCGTCGAAGAAGGCCGGTGTCCCGGTGACGAGCAGGTACAGGCCGGGGAACCGGCCCCCGTCCACCTCGTCGATCAGTTGCCGGAGCGCGTTCAGCCCCTTGTCCCGCACGTCGCTGCGGACCCGCTGGAGGGTCTCCACCTCGTCGAGTACGACCAGCAGGCCGGCACCGCCGGAGTCCCGGACGACCGTCAGCAGGCCCTGGAGGAAGGTTAACGCTCCGAAGTGGTCGATCTCCCCCTTCACCCCGGCCGCCCGCTTCGCCGCCGCGGCCACGTTCGGCTGCCCGGCCAGCCAGGCCAGGATCGCGTCGGCGGTCGCCGCGTCCCCCGCCACCTGCGCCCGGCGGTAGCCCCGCAGGGCCGTGCCGAAGGTGGGTGCCGCCGCCGTGACTCTCGCCAGCCGCTGCTCCATCAGGCGGTCCGTCCGGGCCAGCAGCTCGCCCTCGTCCCCCGTCCCGCCCTCGGCCAGTGCGTCCTGCTCCAGGGCGTAGATCCACCCGTCGATCAGGTTCCGCAAGGCTCCTTGCGACGCATCGGCCGTGGCCAGCCGCTCGCACAGCCGGCGGTAGACCGTCTCCAGCCGGTGCAGCGGCGTCTCGGTCTCCGACACCTGGACCTCGGCCGTGGCGAACCCCAGCCGGCGGGCCCGGTCTGCCAGCCACCGGGCCAGGAACGTCTTCCCGCACCCGTAGTCCCCGCGGCACGCCTTGAACGCGGCCCCGCCCGCCTTGACGGCGAGCAGCTCCTCCTGGAACACGGGTTCGAGCCGCTCCAGCCCGACGGCGAAGGCGTCCAGGCTGCTGTGCGGGACCGTGCCGCGGCGCAGGGCGTCGACGATCTCCTGGCGGCGGCGGGGGCTGACCGTCACGGGCGGTCCTCCGCGATGAGGTCGAACTGCCGCAACAGCAGTGACCGGTTCAGTTCAACGGTGTCGGACGGGTCGTCCCGGCCCAGGACCGCGAAGCCGTCGACGTTCAGGACCCGCTGACAGACCGCCAGCAGCCCCCGAAGGCGGAACGGTGGCAAGCTCATCCGCCGGGCGAGGGCGGCCGAGGTCAACTTGCCGCCGGCCTCGTCGAGGGCGGCCAGCAGCCCGGCGAAGGTGGCGTCGTCCGGCACGGCCCGCCCGCCCAGCTTCTTCTGCTCGGTGAAAACCGGCGACGCCAGCAGGGCGGCCACCCAAATTGGGGACGATGCGACCGCAGGGGCAACGGGAGGTACTGCCGGGGTCTCTTCTTCGTCGTCGAACAGGCTCGTCGGGACCTTCGGGGCCGAGGGTTTCGGCGGCAACACGACTGCCGGCAGAGCAGCGAGGGGCGGAGCCGGCTCCCACCAGTCTGGGGCCGGGTCGGGGGCGTCCACCCACCCGTCCGGGCGGAGGTCGCCGGCCGCCAGCACGGTGATCGGGATCAACATCTCCTGGGGGGTCAACCCGCCGTGGTAGCCATTCTTCCGGCCCACATAACGGAGCCGTTCGGTCCACGGGGCGATCAGCCGGTGGCCGTCGCCGAGCAGAACCCGCGGCCCGCGGAGGGCCAGTTCGCCCTCGCCCGGACGCCCGTCGTCCGAACGCCACCGCTCCCCGCCGTCCCCGTCCGCGGCTCGCGTCTGGTCGTCGAGCAGGTGCCCGTGGTCGCTCAGGAGCACGACCACCCGCCGGGCCGACCGGGCCTCGTACAGGAGCGGCAGCAGGACCTTGATCTCGTCCCGCGTCCACCGCAGGTCGAGCTGCTCGCCCTTGAGGAGGTGGTCGTCGACCGCGTTCACCACGACCCCGACGACCCGCTTCTGCGCCGAGGCGACCGCCTCCCGGACGTTGGCCGCCAGGGCGGCGTCGCCGGGTCCGGTGAGAGCGATCTTGTGGAACAGGACCGGCGGCTGACCGGCGCGGCAGTGTAGCTTGAGGGCGGCGTGCGCGGCGAACCCGGCCGCCTCGTCCGCGACGGACCCGGTGGCGAGCCGGCCGCAGAACAGGCTGGTCCGCGACGCCTCGGTGACGCACGGGATCGCCGCCAGGCCGGGCGGCAGTGCGCGCCCGCCGGGGCCGAGCGACGCCCAGTCCAGCCGGGTCAGGTCGGCCGTCAGCTCCCGCGACACGGCCGGGCTCATCCCGTCCAGGAGGACGACCAGCACCGGGGCCAGGGCCGCGAGCGGGGCGACCAGTTGGTCGAGGACGGCCTCGACGGGGGTGACGTCGGCGGGCCGGGCCGCCGCGGCGGTCTGGTCCCGCAGGAGTTCGGCGAAGCGGCGGTTCTGGGCCTCCCGCCGGGCGGCGACCCGGGCCAGCAGCCGGGCGTACCCCTCCGACAGCTCCCGAACCGGGTCGCCCGCCCGGAGGGCCGAGCGGGCCCAGTCCACGAAGCTGCCCTGTGCCACGTACTCGGCCGCCGCCGCGCCCAGCGACCGCGGGGCGACTTCGGGGCCGGCGGCAGCCAGCCACCGTGCCAGCCGCAGGGCCATGTCGACCCGCTCCACCCGCCGCGGCTCCCGTCGGGCCTGGTCGTGCCGGCGGACCGCGTCGCGGGCGGCGGTCAGTTCGGCGACCGCCGGCGGCTCGTCGGCCGTCACCGCGAGCAGCCCGCCGAGCCGGGCCAGTCGCTGCTCGAACCCCCGCGGGAGCACGTCGGTCAGGTGCGCGAACTCGTCCGCCTGGACCTCCCGGAGCACCTCCTCCGCACGGTGCAGCAGCCCGTTCCTCGCCCGCGTGTCGGCGTCCAGCAGTCGCACCGCCTCGGTGGCGGCGGCGTGCCAGCGGTCGGTGACCGCGGGTTCGGGGGTGGGGCCGCCCAGGAACCGTTCCAGCCGCCCCGCGGCCCGGTCCAGCTGCCCGGCGGCCGCCGGGTGGTGGACGACGCCGAGGGCCAGGCCGACGGGCAGGGCGTCGGGTTGGTCGGTAGCACCGGCGCACCGGAGAACGGCTGCCGCGGTCGGCCCCAGCGAGGCGGACAGCCACCCCTCGATCGCCCGCCGGGGCTCGTCCGGCAGTCGGCGGAAGCGTCCGACGTTCTCGGGGACGGCCGACCAGCGAAGCAGGAGGGGAAGGTCGGGCCGGTCCCCCTCCAGGCCGAGCAGCCGCTGGAGGAGCATGGGCCAGACGATTTCCGCGTCCAGGTAGCCCCCCGCGGCGGCCGGCACCCCCGCGGCGGTGGCGAGTTCCAGCAGCCGGTCGGCGATCCACCCCTGGCCGCGCAGCCGGGGATCGACGGCGTGCGCCTGGAACAGTTCCTTGACGATCTGCCACGGGTCCAGCGGGTAGAGCCTGCGGCCCGCGAGCCGGACCAGCACGTCGTCGCCCAGATCCTGGTCGGCGAGGCCGGTGACCAGCACGGTGACCGTCGCCGCCGGCTCGTCGCCGAGCAGGGCGATGCGGGCCGCGAGCGGTGAGTCGCACTGCTCGATCCGGTAGGTGTCCGCACCCTCCCGGCGGACGCGGTCGCCCGCGTACCGGCCTGGCGCGTGGATGCCCACCGCACTGGCGTCCGGGATCTTGCGGCGGACGGCCTGGACCTTGGCCCGGATCTGGCCGAACGTAGGTGCCGGCTGCGTCACGTTCCGGGTCCTCCTGACTCGACCTTCCAGGCCATGCTGACGGTCACCGTCTGCCCGGCGGACAACTCCTCCTTCAGTCGGTCGAGTTGGGTCTGGGCCTCCTCCAGGGTGAGCCCGGCCTTCTCCCCCCGCAGCACCGTCTTCGGGGTGACTGGCACGGGAGTCACGACGACCGGCGGGTCGGATGGTGGGGGAACGGCCGGCGGGGGAACAGCGGGCGGGGCGGGTGGCCGGGCGGTGAGCAGGCGCACGGCCTTCGACTGCGCCTCCTTCAGCGTCGGGGCGAGCGCGACCGCGTGCTCGTCGGCCGCGAGGGCCTCCCGGACCGTTCGGACGACCTCGTCGGCCGCGGCTCGCTGGCTGCCGTCGAGCTTCGAGACCGCGTCGAGGATCTCCCAGCTGAACGAGTCGAGGGCCACGGCCAGTTCGGCGGCCCGGCCCAGACAGGTGCTCATCGCGGCCTCGGAGGTCGCCACCTCGGCGGTCGCCAGCACCCCCACCAGCCCGTCCCCGTCGCCCGCCGCCAGTCGCTCCGCGAGCGTGGCCGTCGCCTGGGCGGTCTTCAGACGCGGCGAGTCCGCGAGTCTCATCGGCGTGAGCCGCTCCCGCAGTCGGCGGGCGTAGAGCTGCAAGCCGGGCCGGCACTCCGTCGCCTTCGCCTTCACCTGATTCGCCAGGCTGCTGACGTTGTTCGACTTGAGGAGCGGGGAGACTGCCACCCCCATGATGCTCCCGCCCCGCCGCACGGCCGCATCCCAAACGGCCTCCGACGGCCCCTTCCACTCCCGCAGCTCCAGTGCGTCGGAGAGGTTGGAGAGGGTGGCATCGGTGGCACCGCCGTGCAGGAAAAACGTCCGGTTCGTCTGCTCGGCGAACACGAGGATGACGAGGTTCGCGGCCTCCTTGGGCAGCCCCATCGGCTTCGGGTCGTCGGTCCACTTCCGCAACTGGCCCACCGTCAGGGCCGCACCGCCGGCCTGCGAGATCTTGCGCGTGAAGTGGTTCTTCCAGTGCTGGCCGAGGACGAAGTGGGTGGCGTCCGGCCCCATCTCGCCCAGCAGGAGCGGGTTGGCGATCTGACGCAGGAGCGGCCGGAGCGTCTTCTCCACCTCGACCCGCCCGTCCTCCCGTCGGGCGGCCTGACTGGCCACGTCGTACACCTTCCGCAGGTTCCCCGCCCGCACCTCGGCCTCGAACCGCGGGTGCGCCGGGTAGTCGTCGGCCAACGCCTGGTCGAGCAGTTGCTCCATCGCCGCCCGGAGTGTGGCCGCAGCCGGGGGCTGCGGGTCGAACCCGCTCTTCAGGGACTGGAACTGCTCGTGCGGCTCCAGTTCCTGGGTGGCGTCCAGCGAGCCCGGCAGCAGGGCGTCCAGCCCGTAGGCCGCCTCCAGGTGGTGCCGCACCCGCTGCCGCAGTTCGCTGCTCTGGTTCTCCAGCAGGTTGCGGGCGGCCAGCTTGTCCTGCGGGTTCAGGTGCGAGGCGTACCCGGAGAACCGCTCCCCGGCGAGGATGTGCTCCAGCACTACCAGGAGCCCCAGGTCGCGGAGGGCGTCCTGGCTGAAGTAGTTCGGTATCCAGACCAGCGTGCGCGTCCCGTTCGGGTGGGCGTGGCGGAACTGCTGGAGCCGGCCGATGCCGTCGCGGGGGCCGTGGCCGGGCTCCCCGAACGGCACGTCGATCACCAGCCGCCACCCGTCCTCCGACTCCAGCGACGTGTCGGGCAGGTCGCGGACGTGCTTGTCGGCGAAGATCAGCTCGCAGGCCCGTTCGGTGTTCCGCCACCGGAACCCGTAGGTGAAGAACAACTTATCCGGGTCCTCAATGGCGAGCTGCTCGAACAGCATCTGGCGGACGCGGCGGCGGCGGTTGCCGGCACTGTCCTCGCCGCGGGCCTTGGCCAGGATGGCCTCGGTATCGACTCCGGTGAGCTGCACCGTGATCGTCGGGTTCTGGCCCTCGCCGACGCGGATCTCGCCGACGCCCGCGGCCCACGTCTTGACCCGGCGCAGCACCTCTTGAGCTTCCCGACCGGGGATCGGGGTCTTGATCGTCCCGTGGTTGAGGGCGGCCAGCCGCTCGGCGGTGAGCCCGCGGAGCGTCTCCACGCCCGGCACCAGTGCGGCCAGCAGGAGCGTCTTCACCAGCCGGTCGTCGTTGCGGAACGCGACCCGCTTCGGGTTCTCCCAGGGCAGTTGCTCCAGCTCCTCCGCCCGCCCGTGCTGCTTCTCCAGCACCGGGAGCAGCTTCTGGTGGTACAGCCGCTTGGCGTTCTCGAAGTGGATCGCCATCTCCGCCGAAAACGCCTCGTCCCCGTGGGCCACGGTGTCGAACAGGTCGCCGACGGGCACGAGGTCGCCGACCTGGAGCGAATCTCGCTGGTCGACCAGGAGCTGTCGCATGACCTTGAGGGCGGTGCGCTCCCGCTGGAGGACGCTCGACACGGCGATGAGCGTCTGCACCAGGGCCGGGCTGAACGGGTACACCTGGCGGAACATCCGCTTGTCACCCTCGTTCGCCAGGAGCGTGTTCCACACCACGTCGCGGACCTTCGCGGTCTTCTCGAAGGCGGCGTCCAGCTCGCCCTTCGCGGCCTCGCTGACAGGCTTCAAGACGCGCTTCTCGGCGATCGCCGGGAGGTTCCGGTCCTCCAGCGTGATGGTGCTGAACCGCCCCTCCTGCCAGTCGAGCGAGTCGCTGAAGTTCAGCCGCTCGGCCCCGGCAACGTGGTCCCCGATCAGCTTGCGCAGATCCCGCTGGCGGGCGACGAAGCTGACCACGGGGATCGGCCGGTCGGGCGTCTGCGCCTCGACCAGGGTGGTGAGCTTGGCCGCCTCCCGCTTGACGAAGTCGAGGTCCACCGACCGCGTGGCCAGCCACAGGATCAGTTCGTCGAGGAACAGCAGGAGGGCGTCGAACCCCAGGTCGCGGGCGTGCTGGCTGAGCACGCACAGCCCCTTGTCCAGCGACAGGTACGCCTCCCGGCCCCCGTGCGCCACCGACGCGTAGGACTGGAAGAACGTCCCCACGAGGTCGCTCACCAGCCGGGTCCGCTCCTCGGAACCGGGGTCGGCGTCGATCGCCGCCTCGAACCGGGCCGCGTCCCAACTGCTTTCGAGGTCGCCCCAGCCCGACGCCTGCTCGTTGCCCCGGCCGGCGTTCAGCTCGGCGAAGAACTTCTCGTCGCCGTCCCGCCGCCGCTGCCGCTGGGCGTCCTCGAACAGCCCCTTGGCGAGGAACACGCCGGGCACGGGAGCGTCCGGTCGGGTGCGGCGGATGAAGTCGGCGTACCCGCCGAGGATGCCGCTCTCCATGCTGTTGTGCGCCCCACTGATCATGTGGTAGGGCACCAGCAGGAACCTCTTCCCGGCCAGCCAGTCGTTGTGCTTGGCGATCACCGGTGCGAGTTCGGGGATGCCGCGGGCCTGCGCGTTGCCCTGGAGGATCAGGTGCAGCACGGCCATGAAGTGCGACTTGCCGGACCCGAACGACCCGTGCAGGTAGGTCGCTTTGCTCGTCCGGCCGGTGACCGCGGCCCGGATGAAGTCGAGGGCCTGGTCGAAGCACCGGACCAGTTCGGGGGTGACGACGTACTCCCCCAACGTCCCGGCCGGGTCGACCACACCCTCGGACAGGCGGAGGACGAAGTCGCCCTTGCGGACGTGTTCGGGGATGTCGATCAGCTCGCGCAGCAATGTCATGATCTTGTCCGACGGGAGCGGGTCAACTGGAGACCGTTTTCAGGTAGGTAACCGCGTCCTGATATAGTTGCTCGGCTTGCTCCGGATGCCGGGTAAACAGGGCAACGAAATGTTTGATACAGTTCGTATGCCGCCTCCGGCTGGTCTGGTAAGCCGTCACCACCTGGTCGGCCCTGTTGCGGTCGGCCGCTGTGGCAAATTCCGTCCGCCCCTTCAGTGCAAGGTAGACTTTTTCTAGCGTCTCGAATCGGTCGATGAGCAGATCCTTCCGCTCGGATACGTTGTCCAGGCCGAAGAATTCGATCGTCACGCGTGCGCGGAGTCGTTCAAAGACCGTCAAGCCGGCTTTGGGACGAGGCGTAATGCCGATGAACTCGATCAAGTGCTCCGGGTCCGCGTCGAGGTCCGAGAGTGGGTAAATCAAATAGGCTTGCTCGCCCGCGAGGTCAGCGATCGCGCGTCCGCCGAGCCTACGGCGGCCCGCGATCGGGAAGTAGTTCTTCTTTCTAATCGAGTTGCACGTTTTGCACGCCGTCAGGTAGTTGAGCGGATGGTACGCGAGGTACTTGTATCCCTTCGACCCTCTGGGTGGCTGAACAACCCGGAACCCGGCTTTCCGAACCTCATCGGCCAAGTCACCGGGCACCGGCCAAGCGACCACGGCCCCCTTTGGCCGGAAGTGCTCCACGTCCTGTTCGATCTTGCCCTCCAGGGGCTTTTCGCAGAACGCGCACTTCGAGTGCTGGAATTCGATGTACGCCTCTTTGATGTCGCTCCACTCGTTCTGGAATTCGGGATCGTCGTTGCCCCTGAGGGCCGTGACGAGCGCCTTCATCCGCCCCTCCCAGCCGGCCTTGAGTTCCTCAATTCTGGCCCGTAGGGCGGCTTCGGTGACGACGATGCGGATCAAGGCGACTCCTCCAACCCACGACTGAGTTCTCGGACGATTTGGAGGGCCGCGGCGTCATCGCCCTCTCGGGCTTGAGCCGTCAGCTTGTGAAGCTGGGTCGTCTTGGCTTCGGCCCGCGTACTGGTCAGCCCAAAAAGGTCGCTCAGCAGGATCTGATCCGCGTCGAGCCCGTGAATGCTCCTCTGGAGACGTCCAACTTTGGTGCGGTTGGTCTTGTTGTTCGTCTTCAGCGTGATGATGTTCATCCATTCGAGGCTGCCGGCCACGAGGGGGCTGTGCGACGTGAACACGAACTGCATCCGGGGCAGTGCCTTCGCGATCGTCGGGATGACCTTCATCTGCCACCGCGGGTGCAGGTGCAGGTCGATCTCGTCCACCAGTACGATCCCCGACCCCTCGTCCAGTTTCTTCCCGGACGGGGCGCCGTAGCACACGTGGTATAACAGGTCCCCGACCCACCCGATGAAGGCCCGGTAACCGTCGGAAAGTGCCCGGAACGGGATCTTCATACCGCCTCGCTCGAAGAGGTAGTCGCCCCGCTCTAGCTCTTCGGTGAACGTGTAGTGGCCGGGTCCGATCAGCCGTTTGAGGAGGTGGACGACCTGGGTATATCGCCCTTTGTTGGACTTCTGCAAGTCGGGCAACCAGTAGGTCAGCGGGATGAGCGAGAACCCGTCCTCGTAGAGGCTGGCGATGCGCTGTCCGCGGATGAACCGGGTCTTGGTCCGCGACCCCATGTCAAACCGATCGGCTTGCTCCACGCGACGAGTGGCCCCGTAACCGACCACGAGGAACGCGTCGTTCTTCTCCTCGAAGACCGGCTCCCACACGTGTTCGTCCGGATCGAGGAACCTGAACTCCTCGGTGTCGCCCCGCTTCCCGACCTCAAGTTCCCCCCGTGCGACCGCCCCTTCTGGGGCCCGGTCTTGGGGGTGTAACCCGAACGCACTCACGAGGCGTGCCTTCGCATTCTTCGGCAGGTCCGCGCCCCGCCGAACCAGCCCCGGGTCCCGGATTCCAGCCGAAGGGCTGGTCACGCTCGGGCCGAGGGCGGACATCGCGATGGCCCGCAGAAGCGTCGTCTTGCCCGAACCGTTGTCGCCGAGCAGCAGGTTCACGTTCGGCAGTCGCGGACGGGGAAGTCGCTTTTTCAGCTTGTCTAGCGGCGTCTTCGCCGGTGCGTACTCCAGGTCCGGGTGGACGAAGTCCAGGTTCGCCTTCGCGAACGTGCGGACGTTCTCCAGCTCCAGCGTCGTGATGAACATGATCGCCCTGTCTGATTGGAGGTCGCCTACTTTGCTCTCCGGCCGCGGCCGCTCCGGCCGTTCCCGCCGGCAGGAGGCTGCCAAGTGCAGACCTCGTCCACCGTCTTGCCCATCCCGCGGGCCTCCTCCGAGACGAACCCCTCGTAGTAGTCGCCCATCCGGGAGCCGAACTCCTCGTCCATCTCGTTGTGCCACTGCTTCAGCCACGGGAGCAGTTGGCAGATCGCCGCCAGCAGCGGCACCAGCCGCGGGTCGTCGCGGCCGCCCTCCTGCTCCTGCACGTGGACGTAGTGGGTCGCGATCGCCTTAGCCAGTTGCAGGTGATCGTACCCGGCCCAGGCGACCAGTGGCAGCCCGTCGGCCCCGCCGCAGTGCGGGAATAGTACCCACCGCTCCTTCGGCACGTCGAGGCCGCCGCGGAGACGCCAGTAGTCGCCCTTCTGGAAGTCTGCCGACTTGTACTTCGGCGGCACCGGGATCGACTGCGGGGTGTTCGGGTCGACGACGTACTGCTTGAGCAGGCTCGCCTGCGCCGGGTTCAGCGGCGACTTGCCGTCGTCTTTCTGGTGCGTCCAGCCGCCGGCACCGACATCGACCGACTTGCCGGCGACGCGGGCGTCGATGGCGTCCTCGCGGCGTTGCAGATCCCAGGTTCGCTCCCAGGCTAGCCGCTTATCCAACCCCGTCGGTTTGTACCGCAGCACTGGCAGGAGCGGGACGCTCTCGGCCTCGACCAGTTCGGTGACCAGCTTCGTTACGTCGAAGTCGATCCGCCCCTCGCGGTAGAGTCGGCCCACTTCGCGGAACTCGGCGTCCTTCGACGCCACGTCGGCGATTCGAGTGAGCGGATAAAGACGAATCTCCCGCAAAGCCGCAGAGTCGCCAAGAGAAGAACCTTCCGTCTTTGCGCCTTTGCGACTTTGCGGGAGATTCTCATCTTCTCGCATCCTCCCATCAATGTCGAAGTACGACTCCAGCCGGGCGAGGAGCCAGTCGTGCAGGGCGGCGGTGACCTTCTCGGCCCACGGGGTGTCGTTCCACCGCCGCTTGTACTCCGGCTGCTCGATCAGGGCGATCTGCGGGTTGGCCGCGATGGCCTCAATGCGGCGTTCGACCAGCTTCCGGTAGTCCGGCGGCCAGTGCGCGGGTAGCTCGGTGATCGGGGTCGAGCCGTGCCGGGCGAACCACGTCGTTTCCAAGCCCTCATCGCGCATCTTGCGGGCGAGGACGATCTCGAACGCCCGCTCACCGAGCTTGACCGGCAAGTCGCGGGTCTCCCATTGTGAGTCGGTGAGGCCGTCAGCGGACAGCCCATAGAGGCGGTAGCACTCCCAGTCGAGGTCTTCTTGCAGCCGTATCATTGTCCCTCGGCAACGGCGGCACGTGGCTTCAGAACTGTCGAGTAAAGACGAGAGCGATAAACCATCGACCCATCTAGCAATGACACTGGCAGGCTGATTGTCCGCGATGTTGCGCGCGAAAGCGTCGAGCCGAAATGCAAGCCCTCGTGGGCGTGCGTCAGGGAGCGGAAATCGATTAGTATTTGTCCCATTGAATGCAAAGAAACGATCCCAGGCTTCCACTTTTATGCCGCCAGTGATCCCGCTGCTGCCTTTATCGTGGCAGACTTGTCGGAGCCAAAAGCCTGCGACCGAGCTGTTCAGCAAACCAAGAAGGGCGAAATGCCCGTCTTCCGTGACAGAACTGGAAAGCAGGATGATAGGAGCAGTACGATTGAAGACTCTGCTCCCGCGGTCGAAAGCGAAGTGGTTGTGCGTGGCTACTTCGCTGTAAACAAGGGCGATACGATTCCGCAAGCGATCGGCGATGAACTGGCCATACTCAAACCACCTTAATCCAGTTTGCACCTTCGTCTTGTCACCAAACATCAAAGTTGAAGCCAGCACTGCTTTAGCAGGCCACAGGTAGCGGAGCACAGTTGCTGACAAGTCATCGGGTATCGGAAGTAGGTTTGTGTCGTACGGGAACAACACTGCAAGATCGGCTTTAGCCTGCCAATCCCTGACATCTTCGCCACGCACAAGTGGACGGTAGTGGCCCGTAACGATGCCACTCCGACGTGCTTGCGCCGTGGGCACAACGAAGACGTCATCTCCCTGGGTCGATACCGTCCTCCCAAGCGATTCAACTATTGATGCGAGGCAAGTGTTAGAAACCTGATCGATGGTTTCTTTTGCGTCGGCGACCCCACCACCTCCGATGCTCCAAGGATGTTTCAGAAAAACGGCCCGTTCTGCATCAGAAACGCTAACGAACTTCCCCTGAGACCCTGGCTGATCGACCTGCTGCTCAATCGAAGACCATACTGGACCTGTCGCTGGGTTAGCTGGCACGCACGGTTCGCCTCGAATCCCCATGACGGCACGAAGGGTTGTGGCAACCGGGGGGCGGTTACGACCGAAAAGTATCACCGTCGGAATACCGTGACCTGGAATGTGGGCCCCACTGCTATCGATGATGTGGGTCAGGTCTATCAGGGGGAAAAATGCCTCGACAATCTTCTTGCCAAATTCCCGCTTCATGAATGAATTGGCCGTGATCTGGCCAATAAAACCATTTGCGCATGCTAGTTCAAAAAGACGCTGCATGAACGGTACGGATAACGAATACTGACGGTGGCAGGCGGAATACCGATCACGGTACTGGTCGCAAAGCCCGCGATCTTTCGGGGTGATGTATGGCGGGTTGGCGACCACCGCGTGGTAGGTGCCGGGGCGCAGCAATCGCTCCAGTTCGACCGGGTCTTCGGGCTGGTAAGTGTGCCCGAATACCTCCTCGTCGAGTGTCTTCTGCACCGACCGGCCGCCGTGCAACAGCGAGTCGCCGCAGGCCAGGTTCAGCTTGAAGTCCGGGGCGTTCTTCAGGCTCGTCACCCCGGCCGCCTGCCACGCCGCCAGCAGCAACCGGAACCGAGCGATGGCCACCGCGTAGGGGTTCAGGTCCACGCCGTGGATCGCGTCGAGTGCTCGCTGCACCAACTCCCGCGGCGGCGTGCCCGGCTCCTTTTTCACCCACAGTTCCAGCAGCTTGTTGAACCCACCGAGCAGGAAGTGGCCACTGCCGCAGGCCGGGTCGATCATCTTCACCGTGGCGAGGCCGAACGTCTCGATCGCCGGTAGCAGGGTGCGGTCGAGGATGAACTCCTCCACGAACACCGGCGTCTGGAGCAGGGCGTACTTCTTGCGGGCCGCCTCCGAGAGGTCCTGGTACAGGTCGCCGAGGAAGCGGGTGTCGAATGACGGGTCGGTGAAGTCGTGGACGAGTAGGCCGGACCCGGCGTCGATCTTCTGGAAGAACGGCAGCAGGATGTCCTTCGCGGCGTCCGGCGACAGCCAGTTCGGGATCGCCCGGATCGGGTTGTGCGGGCCGTACAGGTCCTTCGTGCCCGGCCGCTTCGCCAGCTCGTCGAACACGGACAGCAGGTACTCGCGGTCGGTGAACTCGCTCCCCCGGCGTGCGCCGGTGAAGAACAGTTCGTGCTCGTCGCGGGCACGGGCCAGCCGGTTCTCACCCTTCTCGCCCTCCGGCGGGACCGGCCCGCTGATCTTCGGCGGGTCGATGAGCCGGTTGTCCTCCAGGAACCGCACGAACACGCACGACAGCACCCAGGCGACGGCCTGCTGGGTGATGGCGTCGGCCCGCCACTCTTCGAGCGTCTGCCCGGTGCGGCCGGCGTCTTTCGCGGTGCGGTACTCGGACCCGACGGCCCGCCCGACTTCGGGCATGTCGTCGCACCGGGCGCGCAGGTCCTTCTCCAGCCGGGCGACGATCTTCTGCGCGTCGGCCAGGAACGCGGTGCGGTCGATCATAAGAGAAGGGTCTCCCGCAAAGTCGCAAAGACGCAAAGGAATCAAGATCAGAGACCGTTCACCACGCGGGTGATGCCGTCCTTGATCAGGTTTACGTTGAAGTTGACCAGAAGCCCAAGTTTGCAGCCGGTGAGCCGGAGGTAGGTACGGAGTTGCTTCGGATGGACCGGGGCCACCGCCTCCACCGACTTCAACTCGATGACGCCCCGACCGTCCACGATGATGTCGGCCCGGAACCCGGCCTCCAGGCGCAAACCCTCCCAGATCACCGGGACCGGAACCTCGTGTGCGACCGACAGGCCGCGTCGCGCGAGTTCGTGAACCATGACCGCCTGGTAAACGCTTTCGAGCAGGCCGGGCCGAGTTTGGTGTGGATCTGGAACGCAGCATCGACGACAGCTGTTGCAATTTCGTTCTCGGTCATTTCTGTTTCTCTCTGCGTCTTTGCGACTTTGCGGGAGCTTCCTCCTAGGCCCGGTGACGGTTCTCGACCCAGCTCTCCGGGACGTGGACCCGCTGGGCGGGGCTGAGCAGCGGCACGGCCTTCCCGTCGATCATCGGCTGCTGGTTCGGCAAGAGCAGCCACAGACCCGCGGGGCCGCCGGGCCGCCCGACGCGGTCCCGGAGCTTTTCGAGCAGGTCTAGTTTGTCGTACCGGGCCAGCAGGCCGGGGTTCAGGAGCAGGATCGTGGAGTCGGACCCGGCGAGTCGTTCCTCGACCCGCGGCATCGCCCGGCCGACCAGCATCATCAACTTCGCCCAGTCGCCGTTGCCGGTGTGGGAGTCGGCCCGCAGGACGAGGGGCCAATCGACGCGGGCCTTGCCCGCCGTCTCGCGGAGGGAGTCGATGATCAGCCGGTCGGCGTCGATGGTCTTCAGCGAGAAGCGCTCGCTTTGCAGCTCACCGAGGGCTTGCTGATACGATCGCTGAGCGACCAGCAAAGTGAGGAACGCCCCTTCCTTGAGGGACCGCCGCAACTTCTCCTCGAACAGGCGGGCGTCGGCCTCCTCCGGCGAGAACGTCTCGCGAGGCGCGTGGCCGGACGCGGTCGGTTGCCGTTGTGGCGGCGTGCTGGCCGTGGTAACCGACACCGTCTCCTGGAAGCGGGAGACGTACCCGCCGCGGCCGTCGGCGGCGTCCGGGTTCCACCGCAAGCCGACGTCGGCCGCCTCCAGCAACTCGTCCAACTGTGGCCGCTCCGGCAGCGGCTGGGCGTCCGGGTAGCGTCCGGCCACCCGGTCGCGGACCTGCTCGACGGTGAGCACCTTCACGTTGCCGAGGGCTCCCTGCGCCAGCCGCAGAGCCCGGAGGGCGTCCATCCCGCGGGGGTAGATCTCCTGACGGCTCGACACCGCGGCCTCGACCGACGCCGCGGCGGCCAGCCGCAGGAGCCGGGAGTCGGCCAGCGGCTCGAACCCGGCCGGGGCCGGCACCTCGCGGAGAACCTGCAACGCCCGCGTCGGAGAAGCCAACGGGTCCTCGCGGGCCAGTTCGTCGGCCCGGTCGCCGAGCCGGGCGGCGTGGTCAGCCAGGGCCGGGTGCAGGGCGACGAGCGTCCGCGTGTCGTCGCGGCGGACGAGGAACCGCGGCTCGGACATCGTCCTCTCGACCTCGACCGCGGCGCGTGCGATGGCCCGGCCGAGCAGCGACCGCTGGGGCTCCTCCGCCACCGACCCGCGGGCGGCCAGGATTGCGTCGCCGAGTTCCCCGGCGGTCATCACCCCACCGGCCGTCACCAGCAGCCCGGCAAGGTCGCCGCGGAGGGCGGTCAGGGCCTTGTCACGGCCCCAGCGGTCGATCACCTTGCTGATGACCGCCCCGACCCTGGCCCGCGTCACGCCGATGAACCGTGATACGTCCGCCTGGCTGGGCCAGGGGTTCGGGAGCGACTCCTCAAGTCCGAGCAGGGCGATGACCGACTGCTTGGCCGTGCCCCCCTCGCGCGGGCTGGAGCGGGTGAGCCGCTGAACCAGCAGATCGACGCTCAATCGACCGGGGGCACCCGTCGGCGGCTCTTCGGGCTCTTCTACGGCCACCGTCGCGTCGGCCTGCGGGGTGCCCAGTCGGGCCCGCAGGATCTTGACGGCGGACGCGATCTCCCGCCGCGTCTTGTTGCCGACGCCGCGCAACCGCAGCAGCCGCCGCATGGACACGCTGAGCATGTCCTCGACGGTCAGCATGTTGGCCCGGTCCAGAGCGTTGGTCGCCCGCGTCCCCAGCCCCAGTTCGTGGACCGACGAGTCGAACGTCGCCCCCTCCAGCCTCGCCCGGAGTTCTTCTTCGTTCAGTTCCCCGGCGTCCGGCGGCCCGATGGCCGCGAAACAGTCTCGCCACGCCCGGAGCATCTCGTCGGCGTTGTCGTGCCGCTCGCGGGCCTCCCGGCGGAGGGCCTTGCGGAAGAACAGGACGAAGGCGTCCCGCAGGGTCGGGTCGAACAGCTCCTCGTCGACCGTCGCCTCGCAGTCGAGCTGCGACGGCTCGCTCCGGCCGTCGCCCCACCGCGGGAGCGTGCCGGTGGCCATCTCGAACAGGGTGACGGCGGCCGCGTACCGCTCGGCGGCCAGGTCCCACCGCTTGCGCCGCGGGAGGGCCGGGTCGAGGTACGCCTTGGTGCCGGCCTCAACGTTCTCCGGCGGCGTGCGGGACAGGGAGAAGTCGAACAGGACAACGTGGAGCATGTCCCCGCGTCCGACCGGGCCGACGCCAATGTTGTCGGGCTTGATGTCCCGGTGCGGTATGCCCTGTTCCTCCAGGTACTTCACCACCTCCAGCAGATCCTCCCCGAACCGCTGGAGCAGGTCCAGGTGCAGCCGCCCCTCCTTCCGCAGCCGCTGGCCGAGCGTCTCCGGCCCGGCCGACCGCAGCAACAGGTACGGGAGGCCAGACAGCTTCTGTGGCTGAACGTACTCGATGACGTGGGGGTGCCGCAATTTGGCGAGCACCTCGCCCTCGGCCCGCAACCGCGGCTCGTCGTCCGCGGTGTTTGGAACCTTGAGGACGTACTCTTCACCTTCCCGCTCGACCAGCAGCGCAACCGACGTGCCCCCCTGGCCGAGCCGGCGGACGACGGTGAACCCGCCGGGAAGCGCGTCCCCCTTCTGAGCCCGCACCGGGTCGACCAGCGCATCCGTCGTCGGGGCGGTCAACTCCTCCTCGACGAGGTCGAGCCCGGCCAGGAAGTCGGCGGCCGAGTCGACGCGGCTCGTCACGTCCGGGTGGGTGCTGTACTGCACCAACTCCTGGAGGCTGGGTGCCGCCCCGTTCAGGGCGTCGCTCACGAGCAGCCCGCGGGTCTGCCGTAACTTCTCGGCCAGCTCCAGCCGGTTGCCGGCCGGCGGCGTGCCGGTGAAGACGTGGTAGGCGACGGCCCCCAGTGAGAAGATGTCGAGGTGCTCGCCGGCGGTGTCGGCGGGCAGGACCGCCTCCGGAGCCATGTACGCCGTTCCCGCGTCCTCCACCAGCAGATCAACGTGTGAGGTGGCGGTGATGTCCCGCGTCCCGCCCGACGACGACCCGCCGACCCGGTAGCCGACCTGCCAGTTGTGCACCTTCACCCGCGGCCGCGGCCCGTCCGGGTCGTGGACGAGGATGCTCCGCGGGCAGAGGCCCCGGTGGACGACCTTCTTCTCGTGGGCGAACCGGACGACCTCCGCGATCTGTCGGAGCAGATCGAGCCGCACGTCGGCCCCCAGCCGGTCGCCCCGCTGAGCGAGATAGTGGTCGAGCCGGAGTGCGTTCGGGTCGTGCTCGAAGACGACCGCCGGGCCGATCTCGTGCTCGGTGTAGCCGAGGGTCCGGAGAACGCCGGGGTGCTGGAGGGCCTCGGTCAGTTGGTAGTCCCGCCGGGCGGCCCGCTCGACCATCTGCCGGTCGTCGGCCGTGGCCTCGTTCCACACGAGGTAGAGGCGGACGCGCCGCTTGCCGCCGACGTTCTGGACGTGGGACGCCTCCCAGTCCTGGTAGCCGGGCCCCTCGTCGAGGAGTCGACCGAGCACGTAGTCGCTCACCCGCCGCTGGCGGTGCTGGTTCGGGATTCCCGCCTGCTGGATGGCCTGACTGACGATCTTCGCGAGTGGGCGGTCGATGAACGGGCCGTGCTTCGGCTTCAGGCCGGGGCACTCGCGCCTCTTGACCGCAGCGAGTATTCCGGCCCGCTCCGGCCGGCCGCCCTCGGCGTCCGCGTCACGCAGGCAGACGCCGTAAACCGCCGTGTCGCGCAGATCGCACTGAAGCCCCGGCGCGGAAAGGAAAACGAGCGGCTCCACAAACGGCAGACCGCCCTTGACCTTAACCGCCTTTTGGCGCTCGAGCAGCGCGCGGAGCTTCTTGGCCTTCAGGTTGGCAGCGAGGAGCGGGTTCCCGACGGTGACGAGTCGGCCCTCGGTGTCCCACGTCCAGGTGCCCGCATCGCCGGACACCCGCCCCGGCCGGCTTTTGATCTCGACGAGGAAGAAGCCCATCGGGGTGAGCAGCAGCAGGTCAACCTCGTTGATGCTGCCGTCGAGCGCAATGAACTCGAAGTTCGACCACGCACGGTACGGCTCGTGGTCGGGCCAGCGGTCGCGGACGAAATCGAGGGCGTCGCGCTCCCACTGGTAGCGCGAATCCGTGACGGTGACCCAGTTCGTTTTTGGGCTCATGAGCATCCCCGCCACGCGACACGCGGCACCGGAGAGTTGCTCGACCGGCCCCCGGCCCCGGCAGCCAGTCGCTCCGCCGCCCGACCGCGCGCCGTCGTAGCGCGCACCCGTGCGAGCCGCGGACCGCCCCTCGGTTGGAGCGAGTGGTCTTCGCTGGCGATGCGGTCGGGCGCCCCGAACCGGCCGATGCGATTTCGGGCAACGCTGCGGCGAGAAAAGCGGTACGGGGGCATTCGTCGAAGAACAGCCAAATGTAATTGTTTCTGCGCGGCGCTGTTCCCGCGAAGGGCGTTAGTTTAACATCGGTGGACGACGCCGGACACGTTCCGTGCAAAAACCTTGTCCGCGGCCGAACGGCGGCTGCGGCAGTGGTTGACCGCAGTTCGCGCGGCGAGCCGATGTCTCAACAATTTTGCACGCCCGACAACCAGCGCGACGGCGCTGGAACGAGCAGTCGGCGCGTGCGGGCATCACATCGCCGGGCCGCGGTAATGTGTTTGTGTCGCGGGTGAGGGACGATTCCGAGGGGCTCAGGCGGTTGCTCTCGGTAGTAGTGCTTGAGGAGCTCACCAAGCCGCTCCTTGTACTTCACCACGTCGGTCGGGAACGTCAGGATTTTCGGCTTCGGGGAGCGGCACGTTATCCTTCGCTTGGTGCGGGCGCTCCTTGTTGTAATGGGCCACGAGCTCCCGCATCACGTGCCGCAAGTGCCACTCGCCGAGTAACCCGGGCACAGTGGGAATCCGCATTGAAGGGTGGATAGCGAGTAGGAAAACGAGCTAGTTCGATAGCGACGATCGAACCTCAATTAGCCGCGGCTGTGTGCGCGGGGAACTGGAACAGCGCGTCTGTCGGCGACCCTCATCCGGTAATGGGCGAAATAAATCCGGTGGGTGAAATTGTGGTGGCGCCGGCGAGTTGGCGCATTGACGGATTCACGCAGCCGTTCTCCGTGACCAAAACCTATTTTAAGATTTTTCTTGCTCGACCGTCGAGCAAGCAGTGAACTTAAACTCGGTGGACTTGGGGCGGATATTACCAACTGGAAGTCCGTAAGGTTCCACTTGAAGTACGTCACAGTTGGGAATGCCGTATGGGACCTCAAGACGTCTCACCTGAACCACCCGGTCGTAACGCAAGAACGCGTCCTTGCGGACTGCGTGCTTGACTTACGCGTTGGCTCAAAAGGTTTTGATAGCGTTCGGCGATGAAAAGATCGCCTGCCCCCCATAACGAGGCGAGCACGTGGACCCGACCCGCCGCGAGTTGTTCGCCGCCCCGCTGGCGGGCGTAGCCCCCGACCCCTTAGCGAAACAGGTCGAGGAA
This sequence comes from Gemmata obscuriglobus, assembly GCF_008065095.1. NCBI lineage: Bacteria > Pseudomonadati > Planctomycetota > Planctomycetia > Gemmatales > Gemmataceae > Gemmata > Gemmata obscuriglobus. The sequence continues at coordinate 6,007,304 of NZ_CP042911.1, read as the reverse complement.
CTCACGCGGCTGGCCGGCGCTCTGGAACTCAAGCTGACGGAAGCCAACGAGCAACTTTCGGAGTTGTCGAAAACGCGCCCGCCAATCGGTACGGTCGTCATGTGGTGGGGCGACCGAGCAAGTGTCCCGCCCGGATGGGAGGTGTGCGACGGTAAGCCGGTGGAGACGAACGGGGCGATCCTGACCGGGACAAAGCCGAACCTCGTCGACCGGTTCCCGAAAGGAGCGACCGCCGGACGGAATACCGTCGCCGACTTGGCCAAGGCTGCCGGTGGAAGCAACAACCTGCCGGCGCTGAAGCTCGCCAACATTTCCGGACTCGCGGTCGGGAGAAATGGCGAACACGAGCACCGCATTCCAACGTTCGACGGCAGTACCAGCACTGACCGGAACAGCTACGTCGAAATCCCGAACTACCGGGGCCGGACCTACGACTACCTCAACGGCCCGCCGACCGAGAAAGGCGGGGCACACGAGCACCCGCTCACCGGGTTCGTTGGGGACAAGAACGGTAAGGACGCGGACGGCGGCGACACTTCAGGCGCCAATCAGCCCGCATACCAGGAGCTCTTTTTCCTGATCCGCGTCAAGTAGTCACGAAGCGACCTTCCGAACGGCCAGACTCCCCGAGGCGCACGTATGAACCGGCTCACCCAGTTCGGTGCGATCGCATCCATCATTGCCCTGACGGCGGCCCTGCCGTTCGTCGGAGCCGACCAGCGTCCGAAGCCGGCGGCGGTCGACGTGACCCGTCCGGCATCCGCGGCGGCCCGGCTGAACCAGGCGCTGAAAGCCCTGTACGAGTCGGTCGACCGGAAGCAGCCCCGGCCCGAGGAGGTCGGCGAACTCGCTCGTACGTTGAACGAGAACCTGAAACAGGTCGACGCACTCGGCGCCGAGATCTCCAAACTGGGGCCGGGCGTCGCCGACCACGAACTAAAAGAGCGTGCGCTCCGCTACCGGGCCCTGGCGTGGCTACACGGGTGGGCCACTTTCGCCCGGCTCGCGGAAACCGCCGCCAAGGCGGAACAGCCGGCCGGTCGGCACACCGAAGCGCTAATTGCCATCGGGAATAAGGAGCGGTCGGCCCTCGAACTCCTCCTCGGCATCTACCTGCGGATCGCTGTGGCCGAGAGGCAGCCCGACCCGCTCCGCCGCCGGCTTGCCGACTCCACCGGGTTCGTCGTCGATCTCGGATTCCGCAAGCCTTGGGGAACGGACAAGCGGCCCGATTACATGGCCGCCGAACACGCCGACTTCATCCCGGCCACGGCCGACATCCTCGGCCGCCCCGGCGACGCACCGGAGCCGGACGCCCGCGGGCTGCTCTCGGTGTGGCGGCTGGTCAACCTTCAGCTCGACACATGGCGGGGGAACGGTCCGGCCGGCGCCGGGCCGGACTTGGCGCCTGTGGCGGAGTGGCTCTCCCGGCTGTCGTTCAAGATCAGCTTCGATTTCGATCCCGACAAGCCGGGGCCACGCCCAGCTGAGGGACCGCAGTGGCTGCCGGTCAGCCGATCCCTCGAGCGGCTCAGTCTCTTCGCCAAAGTGCGAACCGCACTCCGCGACCCGAAGGTACTCGAGAAGGTGACCGAAGCCTTCCGGTCCGCGCGGGCTGACGGAAAGGGGTACCAGGAGCGCCTTCCGGCAGGCAAGGCCGAAAAAGAGGCAATCGAGGTGATCGACTGGCTGAAGGAAGCGGTCGGGCCACCCGATGCCGGCAAAGACGACGAAACCCTGCCAGCGGCCGCCATCTGGCTGCGCTACGTGTTCTTGTACAGCTACCGCGGCGAGGGCGCGCTCGTACTCACCGACGACGCCGCCCCGAACGGCCTGGCGAAATATTGGGAGACGTGCAAACTGCCAGGATGTTTCGCCGACGACCCGACCGCCGGCAAAACTGCCTCGGCCGCCCCGGTCCGGTGGAATCACGCCCCCGCGGCCGGGCACTTCGACCGGGCCGTCCTGGACGCCGTTCGCGGGGCCAACGGCTACCTCCGGTGGGAGGCCAAACTGCCCAAACTCGAACAGCAGCGGTTCAAAGTGCTCGCCGGGGACGACCCGAAGGGGTTCGTGGCCGATCTCACCACGCACCTCAAAGAGATCGACGCCCTCGACCGGGGCCACCTCGCCGCCCACGTCCCGCCGCGTACGGCCTTCTGGGTCGCTTCCCGGGAGAGCGCTCCACTGCTCGGCGACCTGCCGATCCGGCTGGACTGGGGCCGGCAGGCGTCGGCCGCTGAGCGGAAGCGGCTCGGGGACGACCTCGCGGCCGTCGCCGGCCAGGTCCGGGGGATGGCCGATCTTCAGCGCGCCATCCGGGACGCCTACCAGGCGGGTCCGGTCGACGGCCCGCCGGCCCTGCGCGGGTTGGCCACGCACCTCGGGGGTGCCGAGTGGGACCTGACGGCGATGCCGGAGAAATCGTTTGCCGCGTACAAGAAAGACGTGACGGACGCCCTCGGCGACCTGCGCAAAGCTCTGGCAGACGCCCAACACGAGGACGACCTGAGGGACCGATACGCGGTCCGCCGGGACAAGGCCGACGTGCGCGAACTGGAGCACGCCTCCGCCCGGCTCGGGGTAGAGATTGCCGCCAAGGGGCGGGAGATGGCGGCCCTCCTCGCGCGGGCCGCCGAGTTGGAGGTTGAGGTCGCCCGCCTCGCCGTCGAGGCGAACGACCTGCTGAAAAAGGCTCAAGGTGGCGACGCAGCGGCGGCCGGCAAGCGGTTGGAGCTGGCCCGGCGGACCTGCGACCTGGCTGCGGCCCAGGTCGACGCCCTGCTCGCGGCCCAGACCAAGGCGACCGAGATCGTTGAGCAGGCGGTCAAGGACCTCGACGCACTCCGACCGAAGCTGGAGCACATTGCCCAGAAGATCGAGGACAGCAAGAAGACCTCGTTCCTGTCCATCTTGAAGGCGATCGTCAAGGTGGTGACCGTCGTTCTGGCACCGTTCACCGGCGGGGCCAGCCTGGCCATCGGGACGGCCGTCGACCAAGCCCTGACCATCGCTGAGAAGCTGGGCCAGATCAACTGGGACAACCCGCTTCAGGCCCTGGGGCAACTCGGGGAGGTGGTCGATGACGTCGCCAGACTCGGTGACCTGACCATCGGCAAGTGGGGCAGCGCCGACATGAAGAAGGGGTGGGGGGACGTCAAGGGGTGGGTCGCCGACCGCCGAGCGGACGTGACGAAGCTCGGGGAAGACGGAAAGAAATTCCTTGACCAGCTCAAGACGCTCGCCCCGGCCGAGTTCCGAAAGGTCGTTGCCCCACTAGTTGCGGCCGTCCACCTGGACCTGCCGGTCGAGTTCGACCCAGTTCGGGGGACGATCAAGGTCGACCTTGGAAAGGCCGGGATCAAGCTCAAGAACGACGCCCTTGCGGCGGCGCTGAAGGACGTGCTGGAGAGCGGCGGAACGGTGGTCGCGGACATCAAGGCCCGGGTCGAAAAGTGGGGCCGGCTGAGTGGGTTCGACGACGCCACGCTCAAGACCGAACTGCCAAAGGCGATCGACGAGCTGGTTGCGGTGCTCCCGGCGGACCTTCAGAAGGATGCGGCCCGGGCCAAGGCCGCCGTCGACACCGCGAAGGCGAAGCTAAAGGACGCGGCCGGGGCAGCCGGTGCGGCGGGCGAGGGAGCCCGCCGGTTGCTCGCACAGGTGCTCACCGGCAACCTGGTTGTCGTTCTCGACGCCAACGGAGCGGTCACGGCCGTTGAACGGGCGACGGCCAAGGAGATCGCCCGGACGAGGGCCCGGATCGAAGCGTACAAGGCGAAGGTCGAGGAGCTGGCGATCGGCGCGATGGTAGACTCGATCAAGAAGAAGAGCGCCGCGCTCTTGGCCGCGATCAACGCCGCCCAGGATGCGAAGGACGAGAACCAGTTGCGGGACATCGCCCGCGGCCCGAACGGGGTGACAGCCACAGTGGCGTCTGTCCGCGACACGTTGGTCGAGTTTGAAGGGAAAATCAAGGACGCCAAGGGAGAACTCCAGGACGCCGAAACCAAACTGGATATCGACACGCTCCTGAAAGATTCGGCCGATGTCCGGGTCAAGTGGGCCGAGAAGTTGGGGGAGAAGGACGCGCTCCATAAGGAGGTGGCCGAGTTGCGGAAGCGGGCGGCCGACCTCGCGCGCGAGATCGCCGACCTCACCGCCGAGGCAAAGGCCCTCGACTTGGAGGCCGCAACGATGCGACGCGACGCGAGCCGGGCGGCCGTCCAGCGCACCTACTCGGACTGCCTCCGGTGGGGGGTCAACCCGCAGGTCGAGAAGGGCGAGAAGTTCGAGCCGAGTCCCCTGTCGGGGGTGTCGGGCGTGCTCGGGGTCCGCACCGCCGCGGCCCGGCCCGGTGAACAGTCACCGAACCCCGACGCCCTTCGGCGGGCGGCGACCGGGGTGGTCGGGATGCTCCGGTGGGTTCGGTTGGTCGGGCAAGCCGGGGTCGGGAACGGGCGCGTAAACGACAAAGTCACGACACACTACACAACCGCCGTCAGCCTCCTGACCGGAACCGACGCGGCCCCCAAGGTCGAGGAAAAGTTATTAGCCGTCGTCGTCGCATTGGACGAAATCGTCGCCAAGGCCGGCACGACTCTTCCAGACCCGTATTGGGTCCGCGGTCACTACCCGGCGGCAGGCGCCAAGCCGCCCGGGCCACAGGTCGAGTGGCTGACTACCCCCATGCGAAACGGAGACCGGGAACTGGCGCTGGCAGACGTCCCGCCCGAGTACCGGGCCCGCGTCCTAGGCCGGATGCGGCTGCTGGCCGCACCGACCCCGCCTCCCGGCGCAGCCGGCTACGGCGGTTACGAGCTGACTGCTGATCCAACCAAGTCGTACTACGTCTTCCCGGCCCACGCCCAGGTGATCTGCCCGAAGGACCGGTTCGAGGTAATCAGCCAGCTCGGTGACTACTGGTTGTTGATCGTCCCGCCCGACCTCGGCCGGCTGTACGGGAAGATGGGTGACCGGTTCGCGCCGGCGACCAAACGGCCGGATCCGAAGAAAATCGCGGCGAGCGTCCCGGAGGCCATACTGCTCAACGACCTGAAGAAGGACCTGCCCGGGCTCTGGGATGGGAGAGTAAAAATGTGGCCGGCCGCGGGCGAGTGGCGCGTGTATGTGCTCGGCCCCGTACTGGCCGCCCAACCGAACGACCCCGAAAGCTGGCGGGCGGGCGAGGCGAAGAAATGGGAGCGGGAGGGCGCGGAGTTCCGGGTCCTCATCCCGTTCGCGGCTTTTACGAGCCCGAAGTAGCGGACTTGGACCGCCGATCGAACCGTTTCATCCGGGAGCAGCTATGACCAGGCGATCGGGGCTCACCGCGGCAGGGTGCGGAGCGGCCGTGGTAGCGGCCGTGGCGGTGTTCGGAATGAAGCCAGCCGAGTCCGACGATGTGGCCAAACTGCGCCAGGAGGTTGCTGAATTGAAGGCCGCCCTCTTAGCCGACCGCCTGACGACGACCAAGACGGCCGAAGACGTTTCCCACCTGTCGCGGACCAGCCCGCCGGTCGGGACGGTTACGGCGTTCGCTGGGACATGGCCGCCGAAGAGGAGCGACGGCGGTGTTTGGACCGAGGCGGAAATCGGTTGGCTCCTGTGCGACGGCCGGAAGTGGGAGGACAAGTCCCTCGACGGGGTTCGCGCCGATCTGTGGGAACTGAGAGCTGTTTTGGACGGTCCAAATTATATCCCACAGAGGTCGGCACCACACGCTCTCCACTTACCCGACTACCGGGGGTACTTCCTCCGCGGTCTCGACACGTCCCCCTTCATGGGCCCAGCTGGTCGAGACAAAGGCGAGCCACGAACAGTTGGTCTGAGCCAGGGATACGCGACGGCGCGCCCCGCCGGCAAGGACGCGTTCACAACTGATAAAAAGGGTGCTCACAGCCACCCTCTCAAGATGGAACTCAAAGCATCCCGAAAAGCGGGTGGCGCCGCGGAAAATGCCCACACAGTAACCAGTATTAACGATGAAAACAAAAAGAGCCAACTGCCACTTGAAAAAGACGGTGACCACGTCCACGAGATCACCGGTGGTGGCGATGCTGAGACACGTCCGGTGAACGTGGTCGTTTATTGGGTAATCAAGTTTAAGTGACCGGGCCGACCTGATCGCAACGTTGCTGTACCCGAACCCGAGGTCCGAAATGATCCGGCTCCCGTTCGCCGCCTGTCTACTCGCCATCGTCGTTACAACCTCTACTGCCGCAAACGACGATCTCAAAGTTCCGCGCGGCCAGCTCACGTTCGACGCCGAGGGGAACGATGACCCCAAATCAGTGCACTTCAGCCGGCGCCCGCACGTCCCGTCGGCGTCGTCCGGTGTGACGATCGGCCGCGGGTACGACCTGAAGGAGCGGTCGATCGCGCAGGCCGAGAAAGACTTGACGGCAGCGGGGGTGCCAGGACCGACCGCTAAGTCTCTGGCCGACGGGGCTGGTAAGAAGGGCGACGACGCCAAAGCCTACGTCAAAGCCAACCTCGCCGAAGTGGAAATCACCCGAGCCCAGCAGAAGGCTCTGTTCGCCATCAGCTACGACGAGGCGGCTGCTGACGTGAAGCGGATCTGCGAAAAGAATGATGTAGTTGAGACCTACGGCAAAGTGGACTGGGACAAGCTCGATCCGAAGGTGCGAGATGTGCTTGTCGACCTCCGTTTCCGGGGCGACTACACACCGGCGTCGCGAAAACTAGTGCAGCCCTTGGCAGTCAAGAACGACTCGGTCGGGTTAGCCAAAGTGATGGCCGATCCAGCCAACTGGCCGGGGGTACCGAAGGACCGGATCGAACGGCGGAAGGCGTACTTGGTACAAGCGACGGGCAGGCGTTAAGTGGAGCTCGATCGGTACACGGATTTGTGTTTGTTTCTAAAAACAATTATCGTTTTTGCGATTATTACGGTCAGTTAGGGAGCCGGCGCCGCATTCATGCCCAACACAGATTGTTGCTGTTCACCTTGCCGCCTTTCCCGACCCCGAGGAGCCCGCGTGTTCCGTCACGTTTATCTCTCCGCAGTCGCAGTGTGCATACTGCCTTTCGCCTCGCAGCCGGCGCTCGCGTGGAAGCCCAAAACGCACGTCTACCTCGCTGAGGAAGCGATGAAGGATGCGAACGACGATGGTCTAGTCACCTTCTACGAGGTGGACCCAACCACGAATCAGCTTAGGAAGGGCGTGGACGGTAAGCCGGTCAAAATCGGCGACTACATGGTAGACCCGCGCATCCTGGAGGCACTCAGGAGATACCCGGACCAGTTCCGGGCCGGGGTGCTGGGGCCGGATGCGTTCCCGGACATCCTGACCGGGCAGCAGATCATTCACCCTGCGGGCAAGTTAACCACCGGCGAGACCGGCGTGGACGTGAACAAGAACGGTCCCGGGCCCGACCCGTGGCTGCGACACCTGTGGGTGGCGGCCTACACTGGGAAAGGGCCGGACGCCACGCCGGCCACGCGCGCGTTCGTGGCCGGCTTCCTGGCGCACGCGGCCGGCGACCTGTACGGGCACACCTGCGTGAACTACTACACCGGCGATGCGTTCAACTTCCAGACCGAACCGAAGAACGCAATCCGCCACATTGTCGTCGAAGGGTACTTCGACAAGTACGTGCCGGCCCCAACGTACAAGACCAGCATCGGCGACGGGGTGGACGGGTTCATTCACCGACAGATGATAGCCGGCCGTCCGGGCACGCCCCTCGCCCAACTGCTCACCGGCGACAACGTGAAACTCACGCTTGCGGCTCAGTTCACCGCGTTGCGCAACACGCTCTACGCCGACGTGCGGGCGACCGCCATCCCGACCCCGCTCACGTGGTACCAGAAGGCATGGATCGCGGACATCGATGCCGGCTTGGAGAAGCTGCCGAAGGTGAGCCACGAACTTGCGCTCGCGCTGATGTTCAACCCAACCGGGAAGGCCGACCTGGCGAAGGCGCGGGAGATCCTCGACGCCTTCAAGCCGGCGCTGATGTCGATGGCAGGCCTGCCGGACGCGGTCGGGAAGACGGTCGTGGCGTTCGAGACGGTGGCCAAGGCGCTCGGGCTCGTGGCCCTGCAGGATTTCATCAAGCAGGTGAAACTCAGTGTCCTCAACCACGTTACCAAGTCCGCCACCGGGTTGACCGCAGAGGAGTTGGCGAAGGCATTGCTCGCCGACGCGACCGAGTTCGACAAGTGGATGGACCAGCCCCCGCTTGATTATGGCAAGCGGATCACTCGGAAAGAGTTCGACGAGAAGGAACTCAAACTGGACCCGAAGGGCGGGTGGATCGACTACCGCCGCGTTCCACCCGCTTACAACACGGTCGCCATGATCAAGCTCAGCTTCCTTGCGAAGGACGAGGTGAACCGGCTAATGGCCAAGCTCGGCGCGCCCGCGGGCGTGTTACTGACTGAGGACAACGCAATGCTCGGGTTCGCGGAAACGCTTGATGGCAGTAATCAGTGGCGGGTCAACGACAAGCAGATGGTCATTGCCCGGTACCCGGCCGGGTACGGTCGGGTGTTCATGAAGCAGAACGGCGAGGACCGCCCGACCAACCCGAAGGTCTTGCCCGGTGCCCTTAACGTCGATTACGTGCTCACGATCAAAACGAGCGACAAGAGCCTCGCCGGCACAGACGCGGGCGTGTTCGTCACCATCGTCGGTAAGGACGGCTCGACCGGGGAGCACAAGTTGAACGACTTGGTTACAGGCAACGCGTTCGAGCGGAACCAGACCGACACTTGCACCCTGAAGAACGTGAAGGACGTGGGCGAACTGAGCGGCCTAACGGTGCGCAGCGACGGGAAGAACCCGGCTGCGGGGTGGCACTTGGAGTACATTACGGTGGCACGGAAAGGGCGGCCAACGGTGCGATTCGACTGCAACCAATGGCTAGAGGACGACAAGCTGTCAAAGACGCTCAAGCCAAAGCCTTGAACGTCCTTTGCAAAATCTTGACCGTGGTGGGGTGGCGGTCCCGAAAGGGGGGCGCCCCTGTCAGGGCGGCGAGTCGATGTCTCAAGATCTGGCATGGCCCGCCCAGAACCCAGCACAGTGACACCGAAGCGACTCGACGGTGCGTGCGGGCACCGCCCACCGCAGGGCGGCGGCAACGGCATCTCAGCGGCTGAGAGCGCACGAGATGTGTCAGGCTGCGGCCCGGTAGTAGTGCTTCAGCAGCCCACCGAACCGCTCCTTGCACTCCACCCGGCCGGTCGGGAACGTCAGGATCCGCGGCTCCGGCTCGTCGGCCACGGGGAGCGGCATGTTGTCCTTAGCCTGGTGCGGCCGCTCCGCGTTGTAATGGGCCACGAAATCCTTTACCAGGTGGCCCAGGTGCCCCGCGCCCAGTACGAGGAAGTGGTGCAGACACTCCTGACGCAGGGTCTGCACCCAACGCTCGGCGTACGCATTCATGTTCGGGGCACGCGGCCCCACCCGCTTCACCTCGACCTCTTGCGCCTCGAACACGGTGTCAAAGTTCGCCGCGTGTTTGGTGTCGTGGTCGATCAGCAAGTGGGTCACCGGCTCGACGGAGGCACCGCGAACGGCTGCGATGCCGGTGCGCGGGATCTTGACGGACCAAAAGTCGCGCACCCGTTAACCGGAGGCGGTGTCAGTTTTGCTGACACGACAGCCGAACCCGCGAGTTAATAGCAGAGAGACATCGAGAGGTTCGAGGAGTGTTTTCCTCGGACACCGAACGCGATCTGAACGGCCGATCGGTGAACAGCGTACGCCTAGGCTCCTTTCCCACGAAACGCTGTGATTTCCAGTGCTTCGACGCGATACGGTGCCGAAAAGTCTCGCGCGTGGAGACCTGTTGGAGTTCGAAGAGTGTTGTGCTCGAGGAGCTTGAAATACCAAGGGTTTGTGGCGAGAACGGTTTCGCGACGGGACACTTGGTACAGAATCGCGGTACGGAATAATACCCCTGACGGGTGCTGTGGCTTTTGTCACGCACTTTTCAGGGGTGTTTCCTATGGCCCGCACACCGAAGCCCTGGTTCCGCGAAGACCGTAACGCCTATTTCGTCACCATCGACGGCACCCGGCACAACCTCGGCCCCGACAAGAAGGAGGCCGACCGCCGGTTCCACGAACTGATGGCCCGGCCCGAGAAGCCGACCCCTTCCCCCGCCAACAGATCCGACCGCACCGCCGCCGACGTGTTCGAAAAATTTCTCGACTGGTGCCAGAAGCACCGCAGCCCCCGCACCTACGAGCTGGCCCGCAAGCACGTCCAGTCGTTCTGCGACCACCTCCGCACCGCCCGCACCCTCCCGGCCGCCGACCTCAAGCCGTTCCACGTGGCCGAGTGGGCGGACTCCAAACCGGCCTGGGGGCCGAACCAGCGGCGGAACGCCATCGGCGACGTCACCCGCGCGTACGCGTGGGCGGAGAAGCTCGGGTACGTGGCCGCCAACCCCCTGCGCGGGGTGGAGAAGCCGGGGCGGACCAAGCGCGACACCACCATGACGGCGGCCGACTTCGCGACGCTGCTGGGGCACGTGGCCGAGAGCGACCCGTTCCGCGACCTGCTCACCTTCGCGTACGAGGCCGGGTGCCGCCCGCAGGAGGCGCGGCGGATCGAGGCCCGGCACCTGCGGCCGGAGTTCCGCCGGGTCGAACTGCCGCCGCCGGAGGCGAAGGGGAAGAAGCGGTGGCGGGTGATCTACCTGTCCGCGGCCGCCCACGCGACGCTGGCCCGCCTGGCCGCCCTCCGGCCCACCGGGCCGCTGTTCCTCAACCGGGACGGCAACCCGTGGACCGCCCAGGCGCTGGTGTGCCGGCTCCAGCGGCTGTTGGTGAAGATGTCGGGGGCGGAGGCCGCCGTGCCAAAGCTGCCGCGGTTCCAGGGCTACAAGATCGCCGACCCGGCCGAGCGGGCGAAGGCGAAGGCGGCGCACGTGGCAGCACTGGCGGAGCGGCGGCGGGAGCGGGCGACGAAGGCCCGGGAGGGGGAGAAGCGGTTCGCCATGTACGACCTGCGGCACCTGTTCGCGACCCGCAAGCTGAAGGAGGGGCACGACCCGATCACGGTGGCGACGCTGCTCGGGCACCGGGACACCGGGATGCTGGCCCGGCACTACCAGGAGCTGTCGAAGGACTGCGAGCACCTGCTGGACGCGGCGAACGGCCCGCGAGGTGAGGCGGGCGTCAGAACTTAAGGTGCTTGAACGTCGAACGCGGCCGATTCACCGGGGCCGGGGCGGGCTCCGGCTCCTTCGCCCCCAACTTGAATCCCGCCATCACGCCGTCGAGGTCTTCCACCTGAATCAGTATCTTCCCCTGCCCCGGCTTGCCCGACGCGCTCATGCGGAAGTGCGGCAGCAGCCCCCTTTTGACCCACGCCCGGGTGATAGACTCGCACACGCAGGCGTGCGCGGCGGCCTGCTTCACGGTCAACACGGCGCTCCTCCTGTTGCGAGTTCGTGGTGCTTAATTCGCGCTCGGCTCGGGTACCCACCCCGCAAGCCCGTCGCGGTAGGCCATGAACGCCGCTTCAAAGTACGCGACGATGCGATCCAGCCGTTCGGCCGGGGTCAGGTCAACCAGCTCCGGCCATCCATCGCAGAGGCAAAACGCCGATGCGTACATCACGTCCTCGGCGAGTCTCGAATCGAAGCTCATCGGAGTCTCCATTTGGGCGCGCGGTGTCCCGAGCACGCGGCACGGTGCCTCTGCTCGCGGGGTTCAGGTTGTCGGGCGGTTACGCGATCTTCAGTTTTCGACTGGCTTCAACGCAAGCTTCGAGGAGCGCGTGGCAGGGATCGGCATCCCAGGTGTCAACGCCCTCACACAGCACACCGAAGCCGTTCTGATCGGGCGAGTAGTGCATCTCAATTCGGCATCCCGTCCGGTCGCACCATTCGCGGACAGCACTCATCACAGCGCTCAGGTCGCCAAAGCGCAGGAAGCGAATTCCGCCCGGGGCGTTGAACCACATCAATTCCGTGTGGGACGTTCCTGAGAACTCCGCCTTCCGCCACTTGAGGCACTCTCGCGCGAAGTCGAGGGCGGTCTGCGCGAGCGGGGTCACGACTTCTTCCGCCTTCTGGTCCCGGGGCCGATCACCGACGGGCCGTGCTGAACGCTCACACCAGCTCCGCCGCAACATGGGCAGTGCCAGTATTCCCGGAGCTTGAGGAACAGCAGGTAACTGGCTCCTTCGCAAACACGGCAGATCATGCTGCCTCCTGCTCGGGCCACATGAAAGGGATGCCGTTTCGTTCGGCAATTCGATGCAGCGCCCAAGTGTTATGAACGGGCAGATCGTAAACGTCGCAGATGCGCTGCACTTCGTAGAACCCCTCTCGCACCGTCCAAATGACGTCATTCAAGATGGGCTCCAACAGAAACAAGCTGTCGTGATGCACGAAGAGCTTCGTGTACTTTCCAGACACGCCTTCTGGGTTATTTCGCGTCGTGCTGATCAGACTGTCGATGACCCACCGGTCGATGATCTCCCCGGTTGCTGTGCAGAAGACCATTTCGTAACGAGAGGCCATCCAAGCAGCAGCAAGCGGGTCAGAGTAAAAGAAGTGGCTCATGGCTTCGCGCCGTCTTGAAGTTCGACGATTCCGGACCTCTTATACTTTTCGATCTTCTGCCAGTGCGTGGAGTCGATCTTCACAAGGCAATCGAGTTCCTTGTCGTACCGACTCTCCAGGTGAAGCTTCGCGGCCTTTGCGGCGCACATCTCCGCCTTCTCCGCATCAGGCAGACGGCTGTACCAGATCGCGTACCCGACCAAGCAGACCACGATCAGCAGCCCTATCTGCCACGGTAACAACACGCCAATTCCAAAGTCGTCGTCATCGAACATTAGGTCTCACTCTCTACCGGCTTTCCGCAGCAGACGCGACGGGTTGCAAGCGACAACGTCTGCTGCGGAAAAACGGTATGGATGGGAAATGAAGGCCGCTTGCACTCCCCGACCATGACACAGTCGGATTGCTCGCGCAACCAGTTTCTCACCGCTCGATCTCGCGAGCCTTCGTGTACTCGGGTGCTGATGGCTCCTTCACCTCGTTCCCACGCACCGCCTCCTGAAACAGCAGCTTGGCGATGTCCGGCCCCGACATCATCGCCCCGTCTAGATACGCGCCCGCGAGGTTCGCCTGCCGCAGGTCAGTACCCCGGAAGTCAGTCATCTGGGCTTCAACCCCTTGCATCTTCGCGCCGTAGAGGTTGGCGTTCTGGAAGTTCGCCTGCTGGATGCTCGCACCACGCAGGTCCGCATAGCGGAGGTTCACGCGGCTCATGTTGACTCCGCGGAGGTCGGCGCCTCGGAGGTCCGCGCTCTCCAGGTTGACGCCCTGAAGATTCACACCGCGAAGGTCGGTGCCGCGCCAGTCGAGTCGAGGGTTCTGTGGTTCCATGATGGCCTCAGATGCAGGGTGGCTGACACTGTTTACTTCTTGCGGCTGACCGCACGGTGGACCGCGTCGGATGCCGCCCCGGCTGCTTTGTCGATGGCGCCCTGCATCGTGTCGTGCGCCTTCCGGAACGCCTCGGGATTAGCGAAGCGGAGCCAGATCCAGAACCCGAACCAGCCGATCAGGAAAATCACAAACAAGACTTCGTTCATGGGTGCGTCCCTTGCTTGAGTGAAACTGCAGCGTTTCTGTTTACTTCAGATGCTTCTTGAGCCACCCTCCGAGCGTTCTGCCCGCTTTGACCTGTAGCCGCTTTGCGTCCGTGGGGTGTTGCTCGGCGTACTTCTTCATCACCATCATGGCGAAGGCCATTGCGAGGCAGGCGAGGATGAAAAGCCGACCGAACGCGACGCTGATGAACTCCATGGATCGCTCCGAATGGGTTGAAAGAAGCGGGGGTGGGCGTCCCCCGACGTTGGTTAGCGCCGCCGGTAGACCTTCCAACCGAAGCCCGCGATCTTGCCCGCCGTCTTCATGCCGCCACCGAAATTGCCGAGAGTGGTCTTGGTGGCCTCGCCGGCCGACTGGCCCATGGCCATGCGTCCCAGGACCCCGATAACCAGACACGCGACGACGAACAGTAAGATCCCTTCCATTGCGAATCCAGTAGTTTCAAGTTGGGCGATTTATGAGTAGCGGGCCGCATGGGTTTACCGGTCAATGGTGGTTACCACGCCTCCACTGTCGGAGCCCCCATGCGACCCAAACGTCAGTCTATCCGAGCCACCCCGGCCCACGCCACCCGGCACCTCCGTCCGGTCCTGACCGACTGGCTCGGCCGTGCGGTCCAACTGCCCAAGCGTCGCCGCACCTGTACACCCGAGGTGGTGTGGCGGGTGGTGCTGTTCGCCGCGGCGTTCGCCCGCTCGGTGGCCGCGGCCTGTGCCGCGATCGCCGACGCCCCGTCCGGGCAGGCCATCTGGGATTGCTTGTACCTCACGCTGCCCAAGCGGCGCCGCACCCTCGAGCGGCGGTTGCGGCCGGCCCTCCACGCCCCGCTCGGCAAGCGGAAGCGGGCGGCTCGGGTCGCGATCGACTACCACCGGATCGGGTACTTCGGGACGCCGAACCGGGACACCACCCGGTCCAAGGGGGCCGGCGGCACCCACACGTTCCACACGTACGCCACCGCGTGCCTCGTCGGGGGACCGGACCGGTACACGCTCGGGTTGACGGCCGTGGGCGAGAAGGAGCCGATGACCGCGGTGCTCACCCGGCTGTTGGATCAGGTGACGGCGGCACGGGTTACGGTCCGGGTCGCGCTGCTGGACAAGGCGTTCTTCTCGATCGCGGTGATGCGGTTGCTCCAGGCGCGGGGTGTGCCGTTCGTGATCCCGGCCGTGGTCCGGGGCCGCAAGCCCCGGCCCGGGGTGAAGGGGGTCGGGTTGCGGGCCGTGCGGCGGCGGGGCGCGGGTCGATATGCGTACACCCACGCGGATCGGGGCACCTCGGTGCGGGTGCACGTGGTGATCGCTCACAAGAGCTACCGGTACCGGCGGACCGGGGGCCGGCGGAGCAAGAAGTTACTGTACGCGGCGTGGCGGGTGAGCGGGAGCCCGGTGGCGATTCGGGACCTGTACCGGACCCGATTCGGGATCGAGAGCAGCTACCGCCAGTTGGGGCAGGTTCGGCCCCGGACCTCGACCACCGATGGGGTCGTGCGACTCCTGTGGGTGGCCGTCGGGCTGATCCTGCGTAACGCCTGGTTGTGGTCCCGCTCAGCCCGCGGCCTCGGGTGGACACTGGCGGCGGTATGCCTGATACTGTTGGCCGATGGGCTGGCACCTACAGATGGCGAAAATAAGTCCATTACTACTGCACGATCGGCCAACAAAACCAAGCCGCCAACTTGAAACTACTGGAATCTCCCTTGTGTTGGAACACGAAACGCGCTATCGATCTTCTGTCAGCTCCCTGCCCACGGGCATGTAGAGCCTCGGGTGCCGGGGTGCCGCCGGAAAGTCCAGCGGAGCGCACACCCCGGCCGCCTGACTACTCCCGACCGCCCCGTTCCATCTCCTGCTGAACCTCGGGGGCCTTCATGGCCTCGACCGGTAGGCCGTGCTGCGGTTCGGTCTGAGCCTGCTGAGGCGCTTCAACGGCGAGCTGGCCTTCACCGTAAGGGACGAAGGCAGATCCGGTGAACAGCGCGCTGGCCATCTCTGCTTGCCCTTGAACCGCTAGACGCCCGACTTCCGCCCCAACGTCAACGCGGATGTCGCTGACGATTTCCCGAAACAGTTCTTTAGCTGACATCGACTGATCCTCCATTACTTGGCCGCCCGTCGGAGCGGCGGATGTTGGGGGTGAAACATGGCCCGTGTCATCTGTGCCCCCAGCACGGAAAACACAACCAGCAGCAGGATGGAGGCGAGCCACACTTCCACCCTGATTCGCAGCCGCCGCCAACGGCCCGCCCCGTTTCCTAGCGGTTCCTCGTAGTAGCGGACTAAAGTCGTCGCGATGGGTTTCACTCCGGGCGTCAGGGTGATGGCGGTACGTTCATCCAGGGCGACCACCTCCTCTGGCTTTAACAGCTTCCGGGCCTGCTGTTGGAGCCCCGTGTTTCGCCCCCGTGAGACGCTGAAGCTTCCACCCGGATCGTTGCGGTTGACCGAGGTGGAATCGCCGGAATTGCTCCCGCTCGATTCCACCCAGATGGTCTCTTCACCGAGCATGGCCGACACATACTCTGCCGTGTCCTTGTCCCGAACCCCGAAGAAGATTTGCGTGGTGTTGGAGAGCACCACCTGATCGCCACCATCAACGCCCCAGCACTTCTTCAGTTGCCCGGTCGACTGGTAATAAAGTTGAATTCGTATCCCGTAGCCGCGTCCGATGTTGAGCGCCTGTTCTAGCGCATCCATCTCCCCCAGTGAGGCAGCCTCATCCAGGACGAAATGAACCTTGTGCTGCTCTTGCAGGCCACCGGCGACACAGGCTCGCAACAAAGAGCCCATCACGAGCCTGAGGTATCCCGCCTGGGCCTTCATCTGATCGACCGGAAGGACAACGAAGACTGCCAGCGGCTTCTTGGTCAGGTCCAGCGGATCGAAGGTCGATTCCCGCGTCGAGTTCGCAATTGCTGGCGTGTCGAGCCACCGCATGTGCCGATTCGTCGTGCTCAGGACGCTTGCAAGCTCTTTGTCCTTGAGCGTGGCGAGCTGATGCCCCATGCGAGCAATCATCCCCGACATTGCTGTGTCTCCGACCATCACCTTGATTGCGGCCTGCATCCGTTCCGGGTCGGTGAGCAGGCTCCGCACGGCCTGGAGGCTTCGGTTAGCCCCGTCGCCGTACAGGCAGGTGAGCGCGATCATGGCCGCGATGAAGGCTTCGGCGGAGTCGTTCCAGTGCGGATCGGGCTCGTTACCAGTTCTCACAACCATCTCGGCTGCCATGGCTCTGGCGTGATCGATGACCAGCGGCGAGTCCTTGTCGATCATCGCCAGCGGATTGAACCCGTCCGGTGTCTTGGTGGCGACCTGGTATGGGTCGAGCACCACCACCTGATAACCTCGGTCGCGAAAGCTCTGAGCGGTAAGATTGCACGCCTCCCCTTTTGGGTCGTAGATCACCACCGAGTCACGAATTAAACCAAGCAGGAAGGGCAAAATCAGAGACGTGCCCTTGCCAACCCCGGTGGGTGCGAACGCTGCTAAGTGAACGACCTTGTTTAACCTCACTTTCACCGGTTCGGGTGTAGGCCGGTTGAACTGCCGCACCGCCATGACTAGCTGCTCGCAGGCGATTGCGGCCGGGACGCTGCGGCGGAACAAGTTAACCACGGATGCCCAAAGGGTCGGACGTTGCCCGGTTACCAGTCCGATGCACAGTCCCTCTCCCGCTTCGAGCATGCCCTTCCTTTTCAGTGCCCCGTAACTAGCCCACTCCGCAGTCCCGAAGGCATCCAGCCGTCCCTTCCGCCTGCTGCGGTAGATCAGGAACAGCGCCACTGCGAGGAATGTCATGAACTTTGGGGCCGCAATGATGAGGAGCAGCAACTCAATCGCAGCCAGGGTGATGGCGAGAATCAGGACGATCCTGCAGTACCTCATTGGTGTGCCTCTGGTGCATTTCCAGCAAGCCTCATAGGAGAAGGCGGAAGCGAACCGGATTCTTCCTTTGTAAGCGTTCATGGGGGTGCGCCACCCGCTTTTGCCCGTCATTTTAGCCCGTTTGGATACGCGGTTGCCACAAGCGGGCATGTTCCGTAATCGAGCAGACGTCATGACGCCTGTTCCTCAACCGCCGGAACTGCCCGATAACTTACCACCGGCGGTGGTGGCGTATATTCGCGCCTTGGAGGCCACGATCACTGCTCTGGTGGCCGAGGTCGCCGAACTCAAGGCCCGACTCAACCAGAGCTCCACCAACTCGTCGAAGCCGCCCTCGTCCGATCCTCCGCAGGTGAAACTGGCCCCGCCCAAGGCCCCTTCGGGGAAGCGTCGGGGCGGGCAACCGGGGCATCCCAAAGCCGAGCGCACGCTCCTGCCACCCGATGAGATCCGGACCCTCAAGCCGTCCGTGTGCCGGGACTGCTCGCGGTCGCTGGCCGGGGACGATCCGGCTCCGGCCATTCATCAGGTCCACGAGTTGCCCGTTATCAAACCCCACGTGACCGAGTATCGGTGCCACCGGCTCCGGTGCCCCCACTGCGGCACGACCACGGTGCCCGCGGTGCCGTCGGAGGCGCGCACCGGATACGGCCCCCGGGCGCAGGCGGTGGCCGCGCTTCTCACCGGCTCGTGCCGTCTGGGCAAGCGGGGCACGAGCCAACTGTTCGACGATCTGTTCGGCCTGCCCCTGAGCCCGGCCATGGTGTGCAAGCTCCAGCACCGAACCGCCGAGGCGCTGAAGCCGGTGGCCGAACAGGCCCTGGTGTACACCCGCGGGCACCCGGCCAACGTGGACGAGACCGGTTGGAAGCAGGGGCGTCAGCGGGCCTGGCTGTGGGCCGCCGTGACCACGTTCGTGGTGGCGTTCCTGATCCGCCGGACCCGGGGCCGGGCCGCCTTTGATGACCTGCGTGCCGGGTCCACGGCCGTGCATACGACGGACCGGTATCCGGTGTACACGCACCTCGACAAGTACAAGCGTCAACTCTGCTGGGCGCACCTGCGACGCGATTTCCAGGCGATGATCGACCGGGGCGGTTCCGGACAGGCGATCGGCGCGGCTCTGTTGGCGTGTTCGGACGCCCTGTTCGAGAACTGGTATCGGGTCCGGGACGGAACCCTCGCGCGGTCCACATGTCGCTCGACCTACATCCCCGCGTTGCGTCGTCAGGTCGGCACGCACCTGCGGAACGGGGCGGCGTGCGGCTGCGCCAAGACCGCCACGACCTGCGCGGAACTGTTGTCGGTCGAGGCGTCGTTGTGGACGTTCGCGCGTGTCGTCGGCGTGGAACCGACCAACAACGCGGCCGAGCGTGAGGTGCGTCACGCCGTGTGCTGGCGCAAAACCAGCTTCGGGACCGACAGCGAACGCGGGAGCCGGTTCGTGGAACGAATCCTCACGGTGATCGCCTCGTGCCGCCGCCAGAAGCGCAACGTCTTGGCGTTCCTCATCGACGCCGTCACCGCACACCGGACCGGCGCGAAGGCACCGACGCTCGTTCCAGCTGAAGCTCAACAACAGAACGTTGTGAATCCGCTACTCGCCAACTGTTGATACACTGCCGCATCACCCGTGAACGCTTACCTTCCTTTTCTTGCTGAATCAATACGTCGGTTACCAGGCGCTTCTCCAGTTGCAATCTCTCGAGTCGAATCTTCTCCAGATCGACCTCAGCCCTGATTTGCTTTGCCTGCGCTGTCGCCAACATAACAGGCCATTCCAGTCTAGTCGCGCACCCAATGAACCCAAGTATCCGCGCGAAGAGAATTGCATCAATAACAATTGCCCACTGCAGCAAACCATCCGGCGGCTTAATCATTCGCAACCTCCTTAATCGCCTCTAAGTCACGCATTGCGCACTCCATCTCCTCATGCGCCCCAAGTATCTCGTCCTCCATCATTTTGATCTCCTCCTTTTCATCACGAACGTAACCCAACCCAATCGGAACGAGCACAAATGGAGACAGGACTACCAGCCACTGGAGAACACACTCGATCATGTTTTCACCTCAGCAAGTGGAAGGTCGCCCGGGCTGCGCCGAGCGACCTTTCTCATTACGCGGTCTTCTTGGCTGACCGATCCTTCCAGACGCGCTCGGCGGTTTTCGCGTTCAAGCCTTGCGTCTTGGCCTTCTCGGCCTCCTTGCTGGCCTTATCGAGCATCTCAGCTACGAGTCCGAGCGTCAGGTCCGCGCCCTTGACCGTGATGACGACCTCTCCAAGGGCGATCCGCAGGCTGCTCGTCTTGACTGTCTCCTCGGTCTTCGGAGCCCTGGTTTTCCGTCCTGCTTGCTCCAGTACATTGCGGTTGGCCGCGCCGCTCAGTTTGAGCGCCAGCAAACTGGCCTGTGCCGACTCCTCAACCTTCGAGATGGCGTAAACGTCGGACTGGCTCAGTGCGCCCGTCTTGAACGACTCGATCACGGCTGAGACGCACTTTGAAGCCGACATGATCCTGGTGATGCTCGATGCGTCCAGTGAGATAGCCTTTGCTAAATCCTTCTGCGACCAGCCAGCATTGGCATCCATCAAACGCACGCAGCCCTGCCACAAATCGAAAGGAGAGAGAGACTCACGGGCGGTGTTTTCGACGACTTGAAGGGCGAGGAAGTCCGACTCGCTCATGTCCCTGTCGAGAATCACGCAGGGCACTTCCGAAAGGCCCGCCGCGATGGCGCATCGGAGTCGGCGGTGACCCCAAACCACCTCCCCTTTATCCTCCTTACCTTCCTTATCTCCTTTCGGCCTCGCACCGATCGGTTGCAGTACGCCGTGGCGTCGAATGCTTTCGGTGAGGTGGACATCCGCCTCGTCCGTTGCCTGCTGGCGGATCTGCTCCAGAAGGATGAGCCATGTCACCGCCTTGGTGACCACCTCGTAGCTCAGCTTGGTCATGAAGCCCCCTTTGTGGGGCATCGCCCGTCCGGTTCATCGAACACCTCCGCCCCGTAATGGGTGGGAATGAGGCCGGGGCAACGTGCCTTCGGCCGGGATTGCTGAACTAATCGTCGGGCAAGCTTCGCCCGCCTTCGCTTAGCCACTGGGCGATTGCGAGCAGTATGTCTGGGTCTTGGTCCATGGACGTACCCTCGCGGACGCACAGTGTGCGGTAGGTTCGCTGGGCGAGTGATCAGGGGGCTGGGAACGATCTGGGCGAGGTGTGGCGCGTAGCTGCGAGGCTTCACTGATAGCGTGCCGCGGGCGGCAGAGGAATTGCGTTGCAGTTCGTTAGCTCGGCCCCAACCCTCGCGCGATCATAGTGCTGCGGAGCATTTCGAGGGCTTGCTGGAGGCGTCGACAGACGGTGCTTGGCTGCACCCTACACGCACAGGCGGCTTCAATTCCAGTCTTCTCTTCGAGGTAGCAGATGACCACTACCACACGGAGATCTTCCGGGAGGGCTGCAACGGCTTCCCTTACGGCCCGGGCACAGTCTCGCTGCTCCACCTCTCTGGCCGAGTTGGTTTCGGCCATCTCGGCCCCGCTGAGATCGCACGTATCGCACGCACGCTTCTTTCGAGCGATTTTGAAAGCCCTCCGGCGAGCGGCGGTGACCTTCCATGCGAGCGTGTTGTCCAACGGTTCTCCCTCGTACATCAGGAACGCGACCTCAGCATCCTGAGCAGCGTCTTCCTTGTCGTGGAACGGAAGGGCAATTCGTCCCATTGAACGCAGGAGTTCAGGGAGCGAGTTAGACTCTTCCATCGGAAAACTCCGTAAGGGTATGTAGGCGCCTAATGGCACGGGCATTGCCTCAAACTTTGCCCCCGCAGCCCCTACGGAATGAAATCCCAGTTGGCCACTGCAAATCCAGTTAATTCTGCAAGTGTCTCGACGCTATTCCGACACGAGGAAAGACTCATCCTGGACGCAGTCTCAGACTGATTCCGCTCGTATGTAACCGGGAGGCGGGCTTTGCGCGCCTCGGAGAGATTCGTTATGCCACGGAGCAAGCGTGCCGCTTCGCATCCGCGATTACCCCGCTCGCACCTCATCCGTATCGAAGACGCCGCGGCAGTGTGTAGTGCGATTGCCGGCAATAGAGTGCAGCAGGGATCATGAAGTGATTGCTTCGAATCAAATATGACTTATCAAACAAGGTATCATTATCTTATATTACCAGGCAATCTCTTGACAGATGCCGTTGGGCGTGCCATTCCTCTCAGGCCTGCTCTCGCCCTCTCGGTCGTGGGCAGGCGTTTAACCGAGAGAGAGGATTCGCCCATGGCACGTCGCAAAAGAGCACAAGAACCCACCGCAACTGAAGCACCAGCAGAGCAAACGTCCACCACCGAAGCGGCACCCGTTGAGCCGCCTCGCGTGCAGATCCAGCCCGAGGGCATCGTTCACGCTCCTGTCGCCGAACTGCCCGCCATCGAACAACCCCGTCCAATGACGGAAGAACGCCAGGCTGCGCACGAGACCGGCCACCAGCCGCACGGGCATGCCGAGCGGCACCACAAGCCGCGTGAGCATGACCATGAACACGGCCGTTCCCACGCCGAGTTGGTTGGCAAGCGAGCGTTTAAACCCTCCCCCGACCCGTTCGGGATCGCAGGTGACTACGTCGCCGGGGTCCGCCTGTTCGAGTCGCGCGAGTACCGGGAAATGGCCCTGAAGTTCGAGGAAAAGCCCAGCCAGGAGGTGATCGACAAGCTGAAGGACGCCGGCTACCGCTACCAAGCTCAGAACAAAGCGTGGACGCACCGGCTGACGCCGGAGAACGCCATGAGCGTTCGGATCGACGCGGAGAAGCTGTTCAACGAGGTGGCCGGGATGATCCGCTCGGAAAAAGGCATCAACCACGGCTACGGCGGGCGCGTCTAGGACGTCCGCGAGCGCGGCCTTTCTCTTGCGCCTGCCGCCGATCCGCTTTACAACTGTGGCTACATCAACCGCCCGTCCCGTCCCGAGATGCCCCCGAAGCCCACCAAGAAGCCCGGCCCGAGCCTATTCGATTACCTGGACGAAGAACCGCCAGCCACGTTTGCCGATCGCGTCGGAGAGAAGCCACCGGCCTCGACGTTTGCCGAACGTGTGCGTCCCCCAGCAGCACCGGTCACCCCGCCCGTCGATCCCGTCCCCGAGGCAGTCCGCGGACCTCCGCTCTCCAACGGGGAAAAGGGCAAGGCACGCGACATCATTGCCGCGATCAAGACGCTCCACCAGGTCGAGAAGCGCGGCACACCCGCTACCCCAGAGGAACGCGACACGCTCGCCAAATACCCCGGCATGGGTCCGGTGGCCCTCTCCATCTTCCCGAACCCCGCTAATGGCCAGTACAAGGACGACTCGTGGAAGGCGCTCGGCGAGGAACTGAAAGCCCTGCTCACGCACGAGGAGTACGCATCCGCCCGGCGCACCACGTTCAACGCCTTCTACACCTCACCCACCGTCGTCGATGCGATGCACTCGGCCCTGACCCGGCTCGGGGTGCCGGATGACGCGCTGGTGCTGGAGCCGGGATGCGGGCCCGGCACATTCCTCCGTCCCGGTAAGCGGTATATAGGGGTCGAACTGGATTCCAGTAGTTTCAAGTTGGGCGATTTATGAGTAGCGGGCCGCATGGGTTTACCGGTCAATGGTGGTTACCACGCCTCCACTGTCGGAGCCCCCATGCGACCCAAACGTCAGTCTATCCGAGCCACCCCGGCCCACGCCACCCGGCACCTCCGTCCGGTCCTGACCGACTGGCTCGGCCGTGCGGTCCAACTGCCCAAGCGTCGCCGCACCTGTACACCCGAGGTGGTGTGGCGGGTGGTGCTGTTCGCCGCGGCGTTCGCCCGCTCGGTGGCCGCGGCCTGTGCCGCGATCGCCGACGCCCCGTCCGGGCAGGCCATCTGGGATTGCTTGTACCTCACGCTGCCCAAGCGGCGCCGCACCCTCGAGCGGCGGTTGCGGCCGGCCCTCCACGCCCCGCTCGGCAAGCGGAAGCGGGCGGCTCGGGTCGCGATCGACTACCACCGGATCGGGTACTTCGGGACGCCGAACCGGGACACCACCCGGTCCAAGGGGGCCGGCGGCACCCACACGTTCCACACGTACGCCACCGCGTGCCTCGTCGGGGGACCGGACCGGTACACGCTCGGGTTGACGGCCGTGGGCGAGAAGGAGCCGATGACCGCGGTGCTCACCCGGCTGTTGGATCAGGTGACGGCGGCACGGGTTACGGTCCGGGTCGCGCTGCTGGACAAGGCGTTCTTCTCGATCGCGGTGATGCGGTTGCTCCAGGCGCGGGGTGTGCCGTTCGTGATCCCGGCCGTGGTCCGGGGCCGCAAGCCCCGGCCCGGGGTGAAGG
Source organism: Gemmata obscuriglobus (assembly GCF_008065095.1). Lineage (NCBI taxonomy): Bacteria > Pseudomonadati > Planctomycetota > Planctomycetia > Gemmatales > Gemmataceae > Gemmata > Gemmata obscuriglobus. The sequence goes on along the minus strand of NZ_CP042911.1, from coordinate 5,983,447 downwards.
GGGTCGGGTTGCGGGCCGTGCGGCGGCGGGGCGCGGGTCGATATGCGTACACCCACGCGGATCGGGGCACCTCGGTGCGGGTGCACGTGGTGATCGCTCACAAGAGCTACCGGTACCGGCGGACCGGGGGCCGGCGGAGCAAGAAGTTACTGTACGCGGCGTGGCGGGTGAGCGGGAGCCCGGTGGCGATTCGGGACCTGTACCGGACCCGATTCGGGATCGAGAGCAGCTACCGCCAGTTGGGGCAGGTTCGGCCCCGGACCTCGACCACCGATGGGGTCGTGCGACTCCTGTGGGTCGCCGTCGGGCTGATCCTGCGTAACGCCTGGTTGTGGTCCCGCTCAGCCCGCGGCCTCGGGTGGACACTGGCGGCGGTATGCCTGATACTGTTGGCCGATGGGCTGGCACCTACAGATGGCGAAAATAAGTCCATTACTACTGCACGATCGGCCAACAAAACCAAGCCGCCAACTTGAAACTACTGGATTCCGTCTCCGCCCAGATCGCGAAGGCGCTACACCCCGGCCAGGACATCCGCAACGAAGACTTCCAGCGGACGAAGCTGCCCGAACTCGACGCCGTCATCGGCAACGTCCCGTTCGCTGACCTGAAGCTCGACCACCACGGGCAGAAGTTCGCCCTGCACGATTACTTCTTCGCGAAGGCCACGGACGCCCTGAAGCCCGGCGGGGTGCTGGCACTCGTGACCAGCCACTACACCCTCGACAAGAACAACGCCGCGATCCGTGAGTACCTCGGTGACAAGGCCGACTTCCTCGGGGCCATCCGGCTGCCGTCGGACGCCTTTAAACGGGAAGGTACAGCCGTCGTTACCGACATCGTGTTCCTGCGGAAGCGCGGGCCCGGCGAACCGGCACACCACGCCGACCCCGACTGGCTGAAGGCCGAACCCACCGAGATCGACGGTCGGTCGCTGCCGATCAACCACTACTTCAAAACGCACCCTGAGATGGTGCTGGGCACGTACTCGGGCAAGGATAGCCTGTATGGCGAGGGTTACAGCGTCCTCTCGAATGGCGATCTCGCAGAGCAGTTGAAGCAGGCGGTGGAGCGGCTGCCGGAACTGACCCGGAAACCTCAAGTATCAGACCAAACTCATCAAGTAAGCGGCTCAACTCATCAAGTAGCACCTACCTTCGTCCCGCCCCCGCCCGAGCGCCACGTCACCGAGGGCAGCTTCTTCGTCCACGAGGGACGCATCCACCAGATGGTCGATGGTGCCGCCTCGCCTGTCGTTTATGGTGGCGGTGAACTCTGGGCCAACGGCGCGCTGGTCGGACGTCGGATGGGCGCGCTGATCGAACTCCGCGATAAGGCCCGGTATGTACTCCGGTCGCAGAATGAGGGCTGGCCCGCTCACGCGCGCGAGGACGCCCGCCGGAAACTGAATGCCGCTTACGACATCTTCAAGTCGGCCTACGGAGCGATCAACAAGACCACCATCTCGGATACCGCTGACGGCACCTCGATCCGCCGCATGCCGAACCTGGTGAAGTTCCGCGAAGACCCGGACGCCATGCTGGTTATGGCGCTGGAGGAGTACGACGAGCAGACGGGCGAGGCGAAGAAAGCCCCGATTCTGCTTAAGGACGTGGTGGGCAAAACGCCGCCGGTCACGCACGCCGCGACCGCAGAAGAAGGGCTGCTCGTCTCGCTCGACCGCACGGGCGGGGTCGATCTGCCCCTGATTGCGAAGCTCTACGGTCAACCCGAGGCCAATGTCGTCAGCGAACTCGGTGGTCTGATTTACCTCGACCCCGAATCAAAGCGGTGGGAGACGGCCGACGCGTATCTGTCCGGAAACGTCCGCGCGAAGCTTGCGGCCGCTGAGAGAGCCGGAGCCGCTCGGAACATCGACGCCCTGAAGGCGGTTCAGCCCGAGGACGTGTTGCCAGGCGACATCGACGCCAACCTCGGCGCGCCGTGGGTTCCGGTTTCCGACGTGCAGAAGTTCGCCGCCGAACTGTTCCACGTCGCACCGTCTTCGATCAGCATCTCCCACATGGCCAAGGACGCGGTGTGGAGCGTGGAAGGGGATTACTCAGCCCAGCGGTCGGTGGCCGTCACCTCCGATTACGGCACGGCACGCGCCAGCGGATTGTGGCTTTTTGAGCTTGCGCTCAACATGAAGTCCCCTGTCATCTACGATCCCGTGCCGGGCGACCCCGAAAAGCGGATGGTGAACCAGGAGGAGACGCTCCGGGCGAAGGAGAAGCAGAAACAGATCAAGGAGCAGTTCCGCTCGTGGGTATTCGCCGAGCCCGACCGCACGGAGCGGCTGGTGCGGACTTACAACGACGCGTTCAACAATCTCCGGCCGCGCCAGTTCGATGGCTCGCACCTCGAATTTCCGGGGATGAGCGAGGCCATAGCACTTCGCCCGCACCAGAAGGACGCCATCTGGCGGAGCATGTCCGGCGGAAACACGCTGCTGGCCCACACGGTCGGGGCCGGCAAGAGCTACGTCATGGCTGCGTCGGCAATGAAGATGAAGCAGGCCGGACTCATCAAGAAGCCGATGTGCGTTATACCCAATCACATGCTCGAGCAGTTCGGCCGCGAGTTCCTCCAACTTTACCCCAACGCCAAGCTCTTGATCGCCTCGAAGGAAGACCTGACCAAGGAGCGCCGCAAGTTCCTCACCGCGAAGATCGCCTCCGGGGATTGGGACGCGATCATCGTCACGCATTCCAGCTTCGAGCGCATTGGAATGTCGCGTGAGTACCAGGAGAAGTTCCTGCGGGAGCAGATCGCCGAGTACGACGAGCTGCTGGCGGATCGTGCGGCGGAGAAGTTCTCGAAGTCCAATCGGAACATGCTGAAGGTGATCGAGAAGCAGAAAGCCGCTCGCGAAGCGAAGCTGAAAGACCTGCTCGCCAGCGACAAGAAGGACTGCGGCCTCGTTTTCGATGAGCTGGGTGTCGATCACCTGTTTATTGATGAAGTACAGGCGCATAAGAACCTCGAAACGCCCAGCAAGATGGACCGTGTCGCCGGCATCCAGACTGGCGGTTCGGAACGCGCGTTCGACCTGTTCATGAAGGCCCGCTTCCTCCACGAGCGGCACCCCGGCCATGGCCTCGTCGGTGCGAGCGGCACACCCATCAGCAACTCGCTGGTTGAACTCTACACCCTTCAGCGGTTCTTCGATCCGCAGGGCCTACGCGATCGCGGCATCGAGCACTTCGACGCCTGGGCCGCCACTTTCGGCGAGGTCGTTGAGGCGATGGAGATCTCCCCGGATGGCAAATCGCTCAAGCCACGCGCCCGGTTCTCGAAGTTCGTGAACCTGCCTGAGCTGCAGCAGATGTTCCGCGCGTTCGCCGACGTGCAGACCGTCGAGATGCTGAACCTGCCCCGGCCGAAGCTGGAAGGCGGGAAGCCCCATGTCGTCGCCTGCCCCATGTCCGACGAGCAGGAGGCGCTCCAGCAGAAGCTGGTCGAGCGGTACGAGCGGATCAGGAACGGCGGGGTCGATCCGCGCGAGGACAACGCGCTCGCCATCACGACCGACGGGCGGAAACTGGCACTCGACGCGCGCATGCTCACCGCCGGTGCCAGGGAGTTCGAGGGGTCGAAGGTCAACCGGATGGTGGAGAACGTCGCTGGCATCTGGCAGAACACCGCCCCGACCAAGGGCACACAGATGATCTTCTGCGACATGGGCGTGAACCCCACCTCCTGGGGCTACTGCCCTTACGACGAAATCGTGGCGAAGCTCACCGCCCACGGCATCCCTCGCGACCAGATCGCCGTGATGGGCGACGCAGACTCCGACGCCAAGAAGCAGGCGCTGTTCGAGAAGGTCAGGAACGGCGCGGTGCGTGTGCTGATCGGCTCGACCTCGAAGATGGGTACCGGGACCAACGTGCAGAAGCGTCTCGTGGCGATGCACCACCTCGATGCACCGTGGAAGCCCGCCGAAGTGGAACAGCGTGACGGCCGCATCCTCCGCCAGGGGAACCAGAACGAGGAAGTCGCGATCTACCGCTACGTCACGGAAGGGAGCTTCGACGCTTACATGTGGCAGGCGCTGGAGACGAAGGCGAAGTTCATCGGGCAGATCATGACGGGTGAATCCGGCCTCCGGAAGGCCGAGGACGTCGGTGGCCAGGAGATGAGCTACGCCGAGGTGAAGGCCATCGCGTCCGGGAACCCAGCCGTGCTCACGCTCGCGGAAGCGGATGCGGAGTTGCAGCGGCTCGGGGTGCTGAAGCGGAACCACGCCGACGAGCAGTATCTGGCGCGGAAGAACCTCCGCGAACTGCCGCAGACGATCGAGCGGACGGAGAAGCGGCTCGTGGCACTTGAGGCCGACGCGAAGACGCTCTCCGGTGGCGATTCCCTCGTGATCGGCGGCCGTAACATCACTCCAGTGCTGTGCACAACTGAGTTCAGGGATCCTCGTTGGGCTTGTGGGCTTGTCGACGCCGTTGGACGGAGGTGTGTGCCCCCTTCTGTTTCGCGGCGTGCGGGTGGGCACGGGGCGCCTTGTTGCGTGTCTTGTCCCAGCCCGGCTTCCACATCGTGCCCAATAACTGATCCAACAACGTTCCCACACTCTCTGCCGTCTGATCCGTCGGGATCAGGGACACGATCATCGACACCTCGACCAACTCCTTGAGCGCGGCCAACTGACGATGCCAGTCCGTGCAGAACTGCGCCGTCGAGAGGTCGTCGATGGTCACCTTCCGCTTCGCAACCACATAGCCCTGGAGGACCTGCACCACGTTCGCGAGGACGAAACACATCGACGCCTGAAACACGGTCGCCTCCGGTGTCGAACCGATGAACCGACCCAGGGCGAAGATCGCCGTCACCTTTTGGAACGTGCCTTCGATGGTCCACCGGATGCGGTACAGGTCCAACAGATCGGTCGCCGGGTATGGGGCCGAATCGAGCAGGTCCGTGAGGATTGTAATCGCTTCGCCCACCGGGCGCGCGACGGTGATCCGCCGGACGTACCGGCGGAGCTTGTCCTTGGGCTTCCCGGCCCACCCCCATTCTTCGACCACGGCTCGTTGGGATGGGTCCGCGGTCGTGACCGCGGGGCGCTTCGGGTCGGGTTCGAACGACAGGGTCCGCGCGTACCGCACCACGAAATGACCATTGTCCTTGGTGAACTCGGCGAAGTGCTTCGACGCACAGAACAACCGATCCCCGACCACCAGTTTCGCCGGACCGCCTCGGGCGTGCACTCGGGGCATCAAATCGGGGATCAGTTTGGCCTCGTTGGTTTCGCCATCGAGATCGGCCGCCATGTCGAGCACCAACCCGTCACGGGGCCGGTACGCCACGAGCAGTTTTCCGCCCAAGAGCTTGCCCGGTGTGCCCCGCGTGTCGACGAGTCGCTTGGCCACCTTCTTGAGACTCTTGCCGTCGAGGATCAGAACCTCCAGGCGGTCGAAGGAGGTCGGAAGGCGGTGCGCGACGACCTCGGGGAACAGGGCGGTGAACCGGTCGGTGACGTCCCGCAGGAACGCTTCGCTCAGGCCCCGGGGGATGCGCCGGAGCTTGCCGTAGAACGCTTCGTGGCACCCGTCGTCGGGTTGCCGGTGGCGTCGCAGGTGGGCCTGCCGCCCCGAGCCCTGGTGTTCGATGAGCGCATCGAAGATCCAGGTGACCAGTTGGGCGAAGGTCACGACGTCCTCATAGCCGCGTCCCCGATGTCGCTCGTAGAGGTCCGCGAGGACCGGGTCGGGAACGCCATAGGCGAAGAGTGCGAGCGACGCGTGGGCCAGTGGCAGGCCCTCCAGGACCTGGCGCGCGAAGTCCGTGGGCGCGTGCGGTTGGGAGCGTGGGACGCGCTGATGAGGTGGCAGAATCACGGTGACCTCCATGTCCCGGGTCGCGGACCCCGCACCACCCCGCGTCCCACGACCACTCGGTTAACCCCAATTTCGTCGCAGTGAAAACCCTAAATCAGCAATCCGCAATCAGTTATACAAATCCAAGATGTGCATAGCACTGACATCACTCCCCAGGACACCGCGCTGGCGAACGCCCTGGACCGCATCCCCGAGACGGTGAGCTACACCCGCCGGTTTCCCCTCGGGAAGTACCGCGGCTTGGCTTTCGGCATCGAGCGTCATCCCGTCGGGGGAGCGGACGTTTACCTCGAAGGGCAAGCCTCGCGTACCGGGTTGCTTTCGTCACATGGGCCGCGCGCCGTGCTGAACGCGCTCGGGAGGCTTGCGGACTCCTACGGCGAGCTGATCGACCGGGCGAAGCAGGACCGCGAACTCGCACAGCGGCAGCTCGCGGATTACGAGGCCCGGATCGGGCGGGTGTTCCAGCACACAGCGTACATGGAAGAGCTCACGGGCCTGCGGGACCGGCTGAAGACATCCCTCTCGGGCACCCCAGCGGAGGGCGAACCCACGGCGGGCGAACTCGCGGAGCAGATCAAGGCGCTGAAGGCAGGCCACCAGGTGGAAGCGGCACCGGCGCGGGTCCGTGAGAAACCGAAAGCGGAACGGCGGCGGAGTGAGCGAGTGGTTATGGCGGAAGAGGCGAAACCGGTCGAGGAGCCGAAGCCGGAAGAAACGAAGCCTGCGGACGATAAGCCCGATGATGGGCCAGGAGCGCAAGGGGCCGTTCCGGCGTTCGCGGTGCGGGTGAAGAGGCTACAGCAGCGGTCGCTGTTTTAGCAACGCTGATTGAACGTTCGTGCCACTCTCGATACCGTGGCTGATGGTGATAGCAGCAAACCAGGTATAGTGGACCCCGAAAACTGGACCGCCGGTTAAGCTATACCGGAGGCCCAGGAAAGGGGAACCCATGGCGGGCAAGCGGAAGAGTCACTCGGCGGCGTTCAAGGCCCAGGTCGCGCTGGCGGCCCTCAAGGGCGACAAGACCATCAACGAACTGGCGAGTCAGCACGGCGTCCACCCGACCCTGATTCATGGGTGGAAGAAGCAGTTGCTCACCGGGGCCGAGGCCGTGTTCGCCTCGGGGGCGAAGGGCACCGGCCCCCCGGAAGACAAGACGACCGAGTTGTACGAGCAGATCGGCCGCCTCAAGGTGGAACTCGACTGGGTGAAAAAAAAATCGGCCGCCCTCGGCTGAGGCCAAGCGTGCCCGGATCGAGGCCGAGCACCCGGAGCTGAGCGTCCGGCGCCAGTGCGAGCTGATCGGATTGAACCGCTCGACGGTGTACTACGAGCCGACCCCGGAGAGCGCGGAGAACCTGACGCTGATGCGGTTGATCGACGAGCAGTACACGACGTGCCCGTTCTACGGGAGCCGGCGCCTGGCCGCGTGGCTGGGCACCCAGGGCCACGAGGTGAACCGCAAGCGGGTGCAGCGGCTGTTGCGGATCATGGGGTTGGAGGCCCTGTACCCCAAGCCCAAGCTGTCGGTCGGGTCCGGGCACAAGGTGTACCCGTACCTGTTGCGGGGCGTGGCCATCGACCGGGTCCATCAGGTGTGGAGCACGGACATCACGTACATCCCGATGCCCACCGGGTTCATGTACCTGGCCGCAACGATGGACTGGTTCAGCCGGTACGTGGTGGCCTGGCGACTGTCCAACACGTTGGACGGGTCATTCTGCCAGGACATGCTGGAGGAGGCCTTGGGCCGGGGCAAGCCGGAGGTGTTCAACACGGACCAGGGAGTCCAGTTCACGGCCGCCGCGTGGGTCGGGCGATTGGAGCGGGCCGGGGTCGCGGTGAGCATGGACGGGCGGGGCCGGTGCCTGGACAACGTGTTCGTGGAGCGCCTGTGGCGGAGCGTCAAGTACGAGGACGTGTACCTCAAGGGTTACGAGTCGGTGCCGGCCCTGGAGAGTGGGCTCCGGGCGTACTTCGGGTTCTACAACACCGAGCGGTTACACCAGTCCCTGGACTACCGCACCCCGGCTCAGGTGTATGGCGTCGGAGCCACGAAGGCCCCGACGAAACAGTAGCGAAGGATAGCAACTTTTTGGTCTAGACAATGGGGTCCACTGTAGCGTGTGGTGGCGGATACGGTGGCCCACCTGAGCGATAAGGACGTCGGGCTGAAGTTGGACACGTTCCCGGCCGAGGTGCGACGGTTCATCTTCCCGTACCGGAAAGCCGCGGGCGACCTGATGTGCGGGCGCACGCGTGACTTGATCTTCCGCTCGATCCGGCCCGACGGCAATCGGCTGGCGGGTTACACGCCATCGACCGCAATGAATCGCGTGATGGACGAGGCCGCATGACCGCGCTCGTCCGCATGCAGTTCGGCTCCCACGTCTACGGCACGAACGTCCCCACCAGCGATCACGACTACAAGGCGGTTCACTTCCCCGACGGTCGCGAGATCCTGCTCCAGCGGGTCCAGAACGCGATCAACGTGAAGACGAAGCAAGACGGCACCCAGAAGAACGGGCCGGACGACATCGACTTCGAGTCGTTCTCGCTCCAGAAGTACATGAAGCTGTTGCTGGACGGGCAGACGGTCGCCATCACGATGCTGTTCACGCCGGAACGGTGGATCATTGAGTCGTTGCCCCTGTGGGACGAGATTCGGGCCAATAAGCACCTGTGGCTTCACCGTGGGGTTGCCGCGTTCGCCGGGTATTGCCGCCAGCAGGCCAATAAATACGGGATCAAGGGCTCGCGCGTCGCAGTGACACGTGCGATGGTCGGCTTCCTGCAGAACCGCATCGAGGCCAGCTACCCGGCCTGCAAGCTGTCCCAGCACTGGGACGAGCTGATAGCGATTATGAGCGGGCAGGAGCACGTCGAGTTCCTCACGGACTCGTTGCGCGGTCGGCCCGAGTGCGTGGTGCGGATGGTGTCGGTCTGCAACCGGAAGGCGCAGGAGCACGTCACGCTCAAGGAGGCGCTCAAGATCTACCAGCACCTGCTCGACGAGTACGGCCACCGGGCGCGGCTGGCGGAGACCAACGAGGGTGTGGACTGGAAGGCGCTCATGCATGCCGTGCGGGTGTGCCGGGAGGCGGAAGAGTTGCTGACGCACCACACGGTGAGCTACCCGCGGCCCGAGGCCGAACTACTGCTCCAGATCCGTAAAGGCCAATTGCCGTACCGGCAGGTGGCGGAGTTGATCGAGGACGGGATGGTGCGCCTGGAAGAGTGCCAGCGGCTTTCAGCGCTGCCCGAGAAACCGGACTACGATGCGGCTGATGACCTGGTGGCTTCGGCTTACCGAAATCGGGTCACACTCGTGGAGGGACGGTGATCCCGCTCCTCTACGTCTTCGCGCTCTGCACCGCCATCGACGGTGATACTCTCCGGTGCGGCGACGAGCGCGTGCGGCTCGCCCGGATCGATTCTGTGGAACGCGGGCAGCCCGGCTTCCAGGAAGCTAAGGACGCCATGCGGTTGATGATCGAGGGGAAAGAGGTCCGCTGCTATGTGCGAAAGCGCGAGAAGTATGGGCGGCTCCTCGGCGAGTGCGGGACGGCAGAGACGCCGTCGCTGAGTGACGCGATGCTGGACCGTGGCCTGGCGGAACCGTACCGCGGTAAGCCCTGAGTTACGCCTCCAGCACGCGCTCCCAGGTCCGGGCGATGATCGCCTTCTCGGGGGCCTTTTCGGCGGACATCTCCGCCTTCACGCGGCGGGTGAGCTTCAGGACATACGCCATGTCGCAGAGCATCTTCTCGGCGGCGGCGACTTCCATCGCGGCGGCAACCGGGGTGACTTCGGTGGTGCTGGTAATCGGGGTCATGGTCGGCTTCCTTACCGTTGAGTTTCCTTCGTTGGAAAGCATCAAAGCACCGGCCATGCCGGATCGTGAATGATTTGGTCGAAATCGCTCCACAACCTAGGATTTCAAGCGTTTGGTGGCATTCGAGTCTGTAATCGCCGCGGACGTGGTTGCAACGCGACCGGTGTAACCGTTGCGACTTTACGGAAAGAGTACATTCCGTGACTGGAGGAGCTACAACTCGCGCGTGGGGGCAGAAAACACTTATCTTGGTGCCGAATAAAGCCGAGGTGACCGGCGATTCTGGTTTGCTTGTAAGCCCCACGCGCAACGGGAGTAAAGCTGGGTGATGGCACAGTCAACGACGTGCCGCGGGTGTCATGACGAGTTGGTTGTTTGCACCGGGTCCGGTCGACGAAAAGGGGCTGTGGCCCCGCCAATACACCATTCCGAATCCCGCCGACGCGCGATGCCCGTCACCACCGACACGGGCGGACAAAGAGTTGAACCGATCGACGCGCGTGGGCCTCTAACTCTTGTTGCCTGACGCCCGAGCCGGCCGATTGCGGGGGTGGAGTAGTTAGTTAACTCGTCGGGCTAATCCCCCGAAGCCGTGGGTGCGAACCCCACCCTCCGCACTTCTGACCCTTTAAAACGACAACGGCCCCGGCACACTCGCGAGAAGTGCCGGGGCCGCTTCGTTGTCTGACCGTTACTTGGTGAACAGCTTGGCGATGGTGATTACCTGGTCCGCGCCGAGTTTGTCACACAGGGCCTTGATCGCTTCGACCTGGCCCGCCACCCCGATGGTGCCGTTCGCCGGGGAGGTAGTGCGGGCCGCAGCCGGAACCGCGACGGGGGCCTTCGCCGTGGACTTAGCTTTCTTCCCCGCCGTGGTGATCTTCGACTTTATGGTCGAGAACGCCTGGTTGCTGAGGGTGATGCCGAACTTCTCCTTAACGTAGGGCACGCCGTCCACAGGGAGTTCGTTGCCCTCGTCGAGTGCCTTCTGCACGGCGACCCGCTGGGTGATCTTCTCGGCGGGGGCGGTCTCCTCGGCCGGGGTCTCAACGGTCGGCTCGGCGGCTTTCTTCTTGGCCATGATGGTGCGACTCGGTGGTGGGGTGCGGGCTATACATATCCTGTAACCCGCAGCCCCGTCCCAGTCCAGCAACCGTTACCGAATTACCCGACCCTGGCTTTCTCCGTGCGCGGTACAACCGAATCTGAAAATGCCATCTCAGTAGTGGAGTGAAGCTTTTTGCTCCAGTTCGGGAGCGGATCGGAAAGAAGGTGCTGGCCGGTGTAGATGCTGCCGATGCAAGTCTTGCAGCCCAGCTTTACAAAGCGAAATGAGAGGCCAGAAACGACGAATCGCTGCCGTGCCGGGTTCAGCAGGCAGCGATCACGGATGATTCGTGCAGCGAGTTAGATGGAGCGACCCGAGACCTGGCGTGGGGCTGGCGTCTCGCGCACCCCGACGACCTTGGTGGCGTGCATGAGGTACGCGAGTTCCAGCAGCATGGCGGGAACGGGGCGTGCGGTGCTGGCCTTCTTGCTGTTCTTGCGGTTGGTTGGTTGGGTGGCGGTCATCGGGGACATCCTGTACGGGTGGGGGCGTCCGTTCGGCTGCCGGAATTCTGCACGCTGCGTGCCACCGGGCACAAAATGGAGCGGGGTGCCTTCTGCCTCTGGAAATGCCCTCCCTTGCCTTTCACGCCGTCAGCCGTCGGGGTGTAGCTTTCGCGGGGTATATCGTCGAATAGACGACCCCGCGGAAGCGGAACCCCAGAGGCGAAAGGCGGGATCGGGATGGCTTTCTAAATCACGCTTGATGCCTGAGGAGGCAGCGGAGCGGGGGGCCTTTGATGCCTTCCCCCGTGTTGGCTGCCTTTATCTGCTGTGCCCGCGCTCGTCCTTGCCCTTGAACAGCTTGAACACCTCGTGAACGGCCTGAAAGGCGCACGGCAGGGCCATGATAAAGATGGCGCCCACCGAGACTTTCTGAAGCAGCATCGCGTCCCGCTCGCTGGCCGTCTTGGCCATGTGCTGTGCCTCGCGCGCGACATGTAGCGGATTGTGTGCGAATCCGCTCACCGGTCGGCCCGAGGAAAGAGGGCCGGGCAGTACCCGTAGTCGAGGCACGAGCACCCGGTGAGCGTGAGAAGGATGAGTAGGGAGAGGGTCGGTCGGGTCATGGGCTCTCTGTGTTGTTGGCTCCTTATAGCGCGCCCCGTGTGCGATGCCAACAACAAAAGGGGCGAGGGTATGATCCCCCGCCCCTCTCGGTATCAGGTGCCGCCGGTTAGCGGTCCTTGGGCTTCTGCACGTTGGTGCTTTCGGTCGTGGTGTCGCCGGTGGACGGTTCCACCTTTTCAACCTGGCCGGGGGCCTTCGGGTTGTGAACGGTGGTTTCGTTGCCGGTGTACTCGTGAGGGGTGCGGGTGTTGGTCATGTGCGTGCCTTTCTGCTGGTGGTTCGCTCGGCGAGCGGTACCCCGACAGTAGGCCTTTGCGTGTAAAGATTCGATGCGTTTTTGTTGCCGGCGCGCGGCGGGACGGCTGACGGATCGGGTTGCCAGAACGGGCAGATGGTACCCAACTTACCAGAGCGTGGGAAGCCGAATTCCCTGTCGGCCAAGCGGCATCGAAACTTGGGGCCAATTCGCGGATGGCTCCACCCGTTAGGGTTCGTGTTCTACGGTGAATCACGGGCGAACGGGCTGTCGGCTCGTCGCCCGAAAAACTTTAGCGGTTCCGGTCCGGCGGTTGCAAGGTTGCAAGGGGGTGTAGCAACGTTTCCTGGTGCCGCCCCAGTTTGCCGAGTCAGTTCGATTCCCAGTACGCGTCCCAAGTTCCGCTGTAGAGGGCGCAGCAGACGCCCGCGATGCGATTCACGTTCTCCGGCACCCACCGCGCGTTGTTCGCTTTCAGACGCCGGCCGATGAGGTTCTTCGCGGCCCCCTCGATCAGACCGCTCCCGATCGTCTGGCCACGCCGCAATCGCAACGCATACGTCAGCCGGTCCTGGTGACCGGCCAAATAGTTCAACATCCCACCCAACGACGCCCCATCGCCCCCGCGCGGGTGCAACCCCAACTCACCGACCCAATCCACCACACCCGTGTAACCGTCGCCCAGTAACAACTCTCGGCCTCGTGCCGTCGCCTCGTCCACCGCCTCGGGGGCATTGACCAAGTACCCCCTCGCCGCATGCGACACGTATTCCAGGGCGTGAAAGATGTCCAACACCCCTCGCGCGTTGGGGAACGCTTCGGCGGTCCGATTCCAGATCCACTCGGCCCCATCGGCCAACACGCTCAACCGCGACTGCGGATCGATCCCCAGGTGCTCGGCCCGCGGCACCCACTGCGACGCGAACGCGTCGCTCTCCGCAACCTCCGCGAACGCGAACCGGGCCGTCGGGGCGGGCAACGTGCGCGTGTCCCACTCGGCAACCGTCGCCCCGGGGCCCGGAACTCGCTTCACGAAGATCCCGATCTTCGCGTCCCGCCACCCGCTCACGGTGTTCACCTTGGTCGCATCGGTCTCGAATTCGATGTCCCCCGAAGCGGTCCGAAAAGGGACTGCGGCTTCGGGCGCCGAGGCTCCAAACGCCGCCAGCTTCGGGCCTTCTCGTAACGTGCGCGGACGGATCAACTCATCGGATACTTCGACCCCACAGAACCGCGTCAGGTTGGTGCGTGCCGCGTCGAACGACCAACTCCCGCCGGCCAGCACGATCAGCTGCAGCGCCTCGGGTGAGACGGAATCCGTCAGCCCGATGCGGTCATCCAGCGGGCACCCCGAGTCCCGGCACCCGGGGCACACGAAGTAGGTGCGGCGGAGTTCGATGGTGCCGACGGCGGTCACCAGTTGGTGGTCGGATCGGCCCTTGTTGGCGCGTCGCGTGCCGCACCCGCAGGTGCGGCTCGGGGCCCCTTTTTTTCGCCCCCCTCGGCCTGGGCTTGTAACACGATCGCCAGTGACCGACGCAACAGCTCCCGGCCCTGCTCCAGGACGCACGCCTCGGCCAACCGGAGCACCTGCCCATCGGGGGCGTCCGTCGCCGTGCGGGCGAGTTGCCGGGCGTAAGCCAAGGCCTGTTCCAAGATCAACGCTTCCGTTGCATTCTCGGCGGTGAACGTCGTTGACATCGGGGGCGTCCTTTCCCGGTTCGGGGGCAGATCTCCTCATTTACCAACGGGTTCCAAAAAACACCAGGAAACGTTGCTACACCCGTTGCAAGGACTGGGACAGAATCACACGCCACCCCCTCACGGACGAGGCCACCATGCTCGTACTCACCCGCAAGACCGGCCAAGAGATCGTCATCGACGGCGACATCCGCATCACCGTGACGTCCTGCGGGGACGGCCGCGTGAAGCTCGGGATCAAGGCCCCGCCGCACATCAAAGTGGACCGCTCCGAGGTGGCCGCCCGCATCGCTGCGGAAGATGCCGAGTGCGTCGTGGAACTGGCCTGCCGTTGACAGCCCCGGCCTGCGTGCTTATCCTCCCGCCCACTCGGACACGAGCCAGGACGGCGAACGGTGTCGCGCGGGCATGGATGCCTTCGCCTGAGTGGAACCCCCGCCGCTTGCTCTGACCGGGTGGGCGGCGGGGTTGTCTTTTAAGGTGTGCCGCGCTTACAGGGCGTTGACGAGGGCATTGTGCCGGGTCGCACACTCGCGGTACAGGCCGAGCAGGTCGAGGTGGTCCGTCACGAGGTCGTCCGCGGTCGTGCCCTCGAACGGGGCGGGCGGGGGGCACTCCGTCATCAGGTTAGCGGGCGGCGGGGTGAGCAGCGCTGGCGTCTTTGAGCACGCGGACAGCGTCAGCATCAAGCTGGCAAACAGCACGGTCTTTCTGGGCACGGATGGCGGTCCACTTCTTGTTGAGGGTTGCAAGGGCCAGCCGATCCGCCTGCATCTCGGCTTCGGCCTTCTTCGCCAGGGCGTTTTGGCGGTCGATCCTCTCGGCAGTGGCCGCGATCTGCTGGCGCAAGATGTCGGCCTGTCCGGCTTCGTCGTAGATGCCCTTCATCCACCCGCCGAAGAGTAGCAGCGCGAGGACGCCGAGGGCGATGAGGTACGGCTTGGCGATCATTTCAACCCCGCCAGGCACAAGGCGATCTCGTCGTTGCGACGGTTGATGAGGCCATAGCAATTGTTGCTCCTGACGCGGCAGTCCTTGCCGCCGGCGGTGTACCAATTCGCCATGGCGCGGCACCCGGCGGCGATGTTTCCGGCGTTGGTCAGGCGGAGCGTGGTGGAGCGGGCATACGCGGCGATGCCGATGTTGTACGCCATGCTGGTGTGAGCCGCGAGCGTGGCCGGTGACAGCTCGACCTTGTGGAGCGCATGCACCTGGGCCATGAACTGCCCGACGCGGGACTTGGTGAGTGCGTCGCAGGCTTCCTTGGTGGCGACCTGCTCCGCCTTCACGCCGGAGGTTTCTCCGTGGCAGATGGTGTAGACCCCGCCGACGTCCTGGTACGCCTTCAGGCTCTCGCCCTCGTGGTCGGTGATGAACGGGATCGCGAGCAGCATGGCCGCGGCGATCAGCCCGCCCCCTTTGACGACCTGGCTTTTACTCGCCACCGATCGGGCCTTTCCCGCCGTACATGCCACTTAAAATCCACACGGTGACCGCCGTGACGGCCATCCAAAAAGGTGTCGAAACGAAGGACCATACGCCCTTCGCGGTTCCGGTGAAGGCGGCTACTTTACCGTCCTTGTTGCTGTTCACCAGCTCCAACTTGTTGACCCGCTCGTTCAGGCCCATGATTCCGGCCCCGTCCATCTTGTCGCGCCACGACTCCAGGCCCTCGATCTTCGCGCCTTGCGCGGCGATGGTGCTGGTGGCCTCGTTCAGCTTCTCGTTGACGATGCTGATGCCGGTGATGGCGTTGAGGGCGTTGTTCAGGTCGTGGCGGATGGTGCGGATGTCGCCCTTCTGCTCGGCCATGGTTTCGCGCATGCTCGCGATGTCCTTCTCCATGCCGACCGTGGCCCCGATGCGCTCGTTCAGGCGGCTGATCCCCTGCACGGCTTCCTTCATCACGTCCATGTCGCTGTCGTGGCGCTTTTCCGAGTTCTCGACGATGGTGGCGAGGCGGGTGACGTTGACCGTCAGCTCGTGAATGTCCTTCGAGTTCTTCCGCACGTCTTCTTCAACGGTCATTGGGCCTCCTGCCGGTTGATCATGTCACACTTGTTTCGTTCGCGCAACGGTCACGAGACGAGCACCGCGTTTAAGGTCGAGGTGAACGCCTCGGCGGTGCCCGCGTTGTCGCGGTTCAGGTAGGTGGTGATGCTCGTGCCGGTGGAGACCGAGATCTGGGCCTTGTAGGTGACGGCCGAGGTGGTCGCGGGCGCGTCGGTGAAGGACACGGGGATGGAGACGGCGAACGCGGCGTTGTAGATGTACTGCGACGCGGAGTACACGACGGTGGCGTCGCGGAGGATCTGGACGCGGACGTACACGTTGCTCGCGCTGCCGACGTGGAGCGCCCCGGTGACGAGAACCTTTTGCGCGACGTCCACCGGGGAGAGGGCCACGCCGGTCAGGCCGGTAACGTCGCTAAACGAGCCCGCGGTGAGCGAGAAGGTCACGGGCGATGGCTGCGTGGCCGACGCGGAGGCGGGGCTGGCGGACGCGTTGAGGGTGGTGCCACTCATCGAGAGCCCGGTGCCCAGGGAGATCGCCGCCTTGCCCCCGATCGAGCCGACGCCGAGCAGTTTGCTCGCCGACAGGGCGGGCTCGTAGGACAGCATGCGCCAGTTGCCCGAGCCGAGGTACAGCCAGGTGGCGGTGGCACCGGCCGCGGTGGTGATGTTGGCCCCGCCGATGAGGATCAGGCTGGTGGCGTTGTGGGTGAGCGTGAGCGCGCCGGTGAACCGGGTGAAGTACAGCGGGCTTGCCACATTCGCGCCGCTGCCGAGCGAGGTGATGGTGGTGGTGCCGGTGATGGCCACCAGGTATGACCCGGCGCCCCCGAGGTTGGTGGTGGCGGTGGCCGGGAGCGTGGCCTCGGCGCCCGGGTACACGTAGGCGGTCAGGAAGCTCGCCAGCGACACACCGTTGATGAACGGCATGAAGTTGTTCGTGGTGGTGTTGAACTCCCCGACCTTGATGTCGTCGCTCCCGTCGAACAGGTACAGGGACCAGACTGAGCTGCTCGGGGTGTTGTCGTCGAGCCAGGTCTGGCCCGCGTAGGCGGTGGCGGGCCGGGCGTTGCCCTTGCTGTTGCTGCCGAGCGCCTGGAGGGCGCCGTTGAGGTCGGCCCGGACGGAGGCGCCGGGGGCGTTGTCGATGACGAGGTCGTGCTGGGACATATTACTGGGCTGCTTTCACGTTCAGTTCGCTGATTTCGATGGTGTAGGCGGGGTCGTAAGAGGTGAGTTCGAGCTTGAACTGGAACCCGCGGGCGACGAACTCGCCCGAGTGGAGCCGGTTCCACGCGGTCCAGGTGGGGCTCCCGGCCGGGTCGGTCTGGGTGGTGCGGACGAACGCCACGGCGTCGGCCGCGGCCGCGTCGGTGCCGTCGAAGTCCTCCCAGTCGTCGATGTCGGCGGTGCGCGAGTCGATCAGGTCGGACGGGTTGATGACGGTGGCCAAAAGGTGCGCGGTGAGCCGCACCCGCTGCACGCTGCCGAGGTCCATGGGGGCGTGGAACAGGTACGTGCCCGGGAGCGTCGGGTCGGTCAGGGTCAGTTTCCCGCTGGACGCCGCGCAGTTGGTCTTGGTGCCGGTGAACCCGGGGTCTTCCGTGACGGTGGCGACGATCGACAGCGCGTAGATGGTGTCCTGGGTGACGATCACGCTCGCGGCGGCGGCGGACTGGATGCCGCTGGAGTCCTCGGCCTTCACGAGGTAGATCCCGGGCATGAGCGGCAGCACCACCGAGGAGGCGTTGCCCGACACCGCGTTGCCGATGGAGGTGCTGCTGCCCCAGCCGCCGGAGGTGTCCGGGGAGTAGCGGAACACGTACTTGCCGCCGATCCGCACGTCGAGGTCGGGGGACGGGCTCCAGTTCAGGTACGCGAGCCCGCCGATGGCGCTCCAGTACAGCTCCTGCGGCTCGGTGGGCGGGGCTGCTAATCCCGAGATCTGCTTGGTGGTCTGCTCGTACACCGACGCGGCGTTGAGGGTGTTGATGGCCTTGACCCGGAAGTTGTAAGTTCCGGGGGCGATGTCCGCGACCTCGATGGTCGTCGCCGAGGTGCGCGGGAGGAGGGTCCATTCGGTGCCGGTGTCGAGCTTGTACTCGGCCTGGTACAGGTAGATGAACGCGTCGGGCGAGGCGACCCAACTCAGGACCGCTTTGGCCTTCACCCCGTCGCCGTTGCGGGTGACGTACAGCTCCTCGGTGACGGTGAGCGACACGGGCGGGGAAACGAAGAACGGGCTGGGCAGGTCGGTGTCGGGGGCGGGGTCGTAGGTCGCGGCCTGGCCGGCGCTCCACTCGTAGGACGCGCTGCTCTCCTCCTGCAGCGACAGGGTCACGGGGCCGGTGCCCTCGTGGCGCATGGACTTGATGCGGAACACCTTGTTCGCCCAGCCCACCGGGCCGTTGGTGAACCGGACCGTGTCCCACACGGCGAGGGACAGCGCGAGGTGCTTGAGTTTGAGTTCGACCTGGACGCCCTGGCGGCCCTGTTCGAGCAGCACCTTGGCGATCCGCTGAGCGGCCTCCGGGTGGTTGGTGAGGGTGAGCACCACGTCGCGGGCGATCTCCTCCCCGCCGTCCTGGGCCACGTACAGGGCGTTGCCCACGGGCGGGAAGTCGGTCGGCTGCCAGTTGCGGTCCGGGTCCACGTAGGTCCCTTTGACCCGGTTGAACAGTTCTTTGCGCGGCGGGCGGGCGCTGATCTTGATCGGCCCGGCGAGGTCGTTGAGGTCCAGGTCGGTGGCGGGCGCGTCGAACGCCCCGGCGTGCCCGCGGAACCGGCCCTGCACGTAGGTGACGGCCCCGGCCATGGCGGCCACGAGCCCGTTCAGGTTGTCGGTGCGGGCGGCGGCGGTGTCGACCACCCCGTTGATCGTGTACCGGGGCCGGGTGCCCCCGGTGGTCAGGGCCACGGCCTCGTCGCACACGTTGGCGGCGGCGCCCCAGTGGTCGTCGTTGAGCTCGTCGGCGGCGCAGTTGAACCCGTAGTCGCCGGCCATGTAGTCGTGGGCGCACAGCGCGGCGTTGTCGGTCCAGGCGGTGAGCCCGGAGCGCGGGTCGTACACCCTCTTGCCCTTCACCACGGCGCTGACGTTGGGGATGCCTTGCGGGAAGATGTCGGCGCTGAACTGCATGCGCACGTAGATGTACGCGACGCCGCGGAGGCGGTGGGCGGCGGTCCAGCCCGGGTACTCGGCGACGAGGTCCGGGTCGGCGGCCTGGGCGGCGGTGCCGAGGTGCTTCTTGACCCGGACGTAGGACTTGCCGTCCTTGAGGTACGGCGCGGTCTGCACGAACCCGCTGCCGTCGACGGTCACCGGGATCTCGTTCAGGTAGATGGTGCCGATCTCCTCGACCTCGTGCCCGGCGAGGGCCACGACCATGTGGACGAAGAGGTTGTCGCCGGTGGCGGTGGCACCGGTGGAGTCGGGACCGCTGGAGGTGGTGGTGATGAGGGCCACGGGTCCTGAGACGCGGGACCGGCCGTAGACGATCTTGTGGCTCTCGACGGAGCTGCGGACCATGATCGAGCGGCCCCGGGCCTCCTGCGGGGAGCCGCCCCCGCCGTACCCGGACGGCTTGGCGGAGAACGCGCGGCTGCCGACCACGTTGATGGAGGTGGCGACGAGGAACCCGGCGGCGGCCCCGACCAGGGCGGAGGTGACGCCGAGCCCGGCCAGCCCGGTGGCGGCGCTGCCGAACAGGACGCCCAGGGGGATGGCGCTGATCGCCGAACTGGTGGCGATCCCGGCGGCGATGCCGACGAGGGGGATGACGGGGGCCATCAGCGCACCTGCCAGGCGGCGGTGCAGTCCCGCGTCCGCGCGCGGGTGACGCCGCGCTCCGTGAGGAAATGGCTGTGGGTGCCGTTGCAGATGCCGAGGCCGTTCTGCCAGAGGACCACGTCGCCCCGCTGGGCGAAGGCCACGGCCACCCGGGGGAGCGCCAGATCGGCGATGTCCGCCGGACCGGTCAGGTCCATGGCAACGAGCAATGCGTTCAGCTCGACTTCGGACTCGTACCGCCCGCGCCAGGGCTCGGCGAAGTCCTCCCCGGTGGCGATTGTGACCCATTCGGCGCACCACAACGCGCAGTCGGTGGTGCCCCACTGGAACACGAGGTCGCGCGCCCGCTCGATGTGGTCGTTGAGGAGCTGCTCCCAGCCTTCGGTGCGCGTCACTGGAGCTTCCCGCCCCAGACGACCTGCTTCTCGGCCGACTGCTCGGCGAACTCCAGGCCCTTGTCGCCGGGGTACCGGGCCTGCTGGTCGGCGTTGTTGTAGCGCCGCACGACGGGCTTGTCCCAGGCCGCGAACCGGCTCTCGATGCCGACGGTGACGGTGAACGTGTCGCCCTGCTCGATGTCCATGGTGTCCATGCGGCCCCGGTACAGGATGGCGGGGGCGCCCGCGAGCTGCTGGGTGTCGGGGTCGATGTACCCGAGGTACAGGGTGGCGGTGCGGCCCTGGTAGTGGTCGCCGAGGGCGACGGCGCCCATGTCGCCGGGGATGTTGGACAGGGTCAGGTTGAGGGTGGTGCGGGCCAGGTCGCTGGACTCCTCGGCGGCGGTCACCCCGCCGAACTGGCCGACGCCAATGTAGGTGTCGCCGTCGAACGCGAGTTCCCCGAGGCGGGAGTGGGCGAGCACGGCGCCGCCGTCGAACTCCAGCTTGGCCATGAGGACCGGGTGGATGACGTCCTGCTCGGCGGCGGTGAGGGTGGCGGAATCGACGTCGCGGGTGCCGGTCATTAGCTGAACACCTCGGTCGCGGTAAACGTCTTGGGCTGGTAGACGCCGCGCACGTCGCACTCCCAGATGCCCTGCTGGTCGTCGGTCAGTGCCATCACGCACTTAGGGGCGTCGACCACGATCACCGCGTTGTCCACGGGGCTCGCGCGCAGCGCGGGCTTGAACCGGAGCGTTGTTTCTCCCGACCCGTCGGCCACGGCGTCCGCGATCAGCCGCTTGTACTCGCCGTTCACGGAGAAGTAGTCGCCGGTGCGGAGGAACACGGCGTCGGCCGCACAACCGTCTATGCCGAGGGCGCTGCCGGTCTGGTTCGCGCCCTTCACGAGCGGGGTGCCGCGGGCGGGGGCCGCGCGGGACGACGCAATCGGGGTCGTAGCCGTAGAACGTGTTGGCCGCACCCTCCAGTTGGTCGGTGAAGGCTTTCCATTGGGCCGCCTTGTCCCGCGTCATGGCGGGCAGGGAGAACGTCCACATCCACCGGGCGCCGCCGAGGGCGACGCGCTGCGTGGACTTGGTGAACGGGCTGGTCATGGACTGCGTGTTCCACTCCAGCCCGAAGCGGGAGGTGACGATTCCGGTGGCGGGCAGGTGAATGGGCATCAGTTCCTCAGCCCGGTGATGCGCGCCCCGGCCCCGCCCTTCTGCATCTCGCTGAACACGGCGGCCTGGGCCTGGGCGGCGATGACGGGGGCGGCCTCGCGGATGCGGGCGTTGATGAGTTCGGGGACGCCGGGGTTCACCTGGATGGTCTGCTGGACGATGACGGTGGTGCCGCCGAGGTTGTGGTTCGGGACGATGGTGCCCGCGGTCCTGGGCACGAAGATTTCGGGGCCGCGCTCGCCGACGACCGACGGGAGCCCGACCGGGGGCGAGCCGCCGTCCGCGAAGAACCCGCCGAACAGGCTGCCCGCGCCGCTGATGGCGTCGTCGAGGAACCCCTTGCTGCCGCCGGTGCCGATCAGCGCGTCCGCCAGCGGCCCGGCGATCCGCTTCTCGAACGCGGCTCGGGCGATGGATTCGGCGAACCCGAGCATGGCCTCGGTGGCGGACCCGGCCTTGAACGCGATGTCGGTGAGGGTGGACGAGAGCTTGTCGTGCAGCTCCTGCTGGAACCGGGTGGCTTCCTGGATCGCCTTGTTCACCTCGTCCTGGGCCGCCTTCAGGTCATAATTCTGGGCCGCCAGTTCGGCGCTGGCGTCGATCTGCTGTTGGGTCAGGGTGATGTTCCCCTTGCGGGCGATCTCCTCGACCCGGAACCGGGCCTCTTGTGCCGCCGCGTCGCGGTCGGACAGGCCGAGCAGCGCGCCCTCCTCGCGGAGCGAGCGGTTGTAGTCGTCGAGGGCGGCCGTCGCGTCCCGGATCTGTTTGGCCCGGGCCTTGGCCGCGTCGGCGGCGTCCTTCGCCCCGAGCAGGGATTTGTTGTCGCCCTTGGCGCCGGTCCCCGTGCGGACCACTTCCTCCAGCGGGTACTGGGTGTGGGGGCCGCTCGCCGGCGTGACGCCGAACTTCGTGTTCCCGGTGGTGGGCGCGGCGGAATCGGTCCCGTACCGCGAGGCGGTCTGGTCCGCCAGCGCGTCGACCGCGGGGATCTCGTCGATCACCTTGAGGATGGCGGCGAAGGCCCGCAGGAACGCGTTCTCGATCTTGATCCCGGCCGCGGACAGGGCGTCCCCGAACGCGTCGATCCGCTGGAGCGTGTCGTCGTCCAGGGCGTCGCCCAGCTCCTTCTGCGCGCCCACCGCCTTGCGCATGTCGCCCTCGTACTCTTTGAGGAGGGGGAGCATGGCGGCGAACCCGCGGCCGAAGACGTTCATCCCGGCCTCGGTCTGGGTGCTCTGGTCCTTGATCTGCCCGACCGCCTGGGCGATCTCGTAGAACTGCTCCTCGGGCGACAGGGTGCGGAGTTTGGCCACCGACAGGCCGAGGGCGTCGAACGCCTTCACGGCCTCCTCGTTGCCCTTGGCGGCCTCGCCGATCAGGTTGTTCATCTTGTTGACCGCGGCGCTGAACTCGTCGAGGTTCGAGCCGCTGGCGGCGAGCGGGATCTGGAGGGCCGACAGGGTGCTCGCGGTGAACCCGATGCGGTCGGCGAGGTCGACCATGTGCCCGGCGGCGTCCACGGCGTGCTTGCCGAACTGGACGAACCCGACGGTGGACAGGGCGGACGCGAGCGACACCAGGTGCGCCTTGAACCCGCCGAACGACGCCCCCATGCCGCCGGCGCTCTGCCGCACCACGGCGTTGGCCCGCTGCATCTCGCGCTCGAGCTGGGCCGCGTCGGCGCGGATGCGGACCGTGACCTCCCCGACGTCCGTCACGCGTTACCCGCCCTCTGTGCCATCTTCTGCTCCTCTTCTTCCATCCATTGTTGCAGGTCGTCGATCTCGTCTCTCGTGAGCGTGGTGTCGCCCGCGAGCTTGATGCCCTGGCTCTGGGCGTACCCCTCGTAAGCGTCCATCACGGTCCAGGTGTCGGTACCCCAGAACTCGGAGGGCTGCATGCGGAGGGCGCCGAGGCAGATGCGTCGGTAGTTTTGCCACGGGAAGCGCCCGTCAGCTTCCCGATGAGCTCCCCCATCTGGTGGGCCTTCTTCTCCCGGGCACTCGGGGGCGCGAGGCAGATGCTCAGGAAGGCGTACAGGTGGAACCGCAGGACCTGGTTGTCCTCGCCCTCCAGCCCGACCACGTCCATCAGCGACGCGCCCGCCTCATCGGCACTCACTTTGTGGCCGCACGCCGTCAGGACGGCGGAAATGACCTTGGCCAGTTCGTTCACCGGCATCCCGTTGACGATCTGAACCGCCGCCACCCCGATGTGGGCCTTGGTGGCGTACTCGACGGCCTCGATCATGCCGAACGTGCCGAGCAGCTCGTAATCCTTCCCCGCGAACGGGAGCGTGTAGCGCGGCCGGGCGGCTACGAACGCGCTCACAGGTAGCTCGCCAGCTTGACGGCGGCGACGGTCATGCCGGTGGCGACGTCGAGCGTGTAGCTCACCCGGCCGGTGGTGATGTCGTTGAACCGCTCCGTGGGGAACGGGCCGACCACCGCCAGACCGCCGTTCGTGGCGGAACCCGGCAGGGTCACCACGGTTGCGGGCGTGGCGATGGACCCGAACCCGGGGCGGCTGGTGGCGTTGGCCGCGATGGTCAGGGTGCGGGCCGAGGCGTTGGCGTTGGTGAACAGCAGGAACGTGCGGCCGTCGTTGGCGAAGTTGTCGGCGGTCGACGCGGCGGCGCTCGTGTGGTTGAGCCCGGCGAAGGTGCTGGTCTGGACGGTTAAAGTGGCCATGTGGGGTTACTCCTTTATGCGGCGGTGAAAACGGGGATGCCGGACGACTCGAGGGTCATGGAGTACGTCTCCACCCCTTCGACCGCGCCGGCGCGCTGGTAGTTGGTGACCTGGAACGTGCCCTCGATGGTGTCCCCGTTGGGGAAGACGAAGGTGAACGTGTTCAGGGTGTTGGCGAACACGTACCCGCGGATCGTCTCGTCGGTGGTGGAGTCCTTGAATATCCCGTCGCACGCGATGGAGAAGAACTTGAGGCTCCCGTCCTCGAGCAGCTCGCGCCACCCGAGGGTGTCCTTGGTGCTCACGTCGATGACCGAGTTGTTCATGGTGAGGGTGGTGCTCTTGAGCCCGCCGAGCAGCGTGCCGGCCGCGGCCGTGCCGATCTTGAGGAGCATGAGTCGTCCGCGTTGTGCCGCCATAGAGGTGTCCTTCCTTGGGTGTGATGTGTGAAGTGGTTAGAGGAGCGCCACGGGGAACGGGGCGCCCGTTCCGACCGTTGCGCCCGGCTCGACGAGCGCCCGGTACCGGGTGACGCCGTGGTAGTAGTGGTCGTTCTCGCCTTCGATTCCCGCCTCCTGGAACGTGGCCTGGAACCCGTCCCAGCGGAGCTCGGCGAGCAGGAACCCGGTCACGGCGAGGGCCGATTCCTGGCGGTGGAGCGCGTCGTAGACGTGGCCGAGCAGGGTCTTGACCGACTTGCGGCCCGCCTTTTGGTAGTCCCAGACGTGGATCGTAAGGGTGCCGTCCCAGCCGGGGTCGGTTTTTGTGTCCCAGTCGGTCAGCGTGTCCTCGCCGATCACCACGTAGGGGGCGGTGACCGTCGCGGGCGGGACGAAGTCGAACACGTTGGGGCGGCCGAGGGCGGTGGTGAGCGGCGCGTAGGTGGTGAGCCGCCGGTACAGCGCGGCCTGGAGGGCGTTGTCGGGCGAGGCCATTATTTGCCGATGGACTTGGCGGCGGCTTTGCGCACGGCGGCGGCGAGGCGCTCCGTGATCCAGGCCTTGTTCTGTTCGAGCGCCGGGAACATAAAGGGCCGGGCGGCGACGTGGCGGGTGCCGAACTCCAGCATGGCGGCGTACTTCACGGCGCCCTCGCCGGCGGTGACGGTGGATTCCAGTTCGGACGCGTTGAGGGCGGAGTTGATCGAGTTGACCAGCCGCCCGGTGTCGGACGCGGGGGCCTCGCCGGGGGCGGACGCCTGGTGGGTGACCGAGCGGCGCGTGTAGACGCGGCCCGTCTTCCCCCCGGCGGTGATGCTCTTCTTGGCGTCGCCCTCCACCTTTTTGGCGGACGCGAACAGGGCCTTGTTGACCTCGGCGGCGACGGCCTTCTGCATCTCGCTCGTGGCGTTCTGGATCTTGTCCAGCCCCTCGATCGTCACGGAGAAGTCCATCACACCGGCTCCTCCCGGCAGAAGGCCCGGATCGTGCCGGGCAGCGTGCCGGGCGGCAGCGCGTAGATGTGCTCGCGGTACAGTTGGCGGGCGGACGAGATGGGGCCGGGGTCGGTGCCACCGCTCATATAGCCGTTGCGGTTGTACCGCGCGAGGAGTTTCTTGGCCCAGGCCATGCCGTTCCTTTCTGTTGGTTGTCGGGTTAGAGCGCGCCCGCCGCGTAGTTGTCGATGACGGTGCCGGCCGGGCCGACGGTGCCGACGACGATCCCGGCCCGGGTGGTGGCGGGCGGACCGGATGTGACGTTCACGGTGCCCAGCGTGACGCCGTTACGCGTCACGGTGGCGACCCCGGCGGCGTACTCGAGCCGGACGGTGCTGTTGCCGACCCCGGCCCACGAGCCGAGGGTCGTTTCGACCCCGGCGGCGCGCTGTCTCAGGACCACGTTACCCCCGGAGCGCCCGGCGGCGACGAAGTTCTGCTCGTCGGTGAGGCTCACCGCGATCAGGGCCAGGTCGCCGTACAGAGCGGCCTGGACGTAGTGGTCGGTGCTGCCGGTGTCGGGGCTGAAGTAGGCCGAGAACGCGCCCGCGGTCGCGATGGTGAGGGCGTTGCCCGCGACCGCGAGTCGGCCCGCGTCCCCGCCCGCGCGGAGCCAGTTGGGGCTCTGCTCCAGGTCCTCGGCGGCGCGGTTGAAGGTGTCGGTGAACGGCGTGACGACGCCCTCTTCCTTGTCCCGCACGGTGACGCTGATGGTTTTGGTGGAGGCGAACCCGAGCGGGTTGGTGGCCCGGACGGTGACCGCGTACACGTTGTCGGCGTCGGCATCGGCGGGCGCTTCGTGGTCCCGGGTGGCGTTGCCGGCCCAGCGGAGCGACGACACCCCGTTCACCTTGGTGATCTCGAACCGGGCGGCGTCGGCGCCCCCGGCGATGGCCCATTTGACCTGCCCGTCGTCGGCCCTGAGTGCGACGGAAAGCACCGCGTTCTCCGCGACCGAGGCGGTGTCGGCGGTGACGACGGTCGGCGGCGTGGTGCTGATGACCAGTGGCGGTGCGGTGGCGCCGATCTCCTCGGGGGCGAGCGGCAGCGCGGGCGCGACGGGCGTCCCCGCGTTGTCGAGCAGGAACTGGCCGTCGAACCCGGTGAGGGTGACGTCCACGGGGGCGATCAGGTATTCGCCGGTGAGCCGGTCGTGGTCCACGATGTGGAGGCGCGTCTTCCACCCGCCGTCCGCCTGGAAGCAGCCGTTGCGGAGCACCAGCTCGGTGCCGGTGGCGCCGCCGGTGTTGGTGCGGGTGAGTCGCCCGTAGTTGACGGTGGCCGGGGAGAAGCTCTCGGAGCTGAACGCCTCGGGGTAGGCGCGGACGCCGACGGAATCGACGACCGCGCCGTAAAAGGTGACCGTGGTGGTCGGGGTGAGCGACAGGTCGCTGGCCGGGTCGATCCACAGGTACGGTTTGGGGGTGCCGGGCGCGGGCTCGGTGCCGCCGAACCCGCGCGGCAGGGCCGGGTACGGGCGCGGCAGGTCGGTGGCGCTGTTGAGGATCTCCCCTTTGCGGAGCACGCCCTTCCACCGGACGCCGGGCACGCTCACCGGGTCGGTGACCCACGGGCCTTCGAGCCCGGCGAACGCGCTCTGGGTGGCGAAGTCCTTGCCCGGGTTGGCGGCCTGCCACGCGGTGGTGTCGAAGTCGGCGGCGAAGTCCGAGGCGGGGGTGGTGACGTTGGTGGTCGAGATGTCGACGTACACGCCGTTGAGGTTGAACCCGATCCCGTTGCTCAGGATCCCGGTGGGGAAGTCGCGGATCACGCCGTTGACGAAGCTGAACGCCCAGGCCACGTTGCCGAGGGCCGCGGCGGCGGTGGCGCCCGCGGCGCCCCGGTACACGAAGTCGTAGAAGCTGTAGTTGAAGCTGTAGTTGATCAGGTTGATCGCCCGGCGGCAGTTGACCGCGTGGCACCGCTTGGAAATCATCGGGGTGTTGTCGGTGCGGTCGGTGAACTGGCGGTGGCTGACGGTGAACAGGTTGCCGCACCCGTAGGCGACGTTGTCGTCGAAGTCCGGGATCTGGGGCTGCTCCACCCCGTAGGTGCCGCGGGTCAGCGGGGAGATGCCGCCGAACAGCCCGTACCCCTGGGTCAACGGGTCGTGCAAGCGCAGCGAGTACAGGTCGGCGATGCGGGCCAGGTGGTTGGTGTCCTGCT
Organism: Gemmata obscuriglobus; assembly: GCF_008065095.1. NCBI lineage: Bacteria > Pseudomonadati > Planctomycetota > Planctomycetia > Gemmatales > Gemmataceae > Gemmata > Gemmata obscuriglobus. The sequence continues at coordinate 5,955,968 of NZ_CP042911.1, read as the reverse complement.
GCATGAAGAACCACGCGGAGTGGCACGACGTGGCGACGTTGTCCCGCTGGAGCACCTGGCGGGCCTGGGACTCGAACCCGATCCCGGCGTGGCCGTTGTGGTTCTGCCACAGCTCGGCGCGGCTGCCCCAGGAGGCGGGGAACCCGTCCCCGCGCGCCCACATGACGGTGCAGCCGATCCACTGGCCGATCTCGTTGCCCAGTTCGGACACGATCCCGGCGCCGCGCACGTTGTAGACGTTGCACCCCTCGACCGCGGCCCGGCTGTTGTGGTGGGTGATGGCCCAGCCGGGGGTCGGCGGCGCGTCTTTGGGCGCCCACACGGTACAGCCCTTCAGGACGGTCTGCTTGCGGGCGAAGTACGGGCCGGTGCCGTGGACGTGCAGCGGGTAGCGCCCGCGGACGTTGTTCACGTTGGTGACCAGTGCCCCGCCGTCGGTAGCGTAGGCGAGCGTGCCGTCGGGCCGCGCCAGTGACGGGTCGGTGTCGGTGCGACCCATGTTCAGGCACTCGACGTTGCGCACGTCCACGTCGTCGCTGAACATGAACATGGCGTGCGCGCGGGTCTGCAACGTGGACGGGTCTTCCGAGCGGAACCGGACCGAGCGGGACAGGTTGATGACGGGCACCTTGTGGGTGACGGTCTGACCGTGCGGGAGCGTGTCGGCGTAAACCGGGTGGTCGTATCCTGTTGCCGCATCCCAGTACAGGACGTCGCCGACGATGGCGGTGATGGTGACGGGCTCGTCGCGGCTCAGCTGGTACCCGCTGGTGCGGGTGCGGACCGCGTCGGTGCCGTTGAACGGGCCGAAGAACTGGGTCGGGCCGGCGTACTGTGAGTCGGTTGAGCTGACCCCGGCATCGGTGGTGGCGCCGATGACGATGGTGTCGCCGACCCGCCATTTCGCGCGGGAGAGCCCGGGGACCGTGGCCGAGGTGGCGCCCGCCGCGATGGTCACCGGGCACCACAAGCGGGGCGTCTTGTCGGCGCCCGCGATGCGGCACGGTCCCATGGTGTTGATGCCCAGACGGGTGGTGGCGCCGGGCGCTTCCGACTGCCAAAAGACGACCTCGCACCGGGGCTTGCCGGGCGTGGCGCTCTCGGGAATGAAGCCGACGCCGTCGGGGAGCGACTGGATCCCGTGGTTCATGAGCGTGTCGACCCAGAGCCGGGTGTCCTTGTGGGCGACGAACCGGAACCGGGCGGCCCCGCCGACATGGATGTCCTTGATTTTGACGTCCGATTCGAGGTCGTAGCTCACGTCGTGGGCGACGTTGCAGACGGCGTTCGCGCCGGGCACGGTGCCGGTGTCCCAGAGGGTGGGGTCGGACCAGTTGCCGTTCTTCACCGTGTTGTGCGTGAACGGCCCCATGTGCGGGTGGGTGTTGGCGTCGGCGGCGTCGACCGCCACGGCGTCGTGGTAGGACTGCGGGGCGGGAACGGTTTTGCCCGTGTACCAGGCGGTGATCATCGGGACGCGGAACGCGCCCGGCGCGTCGGGGGCGACCGCGGCGGCGGTTCGGTTGAGGATGACGCTGCGGCGGCGCATCTCAGTCCCGGAGGATGCCGAGGGAGACGGTGACCGCGTCGGTCGAGGCGTAGGTCTCGGCGCCGCGGACCACGGCCACGACGTAGAGTGTGGTCCCGGCGCACCGGAACTGGAGCGCCTGCTGCAGGGCCTGCTGCACCTGCGGGGTGCCGCCGTCGACCAGGTCGGTGCAGCGGATCGTACCCACCAGCTTGCCCAGATCGGCGGACCAGTCGGGGAGCGGCGCGTGGTCGGTGAACGCGGTGACGGGGTCGGTGTGGAACACGAGCAGGTCGAACGGCGCGGTGAGGGCGGTCTTCTTGCCCACGAGGGCCTGCTGGACCAGCCCGCTGCCCCCGGCGGAGCGGGCCGCGTTGGGGACGGTGATCTTGCCCCCCACCACCATGCCGGCGGAGTACGCCCCGGCGGTGACGGTCGGGAAGGCGGTGAAGGTGAGGCTGCCCAGGAGGGTGTTGGTGGCAATGGCCGCGAGGGCGTCGTTGCCGGTGTCCTGTTTCGCGGCGGTGGCACCCGCAGACGTCGCGGTTGCGATGGTGCCCAGCGCGGCGTTGGCCGCGTCCTGGTTCTCCGCCGTGGCCGGGTTGATGATGGCCCCGGCGGCGTTGAGCTGCGGGTGGGCCGGGTTCCTGGACCCGTCGGCGCTGTCGTTGAGCGTCTTGAGCTTCTGCTCGGCGCCGATGAAGTCGGGGACCGAGAGCGTTCCGGTACTGATGGCCATAAGCGGTCCTTGGTTAGGTGATGACGATGAGCGGGTCGACGTAGAGCGTGGTGCTCGCCCGGGCGACGGAGACGCGGGCCTTGACCGGCCCCTTCATCTGCGGGGTGAAGGCGGCGGACAGCTTGTACTTGTAAGTCTTGGCGGTGCCGCCCCACATCGCCGAACTCGTGGTGAGCGCGGCCGGTGTGGCGAGGGGCGCGGCCCGGGTGGTGACGACGGACGCGAGCGGGTGCCCCGAGTTCCCCGCGTACTCGATCTCCAGCCAGCAGTCGGCGTTCGTCAGCGCGGTGTCGGTGGTGAGCTCCACGGTCGCGGTCTTGCTGTTGCCGGTGGTGTCCTGCCACTGAACGAGTTCCGAGGTGACGAGCGGCTGGTAGTAGCTGGTGTTGGCCCCGGAGGTGACGAGCCAGCTCATCGGCGTGGTGCCGTTGCTCGCGCCGCCGGTGCGGACGACGGAGGTCTCGGTCTGTACGATCCCGGCGGCGGCGTTCTCGTACTCGCTGGTGTTGGTGGCGCTGCTGTCGCAGTTGTGCAGGTACAGGCGCAGGTTGATCGGGGAGTTGCTCCCGCTCGGCTGCTTGGTGACCCCGGACCCGAGGCGGCAGCTCTCCAGGTACACGTCCGTCGGCGTCGTGCCGAGGGCGGCCAGGGTGCCGGTGACGCCCGACAGGTCGACGCCCCGGAACCGGTACGTGCCGGAGCCGCCGTTGACGAGCAGGGTCGTGGGGACCGTCCCGGTGGCGGCGATCGACCCGCCCGAGAACCGCCCGCGGCCGACGTTCAGGCTCAACTGGTCGCCCGCGTTGCCGAACGTGAACGCGCAGTCGCGGAACTCGTTGTCCCCGCTCGTGCCCCCGCCCACGGTGACGTTGGCGGCGGTCGTGGCGACCCGGTTGAACGTGCACCGCTCGAACACGTTGCCCGAGCTGGCGCCGAGGGCGATGGCCGCGGCGTTGGCCCCGGTGCCGGCGTTCACGGTCAGGCCGTAGACGTAGTAGTACATGCCCAGGGACACGGCGCTCGCGCCGGTGGTGGTGACGGACCCCCCGGTGGCCAGGGCGTCCGCGTCGTCGACGCACAGGAACGCCGTCTTCTTGGTGCCGTTCCCGGAACTGGTGGCGGCGTAGGCGAGTGCGGAGGCCTGGGTTTCCGCGTGGGCGCTGTTGAACCGGATCACGTCCCCGACGGCGTGAAAGAAGCCCGTCGCCATGTAGACGCCGAGCCGGGCGGCGGGCGCGCCCCAGGCGGAGAAGGTGCCGACCGCGCCGAGGCTCGTCCAGGTGGCGGCGTTGTCCGCGGTGGTGGCGCCCGCGGCGGTGTTCCACGCGGGCTCGGACCCGGTCCCGGCGTTGCCCGCGGTGGTGCAAATGAAGTAGTGCGTGCCGGCCACGTTCTTGATGACCACCCCGAGGCTCACGGCGGTGCTCTTGGCCGCGGTCCAGTCGCTCGTCAGGGCGGCCTTGCCGTTCACGGCCGCCTTCCCGGTGACGTCCTGCCACGTGACGGTGTTGTCGGTGGTCTTGGCCCCGTGGGTGGTAACCCAGCTCGGCTCGGACCCGCCCGATGTGCCGCCAACGACACACACGAACACGCGCTCGCTGTTGACCGCCGGGGTGGCGAGCTGGCGCACGAGCTGGCCCGCGGTGTAGACCGTGGCCGCCGCCCACGCCGTCACGGCCGACCACTTGGTCGAGTCGACGTACCACGTCTGTCCGGTCAGAAACGCCATAGGTGAGTGTCCTTCGTTGGTGGGTTAGGTGCGGAAGTACGCGGTCGAGGCTTCCACCGCGTCGAAGTAGTGGCCGTTGCCGACCGCGTTCGGGTGGACGAGGTCGAGGAAGTTGGTGCCGTTGCAGTTCGCCGGGTCGCCGAGGACCGGGTGCGTGCCCGGGCTCGACGCCCCGGCGAAGTCGACCCCGACGCCGGCGGCGATCTTGGCCATCAGGAGCTGGCGCTGGGTCTCGAAGCTGGCGGCGTCAGCCCCGCCCGAGAAGATGGCTTTGCGCGGGATCTCGTCGATCACGTGGACGCGGACGAACCCCTGCGCGTACCAGATGTTGGCCCACTGGACGATCTTGGCGTAGGTGGCGTCGGCGGTCGCGCCCGCGGCAAGGTCGTTGGACCCGCCCGCGAGGATGGCGGTGTTCTCGCCGAGCGGGTCGTAGCACGCGGCGGCGACGGCGGGTGCGACGGCCAGGAGCTGGGTGACGGTGTACCCGCCGTGGCCGCAGTTGTACCAGGTGAAGGGCCGGGTGGTGGCGCTCATGAGGCGGCTGAACCAGAGGGTCTCGTAGCTCAGGTTGGCGGTGCGCGAGTTGCCCGCCAGGATGCTGTCGCCGTGTGCCGCGATCACGTCATGCGCCGCGCGGGGGATGGCCTCCCGGACCGCGGCGAAGCCGGTGTCCTGCAGCGCGATCTGGTCCGGGGCGGAGAAGACGGAGTCGTAGCCGACGAGGCACAGGAGGTCGACGTTGCCCGGGGAGGCGTAGCCGATGGCGTTGCTGAGGGTCAGCCCGGTGGCGGCGCTGCTGGCGAGCGCGGGGGCGGAAACGACCCGGTGGTTCTGCCGCAGCACCCGGTTCGCGGCCCCGTTGCCGGCGGCGACGAGCACCTGCGGGCTGGTGACCGCGTACTGGGCCTGGATGCCGCTCCAGTTGATGCCCGCGTCCTGGACCCCGGCGAGGGACATCTTGCGGGTCGGGTTGCCGACCTCGAAGATGCCCTGGTTGGCGGTCTTGATGACCGCCATGAAGGTGGTGTTGCGGACGTCGGTCCAGGGGACGGACAGGTTGGCCAGGGCCTGGGTGGTGCCGGGGCCGTTGAAGGTGAGCGAGCGGAGCCCGCAGATCGTGTTGCCGAAGTCCTTGGGGGCCTGCACGCCCGCGGGGACCGTCTGGTGGAACCCGTTGCCCGACAGGTCGTACTGGGTGTGGCGCCGCCACCCGAGGGGCGCGAACGCGTCGGCGGCCTCGTAGTCGGCCAACCCGTTGGCCTTGAACCCGACCTCGAACGGCAGGCCGTCGGACTCGCGGGTGATGCGGAACGTGTTGCCCGAGTACCCGGCGGGGCGGATGTCGGAGTAGATGACCTTGGGCGTGCCGACGATCTGCAAGACGTAGGGCGCTTCGGAGGTGCCGTACCCGGTGGCCGTGCTGGTGCCCGCGGCGGTGCCGGTGCCGCTGACGATGGAGCCGCTGGTCTCGCCGGTGGCGGTCGACGTGCCGGCGGCGGTGCCCGTGCCGGCGACGCCCGCGCTCCCGACCCCGGTCACGGTGCTGGTGCCGGCGGCGGTTCCGCTGCCCACGGCCTTGTCGGCCCGGCGGTCGAGGCAGATGTAGCTGAAGTAGTCGCCCGGGGTGACGCACACGACGGGCCGGGAGATGATCGACGTGCCCTCGCCGGACGCGGCGGAGGTGCCCGCGGCGGTGCCGGTGCCGCTGGCCAAGGTTGTCGCGACGGCCGCCGCCGAAGAGGTGCCGGTCGCGAGTGCGGTGCTACTCCGGAGCGCGCCCCCGACGCCCGTGGCGGTGCTGGTGCCCGCCGCGGTGCCGCTGTACCCGGTGACCTGGGTCTCGTTTATGAAGGGGCCGCCCGGGATGCGGTACTGGCGGTGGGTGGTCTCGTTGAGCGTTCCGTGTCCGGGGACGCGGTACGAGTTGACGTCGGAGTGGGCGGCGGCGGCGAGGGACGTGGCGTCGGCCGAGGAGGCGCCCGCGGCGGCGCCGGCCGAGGTCGCTGTTGATGCCCCCGTGCCCGAAACGGTGCTGGTGCCGGATGCGGTGCCCGCGGACGCGGTGCTGGGGGCGGCACCCGTGGCGGTGGAGGTGCCCCCCGCGGCGCCGGTGCCGACGGACGCGGTGACCCCGACCGCCGCAGCCGTCGAGGTGCCGGACGCGGTGCCTACGGAGCCGGTGGCGTCGGTCTCGTTGACGAACGCCCCGCCGGGGACGCGGTACTGGCCCGTGAGCGTCTCGTTGAGGAACCCCTGACCGGGGACGCGGTACTGTCTGGGCACACCGGGCTACCGCTGCAACCGACCGACGGGTAACAACTAGTCCTCGGTGACGGCGGTCGCGGTCGTGAGCTGGGGCGTGATGCCCGAGCCGCACACGATGGGGCTGGTGATCGCGCCGGAGTACAGCAGCACGCCCGACCCGCTGGACGCGGTGCCGATGCCGAAGTAGCTGGCCGTGCCGGAGCCGCCCGTGCCCGCCGGGAAGGCGATGGTACTGTTCGGCGACACGGAGTTGCCGGTGACGGTGAAGCCGCTGCCGCTGCGGGCGACGGCCACGCGGGTGTAGCTCGTGTACGCGATCTCGCTGGTGGACTGGTTGCCCGCCTCGCCGGGGTCGGCGGTGTGCAGCGAGACGTACAGGCTGGTCAGCGGGGCCGAGGCGGCGTTGTCGGCCAGGTTGGCGATGGCGGTGGCGTTGAAGATGAGGCGCAGCAGGGCCGTTTCAAAGGCGTCGGATTTGGACATGGGCGGGGACTCCTGGGTGGGTTAATAGACGGTGAACTCGAGCCGGCTGGCCTCGCTCACGGCGGCGATGACGAGGGTCACGCGGTCGCCCTCGACGACCGCGTTGGCGGCGGTGGCGACGGGGTCCTGGGGCGTCGTCGTCACGAGCAGGTCGGACAGGCCGGTGACGGGGACGTTGTTGATGCGGACCGACAGGGTGAGGCTCCCGCTCTCCACGCGCAGCCCGCGGATGCCGCGGATCGTGAACGCGTCGGCCGAGGAGGCGCAGACGGGGATCGTTTCCGCTTCGGGGGTCTTGATGAAGACGCCGCTCTTGCCCGCGGGGCTGGGTCCGACGGCGCCGGGCGGTCCGGCGGGGCCCTGCTTGGAGGCGGTGACGACGCGGATGGTGGGTGAGGGAACGACTTCGGTCATCGGGTTACCGCGGGGCTGATGGTGACGTTGCCCTCGATCAACCGCGTGGGGTTGCCGAGGCCGTCGGTGAGCTTGAGGTCGTACACGGCGGTCCCGGACGCGAGGGTGGCGGTGACGGACGAGTCGATGGTGACGAGCAGCGTGCCGGCGGGCCCGTTGATGACGATACCGTTGCCGGGGGAGGAAAGGCTCACCAGCGGGGCCGCGTCGTCCTGGGCGCGGCGGATCATGAGTGCGGCGGCGCAGCCGGTCAGGTCGATCGGGGCTCCGTCGGCGTCGGTGTAGGCGATGGGCAGGACGAAGTCGGTGCCCTGCTCGATGGTGAAGTGGAATATCCCGGCGGTCATACTTCGACGGCCCGGAGGTCGAGGAAGCGGCCCTCCTCGTTGCGGTTGATGGCCTCTTTGACGTGGAAAATGCGGTCCTGGTACACGAGGCGGCTGGTCGGGGTGACGGCGCGGGTGTAGCGCATGACGATCTTGTGGGTGACCGGGGCCTGCAGTTGGGCGGCCTGGTACCGCTCCCACGCCTTGACGGGCTCGACGGAGCACCACACGGTGGCGGCGTCGTCCCAGGTCTCGGTGAACCCGCCCTGGCCGTCGGCGGTGCGGGTGACGTTCTGGACGGTGACCCGCTTCTTGAGCGTGACGGCGGTGGCGGCGCAGCACTCAGCCACGGGTGCCCCCGACGACGCGGTAGGTGCCGTAGAGCTGCTTCGACCCGGGCGGCAGGTCCATGGCGTCGGCGCACTGGCCGCGCTGCTCGTACAGGCTGGCGGCGTGGATCAGGATGCCCGTTTTGATGGGCTGCGGGACGGCGGACGAGCTGCCGAACCCGGCGGTGTAGACGATCTCGCACCCGGCCGCCGGGCGGACGTTGTCGGGCCAGTACGCGTTCGGGTTGAGGAGCAGCCGCGCGCCGCTCGGGTCCAGGCGGTAGTTGGCCGGGGCGAACACGGCGGAAATGTTGGAGGTGTCGTAGGTGGTGACGGAGGTCACGGCGGTGACCGGTCCGCGCGGGAGCTCGACGTCCCGGGGCAGCGCGCCGTCGAAGTAGGTGACCGGCAGCTCGTAGGTGCCCTCGAACCATTCGCCGCGGGTGCCGCACGCGTCGAGGGTGAGTCTCCACGTCTGGGTGACGAGCGAGCGGCGCAGGTACTCCTCGGCGGCGGTGCGGGCGGCGATGAGCAGCCCGGTGAGGACCGAATCGTCCTCGCACCCGTCGACCCGCGCCCACGCCTTCGCCTCGGCCAGCGACACCGGCTCGGAGGCCGGCGGGGTGACGAGGGTCAGGGCGGAGCGGGACACGAGCGGTTACTTCCGCTTCTTGGTTTTCTTGGCGGTGGCGTCGTCTTCGGCAGATTCGGCCTGCTCGATGAGCGCGCGGAGGGCGGCCTCGCCCATGGTGGTGTCGACGTCGAGGCCGTAGGTGTCGCGGGCGAGCGCCACCAGTTCTTCGACGTTCTGGGTGGACAGGTCGACGCCGGCCTCACCGGCCTTGGTTTCGGTCGGTCCGGTGACCTTCTTCTCGCGCGCGTCGGCGGGGCTGCCGGTCACCTCTTCGATGGCCGCCTCGTGGTAGAACTGCTCGGCGAGTTCGGGGTTGAGGGAGTAGGTTTCGCCTTTAGTGAAGGTCTCCACCTTGATGCCGTTGCGTGAGCCCGGAAGGGTCTTCAGCATGCGGTACCGCTTCTGCGTGGTGTCCATGTATCCTCCTTGAGAAAAATGGGGCGGCGAACCGCCCCGAGTTGGTTAGCTGCTGACGTTCACGGGCTGGGTGTGGTTGCCGCCGCGCAGGCCGATGACGCCGATCGTGGTGCCGGTCGAGTGCGTGCCGGAGACGTTGACCACGCCGCGGATGTAGCGCTTGTAGCCCTTGTACCCGACGATCACAGCCAGCGAGTCTTCGCTGGGGGCGTCGATCAGCGCGGCCGTGCCGGTGTTGGTGGCGGCCACGTAGTTGGTCAGGTCGGCGTTGGCGACGTCGGTCCAGGTCGAGTTGTCGTCGGACTCCTCGACTTCCAGCTCGATCTTGTTGGTACCAGACAGCGTGTCGGGCGAGTCGCCGACGACGAACAGCAGCGCGGCGCTCTCGGCGTCGCGCAGGTCCATCCCGGTGGAGTTGGCGTCCGCGGTCCGGGCGACGGGCAGCAGGAGGCTTACGGCGGAGAGCGCCGAGTAGAGGGAAGAGCGATTAGGCATAGTGAGATCCTTTCAGAGAAGTGGGGGGCGGGGTTGATCCGCCCCCGATTGGAAGTGTGTGGCTACGAGGCAGCGATCTTCGCGATTTTGATTGCTTCCCCGTTGACCAAGGCTCCGCCGACCCGTTTGGTCGTGTAGAACTTCACGAACGGCTTGTCGGTGAACGGGTCGCGGAGGATGCGGATGCCGGTGCGGTCCACGATCTGGTAGGCCCGCTTGAAGTCGCCGTAGATCGCCGCCAGGGCGTTGGTGGCGACCGTCGGCATGTCGGTGGCGAAGTACAGCGGCGCGCCGAGGATGGAGCGCTGCAGGCCGATCCGCATGTCGTACTGCATGTTGAAGATCGGGGTGCCGTTCAGGTCCTTGAGCAGCAGCAGCAGGTTGCCGAAGCCGAGGCGGTTGACCAGCCAGGACGCGTTGCCCTGGTACTCTTCCTTGAGCGCGGACTGCAGGTTCACCAGGCCGTCGTAGGCGAACGCCGAGGCCGCACCGGTGATGACCTGCTCGACCGTCAGGCCGGAGGTGCCGTTCGGGTAGGTCAGGATGCCGCGGGGCTGCATGACGCCGTCGCCGGACATGAAGGCCGTGTTCTCCATGCGGGCGAACTTCTGGGCCACCTTCTCGGCCAGCCACGCCTCAATGTCCACCACCGCGTCGTCGATGAGCTTCTGCGTCGCCTTCGGTTGCGCGTAGATCTCGTTGACGGGGATGACCAGCTTGCTGAAGCGGGGCGTGGTCGTTTCCGGGCGGGGCTGTGTTTCGCCCACCCAGCCGGCACCGGCCTCGTCGTTGTCGAGCATGTACTCGAGCGAGTCGGAGCCGATCGTCTGCACGCTGGCGAGCTGGCGCATCGGGGAGGTTTCACGCACCAGCGTGGTGATGGTGCCGCCGAGGGTCGGGATGACCAGGTAGCCGCCGTCGGGGTCGCTGTTGACGGACATCGTCTTCAGGGCCAGCGTGCGGGCCTCGTCGTCGGCCTTCTCGGTGCGGCGCAGGTAGTCGGTGTAGTCCTCACCCTTTACCGCACCCTTGCGGGCGAACTCGTTGAACAGCTCGGTGCTTTTGGCGAGCATGTCGTCACCTTTGGACTTTGCGTCCTCGGTGGTGACGGAAATCGGGCGGGACAGGGCCGTTTCGATCAGGGCCTGCTTTTCTTCGAGCAGCTTGTTCTTCTCCTTGATCTCCGCGAGGGCGGTTTCCTGGGCCTTCTTCGCCTCGTCGAGGGCCTTCACGGAGCCTTCGACCTTCTGGGCCACGTCGATGCCCTTGGCGATGTCCTCGGCCATCTTGGCGAACTTCGCCTGGTCGAAGCCGTCGACGTTCTTCATCTTGCCCTTGATGTCGGTGAAATCGGTCTTCAGTGCTTCGAACGCGAGCAGTGCGCCCTCCACGGATTTCTGCAGTTCTACTTCCATATGTGTGATCCTAATACTTGAACTTGTTGAACAATGTGCTGAGAGTGTTGTGCTCCTCCGCCCCAGCGTCTCGCTGCTTCGGGATCGCACGGTAGCCCTCGGAGACGATGATTTTTGCCTCCTTGCGGCTGAAGCCTGCGTCTCGCAGGAATTCCTCGAAGGCGCGCTCGTCGATGAGCGTGCCGTCGTCTGATTTGACACGTGTAATCTGGGCCTTCTCGTTGGCCGGGAACGTGACCATGGAGATCTCGTACAGCTCGACCTCGGTCAGTTTGCGGATGCCCTTCTCGGAATCCGTCTCCCACTTCTTGGCCGAGTACCCGATCGACAGACCGGAAATGGCGCCCGCCTTCACGAGCTTGTAGGCGTCGCCGCCGAGGGCGGTGTCGAGGATGCGGCCCTTGACGTACAGTCCCTTCTTCTGCTCCTCCATCACATCCCACACGCCGATCGGCTGGTCGCTGTTATGCTGCCACAGCATCACGGGCTTGCGCTTGGCGATGGATTTGGTGAACGCGCCGGGCATGACGATGTCGCTGTAGCTGTCGAGGTTGTTGAACACCGAGCCGAAGCCCTCAATGGTGCGCGTGTCGTCTTCGGCCTTCACCTCGGTGAGGGCGAAGGAAAGGCGTTTCAGTTCCATGTGTGTTACCGCGTGGTTAAAGTTGAACGATGTGGCCGGTGGCGAGGTCGCCGAGGAGGTGCGTGCAGGACGCCGGTCGGTCACCGACCTGCACCGTAGCGCGGATGAGCGTGACGTGGCCGTCGCAGTAGAGCGTTTCGCTGGTCATCCGGACAGAAATGTCGGCCAAGCGTCGCGGGCGGAAATCGGCGGCGATGACGTTGCCGTGCTGGGAGAGGATGCGGGAGGTCATTCAGACGGAACCAGATACCAAACCCAATCAACCTTCGCGATTCCGCTGTCGCTGTAGTGTGGATCGTGAATCATCACACCCTTGCTGTAGATGACCGCGTGCTGGACCCCGCGCTGAGAAAGCCCGCTGGCGATATAGAACTCTGGAAACTCTTCAGGCTCATCGCCTTCGTCCCACCGCACCAACTGCGAGTTGAACAGTCGCTTTAGCCATTCATCGACTCTGGGTCGCCAATCACCACGCCCGAACATGTCATCGAATGGAGGCACCATCCACAAGGGAATTTCGAGAAGGGAAGCCAGGCAAGCCGCGAAGCAGTTTCCATTATGGATGCCGTCCTTCATATACAGCTTGCTCTGCTTCACTGGAATCATTCAGTCTTCTCCTCGTAAATAATTGCGCACCTGCACGCCACAACATTGCCCGCACTCGCCCCCGTATCCCCCGGCCGGTCCATCGCTTCCCCGCCGACGATAAACTTCTCGTCCATCGCGACCTGCTGGCCGTCGGCCGCGAGGTGCTCCGGGCGCGTGCGGTCGTCCTTCGTGGCGAGCCACTCCTTGTTCATCTTGACGTCGAGCGTGCGCTCCGCTTCCCGTACCGACTCGATGCTGCCGTAGGTCGCTGCGGCGTGGGTCTCGGTGCGGGCGACGGTGGCGGCGCGGTAGGCAGTCAGTTGACTCACCTTGCGGATGTTCCTTGCGATTTCCTCGGTGCCGAGCCCGTCCCTGATTCCGTTCTGGATGGCTGCGATCACGTCGTCGCGGTCGGTGTCGGCGATCATCGTGGCCTTGCGGAGAGACTCCCGTTCGATCCACCGTGCGATGAGCCACTCGTTCAGCGTCTGCGTGGCCTTCCGCTCGATCCGGCGGGACTTGATCTGCTTCAGGGCCATGCCGGCGAACACCGGGATGGTGCGGCGGTAGTGGTCCTCGATGACGCCCTTCACGCGGGTGCGGTGGGCGACGAAGACGTGAGCCGGCGGGTGGCCGACCCGGGTGTATTCAGTTGCGGCCTTACGGATCATCGCGTTGCGAGCGCGCGCCTGGTCGACCAGCAGTTGCCGCTCCAGCACGGACATGGCGTGGAGCCACGCGCGGAGGGCGAGGCGGCGGTCTACAGTGGACCCCATTGTCTAGACCAAAAAGTTGCTATCCTTCGCTACTGTTTCGTCGGGGCCTTCGTGGCTCCGACGCCATACACCTGAGCCGGGGTGCGGTAGTCCAGGGACTGGTGTAACCGCTCGGTGTTGTAGAACCCGAAGTACGCCCGGAGCCCACTCTCCAGGGCCGGCACCGACTCGTAACCCTTGAGGTACACGTCCTCGTACTTGACGCTCCGCCACAGGCGCTCCACGAACACGTTGTCCAGGCACCGGCCCCGCCCGTCCATGCTCACCGCGACCCCGGCCCGCTCCAATCGCCCGACCCACGCGGCGGCCGTGAACTGGACTCCCTGGTCCGTGTTGAACACCTCCGGCTTGCCCCGGCCCAAGGCCTCCTCCAGCATGTCCTGGCAGAATGACCCGTCCAACGTGTTGGACAGTCGCCAGGCCACCACGTACCGGCTGAACCAGTCCATCGTTGCGGCCAGGTACATGAACCCGGTGGGCATCGGGATGTACGTGATGTCCGTGCTCCACACCTGATGGACCCGGTCGATGGCCACGCCCCGCAACAGGTACGGGTACACCTTGTGCCCGGACCCGACCGACAGCTTGGGCTTGGGGTACAGGGCCTCCAACCCCATGATCCGCAACAGCCGCTGCACCCGCTTGCGGTTCACCTCGTGGCCCTGGGTGCCCAGCCACGCGGCCAGGCGCCGGCTCCCGTAGAACGGGCACGTCGTGTACTGCTCGTCGATCAACCGCATCAGCGTCAGGTTCTCCGCGCTCTCCGGGGTCGGCTCGTAGTACACCGTCGAGCGGTTCAATCCGATCAGCTCGCACTGGCGCCGGACGCTCAGCTCCGGGTGCTCGGCCTCGATCCGGGCACGCTTGGCCTCAGCCGAGGGCGGCCGATTTTTTTTTCACCCAGTCGAGTTCCACCTTGAGGCGGCCGATCTGCTCGTACAACTCGGTCGTCTTGTCTTCCGGGGGGCCGGTGCCCTTCGCCCCCGAGGCGAACACGGCCTCGGCCCCGGTGAGCAACTGCTTCTTCCACCCATGAATCAGGGTCGGGTGGACGCCGTGCTGACTCGCCAGTTCGTTGATGGTCTTGTCGCCCTTGAGGGCCGCCAGCGCGACCTGGGCCTTGAACGCCGCCGAGTGACTCTTCCGCTTGCCCGCCATGGGTTCCCCTTTCCTGGGCCTCCGGTATAGCTTAACCGGCGGTCCAGTTTTCGGGGTCCACTATAGCTCGTACAACTCGGTCGTCTTGTCTTCCGGGGGGCCGGTGCCCTTCGCCCCCGAGGCGAACACGGCCTCGGCCCCGGTGAGCAACTGCTTCTTCCACCCATGAATCAGGGTCGGGTGGACGCCGTGCTGACTCGCCAGTTCGTTGATGGTCTTGTCGCCCTTGAGGGCCGCCAGCGCGACCTGGGCCTTGAACGCCGCCGAGTGACTCTTCCGCTTGCCCGCCATGGGTTCCCCTTTCCTGGGCCTCCGGTATAGCTTAACCGGCGGTCCAGTTTTCGGGGTCCACTATACCCCCTTGCGGCGTCCCCTCGTGACGTGCGACACACACACCGTCTTGCATCAGCCCCGCTTCCAGGAAGCGACGCACGATCCGCAACAAGCGCGTGTCCGACACACGACGCGCCAGCCGGGCCATCAGGATGTCGTGGTTCACCCGGTCGAAAAACTTCTCCAGGTCCACGTCCACCACAATCGCTCGACCATCCGCCACGTACTCCTTCGCCTTCAACAGCGCCTGGTGAGCGCTCTTGCCGGGACGGAAGCCGTAGCTGGATTCCGAAAAGGTCGGGTCCAACAAACGCGTCAGCACTTGCAGAATCGCCTGCTGAACCAGACGATCCACCACCGTCGGAATCCCTAACTGCCGCTCGCCTCCGCCCGGCTTCGGGATCAAAACCCCACGCACCGGACTCGGACGATACGACCCGTCGAGCAGACTCGACAGCAGTTCCTGCTTGTGCTCGGCGATCCAGCGGAGCGAGTCCTCGACGGTCATCCCGTCGATTCCCGGTGCCCCTTTGTTCGCCTTCACCCGAGAGTAAGCTTGGTTGAGATTGCCTCGCTGGCACACCTCCTCCATCAGACGATCCGTCAAGGCGCGTGACGGCTCCAACGCCGCAGACGCTTGTGACTCCTCGACCACACCCGCTCCGGTTCCGCCTTCGCCGGTTGTGTCGTGGCGCCGGTCGGCCTCCGAGCCCTCGAAGAGGGTCCGTTGGTCCGGCCGGCCTTGCGGTCGCTTCACGCCCATCGAGTCGGCTCCGGCTGCTCCTTGGCACATTAAGTTCGGCCCTTCGTTCGTCCTTACGAGGTGTGGGTGCCTCCCCCGTGGATCGCTCCACCGGACGGACGAGTTACTACGGCCTCGGCTGACTTCTCCCGAACCATCCCCCCACCGTTACCGGTCGCGGTGCGAAGATCGCCTTCGCGGATCGGGAGATCTCCCAGGGTAAGTTGCGTTGCTTCGTCGAGCGACCGCCGGATTTACCCGCGTGTGCGTCCGAGTGAGATTGGGCTTCGCGGTCCGTTGCCCGCTGACCCCGCCACGCCGGCCTGATATCCGGTTCCTGTTCGTCGGCTCCCGACTGGGGGCTTCGGCTTCCTTCAGATTCCGCCTCGCGACGGGCACCCTTGCCTCGCCTTGCGGTTCCGCTCACCACGGCCCGCGGAGGACTTCCACCTCCTCATACGCAACATGCCTGGCACACAACGAAAGAAGCCCGCTCAGATTGAGCAGGCTTCGGGGACTCTCGGGAGCTACGCAGATCAACAACCACAATCGGCCGCGTTGGTCTTGCTCTGCTCGGCGAACTCCTTCGAGTTCATCTTCAGGTGGACGTGCTCGTCGACCTTGGCGACACACTTCAGGGGCACGAAGTGGTGCTCTCCGTCCTTGCTGTCCTTGCGGGTCAGCTTCAGGGCCTGCCCCTCGACGTGATCGACCACGCCGACCTTGGAGCCGCACGACGCGATCACGTCCATCCGCTCCTGAATCCCCGTGACGCCCTTGTCCGGGCTCGCGAGACCGACCTTCTCTTTCACGAACTCTGCCGCCTGGTTTACGCCGGTGGCGACTGCTTGGACGGCGTCCCCCGCTTTGTCCGCAACGGTGTGGCCGGCCTTGATCACGTTATCTTTGATGTTCGACATGGTAGTTCTCCTGATCGCGGGCGAAATCAGATTACCACTACGCAAGTGACGTGCCGGGTACTGCCGCACTCACGACTGTTACGGAAACGAATAAAGCCGCGACACTGGTTCGCAGCTTCTTCGTGGGTGCTCGGGTGCGTCAGCTCTTCTTGTTGGCACCGCGCTGGTTATCGTCGGCGGGCGGAACGCTCTTATCCTTGGTCGTAGTGCCGCCTTGCGTGCCTCCTCCGGCTGCAGCCTTCGCTTTCCCGACTTCTGCTGGCTCACCCGTCGTTATCTCCTCGTCTTCCTTTTTGCGGTCTTCGTCACCGCGCTTCGTGCGTTCGGCCATGTTCGTCTCCTCGGTGCGTCGTCGTGTGGGGCGGAATCGTGAGCGGTTACATTGGGCGGTCTTCGCCGTGCTTCTTCCCGTTGGCCGCGTCGGGCTTTGCCGTCTTGGTCTTCTGCTGCGGCCCCTGTGGGCTCTGCGGGGCAGCGGTTTTGCCGGACTCATCCTGGCCCGGTTCCTCGAAAGTCGTATCCGTATCCGGCTTCTTCCCGGCAGGCACCGGGTCGGGGGTCTTCTTGCTCATGATGGTTCTCGGTTGAAGTGGAGAGCGAAGGGCACCCGGTATGCCGCATTGCATGTGCCAAGGGACGCGCCCTCCGGGTATTCAGCGAAAAGAATATAAACAGGGCCGAGCGACCAAAGCGGCTCTGCGATTGCACCTCTGAGCGGCAAGAGTTGATGCTCTTCGGGCGGCCACCCGGTTGCCCGTGCTCTACCGTAAAGGACTTGCAATGCGGATTCTGACCACTCTTGTGTTGGCCATTTTCGGTGTCGCCTCGTTTGCTGGTGACGCCTCGGCGTTCGGCAAGCGGAAGAAGAAGGCGGCAGCGTCGTCTTGCTACTCCGAGCCCGCGCCCTCGTGTTGCGGCGGCGCAAGTCCTTACGGCCAGCCGTATGGCCAAGGAGGTTATGGCCAACCGGTCTACGGCCAATCCGGGTACGGGCAACCCGGGTACGCTCAGCCGGTCTACGGGCGGCCGGGAATGTACGGCCCCCCGCAAAGCTACGGTCGGCCTTATACGGGGCCGGGCGGCATGCCAGTTCAGATGCCGAATCGGTAAGCCGCGTGAGCCACTGAATTTCTCGAGCCGAGGTTTTTGCCTCGGCTTTTTGCTTTTGTGACAGGCGGTTCACCTGCAGTTTGGCCAACACCCCAGGCGCGGCGGCAAGGGAAGTAGCTTCCGGCACATGCTTTGCGGAGCGTGGATCGGGCAATCAGAAAGCTGACTAACTGAGGAGACGCATCATGCCTGCCACCAAACCGAAGCCAAAGGCTGGGAAGAAGACGTCACGGTGCTGGCCCGGTTACGAGCCGACGCCGGGAAAGAAGCCCTTCACCAAGGGAAGCTGTAAACCAAAAGCGAAGAAGAGTTGAGCACAAGGCCGGGTGTAGCCCGGCTTTTCTCTTTTGGAGAGCGAGATGTCGAACAACAAAACCGTGCTCGAACAGGCGAACGCAGCCGTCACGAAAGGCGACAACGAGGGCTTCCTGTCGTTCTGCACGGACGACACGCTGTGGACGTTCGTCGGCGACCGGGTTCTTCGGGGGAAAGAGGCCGTGCGCCAGTGGATGGCGGAGTCGTACAGTCAGGGGCCGCCCGAACTGACGGTCGATCACCTGATCGCAGAGGGCGAGTTCGTCACGGCGGTCGGCGTGGTGTCGACGAGGGATAAAGGCGGGAAGACGACCCGGTACGCGTACTGCGATGTGTGGCGGGTTCAGGACGGCAAGCTGGCCGAGCTGCGGGCGTTCGTCATTGAGGAGAAGGGCTGAGACTCATCGAGAGCAACGAGAGCCACTCCGCTAGAATGCTCGAATGAGCAGGGCAACCGGAGAGGTGCAGGCATGGATTTGGAGCGGCGGCTTGATCGGGCGGTAGCGGGAACGGTTGGCGAGGTGGTGACGACAACCACCCTGTACGTCCTTGCGGCCGGGATTCTGTGGATCGCCTTTTACGTCCTGCTCCGCCGCCGGGTAGAGCATCGCAAGATCGGCCCGAAGCACCCGGACTGGCCACAGGTCCGCCGGGAAACTCTTCACTCGCTCCGCAGCATCCTGGTGTTCGGTTCGGTCACGTTCGTGGTGTTGATCGCCGCAGGGTACGGGCTAACCCAACTCTACGGTAAGGTCGAGAAATACGGCTGGTGGTGGCTGCCGGTCAGCTTCGCTCTCGCGGTTCTGTTGCACGACATGTACTTCTACTGGACCCACCGGCTGATGCACCACCCGCGGTTGTTCCGCCGACTGCACCGCACCCATCACCTGTCGATCAGCCCGACCCCGTGGGCGGCGTACGCGTTCGGCGTCGGCGAAGCGGTCGTGCAGGCCGGTATCGGGCCACTGGTGGTGTGCCTGATCCCGATGCACGGGCTGGTGTTCCTGGCGTTCATGACGTGGCAGATCGTGTGGAACGTGTTCGGTCACCTGGGGTACGAGATCTACCCCCGGTGGTTCCTGCGGACGTGGGTTGGGAAGCTGGTGAACACTCCGACGCACCACGGACTCCACCACGAGCGGTTCCGGGGGAACTACGGGCTGTACTTTAACGTGTGGGACCGGCTGATGGGGACGAACCTGCCCGAGTATCCGGCCCGGTTCGAGAAGGCGGCCGGAGGCTCGAAGACGTTGGCCGCCTGATGGCCCGCGGGATGAATCGTTGAAGAGGGTGGATGGACCTTTTGGTTAAGCGAGCGGAGCGAGCGCGGCGGCCGCCCCACCCCTGAGTTAGCCAGTCAACTGAGGGGCGGGCTCCTGAACCCGCCCCGTTTCGTTATTCCGCTTCTTCCGGCCGAAGCCGCTCAACCATCTGGATACGTTCGCCAATCCAGCGCATTACGGGGACAGCCATCGAATTGCCGAGAGCCTTATAACGTGGGCCGTCTGCCGCTGGCTTGCCCCTGTACGGCACGAGCGTGTAGTCATCGGGAAATCCCTGAAGTCGCTCGCATTCGCGGGGAGTGAGGCGACGGACAGACATGCCCTGCATCAAGGTTGGGGTGCGGTTGCTGCCGCTATCGGCGCTCGGTAGTGTGGGTGCCAAATGCTCAGAATAACCGACGCTTCGAGCCTGCGAACCTTGGCCGCCCTTGAAGCATGCGACGGCATGCTGATCGTTTGCCCCGAGCGTTGGGGCCGGATCACCCGGTTCGCCGACCCCATAACCGTTGGGCGACTTCTTGCCGTTCTTCGCGGCGGCCTGCATGTTGATCGGAATGGCTACGTGATGCGTGTTCCCGCTGTGCAGTGTGTGGCATGGGTCACCCTGCTGGGGGTTACTTCGGTTGGACTTGCTGGTGAGTTGAGCGGTGTCGAAGGCGACTGGAGCCAGAGGTGTTCCTCGCCCAGTCCCGTCCTCGCTCGCGTCGAAGCCTTCGCCTCGCAAGGAATGGGCAATCAGGGTGTCGGTGCAGTCGCTGTCTACGCCTCGGCTCTGATTCCGTCTTCGCAACGCGCTAGCAATCGCGTCTCCGTGTTGCGGATGGACAACCCCCATGCCAAGCTGGTTGCGGATTGGGCCGTCCTTGCACCGGGTATCGAGCGTTGGGGCAAGGTCACTGAAACCACCACCCTGCGGCCCGGTCTCGAAGCCAACAGGAGGTGCGATCATGGCGTGATCGGTTCCCGCTCCGCGACTTCTTCCAGCGCTCGCGCTAAGGGTTCCGGTAGGGCTTTTCCCCGCTTCCCTGCGCGGCGTAATATCCCTGAGCAAGCCTTCGCGCTCAAAAAGTACCGTTGCGGCAGGTCGCCAGTCTCCAAGATATCCGACAACGAACACACGCCTGCGTCGCTGAGGCACTCCGAAATGTTGAGCGTCAAGAACCCGGTAGGCGAACCCATACCCGAGTTCCGCCAGCCCTCCGAGGAAGGAGCCAAACGCCCGTCCTCGGTCTTGTGACAGGACACCGGGAACATTTTCCCAAACCAGCCAGCGGGGCTGAAGCCTCTGAGCCAGCCGAACAAACTCAAGTGTGAGGTTGCCTCGCTCGTCAGCAAGTCCTTTGCGAAGGCCTGCGACTGAGAAGGATTGACAGGGGGTTCCGCCGACAAGAAGGTCAATTGGGTCATAGGTGTCCTTTCCGATAGTGGTGAAGTCGCCGTGGCATGGCGTGTGGGGGTAATGGTGTGCCAGAACGGCACGAGGAAAGTTGTCGATTTCGCTGAAGAAGATGGGCTGCCAGCCGAGAGGATGCCAAGCCGCAGTTGCTGCTTCTATTCCAGAGCAGACTGAACCGTACCTCACGCAGGCCTCGCCGAGGATTCGTTTGCGACTTCTTCGATAGCGGCGAAGGCCTCATTGAGAGCCTCTCTGAAATGATCGCTGCGATATTCCGCCGGACAATCTTCATCAGCCTGTTCGGCTAGGATTTCGAGCGCCGCCAGCAATCTCGCTCGGCCAGCGTCCAGCCCTTGCTGAGCAGCGATGAGAATCGCGTCTCGCGTCTTCGCCATGCTGTAGAAGTGCAGCCCACTCCCGGCGGCACGCAAGATCGCATCGGCCAAGGCTTCGGCTTCCGCTGTAGGTTTGATCGCTTGCTTTTTGGTCGCAGTTGTGTCTTTGATGTCGGTCATATCGCTGGTTTCCTTCCATGTAGTCAGCGGTTGTAAAGGGGCGGCGTCCTCATAACGTCGCCCCGCATTCGTAGCACGGTGCGAGTTACTTCGCAATCACTTCGTTGAACTGCGGAGCCGGCTCGACCCGATCCAGAATCACCGCCGCCCACGGCTCTTGCTCAAGACCCGCTGCCTTCCTGACCACTCCGCGGAGTGCGTCCATTGCTTCGGGGTTCACGAAAGCGTTCGGAGTGTGTCCGAGAAGCTCGAGAACCGACCCGATGCCGTAAAGCTGCTGTTCAAGTCCGACGAGTTCCATTTGATCGAACTCGCTGTCTTCGCCGTTCGGGCCTTCCAGAAGCGGGTCGGCTTCGAGTGCTTCGTGCAGCCTCCGGATGCGGAGTGCGAGGCGGTTGGCTTCGGTAATGAGCTGGCAGTAGGTGAGTGGCGGGGAAATGGTCATGATGTGCTCCTTTGTGGTTCTGAAGGTGTCGCAGCGAAGCGGCGATACCTTCTGCCACGTGGCGAACGCAGGGGTGGGAGCGGAACACCCCCGGAGCGGAGGGAATCTTGTTTCGCGAGGAGGCCGCAGGCCGGGGAAGATTCCAGGAGCGGAGCCGAAGGGCCGAAGGCGGGGTTGAAGCGGAGAGGGGACGGCGTCCCCTGTACTTGCGATAGGGATTGGAATGGTGCCGGAGGCAGCCGCGGAGCGGCCGAAGCGAACGCGGAGCTGTGGAAAGCCCGGCCCCGCAGGGGATCGCCCTTACTTCTTCTCCCGCTTCCCTTCGATGTCGAACTCACGCTTCTCACCACCGAACTCGGTCGCAGCCTTCCCCTTGATCTTGTCCCCTTCAACCTTCAGCTTGTAGTCGATGGCGATCTCGTTATCCATGAACTTCCGTACCGCAGAGAACGAGAGCTCCCCGTCCTTGAACTTCAGATCCTTGACCTTCACGTCCTTCTGATCCGGCCAGTTCATCACCCCGGCTAACTTGTCCCCGTCCTTCGTGACCACCAGCTCGGCCGTCCGCTTCTGATCCCCAATGGAATACTCGCACTTCCACGTCCCCACCGGGTTCGCTTTGTCCTCCGCCCGAGCGAAACTGCCCAACCCGAGAACCAGCACTGCAGAGATGATCGCCTTCATGGTCGCCTCCGAGAAGTGGCCGTCCGGCGTGGACCGCCAGGGGCGATTGTAGTGCCCTCCGATCACACCACCTCGACCTCAACAGCGAAAGCAAAGTTGATCATGTAGGTCCGTCGGTCCGAGTCGTGCTTCACTGGCTGTGTGTGACCCTTCGTGTCGGTGGCCCGGGCCATCACCCTGTACTGCCCGGTGGCTTCGGGAACGTTCCACTGGAACGCCCACAGCCGCCACGCAAACGGCACCGATTCACCCAGCAGCGTGGCCTCCGACCACGTCTTCCCGTCCGTGCTGACCTCCACCCTGACCACGTCCGACTCACCGCTCCACGCTGCCCCGAACACCCGGTACGGCTTCCCTCCAGGAACGGCTTCAGACAGCGCCGGGCGGGCGATCTGAGCTTTTACCTGAACCTCGGTGACGGCGGTCAGCGTGGGCCGCTCACGCTCACGCTTCCAGTAAGCGTACTCCAGTGACTGCCAGAACCCCTCGAACGGTGCCGCTGTAACGGTCACGTGCGTCAGCCACTTCACCGAGGCCATCCCGTACCACCCGCCGACGATGGCGCGTACCGGAAAACCGTGGTCCGGCGTCAGATCCTTCCCGTTCATCTTGTAAGCCAGGAACACCTCGGGCCGCATCGCCTTCGCCAGTGGCAGGCTCCGCTCGAAGTGAACCACTCCCGGAGACTTTGGATCGTCGACCTCCCCTTTGTCCGCTCCCTGGAGGATGACGTCGACGGCACCCTTCTTCACCCCGGCCTTTTCCAGCACGGCCGAGAGGGGCACCCCGGTCCATTCCGCGGTGCCAACGGCTCCGGTGTCCCACAACAGCCCCTTGGCCTTCGGAACGAGCTGCGCCCGGCCGTTGCCCGCGCATTCCAGCAGAACGGGAGCGGTTACCGAGGGCAAACGGAGCAGGTCGTCATACGTCAGGACCAGCTCCTGCTCGACCTCCCCGTCGACGGTCAGCGTCCAGTCCTTCGCAGAGATCGCCGGAATGGGAAAGTGCGTGCGGACGAAGAACTCGTTGGTTGGGGTGACGGGGGTGAGCGAAGCGAACGGGAACTCCAGATTCGCCGGTTCCTTCTCACGGATGATCAGCCCAGACCGCGAGGCACTGATCGAGACAGCTTCGCTCATACGCCACCGGTAAGGTTTTCCACGTTTACAACGACAATGTACTTCGTACCCACCGAAAAGAACAAATTGCACCCCGCCCACCTTCACGGAACGCCCCAGCCTGCCGAAGCGGTATCCCCATTCAGAAGAAGCGCGAAAGAAACCACCGATTGCGCCCCAAAACCCACTCAAGAAAACTCGAAAAAGATCCGGACCCTGACATGGCACACTCGCTGCTTTACCACTCGCATCCAAAACACACTGAGGGCTCAAGGATGCAAGCTCCCATCACGGTGGATCACGACGACCTGACCCGCCTGACCGATGACGGCTGCCCTCACTGTGACGACAACGTCTGATCACGACCCTCTCTCCCAAGCCCTGCTTTTTGAAGGGTTTTCTCTCCCCCAGAATCTAACTTCGCAGTTGCGTTCCGACGCGACATCTGCGTAGAATCCGTATGTCGGGCGACACTTCGGACCTACCGCCCGAGACCCAGGAGGCCATGCGATGCACACGCAGCTCCTTAGCTACTCTGTCCCACCGCACATTGTGCCCAGAGAGGCCCTCCCGCACGCCCCGGATAGTTGACGGGAGCCGGTCGTTTCACAACCCAAAACCTAACCTGCGAACAGGGCTGCGGGAATGTATCCGCGGCCCGTTCCTGCGCGCATCGGGAAGTCAACCAACTCAGCTCGCACATCGACCGCATTTCTGCGATAGGGAACCTCACCCGAACCATGAGGTTTCCATGCCCTTCAAACCCGACGGCTACACCACGGTCTCCCCGTACCTGATCGTGAGCGGTGCAAGCACAACCATCGAGTTCCTCACCCGCGTCTTCGACGCAACCGAGATCCGCCGCTTCCCGGGCGAAGATGGCCGGATCATGCACTCCGAGGTACAAATCGGCGACACGGTAGTGATGATCGCGGACGGTGCGGAAGGCTGGCCTCCGATCCCCGCCCACGTCCACGTGTATGTTGAAGACGTCGACGCCACGTTCAAGCTCGCTCTGGAAGCGGGAGCCACAGCCGTTCAGGAGCCCACAAAGAAGGACGACCCGGACAAGCGCGGCGGGGTCAAGGACGCGGGCGGCACGACGTGGTGGATCGCAACGAAGGTGGAGTGAACCATGGACATCAAGCGAAACCGTACCTCGAACCCCGGCCCGGAGAATTACTTCACCGGAACCGTGCATATCGAGCCGCTGATCGAAGCCCCGGAACCTGCCCGTGCCGTGAGCGCCAGCGTGACGTTCGAGCCTGGGGCACGGACAGCCTAGCACACCCACCCCCTCGGTCAGACCCTAATTGTGACGGCTGGAACCGGCTGGGCACAACGCTGGGGTGGCCCGAAAGAAGAACTCCGAACCGGCGACGTGATCTGGTTCCCACCGGGTGAAAAGCACTGGCACGGAGCAACGGAAACGTCCGCGATGACGCACATCGCCATCCAGGAGAAGCTCGACGGGAAGACGGCAGAGTGGCTGGAGCAGGTCAGCGACGAGCAGTATCGGGTGTGAGGTGCTGCGGGGAGGGCTCACACCTACACGCTTGCCTCGCCATCTTCGCTCTGTAGCCGCAGGGTTACGCGTCCTTCTGGCGTCATCGAAGCAGGGTTGGCAATGCCCCTTACAGGGGTGCCGCAGCAACCCCGACCGTAGCGCACCCGCCGCCTTCGTGCAACAAGCAAAAGTCCCAAGAGCAGCCATGAACGAAAAGGAACAGCGATTCCTCGCCACACCGGAAAAGGGCGAAGTCTCCGCTCTGCTGATCCACCCCAATGACGCGACGCACCTGCTTGTCCTCGGCCACGGGGCCAGCACGAACATGCGGCACGCCACGCTGCGGTCGATCGCCGAGCGACTGGCCGAGGTGGGCATCGCGACGTTCCGGTACAATTTCCCCTACTCGGAGCACGGCAAGGGCCGGGACGGACAAGCCGTCTGCACGCAAACGATTCGCTCGGCCATAGAAGCAGCGCACAAAACTGCTCCCAACCTTCCCCTCCTGGCGGGCGGCCATTCGTTTAGCGGGCGGATGACGTCCACGGCGGCTTCTGAATCACCGCTGGAAGGCGTGGCAGGCCTCGTCTTCTTTTCCTTCCCGCTCCACCTGGCGGGCAAGCCCGAAACGAAGCGTGCGGATCACCTCGCACAGGTCTCCGTCCCGATGCTCTTCCTGAGCGGTACGCGGGATGAACTCGCGGAGATGAGCCTGCTGAAACCGGTAGTGCAGAAACTCGGAAGCCGCGCAACGCTGCACGAACTCGACACGGCAGACCACGGTTACAAGGTTCTCAAGAAGACCCGAGCCAGTAACGAGGATGTATTCGTCGAGATGGCCCGCGTCGTCCGCGATTGGGCGGCCAGTTTTGAAAGGACTTGAGAGTGCTGCGGACCGGGCGCAACTCCGGCTAGGTAAGGGGTTTTCCAGCCAATGTTACGCATTTCTACGCGAGGACGGCCCTAATCGCCTCGTTTCATTGGACACTCGCTTCTGCTTTCAGCGTCGCCGCAGCGCCCCGACAGTGCCACACCTGCACTGCTCGTGCAACAGCCGCGATAGGTTGACCGGAGCGTGTCGCAGGCAGTCGCTCGCGACCGATCGCCAGCGAGCGTGGAGGGGAACCGACGGCGCAGCCGGATCGCAAAAGAAAACCCTTGCGCGTTTTCACACAAGGGTTATTCTCTCCATTGCTTTACGATGGAGGTGAAATGATACAGAAGGATGCGAAATTCGCAACAGAAGAATGGAGATCACTACCAGGCCTTGAGTCAACACATCAGGTGTCAAACCTAGGGAGAATCCGGAGGATCAAAGCCGCCGGTGGGTGCCCAGCAGGAAGGGTGCTAAAACCTGCCACAAACCACAAGGGCTATTTGTGTTTCAGGCTGACCTGCGAAGGCGAGGTGTACAACCTTACTGCGCACGGCGCCGTCTGCGCTGCATTTATTGGCCCACGCCCCAACGGGGCTACAATCAACCACAAAGACGGCGATAAAACAAATAACGCGCCGAATAATCTTGAGTACGCGACTCACTACGAGAATTTTCTCCACGCCGTGGCGAACGGCCTTCGTTCTAATGGCATCCCGAAGTTGACGCATCAGCAAGTTCGGGAACTGCGTTCCCTGAAAGGCACAGCGACCTCAGATCAGCTTGCTACGCGATTTGGCGTCTCCGGAGGCACTGTTCGGAGTCTTTGGCTCGGTCTGACTTGGAAACACGTTCTCTGAATCCATTCCCGAAGGCGTCCGCAGGACCGCAGCGTAAGCGCAGTCGCGGAAGAGCCCGGTCCGCAGGACTCGCCCCTTGCTTCCCTCCCATCTCGCGGTCATGCTGTACCCATGTCCCTCCATCTCCTACCGGATGCGTCTCCCCGCAAGCTCCGCCTTCTGGCGTGTGCGTGCATCCGTTCCATGTGGTGCCTTGTCCCCCATGAGGTCCGTGCTGCTGTAATCGAAGAAGAAGACCTTCCACCAACAACCATCGCCCTGACAACTGAATATGCATTGCCCGAAGTTATCACACTGGAAGACGGCTCAACCGTAACGCTGGTTGCCGAGAACCAAGGAATGCAGGAGTGGAAGCTACCGCCTCCGTCATCACCGCTCGACGACACGCCCGACGGCCCGGAATACCTCGACGTCGTTGCTGAGATCCTCACCCCGTGCGAGTTCCTCCCCGAGTGGCGGACCGATACCGTCCTTGCACTCGCGCAAGCGATGTACGACTGCAAGGACTTCTCCGCGATGCCGATCCTGGCTGACGCCCTCCAGGATGCGGGATGCGCGGACGAAGCGATTCTGACGCACTGCCGGGGAGAAGGACTATAGTGGACCCCGAAAACTGGACCGCCGGTTAAGCTATACCGGAGGCCCAGGAAAGGGGAACCCATGGCGGGCAAGCGGAAGAGTCACTCGGCGGCGTTCAAGGCCCAGGTCGCGCTGGCGGCCCTCAAGGGCGACAAGACCATCAACGAACTGGCGAGTCAGCACGGCGTCCACCCGACCCTGATTCATGGGTGGAAGAAGCAGTTGCTCACCGGGGCCGAGGCCGTGTTCGCCTCGGGGGCGAAGGGCACCGGCCCCCCGGAAGACAAGACGACCGAGTTGTACGAGCAGATCGGCCGCCTCAAGGTGGAACTCGACTGGGTGAAAAAAAAATCGGCCGCCCTCGGCTGAGGCCAAGCGTGCCCGGATCGAGGCCGAGCACCCGGAGCTGAGCGTCCGGCGCCAGTGCGAGCTGATCGGATTGAACCGCTCGACGGTGTACTACGAGCCGACCCCGGAGAGCGCGGAGAACCTGACGCTGATGCGGTTGATCGACGAGCAGTACACGACGTGCCCGTTCTACGGGAGCCGGCGCCTGGCCGCGTGGCTGGGCACCCAGGGCCACGAGGTGAACCGCAAGCGGGTGCAGCGGCTGTTGCGGATCATGGGGTTGGAGGCCCTGTACCCCAAGCCCAAGCTGTCGGTCGGGTCCGGGCACAAGGTGTACCCGTACCTGTTGCGGGGCGTGGCCATCGACCGGGTCCATCAGGTGTGGAGCACGGACATCACGTACATCCCGATGCCCACCGGGTTCATGTACCTGGCCGCAACGATGGACTGGTTCAGCCGGTACGTGGTGGCCTGGCGACTGTCCAACACGTTGGACGGGTCATTCTGCCAGGACATGCTGGAGGAGGCCTTGGGCCGGGGCAAGCCGGAGGTGTTCAACACGGACCAGGGAGTCCAGTTCACGGCCGCCGCGTGGGTCGGGCGATTGGAGCGGGCCGGGGTCGCGGTGAGCATGGACGGGCGGGGCCGGTGCCTGGACAACGTGTTCGTGGAGCGCCTGTGGCGGAGCGTCAAGTACGAGGACGTGTACCTCAAGGGTTACGAGTCGGTGCCGGCCCTGGAGAGTGGGCTCCGGGCGTACTTCGGGTTCTACAACACCGAGCGGTTACACCAGTCCCTGGACTACCGCACCCCGGCTCAGGTGTATGGCGTCGGAGCCACGAAGGCCCCGACGAAACAGTAGCGAAGGATAGCAACTTTTTGGTCTAGACAATGGGGTCCACTGTAGACCGCACGTGAGAGGGTGCTGGGTGGTGGACGCGTGCCTCGATAAGGCGTGAGGCACGTTGCGGCGAAACGAAGGGGCGAGTAGCTTGAGCTTTCGGAGCCGAAGTTGCCACCGTGAGGACGATCAGATGGATGCGGTCTTGGAAGTCAACCAACCTGTAAACATCCCGCATCTCTTGGCGCTCGATCAGCCGGATCGGTGTCTGCTTTGCAAGCCTGCGGAAGTAGCTACAGGTGGCCAGCAACTCGACGACCTTGCCCAATGGTGGCTCTCGGAAGAGCAGCGCACGGCGTGGGGCGTCGAGACGTTCATTGAAGGCAGGCAGGAATCAGAGCTAAAGGGGATGGATGCGATCTTCAAAATCCGCCACCCCGACCGATCGAAACCGATCTTCGTCTTCTACGTTCTCGTTCAGCACTGGGACAAGAAGAAGCTCCCGCACTACCAGTTGCAGATCTCCTTCAGCGCCAGGTCGATGGGTCTCAGCGGGGAGAACGCGGAACTGGTCGAGGATGTCGAGGAGCTTTTCGATCAGGCGCGGGAGCAGACCACGGCCTTTCGGCACGAGGGGCTCATCTCGATCTCCCTGCACGATCAGCTTCCCGCTCACGCAATCACCGCGATCCGCGAAGCCATCTCGGAATTGGTGATCGGGCTTGTGGCGCTGGACTGGACGGTGTGAAGTTCGTCAGCGAAGCGAGCACACGCCGGCCATCGCCCAAAGAAGCCCCGCACGACGCCACCAAACTGGTCGGCACTTGGAAGCGGGGCAAAGCCAACGGTAAAGAGCATCAGAGGGTGAGGCACGTCAAGGCGGCTGCGGCGATAACCGCGAGATCGCTGGGAAGCCGCTTGATAGCTTCAGTTAGCTTCCACTCGTTGACCTTGCGCGGAGAGAGTGAGCCGTGTGCGATTGGGTTTCGCAATGCTTTCGCTAGTGATATACAGCCTGGCCAGGTGGTGACCGCAATGCCATCGCGAAGCCAAGATTGAAGTGCGTTTTTGTCTCCACCATCGACGCCGAGAAAATCAAGGTAGTCGTCAGGCGCCGCCATTCCATCAAACCAGTCATCCCACTGCTGCTGCGTCAAAGCCGGCACAGTTATCTGGTTGAACGCTGGCAATACACAAGCCCCGACAAGATCGGTAAAATCGTTAGGCCCCAGCCCTTGCTTGGTACGGTTCAAGACCGCCTTGGCTAACAATTCGAATCCTCCGTAGGCCATCACGAGCTTCCATTGGAGGCCTCGACGCCCAGAGGTGATTTTTTTGGCATCAGTGTCGCTCGCCCCAGCAGAAGGCGGATCCCATAGCAATGCCGCTTCAAGAAGATTCTCGCCACGTACGATCTTCCGCAAGCTGCGGCGGAGGGGAAGTTCTGTGTCTATATGGGCTGGGCGATCTGGAGGGGCGCTTGGGAAGCGGTTCAGGCGGTCTCGCATATCGACGAGATGCGCGGCTTGGGTGCCAGCGGCCGGCGGCTTCAAGATCGAATCCACGGCGGCGAGCTTGTAGAATGCGGCTGTCGCTGGATTAAGAACGGCGAACGACATCGCGCCCTCTTTTCTAGCTTGGGAATTTGCCGGATTCCTTGAGTCCCTGCCCGAACGGATCACTGCTAAAGGTTCGCCGCCATGTCGATGGGGCAACAGGGTGGCGGCACACCGAAAATTGGGTGCTGGCAGGACCGGCATCGGGCAAACCACCAGCACACGTTATGCTGACACGGGCACCAACTAAACTGTAGGGATACGGGGACGATGTTTCCAGCAGCCGCCTGCACGCCTTGCGACCCGTGTCCGAAGAAACCGCTTGCGCGAACCGCCGAGCTGTGGCACGGTCACTTCTGCGACGTACAACCTTTCCCTTCCGCTTCTCCGTGTAGCTGCCGCCGGGTACGTCGCTGTAATCATGCGGCTGCTACACCGAGGAGCGGGTAGAGAGGTGACGTGAGCGGTAAGCTAGAGAACCCCCAAGCATTTCCAATTCCGGGCATGTCCGGCTTGCCCAATGACCAGTTCTGTTGGCCTGAACACGGCATGACGCTCCGCGATTACTTTGCGGCGGCGGCACTAGCGCCGATTATGCAGCGCAATACCACAAACTTTATCAAGTCAACCGCCAATGAACTGGGCGTGTCGGTATCAGAAGCTTTTGCTTCGGCAGCATACGACTTGGCCGACGCCATGCTGGCCGAAAGGGCGAAGGCATGAAGGCCGCGTTTGAAGATACCGTCAGAATGGTGGCAGATGCCCTCGATTCAATCCTTGCGTTTGAGGAGGTCTGCGACCGTGGCTCGGATAGCGGTGGGTGGCAGTCGGAAGAACTCGAAGCCGCGTTCAAGAAGGTGGTGGCCGCTCGTGCGTCTCTCCCTGCACTTACGCAGCAGTGGCTGCCAATCGAAAGCGCGCCGAGGGATGGCACGGAGATTCTCCTGTTCGTGCCCTCGCTCCTTCAGTGCCCTGTTGTAACTGGCTCAGTGAACAAGCATGGTACGGTTTGGATTATCTACGACGATGGAATGGATGGCCACGGTTCCGCCACAACGCAATCAGCAACCCACTGGATGCCTCTCCCCGCAGCCCGGAAGCAGGAGGGCACGGAATGAGCAAGAGTGATTTTGCAGCGGGAGCCGTTGCGGGATTCGTACTGCTTACCGGATTAGCATCGGCGGCTTATGGCCTGACTCGTCCCAACATCAGCGACACAGAGTTCTACCGCTTCTGCCTGACCCACAACATCGGCCTGGCGGATTGCGTGATTCCGGAATCGATGTCGGACAAGACCAACCGCACGAAGGCGGCTCCATGAGTCCGGCCACGCACTTCTCGCGGCTTGTGCCTCCAACCGCAAACTGAAAGGAATCAGTCATGCATAAAGCCCCGAGCGCACATGTAGCCATTACCCGTATCTACCTCATCCTTCTCGTGCTCCCGTGGGGGCTGTTCTCGGGTATCCCCTTCCTCCCCGGAATCGGCGGCGTTATCGCGGGTTGCTATCTGCTCGAAGGCGAACTTCTTAAAGCTGCCGCATGGTTCTTCCTGCCGCCCGTACCGATGGCGTGGCTGATCTACCGCAGCGAGCAGAAGGCCTCCACCAAACCACTGAAAGGAATCAGCCATGACTGAACATACCGAATCGCTTTTGGAAGCTGCCGGATGGAAATTCCATCGGAATGCTCTCGGGGCAGAATACTGGCACCACAAGGACTCTGGGCGTATCGCACTCACTGAAGCACAAGCTCTCGCTCTCCTGAACCAGCCTGCTACGGGTGCCACGGATGAGATGGTGGAGCGGGTGGCGGTAGCGATTCGTGCCGCCTTCTGCAAGCAGGAAAGCTCAGACCCAGACGACTACGACTTGATCCAGTTCCACGCTGAAGCCAAAGCGGCCCTGGACATCCTGCCCATCCTATCTCAGCCGCCGGGGTTTCGCCTGGTGCCGGAGGAAATCACGCTGGAGATGCAGAAGGCGTACTTCGACGTGATTGACCGAAACATGGAGCGCGTTAGCACTGATCTCCGATTTGGACGCTTTGAAAGCCAGAAAGAGGCTTATCGAGCGATGCTTGCGGCAGCACCAAAGCAGGAGGGCTGAGCATGGATCGCACGGAAGCATACGAGCAAGTGAAGAAGGTGTTGGAGTTCTACGCTGGGGCCACCGCGATTACGGTTTCACGCACCGAGATTTCTGGCAACGTTGGAAGCACTTTGTCCACCACACGAGACGGAACTCAGGCAGCCAAAGCTCTTGCACTCCTCCCCGCCCTCAAGCCCCCAGCACCAAATGAGGGGCTGCCAAATTCTTACGAGGAAGCCAAAGCACTTGGCTGGAATTGCAGCCCTTTAACGTGGGAGGCGGTGCGTGAATCCGTGAGGAAAGCACAGCAGTCAGCACATGGGGCGAAGGTGGAGCGAGTCGCCCGAGCACTTGCAGCCGAAGACTACCGGCAGAGGCAGCGAGGCGATTACAACGACGCCGAGACCTACGCCTCTCGACACTGGGGTGAGTACCAACCGGAGGCTCGCATTGCCATTGCCGCCTTCCAATATGCCGCGACAGGGGAATGAGTAGTCGCTCTGCCATTCATCACAACGGCCACCGTATCCGGCTATACTCTATCGCTTCCTTCAGCGGCAGGTCCACAGTTTGGTTGCCGCGGCGGATTGGGAGCTTGTCTAAATTGCAAGCCGGCCGATTGCCCCCTGCAACCCGAATGATGCACACGTCCTGCCCACGAACTTCGTCAAAAGCGATCTTCACGAACGGATCGAACTCCTTGCCGAGCCTGTCACGCAGGGTCTGCCGCATCCAAAGCTCGTAGCTGTCACGCCCCGGTCGCTGGGAATTAGTTGCCTTGTAATCGTCGATTAAGCCGGGAAGCGTGCCGTCGTTGGCGACCCCGATCAGGATCGTGCCGCCGTCCTGGCTGTTCAGGAACGCGGCGACAGAGCGGATGAGCTTCTCTTTGTTCTTCTCGTCCTTCTGGCTGTTGAAGGCGTTCCAGTAAGCAGAGACCTTCCACTCGACGAATTCGCTCTCGCCTTCAGCGATAAGCACCTCGGCCGCGTTTAGATCCTCGACCATCGTCACGACACGGCGGAGGAAGATCGGCTTCGCCTCAATGGCCATCAGGTCGGGAGCCGAGCGGTCGTGCCACCCTTCTGCAATCCCTGCCGTGGACAGCCGCGCCCTCGTCAACTCGATCGCTTCCGGCGACGAGTCGCACCCGATCCAGCAGCGGTCCTGGCGGTGCGCCGCGACCAGCGAGGTGCCCGAGCCGCAGTACGGATCGATAACCAGATCGTCCGGGTTCGAGGTGCGCAGTATGACCCGCTCGATCAGAGCAACTGGCTGCTGAGATGGAAAGCCGACCCTCTCCGCAGACCCACCGCGAAGAGGTTGGAGGTCGTCCCAGATGGTGCCGACCGGGACGCTCCGCCGTTCGGATTGGTACGCCTTCAGCCTTGGGGGGCTACCTCCAGCCGAGAAGTGAATTCTGCCCTCGTCAGCCAGACGTTCCAGTTCGCTGAGTTGGTATCGCCATGATCGGCCGATGGGCGGCTGATGCCCTCGCCACTCGAACTGGAGCATCGGGCGATCCATCCGCGTAGTCAGATCAACAGCCCGCCACGCGCCCCTCGGGTCGTCATCCGGGTTCCGTACATGTTCGCTTTCCTCGACCGGTCGGCAGACGTCGTTCAGTAATGTGTTTTGGCTCTTGCCGTAGTGCAGGAGTGCAGCGTGCCTGACTCCCTGATTCATCCCGAATTGGGGAAGGATGTAGTCGTCGACATGGTTGTCGCGGAAGATCTGCTCAAGGAGCAAAGCGAATTTCTGTCCGAGGGACGGCTCGGCGTGGACGATGATGCTCCCGTCATCCGCAAGGATGCGATGGCACTGTTGGAGTACGCGGGCAAAGTTATCGAGGTAGTCGCGCAACCCGTTCGCGACACGGGAGCCGGAACCCCGCGTCCCGATGGAGGGCTGGCTGAACCACGGTGGGTCCAAGTAGATGGTTCGGGCTACACCCCCGTCGATCCGCTCCAGGAGCGTCAGGCTATCTGCGTGGTATAGCGAGTTCGGTCGGATCAAGCGCAGCCCTCCCAACCGGCCGGCGCAACGTCACATGCACCACGCACGGAGTCACCCCGTCGATTCTAACAGTAAGGAAGACGTGCAACCCGGTGTCAGGGTTCGGGTTGCTCCAGGCCGAATGCCCCCCTCCGAGTTCACGCCTCGCTCAGCTTCTTCCTCCACACCCCGTGAATCCCGACATCGAGCTCTGTGTCCAGGCTGAACGCCTTCATGATCGCATGGTGCAGGTCCTGTCCGGTCATTTCCCCATGTAAAACGGCCTCCCGCCCCGGTGTGCGGCACATCTCCTCGTCGTCACCGAGCTCCAGTTCCTCTGCCGTGGGGTACCCCTCCTTGTAGTGCTGCACCGTCGAGCGGTAGATGATGACACGCATCCGTGGCCACAAAGCCGCAAGCAGCGCCTTCGCCTCGCCGTGCTTCATCCCGCTGGTGAGAACGACTCTGTTCGGCAAATCGCTCATCGCGCCCCTCCGGAAGCACATCGCAGCAGGCCACTCAACCGTCGGAAAATTGTGTATCAAAACGGCGGGGTCCGGCAGCATCTATGTGTGGAGGGCGGGCATGCCGGTGAGCACAGCACGGGTCCTGCGTGTCATCGCGGACGAGGAACAGACCGACGCGGAACTGTTGGGGCGGTTCGTCGACCGCCGTGACGAGGATGCGTTCGCGCTCCTGGTCCGTCGGCACGGGGCGATGGTGTACGGGATCTGCCGGCGAATACTCCCCGAGCAAGACGCCGAGGACGCGTTCCAGGCGACGTTCCTCGTGCTGGCACAGAAGGCACGGACGGCCGCCCCGCGGGAGGTGGCGAACTGGCTCTACGGGGTGGCGCGGAGGGCCGCGCTGCTGGCCCACCGGTCCATCGTCCGGCGGAAGGAGAGGACCGGAGACATGCCCGACCGCCCGGCTGAATCCGACCCGCTGGTCGAACTGCGGGCCGCACTCGACGAGGAGCTGAGCCGCCTGCCCGAGGCGTACCGCACCGTGATCGTGTTGTGTGACCTGGAGAGTCGGACCCGCAAAGAAGCCGCTCTGATCCTCGGTTGGCCCGAGGGTACGGTTGCGGGACGCCTGTCCCGGGCGAGAGAAATGCTTGCCAAGCGGCTCGCAAGACACGCCCCGGCGGTTTCGGTGGCCGCAGTCCTCGCGGGAACGCCGGCCCTTCCGGCCTCTGCGCCTTCAGCCATTCGTGTTGCGGCTCTTGCTTCCTCAGGGCGTCCGACCGGTCCAGTCGCAGCCCTCACGCAAGGAGTCTTAAACGCCATGCTGGTGAGCAAACTTAAGTCGGCTATCGCCATCGTCATGGTGCTGGGCCTTCTGGCGGTCGGGGCCGCGGGCCTCGTCGACCGACGGGCATCGGCTCAGGTCGATAAGCCCCCTGTTGAGGAGCGAACCGCTCCGCCACCAAAGAAGGCCCCGGACTTCGGTGACCTGCAAGGCCGATGGGTGGTGGTGGCGATGGAGGGAGACGGCGAGAAGGTGCCTGCGGACGTGTTGGAAGGGATGAGGTGGGCCATCAAGGGCGACCAGATCACCGCCAGTCAACCGAGGTCGACGGGCAAGATGGCGTTCAAACTGAACCCCGATAAGACGCCGAAAGAGATCGACCTGACCTCGCTCGACGGCACGCTGAAGGGGACGACGTCGCCGGGCATTTACGAACTCGATGGGCCGAAGCTGCGTGTCTGTTTCGGGGAGAAGGTCCGCCCGACGACATTCGCAACCGCTCAGGGGGACGGGCGCACGATGATCGCGCTTGAGAAAGAGCCCTTCACGGCGTGGGGCAAGGAAGTCGGCGGCCTGCAGGCGGGGCTCGGGATCAAGGAAGAGCGTGCGTACCGCATCGGCGAGACGGTCACTCTGCTCGTCCGGGTGCGCAACGTCGGGAAGGAGACGGTGAAGTTCGAGTACATCCGGCAGTACCTGGACGAGAACCCGCCCGGCGTAACGGGGGCGGACGGGAAAGCGATCCCACAGGCAACGGTAGCGGTCATGGGAGTGCTCCACGCTCCGATCAAAGTGAGCCTGGAACCGGGCAAGGAGGCCGTACTCGAAACCCGTATTCACGGGGCGTCGGGAGTGCCTTACGAGCTCCGATCGGACGGTGGAACGCCCATGACCAAGAACCACCCCCTCAAAGTCGGAACCGGGAAGGTCGTCCTTCAGTACGAGCGGGTGCTCGGCAGCTCCTCCATCGGGGCGCTCAAAGTCGACCCGATGATTGCGAGGCTCTCCACAGGGAAACTGGAACTCGAAGTGAGTGACCAGAAGGACTCGATTAGCCTCCCGACCCACGACGGGATGCGGCAGCTCAAGGGGAAGGACGCGGAGGCGTACCAGACGACGAACGCCTGGCTGGCCGAGCGGCTCAAGGAGGCCGACTCAATCAAGGTCGGGAGCACCTACGCGGACGTGACCAAGCACTTCCGCACCGACGGCGGTCTCGCCCAGGTCGGGAAGAACCGGTTCGTCATGATCCTCTGCCCGTACATCAAGATCGACGTCGAGTTTGAAAAGGGCGGCGCCCTGGCCCCAACGGCAAAGGTGACCAAGGTGTCGCGGCCGTACTTAGAGCCCGAGTACGCGGACTAAACGGATACGATAGCGGTGAGTGCTTCGCGGCTACGAGGGCGTCATGAGCGAGAAGTTCCGCAAGGACGCCAGCCGTGTCTTCGGGATCGTCGTGGTGGCGCTGTTCGTCATCGCCATCGTCCTGGCCGTTATCGGCTGGCTGATTGGCCACTGGTGGGGCCTCGCCATCGGCCTCGTCCTCGGGCTGCTCCTCCTGGCCGTTGGGCTCACCGTCGCGGTCATGCTCTACGCCATGACGCAGGACGGAGCCTGAATGGATGACGCCCGGCGTGATCGCAATGCGTTCAACTGCGCGGACCGTGCATCCCGAGCGGCCAACCCGCGACTCCTCACGTCAAATGCTCGAACCCCATTCAAAGACGAGAGTTGCGCACAACTACGCGATTCATAGGAACGACGGCACACTGCGTGCCTTACCCCGGTCGGCATGGCAACCCCGATGGTGTCAGCGGGACACCGTCGGAGGCTTGGGCGGATGAGCCGTCAGGGGCGGTCCCTGGCGGCTCATTCTTTTTCCACCCGTTAGTTGCGCTCTGCCGGAAGTGACCTGATTCGACGGGCGATCAGTAGCGCTTCCGCTTCTTCCGCAGCCATTCCTCGACCACGTTCGGTACAGGGCTTTCACCCGACTTCCAGCGGCGGATGGTGCGGTCGTCTCGGCCGAGGGCGCGGGCCAGCTTTGCTTGCCGGCCCGCACCGTAGAGCGATTCGCCTACTTCGCAGAACTCGACGGGAGTCATGCGGCCAAGTCCAACAGCTTCGAGAATCGATCCGCGTTTCGGTTCGCCGCCGATGTGAGCCAGTCACGCACGACGGGCAATTCGTGCCGCTGGATGTTCTTAATCTCGACGCCGCGGGAGCAGCCCTTTCTGGGGTGGAGTACCCACAGAACCAAGCTCAGGTGAGGTTGGTCAGAAGTAAACACGGTGCCATCCCCGTCACACTGCGGACAGTATTCAGGGAGCCCCAATCGCTTTAATCTGGCCCGGATTAAAATACTGCGATTGATGCCATCGTGGCTATCAAGACCACGCCCTTGTCGTGCATTGACCATCTCTGGCGTGATGGCTGGAAGAGGCTCTTTCTTCTGCCACCCACTTCCTGCACTCCAATCGCTCGTTAGGTCGTGAAGTCGGCCTGCTTCAATCAGGGCATCCACCTCGTCCTGAGTGATTCGGTCATGCCAACAGTAATTTAGACGCATTTCCTCGCAGAATGCACGGAAGCCCATCCCGTACCTCGACTGCGTAGCCTCGTCTGGGAAGATTCCGTAGCTGTGGATTGGCCTCATCTCGTCTCCTCCAAAGCGGGCCATGATGGCCTTGCCCTGGAGGTCTCGCTCCGTCTGGCGCTTGAATGGGCTGGAGTGCGAGTAGAACGACTCGCTCACCCACTGACTGTCCGGGTGATAGAACCGGCCCACACACGTGGGGCATTCCTTGCTGTCCCGACCGATGGCAAAGTAGAAGTTGACCACCTCGTTCATGTGATCAAGTTCCCAAGGACCAAAGTCGTCCCAAGACTCTTTCAGTACCCGCGAATCCCAGCCGTCCCCTTCCTTCCACATGTAGTCCTCGTGCGGCCCCCACGAACAGTAAGCCGGGTTTGCATTCAAGACGTTTAGCATCCAGTCCGCCGCGCCGAGCTTCTTAGCCTCCTGCTGGTCGTATTCGTCTTCGGGGTAGCATCTCATCTTATCCTCAATCAGTTCGCCGGGCTTCATTGCCCGAACCAAGCGACCGTAGCGCAGGGCAATCGCCCTGTCAACGATTTTGTGCGATAGCGGGTGTAACCGATAGGCGGAGACGTTTTTCGGCTCCGTGAGCGAAGCGAGTAGCAAGCGGGCTGAAGGCATCGCCCACAATTCCTTGCGCGACACGTCCAACATGCATACAATCCCGCATCACTTCAGGGAGGCACTTCTATTCTCAGGACGAATTGGATGCGCAGCGCTGCCGCCGCCATCAAATACTTCGAGCAAACTGACCTCCTTGCCTCCAGCCCTGGTGAGTGGCTAGGTAAGGGTGCAGAGATGCTCGGCCTTGACGGCTCGAAGAACAGATATGGGTGGCGACAAAAGAAAACCCCGCTTGCGCCGAAGCACGAAGCGGGATAATCTCCTCAGTGTCTAAGTGAGGAGGTGAATATGACACTTTTAATTGAACAATGGAAGCCCGTAGTTGGCTATGAAGGCCTATACGAGATCTCGAACACAGGCAGGATTCGCGGTCTTGTCGCCGGAATCATGATACAGCAACTTCTTCGCCGCAGGGGGTACTTGACTGTCAGCCTCTCGAAAAACGACAACCGATCCCACTGCAACGTGCATGTGCTCGTGGCCGAAGCCTTCGTGGCAGGCCCCCCGGGCCTGACTCAAGTAATCCACGAGGACGGCTGGCGGACAAACAACCGGCCCAGCAACCTGGTTCGTCTGACAGAACAGGAGGCTCGCGACAGGCAGAAAACTGAGCGCAGGGAGTATTCCAGGTTGTACTACCACGCCAATCGCGAGCGGATCATATCCCTGGCTGTCCCACGCGTGGAGAAGCGGAAGGCCGGTCAGAGACGCTACTACCAACAGAACAAAGAGGCCGTGCAAGCTGCGGTCAAAATTTATCGCCAAGAGAACAAAGAAAAGTTCAACGCGAATGCCCGGCGGAAACGTGCAGAATCTCCGGATTTCTCAGAGAAAGAACGGGGTTGGAGTAAAAGCGATATTCAACAAACCCTCATCATCGTCTGCGGCGGCTCGTTGGCAGCGCCAAGTACCGCTCCAAGGTTATTGGGGTCGAGGTGCATGCCGATTATCTTGACGTGATCCCTGACTCCGTGCCCTGTTCATGTGCGTGCTGCGGCAATGAGTTGGATTTCAAGGGCTGCCGCACTCCTCGCTCGCCGTCGATAGACCGTATTCACAACGACTTTGGGTACATCACAGGAAACGTAGCAGTCATTTGCTTCCGGTGTAACATGCTGAAGCGAAACGGCACCATCGCAGAGTTCGAGCAAATTGTCGCCTACATGAAGAAAACGCACCCACTGGGTGAGCACCACTCGGAAACCGCCTCACCATCGTCCGCACCACCGAAGGCTTTCTGGAAAGTCGAACCCATCGAGTAAATCGCGTGTCTCGCTTGCGCGCTAGCGATTCTCCTGCTACCTACGTGGCCTATGATCCGCACCCATTGGATGACTTCAGCCGCGGCGGCAAAGGCCTATTACCGCACCTCCGATTACTTTGCGACCACCCCTGGGCAGTGGTTCGGCAAAGGCGCAGAACTTCTTGGCCTTTCAGGTCCCGCCAGACCGGAGGACTTCGACCGTCTCGCGGATAATCTGCACCCGCAAACGGGCGAGTCACTCACAACTTACACTCGCGACGGTCGACGTGTCGTAAGCGTTCACAGTTGATGCGGGTGTATCTCAACAGCCAGCGAAAGTTGGGTTCATCATCGGTGGTTGTTGAGCCGGGACCGGGATCAGTGTTGGTGGCTTTGCCCCGGTACGGTGTGCGGTGACGGCGTCGGTGAGGAATGCGAGCACGTTGCGGCCCTGCCGGCGACACGAGGCCAGGACCGTGAGGATCCGCTCCACGAACCGGCTACCGCGTTCGGAGTCGGTGCCGTAGCTGGTCTTGCGCCAGCACACGGCGTGACGCAGGGCCCGCTCGGCCGCGTTGTTGGTCGGTTCCACCCCGCCCACGCGTGCGAACGTCCACAGGGCCGGCTCCACCGCCAACAGCTCGCGGCACACGGCCCCGGTCTTGGGGCACCCGCACCGGCCCCCGTGCCCCAGGTGCGTGCGGAACCGGGCCCGCACGGCGCGGGCGTACACGCGAGCGAACGTGGACCGGGCTAACGTCCCGTCCCGCACCCGGAACCAGTGCCCGAACAGTTCGTCGGAACAGGCCAACAGGGCGGCCCCGATCGGGGATCCGTCGTTGCCCCGATCGATCATCGCCTGGAAGTCCCGCCGCAGGTGCGCCCAGCACACCTGGCGCCGATGCACCGGCAGATGCGTGTACACCGGATACCGATCGGTCGTGTGGACCTGGGCGGACCCGTCCCGCAGGTCGTCGAACGCGCTCCGGCCCCGGGTGGCGCGGATCAGGAATGCGACCACCGAGGTGCTCACCGCGACCCACAACCAGGCCCGCTGGCGCCCTTGCGTCCAGCCCGTTTCGTCCACGTTCGCCGGGTGCCCGCGGGTGTACGCGAGAGCCGCTTCGGCCACCGGGGCCAGAGCCGCCGCGGTCGTGTGCTGGAGTTTGCACACCGTGGCCGGACGGATGGGCAACCCGAACAGGTCGTCGAACAGTTGGCTCACCACCCGCTTGCCCAGGCGGCACGAACCGGTGAGCATGGCGGCCACCGCCTGGACCCGGGGACCGTACCCGGGAGCCGCGTCGGCGGGCACCGGTGCGGTCGTCACGGCGCCGCAGTGCGGGCACCGGAGCCGATGGCACCGATACTCGGTCACCTGCGGCCGGACGACCGGGATCTCATGCACCTGGTGAATCGACGGGTTCGGGTCGTCCCCGGTGAGTGGGCACGCACACCCGCGGCAGGTGTCCGGTTTGAGGGTGTGGACCGTGTCGGGCGGCAGCACGGTGCGCTCGGCCTTGGGGTGCCCCGATTGACCGCCGCGCCGCTTCCCCGAGGGACTCTTGGGCGGGGCCGGCTTCACCTGCGGACCATCCGACGAGGGCGGTTTCGACGAGTTGCTGGAATTCTGGTTGAGCCGGGTCTGAAGGTCGGCCACCGTGACCTGGAGAGCCGCGACCGTGGCCTGCAACTGCGCAACCGTC
Source organism: Gemmata obscuriglobus (assembly GCF_008065095.1). Lineage (NCBI taxonomy): Bacteria > Pseudomonadati > Planctomycetota > Planctomycetia > Gemmatales > Gemmataceae > Gemmata > Gemmata obscuriglobus. The sequence goes on along the minus strand of NZ_CP042911.1, from coordinate 5,915,093 downwards.
GCTTCCAGCGCACGAATGTACGCCACCACCGCTGGCGGCAGGTCACTCGGTAGCTCCGGCGGTTGAGGAACAGATGTCATCGCGTCCGTTCGATTACGGAACACCGGCTCTTGAGGCAACCCCGCGCAGAATCGAGTCACAAAGGCCTGGAAAATGCACGGCCCGCACCCCGTGAACGGTTACGACGTGTCGGCATCGACATGACTTTCAACGCGATGAAATCAGTCAGCATCGCCCGAGAGCTTGCTGGACCTGGCAATGGCGGCGACCCTCGGATTGAAGCAGCTCACGATGAAGCCGTTGCTTTTACCCTGGGTTACATCGAACGTGAAATGCAGGCGAGAGTGCGTGTTGGTGGCGCGAACGAGAACCGTGTAACGGGCAACATGGTCGCCTACGCCGTAACTCACCGAGATACACGCATCAATGCCGATGACAGCATGCCGGACATGAATTTGCATAAGCACTGCTTTGTATTCAATGCGACCTACGATGCGGATGAAGGAAAGTGGAAGGCCGCCGAGGTCGGCCAGCTCAAGAAAGACGCCCCGTACTACGAGGCCATCTATGCCAACCGACTCGCCGCAAACGTAAAAGACCTGGGCTACGGCATTGAACGAAGAGGTAAGTCCTTTGAGATCACCGGCATCTCCCAGGAACTCAGGGACAAGTTCTCCCGCAGAAAACAGTACATCGACATGGTGGCCAAGAAGCTCGGCATCACCAACCCCGAGTCACGCGCCAAACTCGGTGCGACCACCCGCCTTCAGAAGTCCAAGGAACTCGCTGACGATCTGCAGCCCTACTACTCCAGCCGCCTCGCACCCCAGGAAAAGCAGCAGCTCGCATCCCTCGAAGGGAAATTGAGCCGTGCAACCACCACAGAAGCCGCCGTCGCTTTCGCCATCGGCCACATGTTTGAACGCCAAAGCGTAGTAAACGAGAAACGCCTCTACGAAACCGCCATCCGCCACGGCATCGGCTGGGTAACTCCTGAAGAGGTGCAACAAGAAGCAAAGCGTCAGGGCTTGCTGGTCAGAAACGGAGAAGCCACGACAAGGGGCGTGCTCGCAGAAGAGTCCCGAGTAATCGCATTCGCACGGGATGGGAAGGGAACGTGTCGCCCAATGGGGGCAGCGACCCGCCTTGACGAATCCCCGAACAACACCCGCATCATGGTGGGTATGCAAGGACCGGGGCGTGGTGACCCCGGTCATACTGGAGCTGATGTTGCCATACCTGCAGTGCTCGATCAACAACAAAAAGGCCGCCCCGACGAATCGAAGCGGCCGATGCCTGCGCTCCGGCAGGGCTTCATTTCCGACACTGCCACACTCTCCCCCGAACAGCAAGCGGGATTTGACAAGGACATTCATGTCTCCAGCAAACTCTCCCCTGAGCAGGCATCCATCGCCCGCCATGTCTGGAACTCTCCCGACCGTGTCATCCTGATCCGTGGTGCTGCTGGCACCGGTAAGACCCACACGATGAAAACCACCTTCGCGGGCATCGACCGTCCTGTGGTTGTTCTCGCTCCTTCTGCCGATGCCTCTCGTGGCGTTCTCCGCAAGGAGGGCTTCACCAATGCCGACACCGTAGCGCGCTTCCTGATCGACCAGGAGTTCCAGCACAAAGCCAAGAACGGCGTGATCTGGGTGGACGAGGCCGGGCTTCTCGGCATGCGCCAGACACGCCAGGTGTTCGACCTGGCTGAAAAGCTCAACGCCCGCGTGGTACTCCAGGGCGACAAGCAACAGCACGGCAGTATCGAGCGCGGCACCACTCTGCGCGTCCTGGAACAGTTCGCAGGCCTTCCCGTGGCGCAGCTAACAGACATTCGCCGCCAGAAGGGCCGGTACAAGGAAGCCGTTACGGCTCTCTCCAAAGGCAAGATGCTCGCTGGTTACGACACGCTCAACGACCTCGGCTGGGTGAAGAGTACAACCGGCAATACCCCTCTCGTCGACGAGTACATGGAGGCCATCGATACCAAACGCGCCGACCAGGACATCACCGACCGGGTCCTGGCCATCGCCCCGACCCACGCCGAGGCCGCCGAGGTCACGGACGCGATCCGCCTTCGCCTTCAGGAACGCGGCATCGTCGCCAAGGAAGAACACGAGATCCAAACCCTGGTGCCCCTGCACTGGACGGAAGCCGAGCGAGGAGACCTGAGCCGCTACGAGGGCACCGAGGTTGTTCAGTACCACCGCAACGGCGGCACACAGAAGGCCGGCCAGCGCGTCGCCATCGCCGACTTCAAGCCCGGCATGCGCCTCGGCCCCGCGAGCACCTTCTCCGTCTACGGCAAGAACACGATCAAGCTCGCAGCCGGCGACCGCATCCGCATCACAGCCCCTGGCAAATCAGCAGACACGAAGCACAAGCTCGACAATGGTACCCTGTACGAGGTGAAGGGTTTTGACGAGAAGGGTGGGATCGTCCTCAACAACGACTGGACCCTGGCCCCCGACTTCGCGCACCTAACCCACGGTTACGTGACCACCAGCCATGCGAGCCAGGGGAAGACCGTGGACAAGGTGCTCATCGCCATGGGGCAAGAATCCCTTCCCGCCATCAGCGCTGAGCAGTTCTACGTGTCGGTAAGCAGAGGCCGGGACAAGGCCACAATCTTCACCGATGTCCCCACACCTGAGTTGCGCGAGGCGATCCAAAAGGCCGACACGCGAAAATCAGCGACCGAGCTCTTCAACCCACTACCCCGCAACCGCATGTACGCCATCCTGAAACGCGCCCGAGAAGCGTTCCAGGCCTTGCGCACGCGCCACGTCACTGCTACACACGAGCGCGACAAACAACGGGAGCTAGGAAATGGCCGGTAACAAGTTTCAGCACCTCTTCTCACCCAATAAGGCCGAGGCGGAAGCCCCACCGCCGGAGCCGGCCGAGCTCGACGACGACCTCGGCCCTTGCGCGGCCCTGGCGAAGAACAAGTGGATCACCGCGCTCACGATCCGCCACGCGGCGAAGCCGTGGGAGTCGTTCCAGTTCTCGTACCTCGGGGTCCGCAGCGTGTTCGAGCCGACCCGCTTCGAAGTGGATTTCGTCAGCCACGACGAGCGCTTCAAGGTAGTTGTCACGGGCCGGAACCTTAGCCGGCTCTACAACCTCGTCATCCAGGCGCGGCTCGAATGGATCAAGGCTGCGGAGCGTGACTTCGCCCCCGATGGCGAGGCCATCATCACGAAGATCGAGGTGGTGAAGGTCGAGGAGAAGAAGCGGGGCTGAATCGAGCCTCTGCAGCCATGTGAGCCACCGGGCCGAAATCAGCGGGCGGCGTCCAGCACCTCACGGACCTTTTGAGCCAGCGCGTCGGGCGAGAACGGCTTCTGAAGGAACGCCACCTCGGCCTCCAGCACCCCATGCCGCACGACCGTATCGTCGGTGTACCCCGACAGGAACAGCACCTTCATCTCCGGTCGCATGGCCCGCAGCCGCTCGGCCGCCTGCCGGCCGCCCATGTTCGGCATCACCACGTCGGTCGCTAGAAGGTGAATCGGCCCTTCGTGTTGCTCGCAAATGCGCAGTGCCTCGCCGCCGTGATGGGCCTCCAGCACCGTGTATCCGGCCCGCTGCAGGACCATCTTGGCCAGCCGCCGCACCCCGTCCTCGTCCTCCGCCAGCAGGACCGTCTCGCTCCCGCGCGTGGGTGGCGCCCGGAGTGCGCCCGCGGAATCGGCGGGCGAGGGGTCGGACCGGTCGCGCGGCAGGTACACCTTGAACGTGGTCCCGACGCCGAGCTCGCTGTACACCTCGACGTGCCCGCCGGACTGCTTGACGATGCCGAACACGGTGGCCAGCCCCAGCCCCGTACCGTTCTCGCCCTTGGTGGTGAAGAACGGCTCGAAGATGCGGGCCTTCGTGACCACATCCATGCCACACCCGGTGTCGGTCACGGCCAGCCGCACGTATTCCCCTGGCCGGGCCTCGGGGTGGGCGGCCGTGTACCCGGTATCGAGGGTCACGTTCCCGGTCTCGATGGTGAGCCGCCCGCCGGTCGGCATGGCGTCCCGCGCGTTGACCGCGAGGTTCATGACCACTTGCTCGACCTGGCCGGCGTCCGCCCGGACCGGCCACGGCTCGGGGGCCCCGCGTACGGTGAGGTCCACGTCCGCCCCGATCAGCTGCGCGAGCATCCGGCTCATGCCGTCGAGCAGGTCGTTCAGGTTCAGGGTGGTGGGCTGGAGCACCTGCTTCCGGCTGAATGCCAGGAGCTGCCGCGTCAGCACCGCGGCCCGCTTCCCGGCGTCCCGGACCATCCCGACCGACTCGCGGTGCGGGTCACCGTCCGGCATCTCGTCGAGCACAATTTTACTGTACCCGTTGATGACGGTGAGCAGGTTGTTGAAGTCGTGCGCGATGCCCCCGGCGAGCCGCCCCACGGCCTCCATCTTCTGTGCGTGGCGGTACTGGTCCTCGAGCTGCCGCCGCTCCGAGATGTCCCGCACCACCCCAGTGAAGTACCGGTGGTCGTCGAGCCAGAACGCGCTCACCGCCAGGTCCGCCGGGAACGTCTCCCCGTTCTTCCGCCGGGCCACCACCTCGCGCCCGGCCCCGATCACCTTCGCGCTCCCGGTCGTCAAGTAGTTGGCCAGGTACCCGTCGTGCCGGGACCGGTCCGGTTCCGGCATCAGCGTGTTCACGTTGCGCCCGAGCACCTCGGCCGCGGTGAACCCGAAGATGCGCTCGGCCGCGCGGTTGAACGACCGAACCGTTCCGCCCTCGTCGATCCCGATGACCGCGTCGAGGACGTTGTCGAGCACCGACGTCAGCAGCGTCTCGGCTGCAACCCGCTCCGTCACATCCAGGCACGCGACCACGCCCCCGAGCCGCTCCCCGGCGTCCCCGATCACGGGCGCGGCGGACAGCTCCAGCCGGCGTCGCGTTCGGTCCCCGGCCCGCTCGATGGTCACCCCGACGGCGGTCGCCGTAAGCCCGTTCAGGACCGCGCGGGACATCGGCCACTCGTGCGGCTCGATGCGCCGCCCGGTGTCGGGCCAGTACCCGACGTACTCGCGATAGCCGTCGACGCTGTCGGCCGTCGGGGCTCGCCCCCAGATGCGCTCGCTCGCGGGGTTGGTCCGGACGATCCGGCCGACCGGATCGGCGATGATCACCGACACCGGGAGCGCGTCCATGACCGCCGAGAGCAGTGCCGCCCCCTTACGAGACCGCTCTTCGCTCGCGCGGAGCTCGGCCTCGGACCGGCGCCGCTCGGTCACGTCGGTCACCAGGGCCATCAGGCACTTGGTTCGGCCCTCGGCGTCGCGTAGCGCGGTGACCCACTTATGGACCCAGCGCGGCTCACCGGACGCGTGCAGGAACCGGTTCTCGATCTCGTATCCGGGGATCTCACCCGCCGAGAGCTGGCGCAAGAGGGCCATGTTTTCGGCCCGGTCGTCGGGGTGGATCAGTTGGGCCAGGTCGGCCTCCCGTAGCTCCGCCTCGGTGAGTCCGAGGGTGGCACAGTACGCCGGATTGCACTGCAGGAACCGGCCGTCCGGATCGGTGATCCCGATCCCGGTGGCGGCGTGCTCGAACACGCTGCGGAACCGCCACACGCTGTCCCGCAGGGACTCCTCGTCCCGTTTGTGGTCGGTAACGTCGCGCGAGATCCCGATGACCCCAGCAACGGCCCCAGTCTCATCGCGGTACGGGGCCTTGGTGGCCAGGTACGTGCGGGTGACGCCGGCGGACGTGAGCACCTCTTCGCTGGTGAGCGGGCGCCCGCTTTCCATGATGCAGCGGTCGAGGGCCATCACCCGGCGGGCGCCGTCGGGGTCGAACAGCGCCGTGTCGTCTCGTCCGAGGACCTCGGCTACGGTCTTGCCGACGAGCCGGGCGGCGGCCGCGTTGAAGAGCAGGTACCGGCCGTCGCGGTCCTTGACGAACATGGCGTCGGTGGTGCCGTCGGCGACGGCCCGGAGGAGGTGAGCGGCGTGGGCGGCGACGCGGAACTCGCGGCGGGCGAGGCCGAAGATCAGGGCCGCTGACAGCAGCACGAAGGCAGTGCCTTTGCCCGCCGCGGCGAGGAACCAGTCCCGGCCGTCGAGTCCGAACCCGGCCAAGAACCCATCAGTGAACCAGATCCAGAGGAGTCCAAAGGCAAGGTAGGTGAGTGTGATCCGGGCCGGACGGGGCGGCGCCTCCGGGCCGGGCGGGCGTTCAAGGGTCATGAGCGACTCGGTGGAGATTGGGCCGGATCGTCGCGGCACAGCGGTGCGAGAGACCGTGGCGGTGGCGTTCTCGGCGCAAGATGTTGAGGGTAACATGCCTGTGCCGCACGATCCAGTACGTGGAAAGAGAGTTCGCGCGCGTCGTCACCACCATTTTTTCGCGCGGGACAAAAAGAGGAAGCCGGCACCCGAAGGTACCGGCTTTCGTGGATAGGTTGGGGGACAGGTGTTGTGGTATGTGAAGCGGGCCGGGGGACCTGGCCCGAGCTGGTGTTCGACGGGATGGAGTAAAGCAGACACTGTGCCAAAGTGCGGCCTTGTCGCCCGGAGGCCTCTGAACAGCACTGATTTACAGGTGTCCGCAGCAAAATCGCCGCATCTGCCCGCTTAACGGTTGTAACAGTTGCCGGTCAGGCGCGAACCGAATTGCCGAACCGCATGCACCTCCCGCTTCCGTCAACGCGCAACGCCCTTCCTCCGCTCCGCCAGCGTCTGCCACAACTCCCCGCTGATCGCCTCGGCCTGCTTCACCCACGACACGGCGCAGGGATTGTCCGCATCAAAGAACGCGACGAGGCCCCGAGAACGCGTCTCGACGTCCTCGACGGTCAGAAGCGTCACGGCATCGGGCTTCTTGAAGAGCGAGCAGAGCTGGTGGCGGAACTGCCGGACCTGATCGATGGCCTGCTTGCCGGAAAGCGTGGAGCTGCCGAGGGAAACGCGGAACGTCCGCGTCATACCCCGCTCACTCGTCGTACTTTAGCAGGAACTTCGGGTTGATCGCCTTGAAGCTCAGGCGGCCCCCGATGTCCTCGTCGTATTCCTCGACCAGCGGGCGCAACACCACGCCTTCGCGCTGCACCTGCGGGTTGAGCACGCTCGTCCCCTCCGCGAACGCGACCAATTCGTCGACGGTGTGGTTCAGCACGAGCGTTCCGAGCTGCGGGACGGGTTCCAGCCCCATCTCGGCCAACGTCACCAACTTCACCGCGTGATCCACGAGGCGGTATGCGTCCACGTTGAAAACGTTGAACACCCGCAGCGAGACCTCCTTCAGCGCGTACTTGTTCTTCTGGATGCCCGGCCCGATGACCTCGGCCTGAATCGCCACGTCGTGTCCAAGCTTCTCGCGGGCCGTGCGCAGCTTCTCATCAATCCTCAGCCCCTTCGCGACCCGGGCAAGGACGTTCGATTCGTCGGCCTCATCCATCCACAGGTTGCGGCTGCAGATGCCGAACTCGCCCTGTCGGAGGAAGGCGGTGAACGACGTGCCATCGAGCTTCTCGGTGACGTAGAACGTCTTGCCCTTGTGGCGCTGCAGTGCGCCTTCCAGCACCTGGACGCGGGTCTCGTCGGTTTTCGGCAGGAAGCCGGGGAACCCGCCTTTTACCTTTCCGCCCATGCCCACGGGTGCGGGAGGCTCCCACTTCCGAATGCCGAGCAGATCGGTGACGTCCGCGCCTTCTTCATCTGGCGCGCCGGGCGGGAGGATCGAGAGCGGGAAGCAGATGCCCTGCGACACCTGGCCGCGAAGCTTGACCGTTTTAATGCGGAACCCGGCCGGGATCGTCGCCCCACTGACCGGGTCGGTCTGCGCGGGCTTAAAGCTGCTCGACCGGAGGAACTCGAACTCGGGCCGCTCGGGGAGCAGGGAATCGATTTCACAGTACAAAACGCGGTCTCCGGGCTTGTGCTCGCCCTTCTTGGAGACGATCCACCACCCGAGGACACGGATTTTCTCGATCGCATCGGCATTCGAGATCGGCTCCACGGCGTTCACGGTCTGGATGCTGGCAAGTTTTCGCATCGTCTTCTCCGGTCGGGTTAGGTGATCTTCTCGACACGGTAGCGTGGTGAGTGGTTCGGTAATCGTCATGTGCCCTCCTTGGCTGGTTGTTGAGCGTTTCGTTCGACCCGGCGGATGCAGGCGCGAGTGTTCTGCTGCCATCGAGGGCCACGGGGCGAGGCCGCGAGGATGACGAACCCGCCGTTCGGGTGCATGGCCTTGTAATGACCGCTTCCGGTTGGCGTTACGGTCCAGCCGTCGCGACGCAGCTCGCGGATCAGGCGTTGAGTGTCGGAGGTGGCGTTCATGGGGTGTGCCCGCGACGCGGAGGCGTGGGGCATTGATCGATCCAGGACATGAACCGACCCACTCGCCCACGCTGCTCGGCCATTTCCTTCGCGACGGCTCCGTGATCAACGGGACGCGACCGGTGCTCGGCGAGCAGCTTCTCGAACTCGCGTTGGAAGGCTTCCTGCTGCTCCGGGGCCAGTTCAGGTTCTGGCGGGTGTTGGTCACGCAGAAACGCCTTCGCTTCCGCTGCCGGTGCGATGTAAGCCCGATTACGCTCGCGGTCCAAGAGCAAAACTGAAGGCGCGGGATGGTCCGAGCCTCCAAGGTCGAAGGGATCGAGCAGCGGCGCGACGGCGCGGTGGCGGGCGTAAGAGCCGAAGACCCAGCCGTTGGCCGTCCCAGAAGATTGGCCGTCATCGGCGATGAGTTCCCCATACGACCAGCGGAAGGAGACGAAGCGGGCGTCGTGTCGATAGCCAAACGTTTCTGCGGTGTCGGGAGGGAGGGGAATGTCCACAAGTTGGCCGGGAGGCGATGCGGTCATCGGTCGCGCCTCACGCACGTAGAATGCCTGCCGTGTGGAACGATGCGGCGCCCGAGGACGTGACCAATGCCAGAGCCGGGGAATTCGGTCGAGTCGGACGAGGAACCCCGGTCATTCGCGCAGCGGGTCGCCGACCCGCTGAACTCGGTCACGTGGTTCACCATGGACGCGCTGTGGATGGGCAAGCTGGCGTGGCCGGCGTACACCTTCGCCGCACTGACTGTGGCCACCGGGCTGTGGCTGCTGGTGCTCGGGTGGCGGAAGAAGCGGGGCGTGTTGCTCGCCGACTTGGGACTGAACTGCTGGATCGCGATGAACACCATCTGGCTCGTCGCGGACCTGAGCGGCCGCGCGACGCCGTTCGGGGTCACCGTGCCCCTGGCGGTGATAGGGGCGGGGTTCATCGCCCTCGCCACCTGGCGCTCGCAGGACGTTCGGCGGTTGAGGCTCGGTGGTCGGTGAGCGGGTGAGACAAGGGCGGTCATGGATCGAGCCTCAGCGTCGAGAGTACCTTCCCGTCCTTGTTGCGGAACTCACAGCATCCCGGTGGCAAACTCTCGTCCACGAAAAGCGGAAAGCCGAACACAGACCGGGACCCACCGGCAGATGGGGCCACACTTCCCGATTTCAACGCCTCCCAGAATTGGGTTCCGACCTTCGCATGATGCACCACCTGTTCAATAGGCGGCAGGTTTTTCATCGCTTTGAGCGCGTTCTCCAGCCAGGACTCATCCAGCCGGGTGGGTTGTGCCGTGGTATTCGTCGTGACATCTCGCTGGAAATCGTGTTTTCCGATTTTTGAGGTAAGCGGGAGACCAAAGCAATCGAGGGGGCTATCCTTCATGACCGGCCCTCCAGCTTGGCCAGCAGGGCGCGGTTGCGTTCGAGGAGTTGCTTCACGAGTTCGTCATCGTGCCAGCGGGCATCGCGCTGGCGAATGTCCCGGATGACGGAATCGTTCACCCTTAACGCGGCGGTCAATTCCTCCGCGTGGCACGCATCGAGTGCGGCCTGAGCCACCTCCTCAGCGTTCCGCAGCCCGTTCTCACCACTACGCCGTGTGGAAGAGATGGAGAGCGGCACCTTGCGGATGGCTGCGGCGACGCGCTGGAGCAGCGGGGTGGGGGTGGTCATGACTCGACACCCTTCGTCACTTCAACCATGTACCCCTCCGGCACGTCGCCGAGGCCGGCCCGCAGGTTGACCGTGTCGATCCAGGCTTTGACCGTGGGCGCCTGGAAACCGAAAGGAACCTGCTCGAACTCGCTCGACCAGAAGACCAGGTGATGCTGGTTTGACCGGAAGTCGAAGTCCGCATGAAAGAGGAGTGCGTCGCTCGGTAGTGCGGTCACAATCTGCAAAAGAGCCCACTTCGGAATTTCCACGCCGCGACTGAACGCCACTGACTTGAATCTCCGATCATTTTCAAAGTCGATCATCACACCTCTCTTTCTGGGCCGCAGCCCTGTTGTTGTTTTCTTGCATCAGCGGGTGGAAGTGGGCCGAAGGCGTCCGCAGGACCGTAGCGAAAGAGGAGCCCGAGAACACGCGGCGGCGAAGCCGAGATGCCCAAAATCACCGTTCCATCCCCTCACACATCTCTTTCCTCCTCGCACAATCCCTCCAGGAGCGTGAGACGGCAAACGTACTCCCCACCCCTATCAGCGCTCCTGCTGCGAATACCAGCGCAGCAGCCACAGGATTCTCCGTTGCTGGGGTGTCACACAGCTCGGTGAGATCATCCATCATTCCTCACCTCCGCATTTTGGGCATGCAAACCTGACCTGCACGAACCGGAGGGCCTTCAGCGGACTCCATCCGCACCAGTAGCACTTGAAATAGTTCATTTCCTCTCCTTTTCCTTGGCTACTTTGGCGAGAACTTTCGCAGAGGCAGAGAGGTAGGGGTCGGTTTCGCTACCCACGAGCCTTGCTGCCTTCTCAATGCGGACCAGAAGTGCTACCGCCTCAAGCGTGCGCTGGTGCATCTCGTAAGCCAGTGGAAAACTCAATGCACCTGCGTGCTTGTTGGACTCCGCCATTTTCAACAAATGATCCTTCAGCGGCTGCAAAACCGATTCCCGCTTCGCTGCTAATGTGACTTGCAATTGGCGAATTTCATTAAACAAACGCCGGATTCGCTTTGTGCATAAGCTGCCAACCTGATAATTGGCCTCGTTTGCCTCGATGACTTCAAGCGGTTCGTCGCTGGCGTCAGTGTACGGCTGCACTATCCCTGGTAACTCATCCGCCGGTGCAGCCTTCCCCCACAACACCCATACCCCTCGTTCTCAGGGCATGAGGCAGGATCACTACTGCATTCTGGCCATGCAGGCTGCTCCGAAGGTGTCGAAATCGACGGGTTTGGATGTTGTTCTGCTGCCGGCTTTAAAACAGGAAGAAGGGTGAGTGCGTTCCGAATACGGGCAACGTCCTGTTTACTTGACCCCGGAGTAAGCAGCAGCGCCTCGAACACTAACCGATAGGCCTCATCCGCTGATGTGCTTTGTGCGACTCCAGTAGTTTCAAGTTGGCGGCTTGGTTTTGTTGGCCGATCGTGCAGTAGTAATGGACTTATTTTCGCCATCTGTAGGTGCCAGCCCATCGGCCAACAGTATCAGGCATACCGCCGCCAGTGTCCACCCGAGGCCGCGGGCTGAGCGGGACCACAACCAGGCGTTACGCAGGATCAGCCCGACGGCCACCCACAGGAGTCGCACGACCCCATCGGTGGTCGAGGTCCGGGGCCGAACCTGCCCCAACTGGCGGTAGCTGCTCTCGATCCCGAATCGGGTCCGGTACAGGTCCCGAATCGCCACCGGGCTCCCGCTCACCCGCCACACCGCGTACAGTAACTTCTTGCTCCGCCGGCCCCCGGTCCGCCGGTACCGGTAGCTCTTGTGAGCGATCACCACGTGCACCCGCACCGAGGTGCCCCGATCCGCGTGGGTGTACGCATATCGACCCGCGCCCCGCCGCCGCACGGCCCGCAACCCGACCCCCTTCACCCCGGGCCGGGGCTTGCGGCCCCGGACCACGGCCGGGATCACGAACGGCACACCCCGCGCCTGGAGCAACCGCATCACCGCGATCGAGAAGAACGCCTTGTCCAGCAGCGCGACCCGGACCGTAACCCGTGCCGCCGTCACCTGATCCAACAGCCGGGTGAGCACCGCGGTCATCGGCTCCTTCTCGCCCACGGCCGTCAACCCGAGCGTGTACCGGTCCGGTCCCCCGACGAGGCACGCGGTGGCGTACGTGTGGAACGTGTGGGTGCCGCCGGCCCCCTTGGACCGGGTGGTGTCCCGGTTCGGCGTCCCGAAGTACCCGATCCGGTGGTAGTCGATCGCGACCCGAGCCGCCCGCTTCCGCTTGCCGAGCGGGGCGTGGAGGGCCGGCCGCAACCGCCGCTCGAGGGTGCGGCGCCGCTTGGGCAGCGTGAGGTACAAGCAATCCCAGATGGCCTGCCCGGACGGGGCGTCGGCGATCGCGGCACAGGCCGCGGCCACCGAGCGGGCGAACGCCGCGGCGAACAGCACCACCCGCCACACCACCTCGGGTGTACAGGTGCGGCGACGCTTGGGCAGTTGGACCGCACGGCCGAGCCAGTCGGTCAGGACCGGACGGAGGTGCCGGGTGGCGTGGGCCGGGGTGGCTCGGATAGACTGACGTTTGGGTCGCATGGGGGCTCCGACAGTGGAGGCGTGGTAACCACCATTGACCGGTAAACCCATGCGGCCCGCTACTCATAAATCGCCCAACTTGAAACTACTGGACTCCGTCTGCTGCGCGCATTACGCTCGTGTTCCGCGACAGGTATTCGTCCCACAGCGATTCCGTAGCCGCCTCGTAGTAGTACGGGTTCCCTGGCTTCCGAAAGATGCTGTACCCCTTACTCAGTGCCCACTCCTCGAACTCCAGACGAATGGATGCCTCTGTGCCTGGCTCGGCTGTTGGCGTGACTTCGAGTTTTTCAGTCACGGGCCACCTGCTGCTCAAAAACATCTACATCTTCACTCATCCAGATGCTGACTGCCGCGGCAATCCAAGCGATGCCGAGTAGCGTAAATGATGTACCCCATACCCACCCCGCAGCATCAAACCGATCGAGCAACAGCTATATCGCAAGCGTAAATGTTATCGGCAGTCTCCGTGGCAAGTTCTTTGCCGCAATCACTTTCGTCTTAGTCATCGTTCTTCCTTCCTTAGTTTATAGTGGACCCCGAAAACTGGACCGCCGGTTAAGCTATACCGGAGGCCCAGGAAAGGGGAACCCATGGCGGGCAAGCGGAAGAGTCACTCGGCGGCGTTCAAGGCCCAGGTCGCGCTGGCGGCCCTCAAGGGCGACAAGACCATCAACGAACTGGCGAGTCAGCACGGCGTCCACCCGACCCTGATTCATGGGTGGAAGAAGCAGTTGCTCACCGGGGCCGAGGCCGTGTTCGCCTCGGGGGCGAAGGGCACCGGCCCCCCGGAAGACAAGACGACCGAGTTGTACGAGCAGATCGGCCGCCTCAAGGTGGAACTCGACTGGGTGAAAAAAAAATCGGCCGCCCTCGGCTGAGGCCAAGCGTGCCCGGATCGAGGCCGAGCACCCGGAGCTGAGCGTCCGGCGCCAGTGCGAGCTGATCGGATTGAACCGCTCGACGGTGTACTACGAGCCGACCCCGGAGAGCGCGGAGAACCTGACGCTGATGCGGTTGATCGACGAGCAGTACACGACGTGCCCGTTCTACGGGAGCCGGCGCCTGGCCGCGTGGCTGGGCACCCAGGGCCACGAGGTGAACCGCAAGCGGGTGCAGCGGCTGTTGCGGATCATGGGGTTGGAGGCCCTGTACCCCAAGCCCAAGCTGTCGGTCGGGTCCGGGCACAAGGTGTACCCGTACCTGTTGCGGGGCGTGGCCATCGACCGGGTCCATCAGGTGTGGAGCACGGACATCACGTACATCCCGATGCCCACCGGGTTCATGTACCTGGCCGCAACGATGGACTGGTTCAGCCGGTACGTGGTGGCCTGGCGACTGTCCAACACGTTGGACGGGTCATTCTGCCAGGACATGCTGGAGGAGGCCTTGGGCCGGGGCAAGCCGGAGGTGTTCAACACGGACCAGGGAGTCCAGTTCACGGCCGCCGCGTGGGTCGGGCGATTGGAGCGGGCCGGGGTCGCGGTGAGCATGGACGGGCGGGGCCGGTGCCTGGACAACGTGTTCGTGGAGCGCCTGTGGCGGAGCGTCAAGTACGAGGACGTGTACCTCAAGGGTTACGAGTCGGTGCCGGCCCTGGAGAGTGGGCTCCGGGCGTACTTCGGGTTCTACAACACCGAGCGGTTACACCAGTCCCTGGACTACCGCACCCCGGCTCAGGTGTATGGCGTCGGAGCCACGAAGGCCCCGACGAAACAGTAGCGAAGGATAGCAACTTTTTGGTCTAGACAATGGGGTCCACTGTAGTTACTTCGTGATCTTCTTCGCCCACCGTCCTTCCGGTTCGGCGATTTGTTCTTGCCTGTGTAGCGCTGCACGGTAGGCAGTAGCGCATTCCCAGAGCTCTCGCACGGCCCCGTTGGGTTGCCCCTGAGCGCGTACCCAGCCAAGCCGTTCCATGGCCAAATCCGCGTCCTCCACGGTGTTGATGCGGGGGCGACGAGTCACGGTAGCTTTCCAAGGACTTTGACGCATTTCGCTTTTTTCGGCTCTCCTTCTCGGGTCAAGCCCTCCGCATGAAACCTAGCCACTTGCTCAGAGGCTTCTATCGTCCGCCGTGTGTTTACCCCGAAACACTCCAACCAAAACGGAGACCACCAAGGCTTGTATTGTGCCTCGTAGCCGCAATAGCGGTCGGTGACGATTCGGTATTTGTGCTTCATTTTGCCTCCTAGCTCTTCAGGATGAATCGTTTGAAATCCATTCCGCACCATTGCAGTAGCCTCGCCAGCGTGTCCACATCCGGCGATTTACCCTGCTGAATGCGACACAGCGTAGACTTTGACACACCCGTTTCTTCGGAGACCTGTTTCCAGCTCTGGTGCTTGGCCCATCGCGCCGCATCAATCGCCAGCGAAAAGGACTTAGTATCGAAATGAATCTGTTTCATGGGTGGCATTCATTGCACGGATGAGATGAATTGTCCATCACTTCTTTCACTTGCGCGAATCCTAAATCTGTGGGCGAACTCGCCGGGTTTCGACTTGGTGCCTTTGGGGATGTTCCTCAACGCTGCCCAGTCCTACCCGTGCGGAACCACAAACGTGGAAACCAAACGAGGTCTGTTGGTAGCTGGTAACGAAAAACTGGGGATGTCGGTGTTTCACTTCGACACCCCGCCTGTGACCACCTGCCCCGGACGGAGCAAGCGGTGCGAGTCGCTCTGCTACTGTCGCCGGGGCCGGTTCGTATTCCCCCAGGTGATCGAACGCCTGGAGTGGTGCTACGAACAAAGCAAGCGCGATGACTTCGCCAGTCGCATGACGGCGGAGATCCATCGCAAGGGCTGTCTGGCTGTGCGTCCCCACGTGAGTGGTGACCTGTACAGCCCCGGATACGCGCGGAAGTGGCTGGAAATCGTTACCAACTGCCCGCGCACGAAGTTCTGGCTTTACACCCGGAGCTGGAGGATTCCCGGCATTCTGGAGGTCCTGGCAGAACTGGCCAAGCTCCCGAACCTCGCCGTGTGGTTCTCAGCGGACGAGGAGACGGGTTACCCGCCGACCGTTCCTGAAGGTGTGCGTGTTGCGTGGCTGATGGATTCCGACGAGGAACCCGAGGCCGCGGACCTGATCTTCCTGAACCACCCGTTACGGTATCAGGACGATAAGCGGATCAAGCTCGACTTGATTTGCCCGACCGAAACCGAGTCCGGTCGGAAGAAGGGTACGTCTTGTTCAACTTGCCAGTTCTGCTGGCCTGATTGACCTCGGCCGGTCCTGTTCTTCCCGTAAGGGAAAGAGCAGGATCGGTCACTTTTATATAGTCGCCTCAGCTTCGAGATAGACCCAATCGCATGTTCGGGCCTGAAACACCTGAGCCGTCAGGCTACTGCTGATTCGAGTGCAAATTTTGTGGATACCCTCGTAGGCCGATGCAATCTCTTCCATGCCGCGTTCCGGCTCAGGAAACTGGTCGGCACGCTTAGTGTGGTTGACGAAGAGGAGGCCGAGGTAGTCCGCATCGTCCTGATCGAGTATCGTCATGAAGGAAGCAAGGAACCCAAACATCTCGCCGACTTGGTAGTGGAATGTGAGCGGTGTCATCCCTGGCCGGTCATCCTTTTGGATGGCAATCATGCTTGCGAACCCAGCGACGGAGTGGGACGCCGCGCTGAACTTCGTGATGATCAGGCTCGCCGGGTTACCATTTTCGCTGTATGTGGTGAATGCGAGGTCGACGTAACGCGTCGCCTTTTCTCGCGGACCCCATCCGATTGTGAACTTTCGCGGGCGCATGAGCTCTCCTTACAGTGGACCCCATTGTCTAGACCAAAAAGTTGCTATCCTTCGCTACTGTTTCGTCGGGGCCTTCGTGGCTCCGACGCCATACACCTGAGCCGGGGTGCGGTAGTCCAGGGACTGGTGTAACCGCTCGGTGTTGTAGAACCCGAAGTACGCCCGGAGCCCACTCTCCAGGGCCGGCACCGACTCGTAACCCTTGAGGTACACGTCCTCGTACTTGACGCTCCGCCACAGGCGCTCCACGAACACGTTGTCCAGGCACCGGCCCCGCCCGTCCATGCTCACCGCGACCCCGGCCCGCTCCAATCGCCCGACCCACGCGGCGGCCGTGAACTGGACTCCCTGGTCCGTGTTGAACACCTCCGGCTTGCCCCGGCCCAAGGCCTCCTCCAGCATGTCCTGGCAGAATGACCCGTCCAACGTGTTGGACAGTCGCCAGGCCACCACGTACCGGCTGAACCAGTCCATCGTTGCGGCCAGGTACATGAACCCGGTGGGCATCGGGATGTACGTGATGTCCGTGCTCCACACCTGATGGACCCGGTCGATGGCCACGCCCCGCAACAGGTACGGGTACACCTTGTGCCCGGACCCGACCGACAGCTTGGGCTTGGGGTACAGGGCCTCCAACCCCATGATCCGCAACAGCCGCTGCACCCGCTTGCGGTTCACCTCGTGGCCCTGGGTGCCCAGCCACGCGGCCAGGCGCCGGCTCCCGTAGAACGGGCACGTCGTGTACTGCTCGTCGATCAACCGCATCAGCGTCAGGTTCTCCGCGCTCTCCGGGGTCGGCTCGTAGTACACCGTCGAGCGGTTCAATCCGATCAGCTCGCACTGGCGCCGGACGCTCAGCTCCGGGTGCTCGGCCTCGATCCGGGCACGCTTGGCCTCAGCCGAGGGCGGCCGATTTTTTTTTCACCCAGTCGAGTTCCACCTTGAGGCGGCCGATCTGCTCGTACAACTCGGTCGTCTTGTCTTCCGGGGGGCCGGTGCCCTTCGCCCCCGAGGCGAACACGGCCTCGGCCCCGGTGAGCAACTGCTTCTTCCACCCATGAATCAGGGTCGGGTGGACGCCGTGCTGACTCGCCAGTTCGTTGATGGTCTTGTCGCCCTTGAGGGCCGCCAGCGCGACCTGGGCCTTGAACGCCGCCGAGTGACTCTTCCGCTTGCCCGCCATGGGTTCCCCTTTCCTGGGCCTCCGGTATAGCTTAACCGGCGGTCCAGTTTTCGGGGTCCACTATACCAGCTCGTCCGACCGCACCGCGTGCCGCCCCGCCACCTCCAACAGGATCCGCTCGACCTTCTCGCGGTCGGCTGCGTACGGGATGGGGAGGGCCAGCTCCTCCCATAGGTACGGGAACTCATGCGTGTAGTTGTACACCGGCTCGTCGAAGATCTTGGCGTTCGACACGGTGACGACTCGCCCGGTGTACTGGCGGCTCTGCACCCACATGGCCGGGTCCGCGCCCTGCACCGCGGGCGGTTGCCCCATCTCCATGATCGTGGTCTGGGTGAACCCGAGCGCGATCACGTCCCCGCGCACCCCGCCCATCGCGATCCGGTCCCCGACGTTGAACGTCTTGCCGCGCAAGATCACGACGTACCCGGCGAACGCGGTCACCACCTTCTGAAGCGCGAACGCGAGCCCGGCCGAGATCAGCCCCAGCGCGGTCGTGAGAGTGGTCGGGTCGTCGAACCAGATGGCTGCGGTCCCGAACAGGACGAGCACGGCCACGGCCAGCCGCACCCCCTGGCGCGCCCAGAACGCGGCCCGCTCGTTCGCGGTGCCGCGCAGGACCGCCCGGGTGAGCGCCCGCATGACCCAGCCGAGCAGGAGCGCGAAGGCGAGAAGGGTCAGGGTGAACAGCAGCTTCTTGCCGTTGTCCGCGTTCACCCCGACGAGCCGGGTGTCGAACAGGTACACCGCCCGCTCCGGCCCCTGCAACCGAATCCAGTCGCTCATTCCCAACCCCCTTCGCTCGCGCGCCCGGCCGCGGCGGCGCGGACGCGGTCCAAGGCGTCGCCCAGCTTCTTGCGGTCGTACTCGGTAGCGCCCTCGGCCGCCTGCGCGTGGGCCAGCACCGCGTGCCCCAGGACGACCGCCGCGTCGGCCGCGCCCGCGCGGCCCGCGACCCCGGCCAGCGCACCGAGCAGGTGGGCCATGATGCCCGGCTGCCCGCGCCCGTTCAAGCGGATCGGGTCGAGCGCGGGGCCGAGCGCCGCGGTCAGATCGATCGGCGGCGCGACCACCCGGAGCCGCCCGTCGGCGTCCGCGCGGTACGCGGACGGCACCCGCCGCCCGGCGAGTTGCCCGAGCCCCTCGCCCAGCCGGTCGATGCACATGGTCGCCGTCGCCAGGTCGTTCACCCCGGGCGACAGCGCCAACGCCGCCACCTCGACGAGCTGCTCGATCGGGAACGTGACGTCCTGCACGGGCGTCCGCTGGCCCCCCACCGCCACCGCGGATCGGAGCCGCTCGATCACCTCCCGGCCGGCGCGGTCCGCGGGCCACACGAGCAGCAGCGCGTCGCCCGCGGCGACGAACGCGCCGGGGCGCCGCTCGACCCGGACCACGACGTCCGCGTCCCGGGCCGCGGCGAGCAGCGCGCCGGCCTCGATCCGCCGCACGTACCCGCCGGCCCCGGCCCGCACCGGCACCGCCTCCGCGTCGAACCGCTCCGGCACCTGCGCGGGGAGCGCCGCGTCGCCGTCGCCCGGTCCGTCCCGGCCGATCGGCTCCGGGTACAGTTCCTCGATCGCGGCGCGCAGGTCGCCCGCTACCGCGGCCAGCACGTTCGGGGTCTGAATTGAGGCCGCGACGTGGTGAATGAAGTAAATCAGCACTCCCAGCCCGCACACCGCCAGGACCACCGCGAGGAGCATGCTCACCTGCGGCACGAACCCGCCAACGCCGCCGTCAGACCCGTGCACCTGTCGGAGCACCAGCAGGCAGTACAGGAACGTGCCGGTGAACGTGCCGAGCACCACCTGGGTGCCGGTGTCGCGCATGAAGTTGCGGAAGATCCGCGGCCCGAACTGTTTGGCCGCGAGGGTGAGTGTGACTGTGGTGATGGAGAACACGACGCCGGCCAGTCCGATCATCGAGGTCGCGATGGTGGTCAGCACCGATCGCGCGCCCTCGGCGCTCCCGCTGTACAACCAGCCGACGTCCCCGAGCCGTCCGATGAGGTAGGTGTCGAGTTCGAGCGCCCCGAAGCTGAGGGCCACGGATCCGACCGCCATCACAAGCGGCAGGAACCAGTAGCCGTTGCGCACCTGGTCCCACCGGTTGAGAAGCGCCCCGCGCACCGACATGTTAATCCTCCGGCCCGGGGTCGTGCGCCCCGCGGCGCCGGGCCTCGGCCGACGGGGCGATCTGCCGCCCCTGCCGCCGGAGCCGGACCTGGATCAGTTCGGCGCCGTAGAAGAGGATCCAGCACGAGTAGTACACCCACAGCAGCACCACCACGAACGACCCGGCGGCCCCGTACACCGAGGCCGTCGAGCCGTAAGTGAAGTACAGCGCCAGCAGGTACTGCCCGACCTTGAACAGGGCCGCGGTCACGGCGGCCCCGAACAGCGTGTCGCGCCACCGCAGCTCGACGTCCGGGAGCAGCCGGAAGATCAGCCCGAACAGGATCGCCACGACGAGCGTCGAGACGAACAAGTCGGTTGCGGAGGCGACCCGCCCGGCCCCGCCTGCTACGAACTCGCTCATAACCGCAAGCGCGGTCGTGACCGCCTGCGAGACCAACAACAAGAACCCAACTGCGAACACCATGCCGATCGACTGGAACCGGTCGCGAACGGCCGCCCACCACCCGCGCCCGGGCCGCGGGGCGACGCCCCACAGCGCGTTCAGCGAGTCCCGTAGCTCGGCGAACACGCCCGACGCAGTGAACAGCAGCACGCCGACGCTCGCCGCGGTCGCGAGCAGCCCGGCCCCGGGGCGCACGGTCTCCGTCACCATTCCCTCGACCGCGCGTGCCCCGGTCGGGCCGAGGAACTGCTCGACCTGGCGCCGCACCTGCCCGCTCGCGGCCTCCTCACCGAACACCAGCGCCAGCACCTTGATGGTGATGACCAGCAGCGGCGACAGCGACAGGATGGTGTACATCGCGACCGCGGCCGACAGCCGCATGGCGTCGTCGTCGAGCCACGCGCGGGCGGCGGCGTACAGGGTGGCCCCGGCCTCACGGGCGGCGCCCCAGAGGGTGGGCCGAGGGCAGTCGTTGCCCGCGGTCGTCGGTTCAGCGCTCACGGTGCGACCCCGGTGGTCAGTTCTTCCCCAGCTCGTTCAGCGCTTTTTCCAGGTCGGACAGCGCGGCCCCGGCCCCGGCCTTGACATCCTCCCACGCGTCGCCCGTGGCCGACTGCACCTTCGACAGCCGGTCGGTGATGACCCCGCGCCGCTTCCGCAGGTCGGCGATCCGGGCCTGAACCTTGGCCTTCGCCTCGGCCCCTGCGTCCTTCGCCTCGGCCTCCAGTTGGTCGATGCGATCGTCCACGTCGTCGGCCGCGTCCCGCAGCTCGGCCGCGTACTTGTCCTTCTGTGCGAACGTGTACGACTTCGCGGCCGCCAGCGCCTGCCGGATCTCGCGCCCGAGTTGCTCGTCAGTCGCGACCGCGGGCCGGAGCGCGACGACCTCGTTCCGCCCGTCACGCGGGACGTAGGTGGCGCGGACCCGCTGCCCCTTTTTGAGTTGGTCGAGCCCGGCCGGCTTGCCGCCGACCTCGACCCGCGCGCCGGTGCCGACCGCGAGGGTCACGGCCGCCCCGGTCGCCGGCCGCACAGTCACCGTCCGGGCCGCCGCATCGACCGCGGTGAGTGGGCCGCGGACGACGGACTCGTCCGCTTGAGTCGCCGGGCACAGGGCGACCAGCGCGGGCACAGCCAGCAAAATTCGAAAAGTCATTGGAACAGCTCCGTGGTGGAATGGCTCACTCGATCGCGGCGTGCCCGAACTTGCCGGGCTCGATCGCGATCATTTGCTGGATGGCCCCGATCTTGGACCCAATGAACAGCACGTTGGGGACGAAGATCTCCTGGGACCGCCCGCCGTAGGTGTGAATTCGCAGGTCGCCGCTGCCCAGGCCGAGCAGCCAGTGCCGAAACAGGTCGTCCCGGCGCTTCTCCAGCACCATGTTCTCGGTGTCGTAGCTCTTGGCCCCGGTGCCGAAGGCGGTGACGTAGGTGATCTGCCCCGGAGCGATGCGCCAGTAGTTGAACCGGTCGACCACGAACACGGTAACGGCCCATACCACGAACAGGAGCGTGGCGAACCAGAAGTACGCCCCCTGGTTCAGGTACACGTTCAGGTCGCCGAGCCAGCCCAGCACCGGCCCCCACGCCCCGAAGTATGCCATCAGCACCGACACCAGAACGGCGGCCATCACGACGGTCAGCGAGGCGTACCCGCGGACGCTGACGTTGGAGATGACGATTACCAGGAACAGGGTGAGAAAGAACAGCACCCCGGTGCTGCTATCCGGGTGGAACCGGAGCACCTCTGAGCCGATCTGATGCGGCTGCCCGGCCCACCAGGTGAGCGCCGCGAACACGTACCCGACGACCCACACCGGCCACCAGTACACCAGGGGCGAGTGGCTCACCAGGATCAGCTCGCGGGGGGCCGAGTCGGCCGGCACGTCGTGCGGGGCTGGGACCGGCACCACGGTCACGGGCGGCGGGGCGGGCGGCTGCGGGCCGTACTGCGGCGCGGTGCCCGGTGTGGTCGGGTTCATGGGTTCGTCTCTTGGGATTCGGGCGCGGGTTCGACGGGCGACAAGCGGCTCCCGCTCTCGGTGTCATTTGCCCTTCGCGCCGGTGCGGGCGGGCATGTCACGGCACACCTTCTCGCACCGGCGGCACTCGTCGGCGCACTGCTTCATCATCGGGTCGTCTTTGAACTGATCGCACGCGTCGCCGCACCGCTTGCACGCGTCCGCGCACGCGGTGCAGATCAGGTCCGCGAACGGCCCCTTGGCGGCCACGATCCGGGCCGCGGCCGCGCAGGTGGTGGCACAATCCCGGCAAGTGGCGAGCGTCTTTTGGTGGTCCTTCTGGCCCTGTGCCAGAAGGTCGGCACAGTGGGTCGCGCAGGACGTGCAAACCTGCTCGCAGTCGTTGCACGCCTTCGCGCACGACTCGAACGCGGCGTCGTGTCTGGTACCTTTAGGCTGGCCCACGGGGGGCTGGGCGGACGTGCCAGAAGCTCCGGCCGCCATGACGGCGGCTACGACCAGCACACAAGCGAAGAAGACGCGCATGTTGATACTCCGAATGGCGGGAGCGGGCCGACGGGCCGCGCCCCTTCGCACTGTACGGCTCTGCGGATGCGTGCCGGTATCAGGAAAAAGCTGATGGCACGTCGGCCATTTGCTGACCGGTGCCGGGCGCTTCCCGATCGGCGGCCCGGAGCCAGCCCCGTTCGAACGCGTAGCGCACCAACTCGACCCGGCTGCGCAGGTTCAGCTTCTCCATGCCACGGGTCTTGTACGTCTCCACCGTCTTCACACTGATCCGCAGCCGGGCGCCGATCTCTTTGTTCGCGTACCCGAGTGCCAAGAGCCGGAGCACCTCGTGCTCGCGCTGGCTAAGGGCCTCCGCCGAGTCGGGGGGGGCCGCGGCCGGCCCCTCGGCGAGTTGGGCGGCGAGTCTCGGCTCCAGGTACACCCCGCCGGCCGCGACCGCCCGGAGCGCCTGCACCAGCTCCTCGGCCGCGGACCGCTTCAGCACGTACCCGCGGGCCCCGGCCTGGAGCGCCTGGGACACGAACCCGTGATCCTCATACGCGGACACCACCAGCACCTTGGTTTCGGGCGCCGCTGCCCGGAGCCGGCCGGCGGCCCCGGCCCCGGTGAGCCCCGGCATCGAGAAGTCCATGACAGCAACGTCCGGGCGCAGCTCCAGGGTGCGACGGACCGCCTCGGCACCGTCGGCCGTGTCCCCGACCACCTCAATGTCGGGGTGACCGTCGAACAGGGTGCGCAGGCCGGTGCGCACCACCTCGTGGTCGTCGGCCAGAAGAACTCGGATCGGGGTCATGGCTCATTCCTCCTTCGCCCGCGGCCAGGGCACACGCACGAACACCGTGGTCCCGTGCCCCGGGCGCGACTCGATCTCGACCGTCCCGCCCAGCAGCGCGGCCCGCTCCCGCATCCCGCGGATCCCGAGCCGGCCGTCGGCCCGGCCCTCCGGGGCGAACCCGCGGCCGTCGTCCTCGACGACCACCGCCAGCCCGTCGCCCGGGCACCCGTCCAGCACGACGCTGGCCCGGGTCGCGGCCGCGTGCCGGAGCACGTTCGCCAGCGCCTCGTTGGTCACCCGGTACAGGTGCGTCTCGAGGTCCGGCGGGAGCCGCTCCGGCCCCAGCGTGCTGTAGAACTCGGCCCGCACCCCTGACCGGCGCGCCCAGAGCGCGACCGCGTCGCGCAGCGCCGGCACGAGCCCGAGCTGGTCCAGTGCGGCCGGGCGCAGGTCGTTCGCGACCCGGTGCAGCGCCTCCCCGATCTGCTCCGCCTGGGCCTGGAGCCCACGCAGCGCCTCGGCCACCGGGGCCGGGACCCGGTCCCGCGCGGACCGCAGCCCGAGGATGAGCCCGGTGAGCTGCTGGCTGGTCTCGTCGTGCAACTCGCGGGACAGCCGCCGGCGCTCCTCTTCGGCGATCGTCGCCAGTCGCGACAGCAGTACGTCGTGCGACCGCCGGAGGGTCTGCTGGGCGGTCCGCTCGCCGGTCACGTCGTCGAACACCGTGACCGCGCCGGTGACCGCCCCGTGCCGGTCGCGGATCGGGGCGGCACTGACCCGCAGCCACACGACCCGGCCGCCGGGGTGCTCGGCGGAATAATCCTCCGCGCGGACGCACTCCCCGCGCAACGCGCGGGCCACCGGGGGAACCCAATCGCCGGCCGAACCGTCGGGGCGCCGCAGCGGGAGCGCGGCGGCGTCTGCGTGCGTCCCGGCCGGGAGCAATTCCGTCACGCGCGGGTTTGTGATCGCGACGCGCCCGTCTGGCGCCGTCGCCACCATAACGCCCGCGGGCATCTGCTCGAGAACGGCCCGGAGCCGGTCCTGTTCGGCCTCAAGTTGGGCGACGAGCCGGGCGCGCTCCTCTTCGGCGCGGACCCGCTCGGTCACGTCCCGGAAGTACACCGCCAGCCCTTCGGCGGACGGGTACGCGCCCACCTCGACCCAGCCGTCGGTAAGCACCGACCGTGCCTCGAACCGCATCGGTCCGCCAGCCGCCGCCGCCCGGAGCTGCACCTCAATCGGCGACCCGGGCAGAGCCGGGAAGGCGGACCAGAGAGAGAGGCCGAGCAGGTCCGCACCGGCGCGGCCCAGGTACTCCTGCGCGCGGCGGTTCACATAGGTGAAGCGCCACTCACGGTCGAGTGCGTAGAACGCGTCGCTGATGCTCTCGAGGATGGCCGCCGTTCGGCGGTACACCTCAACCCGGGCCGCCTCGGCGCAGCGCTGCTCGGTGGTGTCGCGCAGGACCATTACCGCGCCCATGAGTCCACCGTCGAGGCCGCGGACCGGGGCGCACGCGGCCTCGACCGGCCGGGCCGAGCCGTCCCGCGCGACGAGCAGCAGGTGGTGCCGCTCGGCCCGGCCGGCGCCTTGGATCACGCCGGCGCACGGGCAGCCGGCGCCCCGGCCGGTGCTCTCGTCCACGAACCGCAGCACCACCCCGGTGGGGCGCCCAATGGCGTCGGCCGCGGGGCACCCGGCGAGCCGCTCTGCGACCGGGTTCAGGAACGTGACCCGGCCGTCCGCGTCGGCGGTCACGACACCGTCGCCGATACTGGCCAGGGTGACGCGCAGTTCCTCCGCCCGGCGGTGCGCCTCCGCACTGGACTGCCGCCGCAGCCCGCTGAGCACGCTGATGAACCCGCCCTCGGCGAGGAACTGCACCAGCCGCAGGTCCGGGCCGGTGGCCCCGGGGTCCGGGGGCGTGAGGAACAGGTGGACCGCGCCGAAGGCCGCGAGCACGGTGGCCGCCAGACCGGGGCCGACCCCGCCGGACCACGCGCTGAACATGACTGCTCCGAGGAGCAGCAGGAACGGCGTTTCGACGGCCCATTCGCGGGCCAGTGCGGTCTTGACAGCCAGGGCCGCCCCGACGGCCAGAGCCGCGGACGCGTACCGGATCACCGGGTCCCAGCGGGTGCTCAGCATGGTGACCTCGTGAGTTCGGGCCGGCGGCGCAGGCGCTCACAACGGCGGCGCCTCGTGCCCGCCGTGCCGGAGCAGGATCGCGTGCGCCTCCGCGTACCGGCCCGGCGCCCGGACCGTGACGACCACCCGCCCGGCCCGCGCCTGATCCGCGTACCACCGCGCGGCCCCTTCGGAGACGCCCAGGTCCACGAGGGTGCCGAGCAGCAGGCCGACCAACGCCCCGCCGAGGAGACCGGCTGGGCCGGCTGCCAGACCGCCCAGTGCCGCACCGCTCATGCTTCCGAGCGCGGCCCCGGACTCCCAGGTCGGCTCACCCCTGTCAGCGGGCACGGCCCCTGACCCGATCCCCAACTCCGCGCCCTCGAACCCGGCCACGCGCAGCGCCGCGAGCGCCCGGTCTGCCTGGGTGCGGTCACCGAAAACGCCGACCGCGGTGTCCGGTGCATCAGTCGTCATGCCCAATCTCCTTACGTGAACAGGGCTGCGTACTGCCCAACGGTTGAGCAACTCCCGGGCCTTAAATTCGATGCAAATTTGACCATTATTTGTACAGCTCTGGCCAGATTCTGGTCGCCTCGCGACGTTTCCGGCTCCATCCGACCCGCGTCATCATTCGCCTCAAAGGCCCGCCGCGCGCCGAGCCGGTCCGATCGTTGCTGTAACACGTACGGAGGGCCACACTGTGAACGAACGGCGTACCAACGAAGTCGCCTCACCGGGCGCACCAACCGAAATGGGTTCCGGCACGTTCCGCCGGCGCGTGCTGACCGTTGCCGGGGTCGCGGCGCTCGTCGCAACTGTCGCAGCGGCCTTCGTGGTCGCGTCCGATGTCTTCTTCCTGATCTTTCTGGCGGTCCTGCTGGCGGTCCTGCTCCGCGGCGCGACTGACGCGCTGGCCCGCTGCACCGGGCTAGGTGCGGGCTGGGCACTGGGGCTGGTGGTGATTGCGGCTGTGGCGGCGTTGACGACCGGGTTGTACGCCCTCGGCGTGAGCGTGGCCGGGCAGTTCGGCCAGCTTCCGGAGGAAGTGCCGCGCGCGATCGATCGCTCTCGCACCTACCTTGAGCGGCACGAATGGGGCCGTTGGGTGCTCGACCAAGTCACGCCTCTGGGCCAACTCCCTTCCGGAGGGTCGCGTCTGGCCGGGCGACTGGCCTCGTTCTTCTCGACCACCTTCGGCGCGCTCGGCAACTTGGTGCTGCTGACGTTCCTGGCGCTGTACCTGGCGGCCGACCCGCACACGTACCTCGGCGGGGCGGTTGCGCTCATTCCCCCGCGACACCGACGGCGGGCCGAGCAGGTGCTGCGGGCGATCGGGTTCCACCTGCGGCGGTGGCTCCTGGGGCGGTTGGTGGCGATGACGACCGTCGGTGTCATCGTGAGTGCCGGGCTGTGGGGCGTTGGCGTTCCGCAGTTCGTCGTACTCGGCCTTCTGGCGGCGGTGCTGACGGCGGTGCCGTTCATCGGGCCGATCGCGGCGGCCGTCCCGGGGGTCGCACTGGCACTGGCGCACGGGCCGCCGGCAGGGCTGGGGGCGGTCGGCGTGTACGTGCTCGCGCAGGCCGTCGAGAACTACGTGGTCACGCCGCTGGTGCAGAAGCGGGCCGCGCAACTGCCGCCCGCGCTGGCCTTGGCCGCCGTTGCGTTGGCCGGCGTGCTGTTCGGGGTGCTCGGGCTGATCGCCGCGAGCCCGCTTTTGGTAGCGGTGCTGGTGGCGGTCAAGATGCTGTACGTCGAGGACGTGCTGGGCGACCGGCTCGACGTGCCCGGCGCGGCCACCTGATCGCCCGGACCGGAGGTGACATGTTTTTCGATAACTGGCACGGGATCGTGCGGGCCGTAGTGGTCGGGGCGTTCGCGTACGCCGGGCTAGTGGCAATACCGTTCAATTCAGCATGACGATGGATTGTCGGAAGTTCTTGGTGGGCTGACGCCCGCGACGATGCTCGGACCTCTTTTTATTCCAGTTGGTCATATTGCGTTTGATGACGCGAGGGTTGATTCGGTTCCGGCGCTCGGGCAAAACCTCCTCGGCGATCTCCGCTATCAAGTCGGCATACCAGGCGTGTTGCCTTTTGGGGCTCTTGGGACACTCCGGGAGCCGACAACGCAGGATCTTCAACGCGCCGGTGAACGACATCCGCCGAGGTGATCGCTTGTTCTGCTT
The DNA here is from genome assembly GCF_008065095.1 of Gemmata obscuriglobus. NCBI lineage: Bacteria > Pseudomonadati > Planctomycetota > Planctomycetia > Gemmatales > Gemmataceae > Gemmata > Gemmata obscuriglobus. The sequence continues at coordinate 5,887,481 of NZ_CP042911.1, read as the reverse complement.
GGCGGCTTCGCACATCAACACACGCACCACGTAGTGAGCCAGCACCAGGCCCTGGATTTCCTGAACGACGCCACCGGGCGTTTCGCTTCGCAACACCGGACGTTCCCGTTGGTGTGTCTTCAACTCATCAATCGTCAGCTCTTCTTCCCAGCGTTCATGGTACTGCACGATTACTTGCGGGGCCGGATGACGGCGGGCATCCACTAACGTGTTCAGGAGTCTATGCTTCTGGCCCGACCCAACTCGGCCAGGATCGTTGAGCGCGTACTCGATGATCCGAACCATTACACCACCCTCGTCGCGGTGACGGTGTCGGGGCGAAGGGTAGAGTTTGGCCCGGTACGAACCGTCGGGCAGTCGATGCAGCGGCCGGAACACCAGGTTGCTCTTGATTCGTGCTAACAGGTGGGCGCAGCGTTGGCGGACCTGCTGCACCAGGTCGTAACTCAAGAATCCGCGATCCCACAACAGCAGCATGTCATTCTGGAGGCATCGCAGCAGGTAGGGGGCCATCGTCACCTCGCTGCGGTGGCAGGGCTTGGTGAGCGTCCGCCACAGCACATGCGTACCCAGCTCGCACAAGCCCAAAACCCGAACTTGGGGAAAGGCGGCCGGACTGCGGTGCGAGCCCGGTCGCCCGAAGACGCGGGCGTTGTTGGGGGGGGGCGGCCACGTCAAGCACGAAGCCATCCAGAGCCATCAACCGCATACCGTGATAGAAGGCTCCCGGTGTTTGGCGAGTGCCTCGGAGTTCGACGACCTCTTGGATCAAGAGGTTAAGGGGTGCCACGCCCAGGCGTTGGCGGGCTTCGCAAAAGGTCGAGCGGCCGGGTGTGGGCTTGCGGCGGAAGGGTTGGAGCCACTTGAAGACTTGTCGGTAGCAATCGCGGCAGAACAAACCCAACGCAACCACGAACCAGACCATGAACCAAGCGGGCAGCCGGAGGTACCGGCGTGAGGCATGTCCGGTGCGTCGCAGGACGGCTTGGACCTTGGCGTGAGGAAGGATGCGTTTGAGGGCTCGCACTCGTTCGGCGGTCGGCCACTGCGCCAGCGTGCGAGATTCAGTGTATAACGAAGTCATCGGAGTCTCCTGGCCAGTCAGGAACTTACGTCAATTCCATCCTGGCGGGAGACTCCGATTTTTACTGCGCGAGTTGAACGGTATTGGGGCTAGTGCTGTGTCAGGCTAACGAATTAGGATGCCACGGGGTCCATTGGTATGATGGCAGCCCCCCCGTGAGGTGCCGCCATGATGAAGAAGTATATCGTTCGTCTTTCGGATGCGGAACGGGCCACGTTGTCGGAGGTGGTCAAGAAACTCAAGGGATCCTCGCAGAAGGTTCGTCGGGCCCAGATTCTTCTGAAGGCCGATGCCGATGGCTCGGGCTGGACGGATGCGAAGATTGCCGAGGCCGTCGGATGTCGCACCAAGACCGTGGAGAATATCCGGGAGCGCGTGGTGACGAGCGGGTTCGAGGTGGCACTCCACGGACAACCCCGGGCCGAGCCCCCGCGAGCCAAGTTGCTCGACGGCCAACAGGAAGCCCCAGTCATCGCGATGCGATTGGGTCCGCCGCCCAAGGGCTTCGCCAACTGGAGCCTGCGGTTACTGGCCGAGCAGGTCGTCGCGTTGGAGGTTGTGGACGCCATCAGCCACGAGACCATTCGTCAGACGCTCAAAAAAACGCGATGGCGCCGCGGAAGTTGGAGTACGGGGTGATCCCGCCAGACGCCGACGCGGCGTTCGTGGCGCACATGGCGTTGGTCCTGGACACCTATGCCTTGCCTTACGATTGCCTCTACCCGGTACTCAACATGGACGAGCAACCGATCCCGTTGCTCAAGGAGACGCGGGCGCCGATTCCCGCGACGAAGGATCATCCGCGCCGGGTGGACTACGAGTACGAGCGGGCGGGCACGGCGAGCATCTTCATGTTCTGTGAGGCGCTGGTGGGGTGGCGCCAGGTGAGCGTACGGGAGCGGCGGACGAAGGTGGATTGGGCGTTGGAGGTGGCCGAGTTACTACGGACTCGCTACCGGGATGCCGTGAAGGTGATCGTGGTGTGCGACAACCGGAACACGCACACGATCGGTGCGTTCTACGAGGCGTTCGACCCGGAAACGGCGCGGGCGCTGGTGAGGCGATCGGAGTTCCGCCACACGCCCAAGCACGGGAGTTGGTTGCACGTCGCGGAATGTGAGCTGAGCGCGATGACGCGGCAATGCGTGCAGGGTAGGCGGTTCGCAACGATAGAGGAGTTGAGGGTAGAGACGGCCGCCTGGCAGGACTACACCAACGACAAGCAGCGTAGCGTCGATCGGCAGTTCCGCACCGACGATGCTCGCAACAGGCTCAAATCCCTCTACCCTAAAATCAAAACCTGACACAGCACTAGGGCGCTTTCTCGTGAGTTCGTTCATGATCCCCTGGAAGACTCCGATCTCGCCGTCGGTCAGGCCGGACCACTTCGAGGGGCCGAAGACGACGGCCGGGATGTTCACCACAATCCGCTCCGCCGGGGAGCAAACTGACTCGCCCCCGTCAGCGGCGTCAGCGTCTGGAAGCGGTCGAAAGAAGTCGTACACCCGCACGGGTCCTTCCGTCCTGGTACAGAACCGTTCGAGTACACCGAGAAACCCCTGCCCGATCCCCACCCGGAAGTGCCGGTGCCTCACGCCCCGCTTCCAGCACAGGCACTGAACACCGCACCGATGGTCCGCTTCGGCGTCCGTGACCCACAACTTCTCGACGTGGTCCACGATTGCGGAGGAAGACCCGAACGTGGGACGCCAGCCCTGGGCTTTTATTCGGAGAACCTCAGCCCGGAGGTCCATCAGCGACAGGAGGGTGCAATAGACCTCCTGGCGCCAGTCGTCCGGCCACACCTTCGCACCCCAGATCGCGTCCCGCAGCAGTACATCCGGGAGGAGTACGGTTGACCGCTGCTGGCGGTGGACTGCCGCGAAGATCATCCAGTAGAGTTGCTCGGCACGCCGGATCAGCCGCAGGCCGCTGGCCCGATCCGCCAGCGCCCTCCGTCCCGCCTCAATCGGTGCCCGCGCGCGTGCTCCTGTCGGGCCGCGCCCGCGAACCGGGGCGGGCGCGGCGCCGCCCTCGTGGCATGTCAGCGACAACCCGAGTAAGGCGTCACCGCTCGCCCCCGTCCGGGGGATGAACCGGACCGCTCGCAGAACCTTGTTGTCGTCGCGCCACAGCATCCCCGCGGAAGTGCTAACCACCTCCCGCACGACCTCGGTGGTCAGCTCGGACGCCAGGTCACAGGTCAACTGACCGGCGGGGTCGCGGACCCCGCCGGCAGCCGCCCACGCGTCCCGGCCAATGTTCTCGAACACCATCCGGGACTTCTCCTCCAGCAGGTCGTCCATGAACGGCCAAGTGCTCAGGCCCGAGAAGAGGCCGCGGGTTTGCCCCACGGATCGGAACAGGTCCGCCCGTGCCTTGTCGACCATGATCATGTCGTGGACCTCCGAGAACGGCAGGCGGACCTGCCGGGAACGCGCCACTCCTGGGCCCCGGAACCCGACATCGTGTCGGTGCTCACGCTGCACCCGCCTTTCCGCCCTTGCCGGGCATGCCTGCCTTCGTGGTGCTCTTCCCCTGCTGCTTCCCGTTCCCGATCGCCGACTTCTTCTTGCCGTTGCCGCCTGCTCCGCCCTTCTTCAGGGTGGCGAATGGTGCGGCATTTTCGGCCGGCGGGAGCTTCGTGTCAGTACCCGCCGGGCCGTTGCCCGGCCCCGGATCTCCGGTCCCGGCCGGGATCGACTTGACTGCCTTCGCACCCGGGTCCTTCTCGAGGAAGACCGACCGGCGGTAGTCGAACTCCGCGGTCCAGTACCCCCGCCGCATCCCGTCCCGGCCTTTCTCCAGGTTGAGTACGAGCGGCACGACGCCCTTGTCCACGAGCGCCTTCCGCTTCGCCGGCACGTCATCCTTGCTCAGGCCGTAGTGCTCCATCACCTGCTTGTCCGACATCTCGTGGTAGAGCAGCACGGCGTCGGCGGCGTAGGCGAGGCGGGCCGACCCCATCAACTCGGACAGGCTGCTGCCCCACTTCTCCTTGGCGTTTGGCGGCTTCCTGGCCTCACTGATGACCAGGGCCGCGTCCCCGGCCGGGTTGTCCGCCGTCCGGCTCCCCTCGATCACCTGCTGGACGAGCCGGACCCGCGCCTTGTCGGCCGCGAGGTCGCTCCCAGCTTCTTCCTCCGGCACCGGGACGAGCTGGAGGTAGTCGACGACGAGCACGGCCCGCTTCGCCCCGGTCTTCTTCTTGGCCTCCTTGACCACGGCCGCGAGGCGGGCCGCGGTGATGTTGTCGCCGAGGTCGGTCCGGTCCAGGATCATCAGCCGGGCGCCGACCTGTTCGTCCTTGAGACGCTGCTCGGCCACCGCGAGTTGCTCGGCCGCAGCCTTACTGAACATCTTGCCCGGCTCTCGGTCTTCCTCCTTCGACCCGAATTTCAGCACCTGCCAATCGACGCCCCCCAGGTTACAGTGGATGCGGTCCATCAGGTCGTGGGCGTCCATGTCGAGGCTGACGACGATCACCACCGCGTCGTTCTCTGCGTGGTGGCGGCAGACGCCGATGCAGATCTGCAGGGTAAAGGTCGTTTTCCCCGCTCCCGGGCGGGCGGCGATGAAGAACAGCCCCCGCACCCCGAGGGTGTTTCGGTCGAACACCTGGAGGCCAGTTTTCAGCCCGATCATCTTCTTGCCGCGGTACTTCTTAAGCCGGGCGTTGTGCTCCGCCCACCGCTCGCCGATCGCGCGCACGGGCTGGTCGCCCAGACCCTCGGTCTGCCGGACCCGCTTGCCCAGTTCTTCCAGCAGGGCGGGGGCGCTTTCCGGCATGCACCCCTCAGACAGAATCCGGTTTAGGTACTCGTGCAATGGTAAAATTGCATGGTAGTACTCAATGTAACGCTTCATCAGCAAGTTAATGTATGAACTGCCGAACTCATAATTGTATGTATCAAATGATTGTGAGATTAATCCGTCTGGCCCGGCCAATTCCTCGGCTGCGTCGGCCAGCGGGCCGTCGAGGCCCTCGCTCTTTGCCATCGAGCGGACTTGCGACTTCAGCCTCTTCTGATAGCCCTTGTCGAATGGGGAAACGCCGTCGCTCTTCCACAGCGAGCGGCTGGCCGCGAACAGGAGCCGAAACTTCTCCTCCTCGGCCTCCAGCTCGGACGTGGTGAGCCGGGCGAGCATGTTGTCGAGTACTCCCTCGCAGCGGAGGGCCGCCGAGTACAGGTTGGCCTTCTCGTGCTCGGACAACTGCATAGCTGGGGGCAGTTGAACCCCCGGCTTCGGCTTCTTCTTACTCTTGGCCATCTGGTGTTCCTTAAGTGTCGAAGGTGTTGGTGGAGAACTCCGGGCCCCGTCAGCCAAGCCCCTCGGCGTCCTGCTCCCGTTCGTCCTCGGCAATCGACTCGGCTCGCCGATGCGAAAGTGCCTCTTGGCGCACGGGCCCTGTTGCGCCCGTCGGATGAACTCGACGATCCGCTACTGGCAGGGATGGCACCCCGGTCGCGTGTCGAGCGCGTCCGTATCGCGTTCAGTTTTTCCGGGAACGGCGCCCTAAGGAACGTCGGCTGCCACCCTGGCCGCCACCCTTGTTGCGCTCGGGACTCGGGTTTGACTTCTCTCGGTGTCGTTTACGCCCCGCGGCGCGCCAGTTCCTGCACGGCCTTGTCGGCGAGAACCGCGGAGGGCTTACTCGACGCCGATTTCGGTTGCGGCGCCGGCGGCCCAACAGTGTCGGCCAGCGCTCCGAAGAAGGCCGCAAGGTCGTCCGGGGCGATCAGCCAGCGGGACCCGCAGCGGGTCGCCTTCAGCCTCACCCGTTGCCCGTTCCGGGACGGACAACCTTTGACAATCCAGCGGGTCATAGTGCTCGGGGCGAGGGTGTCGTTGCCCCGGTTGCCGGGGTACATGCGACACGCCTGCGAAACGGTCAACAACCCGGCGGTGAGTTTCGCCGCGTCGAGCGTTCTGATCGTGGCGGGGTTGGAGGTGCTTTCGCTCACGCCGGCCCCCCGGTGTTCGAACGCGTTGGCGCGGTGGCGAGGTCGGGCGAAATCGGGTCGGGCTTCGTGGCCCGCAGAGCAGCCCGGACGAGCACGAGCAGCGCGGCGCGCTCCCGGTCGAGCTCTTCGAGACGTGCCCGCAGGGCGGGCACATCGAGTTCACGGATCAAGCGGGACGGGTCGGTCATACGGTCACCTCCTCAAGTGGGATGAACACAGCATGACCGATGCGTTAAGAAGTTGAATTCCAGGCGACTACGTGTTGGGTACGTATTCGGACTCAGTCGAGAGACGCCGATTTGGGCAGGACGTGGGCGTAATATCCACCGCGACCTTTTACTCCTGGGCGACGGACGGCTGCCGTGAAGCCGGGGTATTTATTCACCAACCGCGTCAGGATCCTCGGCGCGTTACTCACGCTGGCTTCGATCTCGAGTTCTCCCTTCGACATGGCAGTCTGCTTGCGCGCGAACGCACGCAGCACCTTATCTTCCTCATCAGTGACGACCACGGGGTCGGCGCCGACAGAATAATTGCATCCGCCGTGGTGCCGGATCGTTTGTACATCCGACGTGTTCTCGTTGTTCGGGGGGGATTTTTAGGCTCAAGGAGCAAGCGAGTGAGGGTGACAATGTCGCGGCGGAGGTCGCCGACCGGATCGTCGCTCGGTGCCACGACGACGTTCTGAGCATTCGAGGGTAACGCAGGGCTTAACCCTTTTTTGGCACGCGCGGCGGCACGACGGCGCGATACGACTCGTCGGCGGTCGTTCAACTGATTGGGAGTGATCTCGGGGTCGGTCGGGCCCGCAGGGGAGCCCGGCCCGCGGTCGGCGGGGGGCATGAGGTGATCTCCGTGGTGCGCCGGGATACCGGGTGTGCGAGCGTCGCACGGAGACACGACTCGCGCACACCCGGCCCGCGGGTAGCTACTCCCGCGTCCGGTCGATTTCAGTTTATCCGACAGTAGCCGCGATTGACGCAGCCAGTTGCTCGTTCCGCTCGGCGTACACTTGCGTTACGTCGGCCCTCGCGTGCCCGAGCATCACCTGTGCGGCTTCCAAGCCGTGCTGTTTGCGGACCCGCGTGGCAAACGAATGGCGGAGCTGGTTCGGGTGCCAGCGGTGTTGTTGCTTCCAAATAGTCAGCTGCGCCTTCTCGTTTGCGTTCAACCGTCCAGCCCACTCGGCCTTCGTTTCGTTAGCCCGCTGTGCGAGCGGCGCCGGTGGGGGGGAAGGCCTCCTCGCAGGCACGGGCAACAGCCCGCGAATACGAACGGTGATCGTATTTCTCCGCCGGTGTGCGCCGCGGGTTCGCTTTCCGTTTCCCGACGTTCCGTTTCATGTGGCTTGCATACCGCGGTGTCTTTCGGTTCGTGGCGCGTTCGGCACGGTGCTCTTCCATCGAACGCTCGGGACTAAACAAATAGTCGCTCGGCTCGGGCGTGAAGAACGTTCGGAGTACCTGCTGGCCTCTCGGGCCGATCGCAATAACTCGGCTCTTTCCCTTCCACGAAGTCTTGTGTGTGACCGGCCGGTACAGCCACACCGACCCATCCGTGTCGATGTCGCACCGGCGCACGTTGCAAGCTTCCCCGGGTCGGCACCCCGTGAGACGCTGGAATTCGACCAGACCGCGGACAAATCGGTTCAGGATCGGCAGGGTGGCATCGACCACGGCGTCATCAACCGGCCCGACCGGCTCGGTCTCGCGGGCCGCTGATCGACCTTGTTGGAGGCCGGCGACGGTTGCGAGCGCTTGATGAGTCGCTGCGGGTACCAGTTCCTCCGACGCGGCCCATTTGAACATGCGACGTACGAGGTTCGCCCGACGGTTGCACTCGGACCTTGCGAGTTTCGCTGCTACCCACCCTTGCCGAACCGCTTTGAGCCGGAGAGGACCGAACTCGGCCGCTGGGGCTTCGGCGTACAGTCCGCGGAGCGCTTTGATGACCAACTTGATCTCGTGCAACTCGCTCGTCGGCTTCCCATCCCGTCCCCGGTAATGGCGCTCAGCGTGGTCCAGGTACGCGACTATCAGTTCCGCGAGAGTAAGTCCTTGACGCTCGGGGGCTACGGGCGCGAGTGTGACTTCAAGCTCCAGTTGAAGCCTTGCGAACGCGGTCCGCGATTCGGCCGAATTGAAGCCCCCCGGGAGAAGTTTTTGCTGTCGAACGCCGGCCGAATCGTACCAAACGGCACGGCCACGCCCGGATTGTTTGTGGAGAACGTACGAGGGGGTGAATTTACGGGATGGAGGCACGGTTACGGTTCCTCGGTGCGTTTTGTGGAATGATTCCACAAAACGTCTCGTTCGGAAGCCGCTCTCGGTGCCACACCGAGGTAAGCAGAAACTGCTTCGGCAGAAAGGGCTTGCGATCACTTCGAGCCAGTAGCGGGGGTGGGAATTGAACCCACGACTCCTCGCTTATGAACCGCGTGAAATCTCACCCCTTCAAGACGCCAAACGACTTGTTTTCTAGAGAAATCATACCACACTTCTCCTCTTGCGTGAAGTGGATTCCATTGCGTGAAAACGCTTGGATTTGTGCAGCTGACGGGTTGAAGTGTGAAATGCTGTGAAACGGATCCTGTGTGTGAATTCCTGTTGGCGAGCCGTCTTTTGGGCCGGTTCGACATGCTCAAAGTGCTCGACATGCTCGGGTAGTGGGAACCGTATGTAGGGACGCTCACGTGCAGCCCGGCCGCTATGAGTTCCGCGCCTCAATCATCACGCTATGCCGGATCCTGGGCGAGTGGCGATTGAGGCGCGGTGAAGGCGCTCGTGGTCCACCACAACGCGGATCGATCGCACCGAGCTTGGGGCGTACTTGTTTAGGAACGGGCACGGAATAACTTCCCGAGTTCATGGTGGGTCTGGACGTGCGGTGTAGTTCCACTTGGGTAGAACCGGATCGAAGACGATCTGCATCGCCTTCTTGAACCCGGCCACGCACTTCCGGCCGGTCGCGTACACCTTCCCCAACAGCCCGACGACGACCCGTAACCCGGTCGTCGTCTCGGCCCTCGCCATGTCGTGGCGAACCGTCTCCACGGTGTGGAACACCACCCCGCGACATGCCCGGCTCACGTGCGGGAACATCCGGTGCTCGATCGGGTTTTGCTTCGAGCCGTACGGCGGGTCGTGGGCCACCCGAATCTCCAGCCCCAGTCGCTTCGCCAACGTCTGAAGGTCTTCCTTGAACAGGTACTGGGTCGCACTATTGCGGCCCCCGCCGTCGCACAACACCAACAGCTTCTTCGCCTTCGGATACCGCGCCCGGCCGTGCTGCTCCCACCACGCCGCGAGGCGGTCGCACGCCAACGCGCTGGTGTCGTGGCTCGTGTTCAGGTGCACGAACCCCTCGTTGCGGCCCACGTCGTACAGGCCGTGCGGGATCACCTTGCCGCCGCCCCGGCTCGGGAAGTCGTGGTCGTTGGTGGTGATCGTCTCCCACGTGTCGATCACCCCATCCCGGTAGAAGTCCCCCAGCAACTCCTTCTTCTTCGTGTCGATGCTCAACACCGGCCGGCCCGCCGCAAGGTACTGGCCCTTCAACCGGGCGATGGTCTCGAACGGGGCGTTGCGGTCCGGGTGCGGGTCCATCGTCTTCTTCTTCAACGCCTTCCGTCGGCGGTACCCGTGCCGGCGCAACAACGGGCCGACGGTCCGGCGGCTGACCGACGTCCCCAGCGCCTTCATCCGCCGCGCGATCTGTCGGCGGGACAGGTTGGTCCACCTCACGTCCGAGTTCATGGGAACCCCGGCCGTGTGGTCCCGGAGTACCTCCGCGAACGGTTCCGACACGCCCGGGTTGGCGTCGATCACCCGCTTGCGTTCGCCCTCTTTTTCCGCACCCGCTGGGTGTCGAGTTCGTCTTCGGCTTCCAGTTCACCACTCCCCTGGCGGATCGTCTTGGGATCGCAGCCCAGCAACGTGGCGATGTACTTGGTTCCGCCGTGCCCGAGTTCGGTGGCCTCGATCGCCGCGTATCGGCGCCGGTCGTTCTCGCGGAGGGAGCGGTACAACCGCTTCATCATTCGCTCCACGGCGGCGGGGTACGGACTCATGGCGCACTCCGCTCGGTTGCGGAACTGGAGGGAGCGTAACCGAAGACTACAATTCCGGGAAGTTACTCCGTGCCCGTTCCTTAGCGCCCCTCCCGACCTCGGTGCGGTCGAACGCCGGCTGATCTGGTAGCATCGCAGCATGGACGTGCCCGCGTGTCCCGGCTGCCGGGATCTCCTCCAGCGTGTCGCCGAACTCGAAGCCCGGGTCGCCGACCTGACCCGGAAGAATCTGCCGTTCTTGCGACGTTTCTGTCAGAATTGCCCGAAGCCGATGCCCAGCTCATCCGGACGCTGTCCCGTGGTTCTGTGGCGCACTCGCTTGACGAACTCGCTCGCCAGAGCGTGACATCCGTTCGCACCCTCCAGCACCAGCGGGACCAGTTGGTGGCCCGCTTTCGCGCGGGCACGGCGCGCTGACCATTTTTGCCGTTCTGTCGAACTGAGCCCGCGCGATCGGAACAACGATCGTGGGCGACCGAATTCGGTTCGATCGAACGACTACGAACATTGACGCCGGCTGCCCCAGCCGCTTAACTCCGTATCTCGAAATTGGTCCGACGTTTTTTCTCGCCGCTGAACATCTTTTCAGAGATGCGATCAGATGGAGGGCACCGGTGGTTGATCTTGTCTTTCCGGTTCGGGGCGGGTCGGTGCCGACCGATCACGCGTACCCGCTGTACGGTGCGCTCTCGGGTGCCGTGCCCGCGTTTCACGACGCGCAGCAGTCCCTCCGGTTCGCCCCGCTGACCGGGGTGCGGGACGAGGCCGGCCGGTTGCGGCTCGCGCCGTGGTCGCGGCTCCGCGTGCGGCTCCCGGCCGAGGCGATTCCGAACGTGTTGCCGCTGGCCAGTCGCGCGCTCGACGTGGCCGGCGCCCGGGTGGCGCTCGGGGCGCCGTCGGTGGAGGCGCTGGTGCCGGCCCCGGCGCTGGAGAGCTGGCTGGTGACGTTCAAGCACGGCGAAGAGCCCGCCGCGTTCCTGGCCACGACCCGCGCCCGGCTGACCGAACTCGGTGTCGCGGGGGAGCCGGCGGTGCGGGCGTTCGAGTCCGGCCCGCGTGCGGGGGAGGTGCGGCGGCGGGTGGTCCGGGTGAGCGGCGCGGCGATCGTGGGGTACGCGCTGCTGGTGTCCGGGCTGACGGCCGAGGAGTCGATCCGCCTTCAGGAGCGCGGGCTGGGCGGCCGCACCAAGATCGGCTGCGGGTTCTTCCTGCCTCACACCCCGAGGGCGTCGTGACACAACTACTGGCCAAGAGCGCGCCTCCTGGCGGGCGGGCGAGGACGCTCGTCGAACACACTCTCGATGTGGTCGAAGCGGCGGAGGCGCTATTCGGTTTTGCGGACCGTTCGACGCGGCTTGGGCGCGAGTGGGTCCGATTCTTCCGCCTCGATCAGACGCAATGGTCTCGATTTCACGCGAACCTGCTCGCGGCGTGTTTGTTCCACGACTGGGGAAAAGCGAACCAAGGGATGCAGGATGTCCTCGCGGGGCGCTCGGGCGGGCAGTTATTCCGACACGAGCACCTCAGCGTGCTCTTACTTGGCCACGATGGTGTCGAACGTTGGGTATGCCAGCGAAGCGATATCGATTGGGATGTTGTGCTCGGCGCCGTCGGCTCACACCACCTTAAGTTCGGGGATCAATCGTTCGCACCGGACGACGGGACCGGTGCGGCGGTCCGTGTGCTGTTCGATCACGACGACTTCCGGCGCGACCTCGTTTCGCTCACCGCGGCTCGGCTACAGCTTTCGGGTGCGCCCGCCATCCCCGCACCGCGGTATTGGGGGTTCGGCGGAGGAACAACGACGTTCGATCCGACTGAACTGCGCGAGGGTCTGCGCGACGGGCGGTTGCGGCGGCTCTCGCGTGCGCCAGACCAGCGCATGCTGAACGCGGTGCGGGCGGCGCTGATCGCGGCCGACGCTGCGGGTTCCGGGTTACCGCGAACCGGTCGGCGCATCGATTGGATCGGTGGCCAATTTCCCGAAACGCCGGGGTGTGATTCGGTCACGGTCGCGGGCGTAATTGACCGGCGCATTGCGGACCTCACGAGCCGAAACAAGTGGGTACACTGGAACGAGTTCCAAAATCAGTGTGAAACGCTCTCGGCTCGCGCGCTGTTGCTCGCGCCGTGTGGGGCGGGGAAGACGTTGGCGGCGTGGCGCTGGATTGCTGGCCGGGTGAAGCAACGTCCCGTGAACCGGGTGTTGTTTCTGTACCCGACGCGGGCGACCGCCACAGAGGGCTTCAAGGATTACGTCTCGTGGGCGCCGGAGGCTGATGCGGCGCTGATGCACGGCACCGCCGGTTACGACCTGAACGGGATGTTCGCGGTCGAAGACCCGCGTGCGAAGAAGGCGTTCACCACCACCGACCCGCGGCTGTTCGCACTCCAGCACTGGCCGAAGCGAATCGTTTCTGCCACCGTGGATCAGTTTTTCGGGTTCATGGCCTACGGCTATGGGCCAATGTGTCTGCTCCCCGTTCTCGCAGACAGTGTGATCGTGGTGGACGAAGTTCACAGCTTCGACCGGAGCATGTTCTCGGCCCTACTCGGATTCCTGAGTGCGTTCGACGTGCCGGTACTGTGCATGACCGCGACCTTGCCAGAGCCACGGCAGAAACAACTGGTTGCCGCCGGGTTGACGCTATCCAATCCGCGCCCCGATGATCTGAAGACGATTGCCGACACGCCGCGGTATCGTGTGGCGCGGGTGAACGAAAGAGAGGTCGAGGACCGGATTCGGGCCGCCGTCGGCTCTGGTAAACGACGGGTCTTGTGGGTGGTGAATCAGGTGAGCCGCGCGCAGGCTATAGCCGCCCGCTTGACCGATTTGAGCCTTTCTCCGATTTGCTACCACAGCCGGTTCAAGCTCGATGACCGCGTTAAACGGCACCAGGAAACGGTGAAAGCGATTCGGGCTGGCGAACCAGCAGCGGTGGCCGTCACAACCCAAGTTTGCGAGATGAGCCTCGACATCGATGCAGACCTGCTCGTGACGGAAGCGTGTCCGATCACGTCGCTGATCCAGCGCATGGGTCGCTGTCGGCGAGGGCGCGACGAGGTCACTTCAAAAGGGCCGGGTGAGGTGCTTATCTACGCGCCGGCGAAAGAGCGGGTGTACTCATCGGACGACCTTGCGGGGTTAGATGGATTTATTTCGTTTCTCATTGGGCTGCCGTCACCTGCGAGTCAAGCCGATCTCGAAATCGGATTGGACCGGTTCGGCCCGAAAGGCGCCGACGCTCCGAAGTTGAACTCGTTCCTGGCCAGTGGGGCTTACGCCGAAGCGAGTGAGGACTCGTTCCGCGACATTGAGGCGTTCAATGTATCCGCGGTGCTGGCGTCCGAAGTTGGTGCGTATGTGACTGCCGCCGAGTCGAAGGATTGTATGACTCGGGCGAAGGCTCCAGGGTTCGTTGTTCCGGTGCCCAGAAAGTTGAGGCCGGTGCAAGATCCCCGGCTGCCGCATTACCTGTTTGCCGCGGACGACCGGCATTACGACCCGCAGACCGGGTACTGGGACTACCCCATTTGCTAAAGGGCATCAATCATGGCGAAGACGAAACAACCGCCCACGCCAAAGTCAAAGTCAGGCGACCCATCTGAGGTCGAGGTGCGCTACGACCTGTCGGTGCTGCCGACTGCGTTTCATAAGGCTGGGCTAGCGGGGTTGGTTTTGCTCATTGAGTCTTTGAAGCAGCGGCGGGCTCTTACGGCCGAAGAAACGAAATGTACCGTAGCTGCGACCGAGGTGACTGTTACCTTCACCGAGCCTCTGCTCCAGAAGTTGATGGACGACCTGTACGACGCCCGTGAAGTCGAGGTCGCCGTGAAGTCTAAGTGGCAAGGCGCCGAGGTCAAACGCGAAGAGACGGTTGAGGAAGAAGTCGACGGTAAGAAGACACGGACGAAGCGCTTTATATACGACCAGGTTCAGCCGAAGGGCGCGTTTTTTGACAACGTGTTTGACGGCGACAAGGAGATTTGGCGGAAGCTGTGGCGGGATATGCTCTGGAACATCCCCCGGGGGCGGCCCACGACGCGTGAGCCGTTTAACCAACGCGCGTCGGGCAAGCCGTGTAAGGAGGGGCCGAACGCTTGGTCGGAGCTATTGAAGGTTCACAAAGCGCGAACGAAAAAGGAATTCCACACGGCTGCGCTGTCGAGCGCGTTGTTCCCCGGCGCGCAGGCGGTGAACGCTGAGGCGGTGCCGTTCGAGGGTCGTGCAGAAGAGAACCTGCTCCTCCACTTCTGGCCGCTGACGGCCTTGCTGTACGTCCCACAGGAAATCGAGCGCGATGGATCCACGAATCTTCCTGCATCCAGTTACACCGTCGCTGTGCCCGACGTATCGGACCTTTGCGAGTTCGTGACCGAGTACCCGAAGCTGCTTACAGGGCTGAGCGCGGAGGTGCGTGGGTATCGTCCGGCACAGGCTGTAATAGACCTTCCCGCGGAAGGGGCGTTGGCGTTCCTCGAAGACCTCGCCGTTCTAACGCGGCTTGAGATCGAGGCCGGAAAGTTACGCTTTTCAATCGGCGCAGTCGAGTACCTTCACCTTGTCAAAGCGGGAAACAACGTCAAACTGATGGCCGCAGGGCGGGTTGCCCCTGACCAGCGGTTGCTCGTCGGATATCGGGCGATCGTGCGCCCTACGGGCACGGCGCCTCACTATCGCAACTCCCTGTTCCGCCGCGGCCTATTACTCGCTCTGCTCGACGGCGAGTCATGGTACCAGCCGTTCGGCCGTTCCTTCGTAACCTTCGACGCCGGCGTCTTTATCCGGCAACCGCGTAAGGACGACGAGAAGGGGCCGCCCCAATTCGCGAGCGATGCGTCTAAGAAATTCCGACACCTGACAACCCTCTTTACCCAGACACTGGAGATGGCCGTGGGCGATAGTGTCCAACCCCCGAAACCTCTCGAACTGCTTGTTGAACAGGTCATTAAGAGCTACTTGCTGGGGAAGGCAAAAGCGAAATGCAACATCGACAAGAAGACTAAGTTGAGCGCGCTCGGCAAGGACGAGCAGAAGAAGGTTTATGACAAAAAACGGGATATCGCAGCCGAGGCGTTTCTCGCCGCGCGCTCCCGGCGTGACCAGGATTTCGTGAAGTATTTCTCCGAAGTGATTTGCTCAGCAGGCACGTACTTCGACAAGAAAACCAGCGATTTCCAGGTTTTCGCTACGGCGCTGAACGACCCGAACAAAACAGATTCGATCAAAGCCCTTACACTCCTCGCCTTGTCTGCAAACTCTTAACCGCATTACTGGAGACGCCCGATGAACTTGTTCGCTACCGTGCTGACGTACCCGGCCCCGAGCGCCAACTACCGCGGCGAGTCGGAACTGAACCGCACCGTCATCCAGAAGATCACTGACGGTCGGTTCGACTATCCGATCATTTCCCCGGAGGCGATGCGCAACGCCCTCCGTGAGATTCTGGCCGGGAGCTACAAGCTCCCCTGCAACCGTGAGCGCCTTAACGATGAGGACCAACTCGCGGTGCGCTTCAAAGAGTACCCGAATCCGGACAGGTACGCCGACGATTTTCTGTTTGGGTATCTGGTCGCGGCAAGCGGGAAGGACCGCGAGAGGATCCGCAAAGAGGTGAATCGTGAAGACTTCACTTTCAAACGCGACTCGGTGTTGCGGATGAACCTCGCGAAGGCTTTGGAGCCGTACCGCTTCAACGCAGTATTTACGCAGTCGCCGCTGTCCGTCAAAGACAGTGCGTACAAGAACGCCGAGACGTCGGCGCTGCTGCACCGTGAGACGGCGCACACCGCGTTCCAATACCCGTTCGCACTCAGCGGTGAGGATTGTAAGGCCAAACCGGATTGGGTTCGGGCGCTGCTGAAGGCCATCGGTGAGTTGTCGGATGTGGCGGGGAATCACGCGCGCAGTTACTACGAGATGGCCCCGGCCAGCATCGTTGTGCGTCTCAGCCCTCAACTCGTCGCCGGGTATCAGACCTACGGGTTCACCGCGGACGGCAAGTTCCCCGAAGTGATCGGTGGGATTCTCCACGATCCGTCCCCGGATTACCCCGGTGAGGAGTTCTTCGTCGGCGGCAAGATTGTGAAAGAGATGACAGACGGTGACGCGCAGAAGCTCGCTGAACGCGGCGTGACGCTCGACCGCGACCCACGGCACCTACTCGCGACGGTGGCTGATCGGTTCTTGGGAGGCAAGTAATGCTCTTGCTGTACGTTGAGGCTCCGTTCGCGGTCTGCCGCACGTTTACCGCCGGTTGGTACCGTCCGACTGCGACGTTTCTCACTCCGTCGGCGGCCTACGGGTTGCTTCTGAACCTCGCGGGAATCGAGATGCGGTTGCGTGAAGAAGAAGCGAGCTACCCGACCAAAGCGGGCGTACCGGCGACCGTTACGCGGTCGGGACTGCCGGCGGCGAAACTCGCGCTCGGGGCATCTGCGGTCAAGCTCCGGCGCGGTCGGCCGGTTTCGCTCGACGAAGGGGAGGAACCGTACCCCCGAGTGCAAACAATCTACCAGCAGTTACACAACTACCCGGTTGGCTCGTCCGGTGGTGAGCGGGCTGAGGCGACGTTCGGGAACAAGTACAACATTTCACCGGTCCGACGTGAGGTGCTGGTGGGCCTCCGCGCGGTGATCGCTCTGGACAGCTCGCCGGAACTGGAACAGCGGGTCCGACATGGTGTGGAGGGAGCCTCGGTTTCGGGCCGTTACGGTCTTCCGTTTCTTGGTGACAATTCTTTCCTGCCCGATCGCATCGACTTGCTCGACGCGCCCCCAGCTACCCATTGGTACGAGCGATTGGCTTCTGTTGGAGAGAGCGTGCGCCCCCGCGCATCTCGTCTAACAGTTTGGATCGACCGAACTGACACATCGCTTACCCGTTCGGACCTTTACGCCCCGACGAATTCCGCTTCATCTGACATCCCGCCGAACGCCTGGACAGAAATCAATCCACCCTGATCCGGAGTGACGCCCATGATTCCGCTGCCCGTTCTGGACTCGCACGCGCCGCCGGTGCGGGTCATGGCCCTGCACGCGCTGGCGTACTGCCGCCGGCTGTTCTACCTCGAAGAGGTCGAGGAGATCCGCGTTGCCGACCACCGCGTGTTCGCCGGGCGGCACCTGCACGCCGCCCTGGAGGCCGACGAGGACGGCGCGGCGGTGTCGGTCGAGCTGGCCAGCGAGCGGCTCGGGCTGTTCGGCAAGGTCGACTGCCTGCGCCGGCGCGACGGGTCGCACCTGCCCTACGAGCACAAGCGCGGCCGGCCCGCCCGCGGCGCCGACGGCGCGGCCGAGGCGTGGCCGTCGGACCGGCTCCAGGTCGTCGCCTACGCGGCGCTGATCGAGGACGCCTTCGGCCAGCCCGTGCCCGAGGGCCGCATCCGCTACCACGCGGCCAACGTGACCGTGCGGGTGCCCGTTGACGACCGGGCGCGGGCCGACCTGTCCGCCGCGCTGGCCGACGCCCGGGCGCTGCGCGAGTCGGTGGAGCGCCCGGCGATCACCGAGAACGCGCGTCTGTGCGAGAAGTGCTCGCTAGCGCCGGTCTGCCTACCCGAGGAGGTGCGCCAGGACCGCGAGCCCGAGCGCGAGCCGCGGCGGCTGTTCCCGCAGGACCGGGACGGCGCCACGCTGCACGTCGTGAGC
Organism: Gemmata obscuriglobus; assembly: GCF_008065095.1. NCBI lineage: Bacteria > Pseudomonadati > Planctomycetota > Planctomycetia > Gemmatales > Gemmataceae > Gemmata > Gemmata obscuriglobus. The sequence goes on along the minus strand of NZ_CP042911.1, from coordinate 5,869,711 downwards.
CAGGGGACGGCGGTGGGGGTGAGCGGCGACTCGATCGTCGTCAAGCCGCGCGAGGGGCCGGAGGCCAAGCACGCGATCCGCGGCGTCGAGACGGTGCTGCTCCACGGGTTCACGCAGATCTCCACGCAGGCGATCCGCAAGTGCGTCGAACACGGGGTCGGGGTCCACTGGCTGTCGGTCTCCGGGCACCACACGGCCAGCACGGTGCCGACCGCCGGTCAGGTGCAGCGGCGGGTGCGCCAGTACAAGGCGCTGACCGACCCGGCGACGTGCTTGCGGCTCATCAAGCACCTCGCGTCGGCCAAGGTCGAAGGGCAGTACCGGTACTTGCTCCGCGCCACGCGCGGCGACCCGGCGCTGCGGGAGCAGGCGCAACCGCACCTGAACGCCATCCAGCCGCTGCTGGGCCGGATCCCGGGGGCCGCCGAGGCGGAGACGGTCCGCGGTCTGGAGGGCGCGGCGGCGGTGGAGTACTTCGCGGCGCTGCGGTCGGTGCTGGGGCCGCAGGTGCCGGAGGAGCTGCGGGCGGCGTCGCGCTCCCGTCGGCCGCCGGTGGACCGGTTCAACGCGCTACTGAGCTACGGGTACGGGCTGCTCCACACGGCGGTCATGCGCGCGGTCCTGGCGAGCGGGCTGGAGCCGGCGCTCGGCTTCTTCCACACCCCGCGGAGCGCGGCCTACCCGCTGGTGCTGGACCTGTTGGATTTGTTCCGGGTCACGGTGTGGGACATGCCGCTGGTGGGGTCGCTCAACCGCGGTCAGTGGGACGCGGCGGCGGACTTCGAGGTGACGCGGGCCAAGGTGTGGCTGTCGGAGCCGGGGCGCAAGAAGGCGATCGGGCTGTTCGAGGACCGGATGCAAGAGACGTGGAAGCACCCGGTGCTGAACTACTCGCTGAGCTACGCGCGGACGATCGAGCTGGAGGCCCGGCTGCTGGAGAAGGAGTGGACCGGCGAGCCGGGGCTGTTCGCCCGCTCCCGGCTCCGCTGAGGCGCGCCGATGGCCGATACTAAATGGTGGCTGGTGTGTTACGATGTGCGCGACCCGAAGCGGCTGCGGAAGTGCGCCCGGCACATGGAGGGGTACGGGGAGCGGGTCCAGTACTCGGTGTTCCGCTGCTGGATGAGCCAGACGCAGGTGGAGCGGCTCCGCTGGGAGCTGACGCAGTTGCTCGCGTCCGAGGACGAGGTGATGCTGATCCCGCTGCCGCAGGCCAGCGTGGACGGGATCGTGGGCATCCACGGGTCGGACCGCCCGCCGGAGTGGACCGCGGAGCCGCCGCGGCACCGGATCGTGTGAGCGCGAGGCCAATAGAACCGAATCACGCACCCGCGTGTGTGTGCCGGGTTCCATCATGGGACCGATCCAAACCTGAGTTGCGGTCTGGGTTTAACGCTCTTTGACAACTCGCCGGGGTGCTTGACGGCCGTCTGGGCCTTAAAATCCGTGTGAAGCGTGCCGCGCGTGGTTGGTGTCGGTCGTGCGGTCACGATCGGAGCGGTGTGGTGCGTGAAAACGGTTGCCCGGCGCGGCCGATTTTGAGCATTTCGGTAAGTGAGCGGTGCAGACTTCAGTGACGCCGTGAGGCGTTGAGCACAAGACGCTCCCGACTGCGGCCCTGTCGCTTCACCCCGTGCAGACTTCAGTGACGCCGTGAGGCGTTGAGCACACTTGGAAACAGCGCAGGTCGTCATCGACCTGCGCGTGCAGACTTCAGTGACGCCGTGAGGCGTTGAGCACGCCGTCTTCACGATCGCGGGCACGTCGGCCGTGGTGTGCAGACTTCAGTGACGCCGTGAGGCGTTGAGCACCACACCGCCGCGACCACACTCACCGTGCCGGGGATGTGCAGACTTCAGTGACGCCGTGAGGCGTTGAGCACTTGGTGCCGGCCTCGAACTGCGTCACGAACCCGAGCGTGCAGACTTCAGTGACGCCGTGAGGCGTTGAGCACGCCGAGTTGTTCGGCCGCTTCGACTTGGCTGACCTGTGCAGACTTCAGTGACGCCGTGAGGCGTTGAGCACCCCTCCACGGCGGTGGCGTCAGCCCCGCTGGTCGTGTGTGCAGACTTCAGTGACGCCGTGAGGCGTTGAGCACTCGAGCGGGGTCGGAAGTGCGCCGCCGATCAGAACGTGCAGACTTCAGTGACGCCGTGAGGCGTTGAGCACTGCGGCGCGCCGACGCTGTGTGCGCCCAGAACACAAGGTGCAGACTTCAGTGACGCCGTGAGGCGTTGAGCACTCCGGGTCCGTGCCCGGAACGCCCAACTCGCATACGTGCAGACTTCAGTGACGCCGTGAGGCGTTGAGCACACCTGTACAGCGTGCGGCATCGGCCCCGCAGAGCCGTGTGCAGACTTCAGTGACGCCGTGAGGCGTTGAGCACAACGTGAAGGGCAAGCTACTCACGTGCGTAACGTGTGCAGACTTCAGTGACGCCGTGAGGCGTTGAGCACAGCCGGCCCTTGTACCCGGACCCGCTGTCGGACCCGTGCAGACTTCAGTGACGCCGTGAGGCGTTGAGCACGGCCGCGACCGGCGCCACGTCGCCCAGTGACGCACGTGCAGACTTCAGTGACGCCGTGAGGCGTTGAGCACTTCCCGATCACGTCCGCCAAGCTCGCCACCCGGTTGTGCAGACTTCAGTGACGCCGTGAGGCGTTGAGCACAGTAACTGGGTATCAATCGTCACCACCGAAGGCCCCGCGTGCAGACTTCAGTGACGCCGTGAGGCGTTGAGCACTTCCGGGGCTTGCGGGCACGGGGCTCAAAGTCGAAGGTGTGCAGACTTCAGTGACGCCGTGAGGCGTTGAGCACCTGCGTTCAAGCAGCACATTACCCGTGTGATGGGCGCGTGCAGACTTCAGTGACGCCGTGAGGCGTTGAGCACCTCCTCTGCGGTGTCCTCGTGCATCGCGTGTGCCTGTGCAGACTTCAGTGACGCCGTGAGGCGTTGAGCACACCACGACCACGCAAGACATCTGGGCGGACGGCGCGGTGCAGACTTCAGTGACGCCGTGAGGCGTTGAGCACTTGTATGGCCGCGCAGAACAGGGGATGTCGTACCGGTGCAGACTTCAGTGACGCCGTGAGGCGTTGAGCACTTCGGGTAGGACGGCGCCCCGTCCTCGTCCTCGACGGTGTGCAGACTTCAGTGACGCCGTGAGGCGTTGAGCACTCGGCACCGACCGGAACCGCGCGCAGGGGCTCCGCGGTGCAGACTTCAGTGACGCCGTGAGGCGTTGAGCACACGGGCCGGCTCTCGTACTTGGCGAAGTCGCGCTGTGCAGACTTCAGTGACGCCGTGAGGCGTTGAGCACATGCACCAAATCGCTTTGGCCCGACCGCTATCCGGGTGCAGACTTCAGTGACGCCGTGAGGCGTTGAGCACCCACTTCGCCACGGCCAGCGCCCACGCGGTCGGCCGGTGCAGACTTCAGTGACGCCGTGAGGCGTTGAGCACGTAATAGTCCCAGCACTCCGAGCAGCCAAGATATTGTGCAGACTTCAGTGACGCCGTGAGGCGTTGAGCACAACAACATCCGCAAGCCCCTGCCCATCCCGGTCGTGTGCAGACTTCAGTGACGCCGTGAGGCGTTGAGCACCAAGCCCGGCTCGGACGACCCATCACCCTGAACGATCGTGCAGACTTCAGTGACGCCGTGAGGCGTTGAGCACTTATCCACGCCTGGAACTGGGTCGTGTCCTTGCCGTGCAGACTTCAGTGACGCCGTGAGGCGTTGAGCACATATCTGACTGGTTGCCGAAAATGAAGATTAGGGTGTGCAGACTTCAGTGACGCCGTGAGGCGTTGAGCACTCCACTTGTTCTTGGTTGCAACTTCGAAGATTTGATGTGCAGACTTCAGTGACGCCGTGAGGCGTTGAGCACGTGACCCCGTAGGTGGAATCTTGGGTGCTGTGGACCGTGCAGACTTCAGTGACGCCGTGAGGCGTTGAGCACGCGTCGAACATCCGGGTCTGGAACACGGTCGAGATCGTGCAGACTTCAGTGACGCCGTGAGGCGTTGAGCACAACTGGTCGAGCGGCGCCGGCACCGCGAACGCGCGTGCAGACTTCAGTGACGCCGTGAGGCGTTGAGCACGGCCTGAGTTGGCTAAACGGTGGAGTGGGGCGTGGGGTGTGCAGACTTCAGTGACGCCGTGAGGCGTTGAGCACCCGTCCCGGAACAGGATGCGGGGCACGCCCTCGTCGGTGCAGACTTCAGTGACGCCGTGAGGCGTTGAGCACTGGGGCCTGCTGTTGTGGCTCTCGCACCGCGGCGGTGCAGACTTCAGTGACGCCGTGAGGCGTTGAGCACTGTGCGCGGCGGAAGCGCGTACAAATTGTGTGCTCGTGCAGACTTCAGTGACGCCGTGAGGCGTTGAGCACGCGCGGTACTCCAGTCTAACCCTGAAGCGGGTGCGGGTGCAGACTTCAGTGACGCCGTGAGGCGTTGAGCACTGATTGTGGACCTGAGCAGCGTGGCGTCCGCAGGTGTGCAGACTTCAGTGACGCCGTGAGGCGTTGAGCACCTCTGCCCCGCCCGGGGAACGCGGCCGGTCGCCCAGTGCAGACTTCAGTGACGCCGTGAGGCGTTGAGCACGGCCCAAAGACTAGAAGCACGTCACAGCCCGGCCCGGGCGAAACCAGGTGCAGACTTCAGTGACGCCGTGAGGCGTTGAGCACACCCGTTCTGGAGCACGCTGCGGCCCAAACACGACGTGCAGACTTCAGTGACGCCGTGAGGCGTTGAGCACACCAGCGCCAACGGACGGTGCGTGAGCCGGTGCAGTGCAGACTTCAGTGACGCCGTGAGGCGTTGAGCACTACAGCGCCGCCAGCGTCACCCCGCTCTGGGCGAGGCCGTGCAGACTTCAGTGACGCCGTGAGGCGTTGAGCACCCGGGGTTCTTCGCGGAGAAGATCGCGCGGCACCGCAGTGCAGACTTCAGTGACGCCGTGAGGCGTTGAGCACCGGTAGGCCGGCTGCTCGTCCGCCAGTGTGCCCCGGTGCAGACTTCAGTGACGCCGTGAGGCGTTGAGCACAGCGCCACCGAGCGGGAGAACGTGTGGGAGTGGTGGACGTGCAGACTTCAGTGACGCCGTGAGGCGTTGAGCACAAAATGCTTTCCTTGCTACGCCGAATATGTCGGGTGCAGACTTCAGTGACGCCGTGAGGCGTTGAGCACGACGAGGCCGTGGCTCGGTACTATCGGGAACGCAACGTGCAGACTTCAGTGACGCCGTGAGGCGTTGAGCACCAAGCGGGCGCGAGACTGACGCGGGCGCGGGCGCGGGTGCAGACTTCAGTGACGCCGTGAGGCGTTGAGCACGCCTGACGGGTCGAGCGGCGGTCGGACGCGAATGTGCAGACTTCAGTGACGCCGTGAGGCGTTGAGCACACCCACGAGACGCGGACGCAACGCCGCTACCCTGGTGTGCAGACTTCAGTGACGCCGTGAGGCGTTGAGCACGTGTCGCCGAGCTGGAATCGATCCTGGCCGCGGTGGTGCAGACTTCAGTGACGCCGTGAGGCGTTGAGCACGTGGCCCGCGCAAACGGGTCCGGGGGCGACTGCGCGCGTGCAGACTTCAGTGACGCCGTGAGGCGTTGAGCACGCGAGAGCGGAGGGCGGCGGAACCGTTGGCACCGTGTGCAGACTTCAGTGACGCCGTGAGGCGTTGAGCACATAGCCTGAGCCCACTTAGGTAGATTGTTGATGTGTGCAGACTTCAGTGACGCCGTGAGGCGTTGAGCACTGCTCCCGATCCACCTGACAACGAGGCTCTCTGGTGTGCAGACTTCAGTGACGCCGTGAGGCGTTGAGCACCGGGACTACAATCGGTGGGCTTGGGTGGCGGTTGGTGTGCAGACTTCAGTGACGCCGTGAGGCGTTGAGCACATAGCCAAGTGGACCGAGGATAAGAGGGCTCCCCTGTGCAGACTTCAGTGACGCCGTGAGGCGTTGAGCACATACCCGTTCGATTTCACACTAACCTCGACCTGATGTGCAGACTTCAGTGACGCCGTGAGGCGTTGAGCACCTGTGCCTGAACGGCAACAACGGCATACCGTCCGGAGTGCAGACTTCAGTGACGCCGTGAGGCGTTGAGCACCCCAAATGCCGCATCGCCAGGGCGAGCGCGGAGACGTGCAGACTTCAGTGACGCCGTGAGGCGTTGAGCACAGCGCACCGCAGTGGTACGTGTTCCGCTGGGGCAGTGCAGACTTCAGTGACGCCGTGAGGCGTTGAGCACACCGTAATATCAGACCGCGAGGGCAAGCCCGCGGCGTGCAGACTTCAGTGACGCCGTGAGGCGTTGAGCACGCAGTGATGGCGGACCGGTACGAGCGGGGGCAGGGTGCAGACTTCAGTGACGCCGTGAGGCGTTGAGCACGCTCGCCCGGCCAAACCTCACACCACCGCGGCAGTCCTGTGCAGACTTCAGTGACGCCGTGAGGCGTTGAGCACGAGCGGCTCGCGAAACTCGACTTCGCCGCGGTGGTGTGCAGACTTCAGTGACGCCGTGAGGCGTTGAGCACTGCCACGTTGCGGACGTTGCGGGAGGCATGCCCCGATGTGCAGACTTCAGTGACGCCGTGAGGCGTTGAGCACCTTCGTATTCAAGGACGAGCGAAAGTACCACTGCGTGCAGACTTCAGTGACGCCGTGAGGCGTTGAGCACGCGGGGGCCGGTTTGTACTCGCGCGACGACGAGTGTGCAGACTTCAGTGACGCCGTGAGGCGTTGAGCACTCCGTCCCCCCGGCCGGGTATCCGGGGGCACCTGTGGTGCAGACTTCAGTGACGCCGTGAGGCGTTGAGCACACGGTGCTGTGGGTCGACGGGTTCCGGGTCGGCACGTGCAGACTTCAGTGACGCCGTGAGGCGTTGAGCACCGGGCCATGTTCCCGATGGAGCCCGGTACGAAGTGTGCAGACTTCAGTGACGCCGTGAGGCGTTGAGCACGCGTCATGTCGCGGTCGAGCGGGTCGTTGTACGGGGTGCAGACTTCAGTGACGCCGTGAGGCGTTGAGCACAACTGGAGGTCGTAGGTGCCCTGGTACGGGTCGGTCGCGTGCAGACTTCAGTGACGCCGTGAGGCGTTGAGCACGGCATGATCGCCCGCATCGTGGCCCCGCTCATCGCCGTGCAGACTTCAGTGACGCCGTGAGGCGTTGAGCACGACGCGGGCTACCACCCGGTCATCGCCCTGCCCCTGTGCAGACTTCAGTGACGCCGTGAGGCGTTGAGCACCTTCGCTCGGCGAAGCAGATCCGCGCGCTGGCGCCGTGTGCAGACTTCAGTGACGCCGTGAGGCGTTGAGCACCAGCGGGTGGTGAACGAGTACTACGGCATGTTCGTGTGCAGACTTCAGTGACGCCGTGAGGCGTTGAGCACGACTGGCAGGTGGGGCACTGCGAGGTGAAGCCCGACGTGCAGACTTCAGTGACGCCGTGAGGCGTTGAGCACGCCCGCGACCGCGAATCGCTCACCCGGGGCGAGCGGGTGCAGACTTCAGTGACGCCGTGAGGCGTTGAGCACACAGCCGAAGCGGCCCGCGTACGCGCGGCCCTGGAGTGCAGACTTCAGTGACGCCGTGAGGCGTTGAGCACGGCACACCGGACCCCATCGACAGCAGCCGATCCGGTGCAGACTTCAGTGACGCCGTGAGGCGTTGAGCACTCGTCTTCTTCGGGCTCTCGCGGCTCTTCCTCCTCGTCGTGCAGACTTCAGTGACGCCGTGAGGCGTTGAGCACCTTCCACTTGACGATAACTGCCGTCCGGCTGACGTTGTGCAGACTTCAGTGACGCCGTGAGGCGTTGAGCACTGGTGGCGAAGGCCCGGCAGGCGCGGGCCGAGGGGGTGCAGACTTCAGTGACGCCGTGAGGCGTTGAGCACTAGATCAGACGTGAAATGGGAAGTGCGAATTGAGGTGTGCAGACTTCAGTGACGCCGTGAGGCGTTGAGCACATTCCGAGTTCGACCGCAACGACCCGCCGCACGCCGTGCAGACTTCAGTGACGCCGTGAGGCGTTGAGCACATGGCGTCGTAGTGCGACTTGGCCTTCAGCACGGCGGTGCTGACGCCCTGTGCAGACTTCAGTGACGCCGTGAGGCGTTGAGCACATGCAGGCGGCCATTCTGGACGAGTTGACCACAAAGGTGCAGACTTCAGTGACGCCGTGAGGCGTTGAGCACAAGCAGCGAATCATAGCGGGCACACAAACCCCGATGTGCAGACTTCAGTGACGCCGTGAGGCGTTGAGCACCCGAGGCGGACCCGGCGGTCGGTCCGGAGTCGGTGCTGTGCAGACTTCAGTGACGCCGTGAGGCGTTGAGCACCCCGCGGCGCCGAGCGAGACGAGCTGCGGCGGGTCGTGCAGACTTCAGTGACGCCGTGAGGCGTTGAGCACAACTTGAGGTGCGGGTGGTCCCACACCAACTCCGGTGTGCAGACTTCAGTGACGCCGTGAGGCGTTGAGCACCGAACCCTGTGCCGGAGTCTGATCGCCCCCGCCGTTGTGCAGACTTCAGTGACGCCGTGAGGCGTTGAGCACTCGTCTCGTGCCGGGTGTTTCCTCTCCACATCCTTGTGCAGACTTCAGTGACGCCGTGAGGCGTTGAGCACTCCTGCCCGTGGCTGGAAACGGCACCTTCGATCATGTGCAGACTTCAGTGACGCCGTGAGGCGTTGAGCACGCGGCGGTGGGTCAACGGAGGGCGCGGGCGTGACGGTGCAGACTTCAGTGACGCCGTGAGGCGTTGAGCACGGCTATTCGAAGGGCTGATGCAGTCCGACGGGCACGGTGCAGACTTCAGTGACGCCGTGAGGCGTTGAGCACTGACCGCGACGGCCCCGCCGAGCCGGTCTCAGCCCGGTGCAGGCTTCAGTGACGCCGTGAGGCGTTGAGCACCCTATTGCGCGTTGCGTTGATTTCTTCACGCGTTGTGCAGACCACAATGCGTGAAGAAATCAACGCAACGCGCAAGTACTTGTTTAGCGCCCCGTGAGTTGGCGGGATGATTTCCTGCCCCCCCCCTGTGGCTACGATAGCAGGTCTTCCCGACCGAACGTGAACGCCGAGGCGATGGCGCACATGTCCCCGTCATCAATGATCTGGAACGTCAGCCCGACGAACTGGCGGACGCATTCGGGGACGCTCGGCGATCCCAGGGCTGCGGACACGGACTTGCCCCGTCGCAGTTCGGCCAGGAAGCCGTCGATCAGGGCGGTGCGGGCTTGGCAGCGGGTCATCGCCCGGTGGTACAACTCGAAGTGGCTGACGAACCCGCCCCGCCCGTCGTCGTCGCTCTCCTCAGCCAGCACGATCTCGTTGACGAGCCGACAGCCGAGCGGGTCGGCGGCGGGGAGCCACGGCACATCGGTGCAGCAGAGCCGCCGTTGGAGCGCCTTGAGCAAGGACATGAAGTCCCACACGCCGAAGGCGTGGTGCTCCATGAACAGGCGCAGCGAGTCCAGCCGGTCGATTTCCCGGTAAACGGGATGGTTCAGGAGCGCCGCCTTGAGCGGCCGGATACGCTCTTGAATCCGTTGGATTCCGTCCACCGTGATGTTTCTCTTTCGAGAGGGGCAACGGACAAGTCGGGTGCGAGCCGGCGCAAGCGAAGTGACAGCCGGTGTCGGAGTCACCGCACGACTACGGCCCCGTTATTGTACCTTCCTTTAACTTGTCCGTCCCACTCGCCGAGAAACGGATGAGTAAGGGTAGAATGGGGCGAAGGGCGAGCCGGTCGTGTCGGCCCCCCCGCAAACGTGTGCCGGAGAACGCCCGGCCAGCGACGTGCGTACCTCCTGAAGAAAAGCACCTCGACCGAGAGGGCTGCCGATGGCGTTTGATGAACCCCTCGCCGCCCGCATCCGGGATGTCCTGGCCCGCCGGTGCCGGGGTTAATCTGGTAAACCGACACCCGCCGGCCGACCTCTACGCCCTCCAGGTGGAAGCGTGGGATGCGCCGGTCGTCGGCGAACCGGAAGGTGAAGAACGGCTCCTCGAACAAATTCACAGCATCCTCGCCACTCGGAGCTGTTCGGTGCGTTCGCCCGCCCGCTCTCGTTGAGGAGACCGAGCCGGACCATGCCGTGGCACGCAGACCACCACAAACGGCCACTGCGCCGAAAACGAGTCGCTCGGTAGGAACGCCCTCGCATCCGTTCGTTTGGCCAGTTGGCCGCCGCACAACACTCGCACGAGCCAACCGCAAGTGCGGTCGGCACCTGAACTTTTATGATTCTCGTACCCGCCGGTGGCTGCGCGCGTCCACTGCCCTATTCCCACTCCTTGGGGTGGAACCCCAAGCTGTTGGCGTTCTCGCTCACAATCCGCTTTAACGCGTCGCTCACTCCGGCGGGGAAATCGGCCGAGATCTCGATCGTCACGCGCACCGTCGCGTTCGGGTCTGCGGCCAGTTGCTCAATGATGTCCGCGGCGATACTCGACCGCGCGAAACCGACGGGCAAAGTGGCCGTTCAGGAGAACGGGAAACCGGGCGACGTGGTGGCAGTGTCGATGGCCGCGTTCCGGCTGTTCACTGACATCCTCAACGCGATGGCCCGCGGCGACGCGGGCACTATCATACCGCTGCACGCCGAGTTGACTACGCAACAGGCTGCAGACCTGCTGAACGTGTCGCGCCGGTACCTCGTGAAACTGCTGGAGCGCGACGAACCGTCCTATCACATGGTCGGCACCCACCGACGAATCAAGTTCCACGACCTCATGGCATACTCTCGGGTCGCGGATGAGAAGCGGCGGCAGGCGCTCGACGCGCTGGCCGAAGAGGGAGAAGAACTCGGAATGGGGTAAGTGCCCGGTGTCCAACTTTACGGCCCTTTACGACACCTGTGTCCTGCACCTCGCCCCGCTCCGCGACTTCCTCATGTCGCGCGCGGAGGCGAAAATGTTCCGCGCGCGGTGGACGGAGCGCATCCACGAGGAATGGACGCGGAGCCTGCTGGAAGCAGCGAACCGACCTAACCCGCGAGAAGCTCGAACGCACGCGGCAGTTGATGGATGCCGCGGCGCCCGACTGCCTCATCTCCGGTACGAAGACCTGATCGACGGTCTCGAACTCCCGGACCCAGACGACCGGCAGGTCCTGGCCGCCACGATCCGCGGGCGGGTGGACGTGATCGTAATGCTCAACCTCAAGGACTTCCCGCCCGAGCGCCGTTCCCCGTTCGGAATCGAAGCCCATTACCCGGACGTGTTCATCGACCACCAGTTGAGCCTGAACCAATCGGACTAACAACGAATCGGCTGGAAATCTAGGCAAGTCTGCAAATACGCAGACCGCTTGCACCAATGCTTGCACCAGCCCACCTTCTGCAATTTTAGAGGGCATCAACTCGCCTTTGATCGCGGCACTGCTGACGTTGGCCAGCCAACTGACCTCAGCCGAGCGGCACGCGCTCGCGCACCTGCTCATTGCCGGCTCGTAGTTCACAGGGCCATCCATCCGCTGCTTTCGCAGTGCGTGATGCTTCTTGCGGAGAGGAGCTCGTGATCGGTGCTTGGTGATCGGATGACTGGCCGAATCCTGCTTCGCTCAAATGGTTCGTCTCGAAAGGAGCACGCGGCGGAGCGGACGGCTGCGCGCGGGGCGGGGCGGCACACGAGCAGTGCAAGCCCGACCGGGCCGGGAGCGCCCGGGGGCGGCCGCGCCGCCTGTGGAAACAAAATAGATCCACGCACAAGCACCCGATAAGTGCCGAATGAAGACGCAAGCTCAAGCCCGATCGTGGGAACGGTAAAAGGCAAAGAAAAGTTGTGCTCCTTCGTTGACAATTCGCGCCGCATGTGGGAATATCGGCTGCGTTAAAACAATCCTGTTGATTCGGCACTGGTCTGTTGCGGACGGCGGATCGTCTGCTCAAGGTGTGCCCTTTTGAGGACGCCCGGTTGAAACGCCCCGCCCACCCTCTTCACCATACCCTCTTCCCCTCCGTTGTCGCGCACACGCGACCGGCGCCCGCGGCCGGTCGCCGCGGGTAGTACCACAGTCTCGCTGTGCAGCCACGCTCACCTCGCTGTGCTACCGCAGTCGGGGCTCACGGTTTGTCTCGTACTTGTTCCGAGTTAGGTTCCGATGCGCCCTGACGCCCCGTCTGGTAATCCGTTCGTTACGGTCGTGGTGCCCCTGTTCAACGGGGCGGGCCGGATCGATCGCGCGCTGGCCTCGGTGCGGGCGCAGACGCGGGGCGACTGGGAGTGCGTGGTGGTGGACGACGGGTCCACGGACGGGTCGGCGGCGGTCGCCGAGGCGGTGGCGGCCGCGGACGCCCGCGTGCGGGTGCATCGGCTCCCGGCCAGCGGCGGGGTGTCGGCCGCCCGCAACGCCGCGCTCGCCCGGGCGCGGGGCGCGTGGGTGGTGTACCTGGACCCGGACGACGAGTTCGACCCGCAGTACCTGGCGCACGTCGCCGCCCGCGCCGGGGCCGACGCCGACGTGCTGGTGTTCCGGTACGAACTGGTGGAGGAGCGGCCCGGGCACCCGTGGTTCGGCCGGACGCACACGCACGACCCGGCCCCGTTCCACGACCGGCTGTTCCGGGAGCACATCGCGGTGCCCCTCGGGGTGGCGCACCGCCGGGCGGTGACCGACCACACCGGCGGGTTCGACGTGCGGCTCTTGCGCGAGCCGGACAGCGAGTTGTGGCGCCGGTTCGCGACCGCCGGGGCGGTGTTCGTGTTCGCCCCCGAGACGAGCGGGCGGTGCCACGTCCGCGCCGAAGGCGCGTACGGGGCCAGTCCGCCGGACCCGGTGGTGCCGCGCCCGGCCCCCGCACGGCTGCCGTGGCGCACGCAAGCCCCGGCCCCGCGCACCGAGCCGCCGATCGCGACTCTTGAGGTGCGCTGCAACGGCACCGCGCACACGCTCCGGGTGCCGGACCGGGACGCCGGGGTGGCGGACCGGATCTTCGCCCGCGGCGCATACGCCGGGGTGCCAGCCGCAGCCCTGGCGGACCCGCCGGTGGTGGTGGACGTCGGGGCTCACTGCGGCGCGTTCGCCGCCTACGCGGTGCTGGCCTGGGGCGCCCGCGTGACGGTGCACTGTTTCGAGCCGCACGCCCCGCACATCGAGTTGCTGCGGTGGAACACGGCCGGGTGGCCGGGGGTGATGGTGCACCCGGTCGCGCTCGGGGCCGCGGACGGGACCGCCGAGTTGCTGTTGGACCCCAGCTCCGGGGCCGGGCACTCGACCGTGTCCGAGCGAGTGCCGCGACCAGCGGGCCGGGTGCCGGTGCCGGTGCGGGACGCGGCCGCCGCGTGGGACGAGTTGGGGCTCGGCGAGGTAGACGTGCTCAAGGTGAGCGCCCCGGGCGCCGAGGCCGACATCCTGGAGCGGCTCGGCCCCCGCCTCGGCCGGGTTAAGGTGCTGCTGGTCGCGTGCCACACCGACGCGTTGCGCCGCCGGATCGGCGAACTGACCGCCGGGCACGTGCCGGTGCGGGCGGCGCCCCACACGGCGGCGGGAGACGTGCTCACGCTGGTGCGGGCGGATCTGGCTCAGGGGATGGCCCCGCTCGCGCGGGCGGCCCGCACCGGCCCGCCGCGGGTGCTGTTCGCGTCGTACCACTGCTTCGACGACCCGACCAGCGGCGCGGCCCTGTGCACCCACGACCTGTTCGACCTGCTGACCGCCCGCGGGTGGGCGTGCGCGGTGTTCACCGGCCCGCACCTGGACGCCGCCGGCGCGCCCGTGGGCGACCGGCTCCGCGCCCGCCCGGGAACGATCGTCGCCGCCGGCTCCGCCGACGGGTGTACGTTCACCGAGTACCGGTACGACGCGCCCGGCGGGTACCCGGTGACCGTGTTCGCCCCGGACCCGCCGGCGGCGCGGCGGCACCCGAGTCCGGCTGAGGCCCGCGCGTTCGCGGCCCGGCTGGGCGCGGCGGTGGAGCGGTTCCGCCCGGACGTGGTGCTGCACTACGGCGGGGACGCGGCCAGCGGGGCGGTCCCGGCGCTCGCCCGGGCGGCCGGCGCGGCGCCGGTATTCTGGCTCCACAACCTCGCGTACACGTCCGCCGACGCGTTCCGCGGGTGCGCCGCGGTGGTGGTGCCGTCGGCGTTCAGCCGGGACCACTACCGGGCGCTGGGCGTGGCCCCGGTGGTCCTCCCGGGGCCGTGGAACTGGGACCGGTTCCGGTGCGAGGAGGTGGCCCCGAAGTACGTGACGTTCGTGAACCCGGAGCCGGCCAAGGGCGTGTTCTGGTTCGCCCGCGTCGCCGAGGTGCTGGGCCGCACCCGACCCGACATCCCGGTCCTCGTCGTGGAGGGCCGGGGCACCATCGACTGGCTAGCCCGGTGCGGGCTCGAGCTGGGCGGGGCCGGGACCCTGCTGCGGATGCGGAACACCCCGGACCCGCGACGGTTCTACCGGCGCGCCCGGCTGGTCCTGGTCCCGTCCCTGGTGCAAGAGGCGCTGACCCGCGTGGCCGTCGAAGCCCTGGCCAACGGGATCCCGGTGCTCGGGTCCGGGCGCGGGGGGCTGGGCGAGATCCTGGACGCCGGGGGCGTGCGGCTGGAGATCCCGGCCCGGTACACGCCCGAAACCCGGGCCACGCCGGCCGCGGACGAGGTGGCCGAGTGGGTGGCGGCGATCGAGCGGCTGTGGGACGACCCGGCCGCGTACGCGACGGCCGCGACCCGTGCTCGGGCGGTCGCCGAGCGGACCTGGCACCCGGACGTGGTGGCCCCGCAGTGGGCCGCCTTCCTCTCGGCTGTCGCGCAATTAGGCAACAGCCTATAGTGGATGAGTTTCATTTGTACATAACGTGTGAAATATTACAATTTCCTTGCCACTATATTGCGTAAGATATAGCATTCCGCAATAATTCTGAGCGATCACAGCAACGTGGACCGGCCGCCGGACGGCGGCGTACTCCGGACGATTCCCCCTAGCCCCGTCGAGGCCCGATCGATGACGCGGTTGAACCGTTGGATCCTGCTGAAGCCGTTCCGTCGCATTGTTCGCACCTTGACGCGGCGCGCGGCCACCAGTCCGCGCCCGGCCGGCCTGCGCCTGACGACGCTCGAGGACCGGCTGGTGCCGGACGGGCGGCCGTTGCCGGTGCCGCTGGTGTTCGTCGGCGGGGCCACCGGCGCCCCGCCCCTGGTGCGGGCGTACTACGGGGAGACCGGGGAGCTGGCGTTCGAGCGGCAGCCGTTCGACGCCGGGTTCACGGGCGGGGTGCGGGTGGCCGCCGGGGACGTGAACCACGACGGGATGCCGGACCTGATCGCCGCGGCCGGCCCCGGGGGCGGGCCGCACGTGAAGGTGTACGACGGCCGCACGGGGGACGTGCTCAGCGGCCCGCTCGGGAGCTTCTACGCGTACGACGCCGGGTTCACCGGCGGGGTGTACGTGGCGAGTGGGGACGTGGACGGGGACGGGTGGGCGGACCTGGTCACCGCGGCCGGACCGGGTGCCGGGCCGCACGTGAAGGTGTTCAGCGGCCGGACCGGCGGGGAGCTGGCCTCGTTCTACGCGTTCGCGCCGGCGTTCGCGGGCGGGGCCACGGTCGCGGCGGCGGACTTCACCGGGGATGGTAAGGCCGAGCTGGTGGTGGGTGCCGGCCCGGGGGCCGGGCCGCACGTCAAGGTGTTCGACTTGGCTACCGGGCAGCCGATCGCGGGGCCGCTGGGCAGCTTCTACGCGTTCGACTCGGCGCTCACGAGTGGCGTCGAAGTCGGTGCGGACCTCCTGGCGGGTGACGTCACGGGTGATGGCCGGGCGGACCTGGTGGTGGGGACCGGGCCGGGGACCGGGTCCCGGGTCCGGGTATTCGACGGGGTGACCGGAGCCGTGGTGTCGGACTTCAGCCCGTTCGGGGCCGAGATGACGGCCGGGGTGCGGGTGGCGGTGGCGTACGTGAGCGACGACGGGGTGGCAGACGTGGTGGCGGCCACCGGGGCCGGGGTTCCGGGCCAGGTCAAGGTGTTCGACGGGGCCACGGGCGCGGAGCTGGCGGCCCCGATGACCGGGTACACGCCGTTCGGGGCCGGGTACACGGGCGGCCTGTACGTGGGGGCCAGCAACGACCCGGAGGACGTGAGCGGCGGGTCGGGCGGCTCCGGCGGGAGCGGGGGCAACTCGCCTCCGGTTGCGGTGGGTGACACCGTCACGGTCGGCTCGGGCACGCTGGCCGCGATCGCGGTCATGAGCAACGACTCCGACCCGGACCTGGACACGATCTACATCACGACCGTCGGCACGCCCTCCCACGGCACGGCGGCGGTCAGCGGGAGCGTGATCAACTACACCTCGAGCGCGGGATACTCCGGCCCCGACAGCTTCACGTACACGATCGCCGACGGGCACGGGCACACCGCCACGGCCACCGTCTCCGTTAACGTCAGCGGCGGGAGTTCGGGTGGGAGCGGCGGGAGCGGCGGCAGTTCGGGCGGGAGCGGCGGGAGCGGCGGCAGTTCGGGCGGGAGCGGCGGGAGCGGCGGCAGTTCGGGCGGAAGCGGCGGGGTCGTGATTTTTGATCCGATTCGCCCCAGCCAGCCAACCGAAACGTGTGTGTCCGCGGAACTGGTCGAGTCCGACGGGGCCGCGAACAACGGCGGGGTGACGAAGACCGAGTCCGGTGTGGAGGACACGGGCGCGGTGCGGGTGGTGCTGGCGAGCGTGGGCGGGGACGGGTTCGGGCCGGGGATGAGCAGCGGGGTGACCTGGAGCAACGCGCTCGGGTACGCCGAGGGGACGGCGGGCGCCGGCACCCAGGTCGGGGACTGGACCCGGCTGGTGTCCACCGACGCGACCACGGGCGACGTGGCGGTGATCACCTCGGCCAACTCGCGGGTCAGCTTCGACGCCGCGTCCGGGGGCGGATACACGACCGGGTTCGGGAGCACGATCCGGCTCAAGCTGGACGCCGTCAACAACGAGTACACGCTCACCGCCGGGGACGGCAGCACGCAGGTGTTCTACGACCTGTCCACGTCGGTCGCGCCGGAGCTGCGCGGGCGGCTCAAGTCGCGGGCCGACGCCGCCGGGAACGCCGTGTCGGTGACCGCGTACGACACGGCCGGGCGGCCCCTGGGGTTGCAGAAGGTGGACGCCGCGACCGGGGAGACGGAGCGGCTCGCGTACACGTACAACAGCGCCGGGCAGGTGGCCACGGTGACCCGCGAGCGGAAGCCGTCGGGCGGCGCGTTCGCGACCGTCCGGTCCACCGAGCTGAGCTACGCGACGCCGGCCGGGGCGAGCGGCCCGGCGCTGGTGGGCACGGTCGACAAGGACGGGGCCGGGGCGGTGCTGGGGGAGACGTACACCCGGTACTACGCGAGCGGCGCGACCGCCGGGTACGCCGGGGCGCTGAAGTTCCACCTGGGCGCCGACGCGGTGGCCCGGCTCAAGCAGGCGTACCCGGCCACCGCGCTGGACGCGCTGACCGACGCGCAGGTGTCTCCGTACGCGGACAACTACTTCGAGTACGACGCGAGCGGGCGGGTGACCAAGGTGGTGACGGCGGGGGCCGGGTGCAGCGCGTGCGACGGCGGGCTGGGCACGTACACGCTGTCCTACGACACGCGCTCGGCGGCCAGCTACGGGGTGAACGAGTGGCGGACGGTGGTGACCGAGACCCGGGACGACGGGACGGTGACCAAGCGGTACGCGAACACCAGCGGGCAGACGCTGTTGACGGCGGCGACAGAGCCCGGGGCGGGCGGGCGCACGTGGGTGAGCTACACCCGGTACACGGCCGACGGGCAGGTGGCGCTGACGGCAGCCCCCAGCGCGGTGACCGGGTACAGCGAGGGGTACGCGGACCTGGTCGGGTACAGCGGCGGGAACGCGACGTACCTGAGCGACACGGCCGGCCTGGTGACGGTGTACACGTACGGGAGCATCACCACCGCGACTCTCTCGGCCGCGGGCGACGCGATCGGGTACCTGAAGCAGTCGGCGATCCAGCAGGGTGAGACCGGGACGGCGGTGCCGCAGCAGACGCTCACCTACATCCTGAACACGGTGGGTGGGCTCGACTTCTTCCACCTGGCGTCGGAGACGGTGTACCGGAACGACAACGGGACCGGCGGGCAGACGACGAGCTACAGTTACACGTTCCGGTCCGGCACCAACGACATCGCTTCGACCACGGTCACGTTGCCGACCGTCACCACGGCGCAGAACGGGTCCAACAGCGCCACCACGGTCACGACGGTGAACGACGCGTTCGGCCGCCCGGTGTGGCAGAAGGATCAGGCCGGGTTCCTGACGTACACCGCGTACGACGCGGCCACCGGGGCGGTGGTGAAGACCATCACCGACGTGGACACGGCCCAGACCGGGACGTTCGCGAACCTGCCCAGCGGGTGGGCCACCCCGTCGGGCGGCGGGCTGCACCTGACGACCAGCTACGAGGTGGATGCGCTCGGGCGTGCGACCAAGGTGACGGCCCCGAACGGGCGGGTGGACTACACGGTGTACGACGACGACGCGCGCGAGGTGCGCACGTATGCCGGCTGGGATGCTACTACGAACCGCCCGACCGGGCCGACGACGGTGACCCGCACGGACGCGGCGAACGGGTACACCGAAACCCTGACGATGAGCGCGGCTCCGGCGGTGAGCGGCGGGCGGCCGACCGGGGCCGAGTCCATCTCCCAGGTGCAGTCGCTGTCCCGCACGTACGTGAACGCGGTCGGACAGGCGACGCACACGGACGCGTACTTCGCCCTGAGCGGGCTGACGTATTCGACGTCGGCGACGCTGGGCACCGAGGGGGTGAACTTTTACCGCACCCAGACCGGGTACGGGAAGACGGGGCAGTCGAACAAGGCGGTGAGCGCGGCGGGCACCATCACCCGCACCGAGTACGACGCGCTGGGGCGGGCGGTGAGCGTGTGGGTGGGCACCGACGACACGCCCACCACCGGGTTCTGGAGCACGACCAACCTGACCGGCACCAACATGGTGAAGGTGCGGGCGTACGAGTACGACGGGGGCGGCGTCGGGGACGGGAACCTGACCACGGTGACCGAGTACCCGGGCGGCGGGGCCGCTGCGCGGGTGACGCAGACCTGGTTCGACTGGCGGGGCCGGGCCGTGGCGGTGAAGCAGGGCGTGGAGTCGAGCGAGTCCACGAGTGTGAACCGGCCGCTCGTGTACACCGACTACGACAACCTGGGGCAGGTGACCAAGACCCGGGTGTACGACGCCGACGGGGCGACCCCCAGCGTGACGGGCGGGGTGCCACAGCCGCTCAGTTCCAGCCTGCTGCGGGCGCAGTCCACCACCAGCTACGACGAGTTGGGGCGGGTGTACCGCACCGACACCTACGCGGTCGACCCGGGTACCGGGAACGTGGGCTCCAACACGCTGTATTCGCTCACGTGGTACGACGCCCGCGGGCAGGTGCTCAAGACCGTGTCGCCGGGCGGCTTGGTGCAGAAATCCAGCTACGACGGGGCGGGCCGGCTCACCGTCAACTACACGACGGACGGGGGCGGGGACATCGGGTATTCCGACGCCGACGACGTGACCGGGGACACGGTTCTGACGCAGGCGGAGTACGGGTACGACGCGAGCGGGAACGTGCTGACGGTGACGAGCCGGGAGCGGTTCCACGACGCCACCGGGACCGGCGCGCTGGGCTCGCCGTCGGGCGGGATCGGGGCGCGGGTGAGCTACGCCGGGTACTACTACGACCTGGGCGACCGGCCCACGGCGAGCGTGGACGTGGGGACCAACGGCGGGACCGCGTGGACCCGGCCCGGCACCGTGCCGATGGGCACCGCCACCGTGCTGGTGACGCAGACCCGGTACGCGACGGACGCGGTGCAGTGGTTACAACTCACCGGGGCCAACGTGGGGGGCTCGTTCACCCTCACGTTTGGCGGCCAGACCACTTCGTCGCTGGCGTGGAACGCGTCCGCGGCGGCGGTGCAGGCGGCGCTGGAGGCGCTGTCCTCAGTCGGTAGCGGGAACGTGGCGGTGACGGCGGCCCCGGGCGGGTACGGGTGGGAGGTGCGGTTCACCGGAGCGCTGGGCAGCAAGTACCAGCCGGCGGTGGTGGCGACGGGCGGCAACCCGACCATGTCCGTGACCGTGGTCAACGCCGGCGGGGATGCCGGCTTGGCGGCCGAGGCGACCGACACGGCGGGGCGGGTGAGTCGCACCTACGCGGACGCGCTGGGGCGCACCGTGCGGACGGTCCAGAACTTCGTCAACGGGGTGGTGAGCGACGCAGACGACAAGGCCGTGGGGTACACGTACAACGGGGCCGGGATGACCAGCCTGACGGCGTACGTGACGGGCGGCTGGGGGCAGACCACCCAGTACCTGTACGGGGTGAGCCAGGGTACCGGCAGCGCGGTGGACTCGTTCGATGTGGCGGGCGCGACCCGGTGGCCGAACCCGAGCACCGGAGCCGCGAGTGCGTCCGAGCAGGAGGTCACGACGGTCAACGTGCTGGGGCAGACGCTGACGGCGACGGACCGCAACGGGAGCGTTCACACGCTGACGTACGATGTGCTCGGGCGGGTGGTGAGTGACGCGGTGACGACCCTCGGCAGCGGCGTCAGCGGTGCCGTACGGCGCATCGAGACCGCGTACGATGGCCAGGGGAACGCCTACCTCGTCACCAGCTACGACGCGGCCTCGGGTGGGAGCATCGTGAACCAGGTGCAGCGGGCGTTCAACGGGCTCGGGCAGATGGTGACCGAATGGCAGGCGCACGGCGGCGCGGTGAACGCCTCGACCACCCCGAAGGTGCAGTACGGGTACTCGGAAATGGCGAGCGGCACCAACCAATCGCGGCCCACGTCGATCACGTACCCGTCCGGATATGTGTTGACGTACAACTACGCGTCGGGGATAAATGACAGCATCAGCCGGCGGTCGTCGCTGAGCGATTCGACCGGCACACTGGAAGCGTACTCGTACCTGGGGCTGGGCACCGTCGTGGTTCGCTCGCACCCGCAGCCGAACGTGGACTTGAGTTACGTGAAGCTGGCCGCCGAGAGCGTCGGCGACGCGGGCGACCAGTACACGGGCCTGGACCGGTTCGGGCGGGTCGTGGATCAGCGATGGCTGAACCCAACAACCGGCACCGCGACGGACCGGTTCCAGTACGGATACGACGCGGCCGGGAACCGCACGTACCGCGACAACCTTGTCAATACCACGTTCGGCGAGGTGTACGGGTACGACGCCCTGGACCAGCTCGCGAGCTTCGATCGCGGCACCCTCAACGGCACCAAGACCGGGATCAGTGGCACGGTAGCCCGGAGCCAAGACTGGGACTACGACGCGGTGGGCAACTGGGACAGCGTGACCACCAACGGCGCCGCACAGACACGCACCGCGAACGCGCAGAACGAGATCACCGGGATCAGCGGGGCCACCACCCCGACGTACGACGCGAACGGGAACATGACCGGTGACGAGACCGGGCGCCAGTTCGTGTACGACGCCTGGAACCGGCTCGTGGCGGTGAAGAGCAGCGGCGGCGCCACGCTCAAGACCTATGGGTACGATGGACTCAACCGGCGGGTGAACGAGACCGTGACGGCGACGAGCGTAACCACGGACCTGTACTACTCGGCCTCGTGGCAGGTGCTCGAGGAGAAGGTCGGCGGCAACACGAGCGCGCGGTACGTGTGGAGCCCTGTGTACTTGGACGCATTGATCCTGCGTGACCGCGATACCGACGCCAACGGGACGCTCGATGAGCGGCTATGGGTGCAGCAGGACGCCAACTGGAACGTCACCGCGCTGGTCAACGGCAGCGGGAGCTTGGTCGAGCGGTACGCCTATGACCCGTTCGGCGTGCAGACCGCGTACAACGCTAGCCATAATGAAATAGACTTGGGAGGCGCATACGCATTTTATCACGGGTTTCAGGGCATGGAGGCCGATGCGGTGGCCGGTCTTAACCCGCAACGTAACCGGTGGTATAGCCCGACACTCGGGCGGTGGGTGAGCATCGACCCGATCCGGCTTGCCGGTGGAGATGTGAATTTTTACGGCTTCGTTGCGAACGGTCCGCTAAACGACACGGATGCAAGCGGATTGCAGAAACGCAAAATTGATGACGGTTTAGATAAGATTCCCGACGCCGATGTTGTGCGTGATCTGAAATGGAGCAAAGGTGGAACTGGTGAGATGCTGCATCATACACAGATTGTCAAGATTGAATTTACAGGGAAAACGCAAGAGCAGTTGGATGCAATCGCCAGCAATATATATTTTGACATGCAGCAGTTTAAGTATTTTAATGAAAATAATAACTCTCGAGTCATACCTCCTTTTAGAATCAAAGATGGTAGATGGTTTGCCGGATTTGAAGCTGTTGGCCTAAAAGGTTGGTCGAGCGGCCTAATAGCGGGTGATGGCCCCGGCAATATCAATTATGTGGAATTGTTTTTCAATCGCCCTAGGCGGCAAATCGAAGCCGTCACCGTCGGCAATCACTTGCTCGTTGGCTGGCGCACTTGGTCCGTAAGAACAGTAGATTTGAAGTGCAAGCAGCTTGTGATACTCGAAACCAACGCAGAAGAGAAGCGAAACGGAGCGTTGATAGAGGCTGGATTTCAGCTCAACAATCAAGGTAGAAAAGATACTGAAAAAGTCTGGAAGACATACTTGACTAATATGGCAAATGCTCACAAGGGTGATGGAGTTGTCGACGTTCGGCCACCCATCTCGGTATTCAAAAAGACTGACGCTGCGGCGGGAGGCAGAATGCCATATTTAGATGATTAATGTATTTATATAAATTATAGTGTTTTGTCCATTGACCACGGCCATATGGGTTGAATAGCTCGATTTGCCTAATAATCTAGCTCGTTGGGTTGCAGCATCTTATACGCTTCCCGGAGACAACTGCCGACAGCTACCACTGGAATGGCAGTTGTTTTTCGACTGCTTCTGAAAGCCTGCCCGGCAGTTGTTTCCTGGGAAGCGTATTGCTAGCCGTTGCAGAAAGAGTGCGATTCAGTTAGCAACCAACTCCTTGGAAAGGTGCCCTGCTGCAGTCACAGGAGTTGCACTCTTTCTGCGATGGCTAGTAGATCATGTAGACAGTCAACTCACGAGCTGCTGCCTAGCAAGCGGTTGCGGCGGCCAAACCCCTGGCCGCCATTGTGGCACTACATCAGACTGATTCAGGGTTTACGTCGAAAGTCAATTGCGGCTGTCCACACGGCCTAGACAATTTTCTAAATGGATACATTATGTTTTTTTTACGATCAACAGTCCACAAAGATGCGCAACAGCCATGTCAATCGTTGTGGCCGCAGCGGATCGCGATCTTGCTTGCTTTGGGTGGTTCACTTTGGGGCGTTCTACTATTCGGTACGTTTGGCGTGTCGGCGCTTATTCCGTTTCCATTCGGTATTGGGTACCTTATTACCATCGGTTACTGGGTGCGTGCAATCACAATTCCCACTCGAAAAGTGCGTCTGCTAATTTGGTCTGCGTCGCTCATTGTTCAAGCCTGTTGGCTTGTGCGATTTGGTCTAGCCAATGATCCACAAAACAGCACCTTCATTTTCTCTGCGTGGTGGGCCCTTTCAACGACTTGCTCAGCCGTCGCCTTGGTTGCTGATGCCCGGCCAGCACAATAGCCGGGCAGTCCTGCGCTCACAAACAGTCGGCGCGGTAACCGTTCACGGTGTCGCGAGTGGTGTGGGAATGAGTGACGGGCAGGCGTGCCTCTCGCGCAGCAATTCCCGGCGAGCGAAATTCGGCTTGAAAAGCTTGAATTCGTGGGCCTTTTTGGCCCCGGCGGGGAAGCTCGGTCGGCCCGAGGCGGCCGTCATTGTATCGCCCTCCGATCCCGTTGGGGCGTGGTCATGAGCCCACCCGTCGGTTCCCCGGGTGCTATGAGCACCTCCACTTCGATGCCCTGATCTCGCTCGCCCGGAACCGGTTCGACACGATCCCGGATGCGCGTCACGAGCCCACGTTCTCGTTGCCCGACACGCTCCTGGCGAGCCTGGCCCTGTTCGCCCTCAAGGACCCGTCCCTGCTCGCGTTCCAACGCCGCACCCTGGACCACAACCTGCGCCGTAAGCGCCCGGCGAAACACGTTGCTCGGGATGGAACGCGGGTAGCCCGCTGATCTCACGTGATCAGCGGGTTTGGGTGTCGCGGTTCGCTATTGGGATTTGTGCGGCGCGGCGGTGTTGGCGGGTCGGTCGCGGGTGCGATTGAGCAGCCACCGATCGGGTAGCCAGTCGCGCAGTTGCTCGGCGGTCGGCTCGTCGCCCAGCGCGAAGATCCCCGGCAGCGTGTCCCGCAGGTACGTCCACGGGTCGATGGACAGGTGCTTGCACGTCCCGACGACGCTGTACAGGGTCGCGGCCGTTCGCCCGCCCACCTCGCTACCCACCACGCCCCAGTTGTTCCGTCCGACGGCGACCGCGCGAAGCGTTCGCTCGGCCAGGTTGTTGTCGATCGCCAAGTACCCCGCGTCCCGGTCGCGGACCAGCGCCGCCCAGTTGTTCGTCGCGTAACCGACTGCACTCCCCAACGGTGACTTCGGCAACGCACTCGCCCGCGTCGTATCGAGCCACGTCCGCAAGTCGCTCAGCAGCCCTTCCGACGCCCGCACGCGGATCGCGCGCCGTTGCTCTTCTCGGGCGCGTCGTTGCTCGGTCGCGACCAGGTCGTCCGAAGGGGGCAACAGCGGGGGCAACGTCCGCTCGATCGCGTATAGCGGGCCGATCAGTTCGAGCGCTCGACCGGCTCGCTCCTCGCCGGCGTCGTGAGCGGCCACGAACTTCCGCCGGGCGTGTGCCCAGCAGCACACGTGCGTCACCTTCCCCTCGCGCTACAGCCCCTCGTACTGGGCCAGCGCGTCGGCCTGGAGGTAGCCCGCATAGCCGTCGAAGAACGCTCTCGGCCCGTCGGCCGTGTAGCCGGTGGTGAAGTCGAACACTACGTACGGGAAGTCCGCATCCCCGATCCCGACCCACCGGTGCGCCCGGGCCGTGCGGTTCTTGCCAGCGACGCGCAGCTTCACCGCCGTCGGGTCGCACTGGCGGCACGCGCAGCTCCGCTTGCGGGTCCGCAGGACGAAGAACCGGGGCGGGTCCAGGTCCAACTGCTCGGCCGTCTGCTCGCCGATGCATTCCCGCGCACGCCCGCACGCCGGGCACCGCTTCTGCTCGTCGGTCGGGTCGTGGACCACGTCCCGCCGTTCGAGATGTTCGGGCAATACCGAGCGCCCGTGCTCGTCGCGTCGGCGTGCGGGCTTCGGATCAGCCGGTGCGGGTTTCTTGCGCTCGCTGCGACGTCCGAACCGGTGCTTCGTCGCCGCGTCGAGTTTGGTCTTCAGTTCGGCGTTCTCGGCCCGCAGTCGGGTCCCCTCGGCCAGCAACGCGCGGACCAGCGCATGGAGCGCGGCCACGTCGGTCGGGAGTGGGGCGCCGGGGTCGGGGAGCGGGGCGTCCATGCCCGCGATGATGACCGCCGCGTGAGGGGTCGGCCAGCGAAAAGTGTCAGCGGGGTGTCGCGGGCGTGAACCGCTTGAACCGTCGGACGCGGGACAGGTCGATGCCGTCGAGGATCATGGCGAACTGGGCGGCCGACAGCTCGACGCCCGCGTCGGTCGCCTCGGCCGGGTCGGGAAAGTGATACCGCCCGGCTTCGAGTCGCTGGCACCACAAGCACAGACCGTGACCGCCCCAGTACAAGACCTTCACCCGGCCGGCCGTCTTGTTCCGAAAAATGAACAGGTGGCCGGACAGCGGATCGGCCTTGAGCCGGGACTGGACCAGGTTGAACAGCCCGTCGAACCCGAGCCGGAAGTCCACCGGCGTCGGCGCGTACCACAGCTTGACCGATGGCGGTATGGTCAGCACGGGATTGCTCCCACCGCCCGGAGCAACGCCGCGACGTGCTGCGGATCGCAGTCGGCCGAGAAGCGGAGCATCGCGCCGGAGGTGAGCACGACCTCGACGCCGGACGTGGGACGCGCGACCCGCACGGGGACGACGGTGAGCCGGTCGGCCGGTTCGGTAGCGCGCTCGGCCGCGAGCGTCCGCCGCCACTGGTAGAAGGCCGGGACGGAGACGCCCTCGGCCAGACAGAACTGTGCGACAGTAACGCCGGCGGTGCGGAACCGGTCGATCCGCTCGACCCACTTCTGCCGGGTGGCCGCCGGATCGCGCCGAGACGGGCGGCCCGGACCAATGGGCGTACTCGTCACATCGACCGGAAGAACAAACTCGTTCATCGCAAAACCCTCGGGGTGGAGAAACCAACCCCGAAGGTAAACAACTCGTCAAGGACGTGATCGACCGGGCGGGTGCGGTGCTGGCGAGCCACGACACGTTCGCACCTCGGTTCTGCATGCCCGCGACCCCGACCGAGAAGCCCGGTGTGGAGAAGCGAGTGCAGGATCTCGAGCGCCAGTGGGCGACACCCGTGCCCCGCGTGACGGATTTCGGCGCGTTCAGCGCGCATCTGCTCCGGCAGCGCCTCGCCTCCCGGGAACCCGCGTGCGGTGATAACGTGTTGTCAGTGGGCACTCGGTTCGAGCACGATCGCGCCGCCGTGTTGCCCGTTCCAGCCCACCATATCGTCTCGTTGTTCTGCCGCGCTGAATCAATCTGTCGCAGCGCAGATCGTCATGGCTTGAGCAGGTTGAGCCGGGTGAGCACCGGGTCACTAGCAGGCGTCGAGCTAAACCGGCCGAGCGTGTGGTGGAGCACCCTAAACCCAGCACCTAGCACCGACATTACCTCACTGGCTCCGAGCAGCCAGCGGAAGTGCCCGTCGTCGAAAAACAGGCGCGAGTCGTTGGACACGGGCGTCAGTGCAGATGCGTCCGCCGGATCACGGAACTCCAGACACACGACGGTTCCCGGCCGGACTTCTGCCAGTCGCCGCAGCAGTGCCCACTGCTGCCGGGACGAGAGGGTGTGCAGCAGCCAACGACAGTACATGCGCCCGTACCCGGACAGGTCCGCCATCAATGCGTCCCCGCCGCGGCCGGTATGCGGGTCGCACTCGTCCACCTCGAACCCCTGCGCCCGCAGATACGCGGCGTCTCGGCCGGACCCACTGCCCAGATCGATCACCCGCCCCTGGCCCCTGGCGAACGCCGCTGCCGCGACCGGCGCGAACGTGGAGTGCGACTCGCCCGTCGGCGGCGTCTGGCGCCAGTGCGCGGCGTTCACCCGCTCGACGATTTCGTCCAGAGGCACCGACCGCTCGGTCCGGTGGTCGTAGGTCTTGATCTGGTACGTGCCGTAGTCGCCGTACAGGCTCCGCAGCACGGCCAGTGGGCACGCCGGCGCGAGTCGCGGAGTCCCCTCGAACAGGACCGGGCGGAACGGCAGCACTTGTGGCGCCGGGAACCGGTACACGCGGTTGGCGAACCGCGTCAGCACCTCGCCTCCGAACACGTCGTACGGGAACACGTCGACGAACGGCCAGCGCCACGGCAGGTCGGGCCGGCACACCGCCCCGTCGCGTCGGAACAGCTTCAGGAAGTGGGCCTTGTGGTGAACGATTCCGATCCCGCGGGCCGCACAGAACGCCTCCAGGGCGGGCACGTCCGACCGCGGCAGCAGCAGATCGATGTCGTCGTCCCACGGGATGAACCCGCCGTGCCGCACCGCCCCCAACAGGTTCCCCCAGAACAGGGCCGCCCGCGGGGCCAGGAACGGGTCCAGTTCGGTCAGGAGGTCGAGCGCCTCGTGCTGCTCGGGTAAACGGGCCATGCGGTTCTCGTGAGTGGATTCAGGGAGACCAGGGAAGCCGTTGCGCGTCAGGGCCGGCGACCGGGGGGCGGCCCGTCGCGACTCCTCAACCGTCGAATGCCGATTCCGCAGGTAGAACGGTGGTTCCGGCCCGCGCGATGAGGTCGGTGGTGTGGTACCCGTCGAACTCGGGCAGCGTGTGGAACCGGCCGGCCGCCATCAGATGGCTGTAGTAGGTGTGGAGGAACGCCGGATCGCCGGCCCCGTGGATCAGGTAGTCGATCCCGAGGGCGTCGAGTGCGGCCACGGGCGTCCGGAGCGGGTAGTGGGGGATCACCGCATCGACGTACCGGCACGCCCGCACCACCTCCACCCGGTGCTCGTGCGGGACCACCGGCCAGCGCTTGTAGGTGGCCGTGGTGGCGTCGTCGATCACCCCGGCGGTAACGTGGCCGTACAACGCCTTGGCCCGCGCGAACAGGCGCACGTGGCCCACGTGGAACAGGTCGAACACCCCGTCGATGAGGACCCGCAGTTCGGAGCGAGCCGCGGGCGGGTGCGAGGCGAGTGCGGGCGGGGCGTGGGACGTGCGCCAGCCCGCACCGTACCAGTGATCGAGAAGTTGGGGTGCGTATCGCGGTACCGCGACCGGATGCCCGGCGACCGATAGCTCCTCGGCCCCGCAGAAATGGAACTCGTATCCGAACCGCTCAGGAGCGCACGCAATCACGCGCGTGATCCCGCGGCGCTCGGTGCGCCACAACCGCACACACCGGCCGTCGGCTCGCGCCAGTGAGACCACATTCGGATCGGCGCGGCGCCCGTTCGGTAATTCATCGGGTAACGACGGGCACGCCAGGAGCATGTCCCGACACGCGGAGAAATCGCTCGCGTCCACGCCGATGTCGATGTTGAGGTCCGCCCGAGGTACCGGCTCGGGCGCACGGTGGGCGAGCCACAGGGCGTCGAACAGGAGCCAGTGGCGGACGCCACAGCTACGCAGGCGTTCGAGGACCGGGCGGGCGAAGCTGAGCATGAATCAAGAATCGCGTGAATGATCCGCGCGGTCGCAGTGTGACCGTACGCGCCGACCCACACATCTAATCGCCCAAACCGGCCTTGGGGAAGGGAAGGAGCGCGATTTTCGGGGGATTGGTCGATTGTGATGATTTCGAGTAGGCCGCATGCTTCTGTCAGGTGCCGGTTGCTCGTTCTTCTGGGGGAATTGGCACTCCGGTGCATCTGCCCCTGACCTGCTCACCTTGCGCGGCATGAGCAAACGGGTACAATCAAATACCCGCCGAAGCGGGGCACGTGCCGAGGTGTAACAGAAATGGGCTGGGACAAGGGCGGCCTGTACTACACGCGATCCCGCCGCGTCGGTCGACGCGTCGTCCGCGAATATGTTGGTAGCGGACCGGTCGGCGAACTGGCCGCCCAACTCGACGCCCTCGATCGCGACCGGCGAAAAGGTGAGCGAGCCGACGCCCACGCCGAGCGTGAGCGACTGGCGGGACTCGACGCGCCTCTGGACGAACTGAACGCACGGGCCGACGAACTGGTCCGGGCGGCTCTGGTCGCGGCCGGGTTTCACCAACATAAACGTGGCGCGTGGAGGAAGAAGCGTGGCTGACGCAACGAAGCCGCTCCCCCCGGCAGAGCCCGAACTGCCGAAGACGGCCGCCGAGATCCGAGCGCTGCTGAAGCGCACCCACGCCGGCGATGAGAGCACCGCTCCGGTGGTGCGGAAGATGTTGCAGGACCCGGCCTGCGTCCACCTGTTCGGCGGCGACTTGGCCCACGAGGTCGTCGCGTCGTTCACCCGGGCGATGGCCGGCGACAACGTCAGCTTCCGTGAGGCGGTGCTGAGGAAGTTGGAACTGCTCCGGGCCGAGCTGCTCGGCGAGAACCCGACGCCCGTGGAGCGGGTGCTGGTCGAGCGGGTCGTGGCGTGCTGGCTTCAAGTGCAGGACGCCGAGCTGCGCGCCGCACAGGGCCAGAAGGACACGTCGTTCCGGCAAGCCGAGTTCCATCAGCACCGGATGGACGCCGCCAATCGCCGGTTCCTGGCGGCGGTCAAGACGCTCGCCCAGGTGCGCAAACTCGCGATCCCGGTGCTTCAGGTGAACATTGCGAAGAAACAAGTTAACGTGGCCGCCTCGGCGGCTGTTATCGTTGGAGCAAATGGCTAGCGACGAACCAAGGCCGCTGGCGCTCATTCGGCGAGTGACGGGAATCGAATTGGGTGTAACCGGTCGGGCTCTCGCGGAAAGCGGCGCTTTCAAAGGTTTTTCTCGTTCGGTGGCCTCTCCGCATGGCCGAATGGGGTTCATTTGGGTTGGGCTCCGGATTTCGCTGCGATCGTGGTGCCCGTACTCGCCGACACGCTCCGCCCGGATTCCGCAGAACCGCACCGTTGGAATCCAAGAAGATCCCAAATCCACTTAATGATGCCACCGACAAGTACGCCAGTGCATGCTACCGCTGAACTTCCCTCAGAGCGCCCGACCGGTTTCACCCAAATCATTGGGCAAGAGCGCGCCCGGAAATCGCACGCTGTGTTGTAAAACCCTTGTCTGACAGCCGTTCGCGGCGAAACGCGGGGTTAACATTTCGCGGCACAATTCTGCCGCAAAACGCCTCCGGCCGCTCACCCGGCGCGGGCTTCGGTCGAAGAGCGCGCGCCCAGACCGCGAACCACGGTCACGAACACCGACACCGCGCGTCGCAACTCCGTCATGTTCTCGGCCGCGTGGGCGCGAACCACGGCTTCCGCCGCGTCCTGGACCGTCGTGCGGCATCCGCTCACCCCGAGTTCACTCACCAGCGTGTCCGCGGTGTACATGAGCCGGTGCGCGAGGTCACCGTCCCAGGCATCCGAAACGGTCGGGGACTTCATGTCTGCGGGCGCCAGCGATTCGTTCGCCAGCGCCGCGACCAACTCCGGCAAGTTGCGCCGAATGGCCTCACGATCAGCCGCGGCGAGTCTGGTCGCCGGTCGCACCGCTAACTTGCCGTCCACCACCGCGAGCAGGAAGCCTCGCCCCCGGAGCGCTGTGATTAGGTCGCGGGTGTTCATGGGGCGAACACCTCCACGTCGTTCGTAAACAACTCGTCCGCGTGTGCGTGTCGACCGTTCGTGCTCTCGGTACCGCCTCCTGTTCCCGAAACCGGGACAACCGGGACAAACGAGCCGGTATTTCCCTTGGCCAGTCCCGGTTGCCCCGGTTGTCCCGGTTTCCCCAGCAGGAAGTCGGCGGCCAGCACCAACACGCGCCGGCGCACGCCCTCTAGGGTGACCGGGTAAGCGGTCCGATCGCCGTCGGTGCGCACCAGCACGCCGCTCTCTTTGAGCCGCCGGTACAAGGTCTGTTGCGTGACCGGATACGCTTGTCCCTGTTCGTGCGCCAGTTCCGACAGCGCCGCGAACGCGCTGTCCGGGTCCAAATACACTTCTTCACCCGCAACCCACCCGATCTTGCGCCCGCGCGGCTGACAGCTCACACGCGCCTCGCCGAACCCGGTGCGGCTCTCGCGAGCATCCCAGCCCCAGGCCGCGACCGATGGCGGGGCGCCAGGTTCCTTGCCGTCCGGCCCCGCGAGGTGCCCGCGCCCGCTACTCAGCACCGCCCCGAGCATCTCCGGGAACCGGGCCACCGGGTCGGCGGCTCGCTGGTGCTCACCTTGCTGGCCTGCCAGCGCCCGGAACGCGACCTCACCACGGCGCCACAGTTCCTCGCGCTGTGGTCGGTCGATGGCCTGAATGTCCCCCGCGAACGCGAGCAGATACCGCAACCCGAGCAGCAGGTTGGCGATGATGTCGGGGGTGCGAGCGTGCGAGAACTGACCCACGAACTGGTCCCGCAGTTGAACCCGCTCGGCATCAAGGCCGCCGCGGACATTTGCGTACCGCGGCGCCAGCCACGCGATGAACCCCGCCATTGCGGCGGCGTGTAACCCGTCCGCTGCGTCCTTCTGGCACGCCGACAAGCGAGCAAGGTTCACGTCCCCGCGCCGCACTGCAACCACGCCCAACCGAGCGGTGATCGAGTGTCCACGCGGAACGTCCTCGCCGGTCGCCAGGATCAGACCCCGCGGCGGCTTCGGCGGGCGCAGCGTGCCGTCGGCCCGCATCCGCTGGCGCCCGGCGCTGTTGCCCTGGCCGCGGATCAGCCGCTCGGCGGTGCGGTGCTGCCGGTCCGCGTCGGCGCGGGAGGTCGGCGGGGCGAAGTCGTCGATCACCAGCACCGCGTCCTTCACGGTGAACGCCAATCCTTCGAGCGCGTTGTCGGTGGACGCCCAGTTCCCCGGCAACCGGCTCCGGGTCATACCGGCGCCGAAGTGCTGTTGGGCGAGCGCCGCGAGTTCGCTCTTCTGCGCACCGGTCAGCCCCGAGAGCCAGAGCGCGAAGTCGGCGGGACCGAGTCCCGCGCGGTACACGGTTGCGACCAGCGGGAACGCGACCGCGTCGGGAACCAACCCGTCGAGCAACCCCAGAGAGGCGCGAACCGCGCCCCGGAGCGCATCGCCGGCGAGCGGCGCCGGGAACTGGAACCCAGAGGCCGCGCCGTCGAGTCGCACATCTATCGATGGGGAAACCGGGACACCTGGGACACTCGGGACGATCGCACCCGCGCCGTGCAGGTAGCACCACCGGCGGCCGATCTCGCGCCACCCGGTGTGTGTGTAGACCGTGGCCGACGGGATGTCGTCCCCGCTCATCTCCTGAATCGCGCACCGCAGGTGATCGCGCTTCCCGCTGCCCGCCTGGATCACCAACGTCGGCCCGAACTTCTCGACCACCCAGTCCAGCGCCCCGAACCGCTCCACCGGCACCCCAGCGACGCGCGCGGGCTTGTGCCCCTGTTCCACCCGGACCGCGAACTCGCGGGCCTGTTCGGTCCCGTCGTCGGTGACCGTCTCGCCCACGATCTTAGCGATGAAGTTGGCCAGCTTGGTCTTCTTGGCGACCACCAACTCGTCCGTGTCCTCGTCCCGCGCGAGCACGCAGTGGAACGTGTTGCCGCGGACCGCGGTGTACCCGCTTTCGGTGAATGCGGTCGCATCAATGGGGACCGCCTCCGGCTTTGGGTTCGCGGCCGGGTTGGTGGCGTTGAGGATCTGACGGAGTCGTTCGGCGCCGTGACGGACGAGGAAGTCGTCGAGCCCGTTTTTGGCCCCGTCCGGTTCAGCGGGCAACCGCACGACCCGTACCTCGGCCCCGTGGCGGATCAACACCTCCGCGAGCGCCTTCTCGGCTCGGGCCACATCGGAGTTCGACGCGGCGTCGCTGTCGAAGCAGATGTACACGCGGCGCCCCTTCCATGCGACGCCCGCCAGGTCGTGGTTGAGCGCGAGCTTGCCGACCTTCTTGCCGTTCTTCTTCTCGCGCGGCGCCACCCAGCACCAGACGCCGGGCAGCGACACGCACGGGAACCCGTGCTGGGTCGCGGCCAGCGCCTTCTTGCACCCCTCAGTAACGAGCAGCGGCGCGGTCGGCTCGCCCAGCGCGCCGCGGGCACCCGCAGGAACGTACAAGCGGTTCGGTCGCTGGCGCGGGTTCTCGTACTTCACCTTCCCGGGCTTGTCCGCCCGGTCACGTGGGCGGTCCGGCTTCACTGCGGCGTGGTGCAGCGGTCGCCCGTCGCGGTCGAAATGCGGGTACACCAACACCGGCCCGAGCAACTTGGCGCGGGTCACACTCCAATTGATGAGCGCGGCGACCTCCTTCGGGTCGGACTCGGAGTACACACCATTCGCCGTGCCCGTTTCGTCCGTCAGCCCGGACGCCCGGAGTTCGGCCCGGTGGTTCGGCAGCAGTTCGGGCTTTTTGGTGCCATCGGTGGGCTGTTCTGCCCGCGCCGCACCGCCCTGACCCACAGTTTCGGTGTCGGCTGCCTCGGGGCCGAAATCGACAGTGATTTCTTTCGGGCTCTCATTGCGATCGCCGGACCCATTTGATACGGTGAAGTCCATAGGTTTCTCCAGTCGGTCCGGGGCGTCAGTTGCGCGGCTCCCCGGGCCGATTTCGTTGAGTGGTGAGTGAAGTTGGCCGGGTAGGGATCAGGCGCCCATCTTCTTGAGCGCCGCGACGGCCTTCTCGGTCGCACGCGTGTGAGCTGCGGGTGCGCGGGTCGTGGGTGCGACCGGAGTAACAGCGGGGGTTGCGGCTTCGGTGAGCGCGGCGACGAACCGGGCGACGGCCTCGCGGGACGTGAGCCAGCGCCCGCCGACCCGGGCGGCCTCCAGCTTGACGACCCGCCCTTCGCCCGCCCGGGCGCCTTTGGTCACCCAGCGGAACACGGTGGACGGATCAACGGACGCGCCGCCGCGGTGCCCCGGGAACAGGCGCCCGGCGGCGGACAGTGACAGCCCCGCGCCCACCTGGATTTCGGCCAGCACCGGCAGCGCGGATGCGGCTTCGGAAACGGTTTCGGCCATCGTGAACCTCCTCGCACGGGTTGTGCTGAGGTTCACAATGGCCGATGCGCGGCGGAGTTGTAATTGGGCCGAAACGGGGCAAAAGGTTTCGCCCCGGTCACCCGTTCTTGAGATAGCCGCGGAGCGTTTCAGAGGTGTATCGGACCTTGAATTGCTGAAACACCGCGTCGGGAATGTACTTCCACGGCACTTTCTTCTCACGCAGTTCGCGGACGTACTTCACCACCTCTGGTTTGGTATCGTCGAGCGGACGCCCGGTTTTCCGTGCCGCTTCGCGCTGGAGCGGAGGGGTGGCGCGAACCGCATCTGGCACCCCCGGCCCCGGTGTCGTGGTCGTTACTACCGCGTGCGGCCGAAGATCGCTAAGTTGGTCGCCGTTGATCGTCACGGTCTCGCGCGTGTCGCCGTCCAGCACGAACCACACGCCATCGCGGGTCGCCCACAGTTCCAGGTTCCGCTCGGCGAGCAAGCGCTCGGCGAGCCACGGATCGTTCAACCGCTCGGGTGTCTGCGCGAGGTATTCGGGGCATGTGGGGCGCCCGTGGTATTGGCACGCCGCAAGCGATACTAAGTGCTCGCGCCCGGCGTGGTCCCGAAGGGAAATGTGCGCCGTCGGATCATTTGTCCTTCGGAGCGGTCTCATTGTGGAGTTTGGGTTAGTCAGTTCCGCAACCGCCCCCCACCTCGCCTGATCGAACGGGGCCGCGAACGGCGCGCCGGGGTGGCACCGGCACCGGTTCCGCACACCGGTGTCGTGCCCGACCCAGTGGACGGTGGTTCCTTCGGGGAGCGGATACAGCCGACGAATCGCCTGTTCCGCGAGCGATAACAGCGAGGGCGGAAGTACGGGATTCGCGTCCGGGCACGCGGTCGGGGTGCTCCCGGCGATCACCTTGCAACTCAGACCGGTAACCTGAACCCACTCACCCGTCCCGGCGCTAATGTGGTCGATTGTGCAAAGCCCGTGGCGAAGCTGATCTCGGCTGGCTTGTTGTAATTCATCGAGCGTGACCCGCTGGACGCCTTCAAGCAAATCGGCTGCTTCGTCGAGCGTCAGTTCGTTGGCGTGCTGTGGTTGCCACCGTTGCCGCTGGCAGATTTTTGCCCGCAACCGGCGCACCTTCGAGGTATTGATCCCCGCTTCTCCGGGTTCGAGGTCGCACAGTACCTCAATCCGCCGTATCCCCTGCATCTCGCTCTCGTCGGGTAGCAGATGCGCGGATGAAGGGTCCGTAGCTACGAGACCTCTTCGTAATTGTTCATGCTGGTTGAGGCGCTGGAACTCGCGGTTCCGTTCGGCGCCTTCAAGGTACTCAAGCAAGCCCCCCAACGTGGAACGTAACTTAACCGGTGCGCCCGGGCCATCGGACGGAGGTTGGGTTGCCGCTCGGCCGACACCCGCGCGGTCCAACCACCCCCGGCGAGCCAGTTCCGGTCGTGCGTGCCCAACAACCCAGTTGTGCGCCTCGCGAACGAGTTCCAAGATGGGAGAACTCGGGTCGAACTCCGGCCACTCGACACCGAGGATGCCGGCCAGTTCCGCAACGCACCGCCGAAGTTGATTTCGTGCCCAAGCGTGGTGCCGCGGTGGTTCGTCCCAGAGGCGCTGCATCGGATCGGTTCGGTACGCCAACCGGCGGAGCCACGCCCATTGCTCGTCGGTCGGAGTTCCGAGCAGAAACGTAACCGCCTCAAAGAACTGCGATTGGTCGTAGCGCGTTGTCAAGGAACTGTCGCCGGGTCGATCTTCCAGCCCCCGCCGCGGGTCACACTCGGGGCAATACTGCGCCACCCACTCCACCGTGGGAAAGGTGCCGAGGCCCGGGTCATACGGGAGTTCGTAGAACCACACGCGCTCTGCGCCCGACCACCCGGCCCGGCGCTCGGTGAAACGCAGTGCTTCCAAGAGCGCGACAATGTCCTCAATGGCGCTCATCACCTCGTGCGGGGCGAGCCGGTCGTGTTGGGGGACAATGCCGATGAACAGGTCATCGACCCAGGACGCCATCCAGTCGGCAATCAGGGCGTCGGGAAAACGCATGCCACCCGGAAGGGCAGCGTTGGCTTGGTTTACGGTTGCGACGAACTGATCGTAGTCTTCGCGCTTCACCCGCCACCGCTCCGCGAAAGGAGAGATGGGTTGGTGTCGGAAAGCCGCGGGGAAATGTGGGGCAGCATCCGCGCCGGCGGTGGGCGCGGGTGCTGAATGGTTCAACAAGGAAAGACGGGCAGATTCGACGGTCGTTCGCACGGATTCAGGCATGTAAAGTACCCGCACACCGGGCCGAGCGGCAGGGAAGACGGCGGCTCTTGCGCCCGCCCGAACACCCACGAACCACCCGTTTGCAACCGGGCGGCGACCATGTGTTCACAAGTATACCAATAGATTGCGAGGGGCGCGTAGATCAACTTCCGTTGTGCCCTCACCCGATCTTGGCAGCGAGGGCCACGGCCAGTTGTTCGTTGCGTTCGGCGTACACCTGCGTTACATCGGCACGCGAGTGACCGAGAAGCACTTGGGCGGCTTCGAGGCCGTGTTCCTTTCGGACCCGAGTCGCGTAACTGTGGCGGAGTTGATTCGGGTGCCAGCGGTGCTCTTGCTGCCACGCCAGAAGACGCGCCTTCTCATCCACCGTTAACCGACTCGCCCACGCGACTCGCGTTTCGCCGGACTGCTGCGCGAGCGGTGCCGCGGCCGGGAACGCTTCGTCACAGGCGCGGGCGACGGCGCGAGAATACGAGCGGTGGTCGTATTTGTCTGTCGGTGCGCGCCTCGGCCGTGCCTTCCGCTTGCCGACGTTCCGTTTCATGTGGCTGGGGTATCGAGGCGTCTTACGGTTCGCGGCGCGCTCGGCTTGGTGCTCTTCCATCGCACGCTCCGGGCTAAACAGGTAGTCACTCGCTTCGGTGGTGAAGAATTCGTTGAGTACCAGTTGAGCTTTCGGGCCGATCGCGATAACGCGACTTTTCCCCTTCCATGCGGTCTTGTGCGTCTCCGGGCGGTACAGCCAGACGGGACCGCTCATGTCGATGTCGCACCGGCGCAGGTTGCACGCCTCCCCGGGTCGGCACCCGGTGAACCGCTGGAACTGAACCAACCCGCGAACGAAACGGTTCAGGTATGGCAGCGTTGCATCGACCACGACATTTTCGACCGGCCCGACCGGTTCGGTCTCGCGCGCTGCGGATCGCCCGCGAGTAAGTCCGCTGACAGTGGTGAGCGCTTGGTAGGTCGCCACCGGAACCAGTTCTTCAGACGACGCCCATTTAAACATGCGCCGGACGAGGTTCACGCGCCGGTTGCATTCCGAACGCGCGAGGTTCGCGTTCACCCACCTGCGCTGAACGGCCTTGAGACGCAGTGGGCCAAACTCGGCAGCGGGCGTCTCGGCATACAACTCCCGAAGCGCCTTGACTACCAACCTGATCTCGTTGAACTCGCTGGTCAGCTTCCCGTCCGCGCCGCGGTAGTGTCGTTCGGCGTGTTGGAGGTACGCGACCATCACCTCGGCGAGCGTCATTCCCTGTGTGGGAGCGGTGACCGCGGCAGGCGAGGCGTCGAGTTCGAGCAGGAGGGTTGCGAACGCGGTGCGCGACTCGCGCGACTCGAACGCGCCGGGAAGCAGCTTGAACCGGCGTGTCCCGGTCGCGTCGGTCCAAACGGCACGACCGCGGCCAGATTGCTTGTGGAGGCAGTAGGTCGGAACAGACTTGCGCTGTGCGGGCATCGGGCACGTCCCCCCGAAGCGTGAAACGATTTCACACTTCGCGTCGTTTGGGGCCGCACCCGGCAACTCACCGGGGTAAGCAGAAACTGCTTCGGCAGAAAGGGCTTGCGATCACTTCGAGCCAGTAGCGGGGGTGGGAATTGAACCCACGACTCCTCGCTTATGAAGCGAGTGCTCTAACCTCTGAGCTACCCCGCCAGGGTATATTTAACTTACTCACCAGCGGCACTCTGGCAAGACAGTGTTGAGCGGTTCGAGGTTCACCGCCACCCCGAACTTGGCACACGGGTCACAAAAGCAGAATTGAATTCAAGGATTGTGCCGTCTGTGTCGATAAATTGGGTACGGCTCACCGGAAGGCTGTCGGCGTGGGGGACGCGCGGCACCACCGGCGGGCACGGTACACCGGCGCACGGAGGCACGGGGATGGTCCGCAAACTCGCATTCCGCAAATTGTTGCTGGCCCTGATCGCCGCCGTCGCGCTGACGGCGAACAGCGGGTGCCTGCTGAACCAGTACTCCAGCGACCCGAACGTGCGGATGCAGCAACTGCTGTATCAATCGGAAGACCTGCGCCAGATCCAGAACGAGTGGCGCCGGTTCTGGTTCAATGATCAGCCCAGCCACCTGACGCCCGAGCGCATCCACGGCGGCATCTACTGACCCGGTTCCGGGCTCCGAGTTCCGAGACGCGATCGCGTCGCCGACTTGGAACCCGGAGCGGGAGCACCGGCGCCCGGTTACCGACCGCCGGTTGTAGGCGCGTCGGGCCTGGATGCGGTGCGCAACCCGTCGCCGGCCACGCGGATGCTCAGTACCGCGGGCTTGCCTCCGTTGGCCACCTTCACCAGAACCGCGTTCCAGCCCTGCACGAGTTCGACCTCCGTGGTCGCCGCGGGTTGGGCGGTTGAGCCGTTCACCCACGCCCGCCACGGGTTCTCGCTCTCGACAGTCACGGCCGCCTTTTGCTTCGCGGGGGCGA
Organism: Gemmata obscuriglobus; assembly: GCF_008065095.1. Classification (NCBI taxonomy): domain Bacteria; kingdom Pseudomonadati; phylum Planctomycetota; class Planctomycetia; order Gemmatales; family Gemmataceae; genus Gemmata; species Gemmata obscuriglobus. The sequence continues at coordinate 5,830,865 of NZ_CP042911.1, read as the reverse complement.
AGACATAGGCGCGGACCAAGACCGCGGGAGCGTTCGGCGCCGCGAAGGTGCCTTTCAGGTCGAACTTACCGTTCGGCCCGGCGGTCACATCCGCCCACGTTACGTTCGCAACCGGCTCGGGCTTCGTCGAAGTCATGTCCGTGGTCGTGATCGGGACAACCGCGGCGTCCACCACCAGCCCGCGCAGCGACTCCTGCTGCCCCTTGCTCTTCAAGAACGCCAGCAGGTCGATGAACTGGTCGTAGGTGAGCTGCGACGCCACGTTGTCCGGCATCAGCGACAGCTTGCTCGCCGTCAGCGATTCGACCTCGTCCTTGGCCACGCGAATGTCGCGCCCGGTGGCGTCGCGGAGGATCACCTCTTTCGCGTCGTCCTTGATCTTCAGCCCCGTGTACACCTTGCTGTCGGCCGTCGTGAGCCGGTACGTCTGGAAGCCCTCCTTGATTTCCTTGCTCGGGTCCACGATCGCTTCCAGGATCTTCTCGACGCTGTGGGTGTCCCACACACGGGTCAGGTCCGGGCCGACCGCCCCGCCCACCCCCTCGAGCCGGTGGCACGTCGCGCACGCCAGCACCTTCGTGTTCAGGTACAGTTCCTTGCCCTTCTTCGGGTCGCCCTTGGCGCTCACCAGGGCACGGATCTTGTCCACCTGACCGGGTTCGAGCGACAGCAGCAACCCGCCGCGCAGCACGTCTGTGCGGAGCTTCGCCAGCACCGGGTCCGCGACCGCCCGGCCCATCCGCGGGAAGAACAGGTGATCGAAGCCGACCACCGCCGGCACTACTTCGTCGGGGAACTTGCCGAGCGCGTCGTTGACCTGCGGGAAGAACTCACGGGGCAGCTTCTTCGCGACGTACCGCTCGGCGATCAGCTTCGTCCCGGCCCGTGTCGCCGACAGCACCGCGACGGCCTCGGTCAGGAGCGTCGGGTCCGCCTGATCGAGCAGCGGCTCGGCCTCCTTGCGCGCGGCCGCGGCGTCGAACGCCGCCAGCGTGCGCAGCGCCTCGGCCTTCAGCAAGGCCGGGTTCGGCCCCTTCAGGAGCGCCTTCACCGGCTCGACCGCGCGGCGGTCGCCGAGCACGCGGAGCGCACGAACCGCCGCGCCCCGTTCCAGTTGCGTCCGGTTCGCGTCGCCGAGGAACTCGATCAGCTTCGGCGCGGCGGGCTGAAGCCGGGCCGTCTCGATGGCCGCGATCGCCGACAGGCGGGTCATTTCATCCGGGCGGCCGAGCAGGTTCAGGACCAGTTGAACGGCCCGCGGGGACAGAGCCTCGCCGCTCGCGCCGAACACCTCGACCGCGGCGAGTACAACGCTCGCGGGCTCGTTGGGCCGCCGCGCGAGGTAGTCCGCGAGCGGGGTCAGCGAGACCGGCGGGTCGGTCTGGTAGTTCGTGTACGACAGCACCAGCGCCTCGCGCTGGGCCGCGTCCAGGTGCGGGTTCAGCAGCAGTTCCGGCAGCGCGTCGGCCGCGGCCCGGGCGCGCAGCCCGAGGAACACGTCCGCCACCAGGTCGGCCCCCTTGTCGCTTGTCTGAGCCAGCACCAGCAGCGCGTCGATGCCGGGCTTGCCGAGACGTTCGATCCCGCGAACGTAGGCGTCCTTCAGGTACGCGTCGGCGTCGGTGTCCTGGCGCAGCGTGCTTACGAGCACGTCCCCGGCGCCGTCGGCGCCGAGCCGCCCCAGCCCGAGCGCCGCCGCCCGGCGGACCGCCGGCGAGTGGTCGCCGAGCGCCCGCGCAAGTGCCTCGTGGACCCGCTGGTCCTTCGGGCGGGCGTGGTACGCCAGCGCCTCGACGGCGAGCCGGCGCACGTCGGCGGAATCGTCCTTGACGAGCAGCCGGAACAGGTCTTCCACTTCCGGCGTCCAGTGGGACTGAAGCGCCCCCAGCGCGACCAACCGGGCGTCGCCGTCCAGCGAGCCCGAGACGAACTTACTGAGTACCAGGTCGCGCGCTTTGGGACCGCGGCGCACGAGTTCCTTGCGGGCCTCGACGCGGTCCGTCAGGTCCGGTGCGCCCAGCGTCTTGAGCAGCTCGGCGTCGGTCTGCTTCTGGATCTTGGCCCAGCTATCCATCCCGCGCCGCGGCAGCGCGGGCGAATCCTTCGTGCCGGCCCAGGTGATGCGGTAGATGCGGCCGTTGACCCCGTCGCCGGACAGCTTCCCGGCGCCGCCAGAGTTGGTCCGCCAGTCGCACACGTAGATCGCGCCGTCCGGCCCGGTGATCATCTGGCACGGGCGGAACAGCCCGTCCGCCGCGCCGCCCGACTTGGCCGGCTTCATGAACTCGAACTCGTTCGTGATCTTGAACGTGCTGCCGTCCGGGGCCGCCTTATAGGCGCGGACCAGTTGCCGGTACACGTCCGGGTAGAACATCAGCCCGCGGTACTGCTCGGGCAGGCGCGTGTCGTTGTAGATCAGCATCCCGGCGGGTGACCCGCGCCCGGTCTTGATCATCGGGGCCACCTTTCCGGGGCGCTCGCCCGCGACCGCCCCGCGCACGAAGTCCGTGCGGCAGCACCGCGCGCCCGGCTGCAACCGCCAGCCGAAGTCTGTGCCCTCCGCGACGTGGACGATGCGGCACCCCTGAAACTTGCTCCCGTCTTCCTGGTCGTTGTCGGTGTGGAACAAGTTGAACTTGTCGTCATAAGCGATGTCGCGGTACGGGTTGCGGTACCCGATCGAGAACGTCTCCATCTTGGAGCCGTCCGGGCGGCAGCGGAACACCGCCCCGGTGCGCAGCACCGTGGCCCGGCTCCCGTCCGCACCCTCCACGAAGTTGTCGTCGTCGCCGCTGGTCAGGTACAGCAAACCGTCGTTGCCGATGGTGAGGCCGGACACCTGGTGGTGGTGGAACCCGCAGAACCCCTGCGCGATCGTTTCGCGCACGTCCCACGGGCCGTTCGGCTTCGACTGCGTCCACCGCCGCACGGTGCCCCGCCCGGTGACGTACAGGTACCCCTCGTGGTACAGGATGCTCGACGGCAGCTCTTCCGAGATGATGGGCTGCGGCTTGTCGAACCGCCCGGTCGCCGGGTTGTACTTGAACTGCTTGATGAGGTCGGTCGTGAACTTCTTCATCGTCGCGACCTGCCGGGTCGTACCGTCCCGGTAGCGGAACGTCTCCTTCACCTCGAACCACCGGTCGCCGGTGACCGCGTCGGGGCGCCACTCCATCACGTAAAGGTTGCCCGCCGGGTCGAAGGTCATGCCGACCGGGTTAATGGTGTCCGGCGCGTCGATGACGATTTCGGCCTTGAACCCGTCGGGCAGCGAGAGCCCCTGGAGTCGTGGGTCGAACCGGCCCTGATCCATGAGCGTAATCGGGAACGGTTCCGGCTTGGCCGGTGTCTGGTTCGGTGCGAACTCCGGTGGCGCGGCCGGGACCGGCGGGGCGGCGTGGACGGTCGGCGGGGGCGGTAGCAGGTTCGCGATTACGAGTAGCAGCAATGAGGTAGGCAGGAAGGTGCGCATAGTGGAGGCGGTCTCCGCGGGAGAGCTGAGCGCGAGAAGGCAGGTAGGATAGAAAGAGGATACCGCGCACCGGGGCCGTGAAGAAAGAGGCATTTCGGGCGAACGACAGACGAGGCCGGCCGGAGAGTGCGGTTGCACAGCGCAAACGCCTTACGCAGGTGGTGGGAGCGCACAAACCCACCAAATGACGGCCGCGACGATGACGCAGTTGCTGTCCGCACATCTGGCGTTTACTTTCTGCCGACAGGAGTTCGGCCACAGCAGATTCCGAGCGAGATCCCGTTGACGGACTGTCTCAGTCATCATCGCTATCGAAAGTTGAATGTCCTTTTGTGTCCCGGGGGGGCAAGCGGTGTCGATTTCGTCCCGTACACCGGAAGGCGATTCGAACCGTTGCGTCGTGTGCGGCCAGCGCTGCAAGGTCGAGCCTTCGAATCCGGCGCTGGATGCTCCGTGCCCGTCGTGCGGCCATTTGCTCTGGTTCCCGACGAAAGGCCGTGAGCCGAAGAGTGAGGTAGCTTCCGCCGTCCGGGCCAAGCGCGTCCAGAATCCGCCAACCTTTCGCGCCCCACAGGTACAAGCCTCGCGGTTGATCTCGCGGCTCATCAGGCGTGCCGTCGGACGGCTGGGCTCTCCAGACAGAACGACGGCCGCGGTACTCGCCGGGGTACAAGTTCCCCGGCATGCTGAGCGACTGCTGTCGCTGCTACACGTCGCCAGTTCATGGAGCGCGTTAACTGCAGCGTGGCGGGCTGAGCAAAAGTATGCAGAACCCAGCGCGTCACCGGACACCGCCATCTGATTTCGGGTCTTATTGCTCATCCGGTAGATGAGCAATAAGCCAGCGAGTTTGTCGTTCGCAAACCCGTGTCGCGTGGCATTCGGGCCGAGCAAAGCGGCCCGTGCGGAACGACCATCACAATAGGGCATTCGTTGCAAGTCATTTTGCAAAATCATGTTGCTTCATATCTCCTGATCGCCGTGTATCAACTCCGAGCGGCCCGAAACTCGCCGCCAGAGGTTTCAACTAGGCGATTCGTTGGTAGCAACCACCCAGCGAATGACCAGTCGGTCGGTAGCACTTGTCCAGTCGATGCCCCATCAGCCGCGGGTGCGAGTGACCTCTGTCCCAGCGGAAGCCAGCAAGTCACCCGAACCGGTTTCGGCCACAACTCACCGCGAAGTCGTTGTTCCCGGGGCTGGTTCACGGGCGAAGACGGTCCTCTGTTGTGCGCACCGTCTTCGCCCGTGAACGGGCACTCGCCGGGAAGCGCGTGGTCCGGTCAATCGGGGTCGCGGGTTTGGCCCCTACAGGACTGATGGCACGGACGGTGCGGGGGCGCTCGCGTCAGATGCGGTGTCACGGCCCGGAGCGCCGGACCAATTGGATCATGCAGCGTGAACGTAAAAATGGCTGGAACTGCGATAGTGCCAGCGTCGATGTGCTGAGCGCAGACGCCCCCGCCCGTTCGCACAGGCCGGGGGCCGAGAGCCGGATGAGAACCGGCGTCACTTCTTGAGACGGTCGATCAGGTACGCCTGCGAGGTGGGGAGTTTCGCGTTCGGTTCGGCGGCCGAATGGTACACGACATCAACGCCGGTGGCCTTGAGCTTCTCTGCCAGTTTGATCCCCAGGGTCGGAGAGTGGGTCGGGTCCGCGTCCTTCTCACCCGGTTTCGGCTCCTTCGGACCGGCGTAATACAGCCCGATGGGCGGATCGTCCTTCGTCACGTGCTCGATGGGCGAGTACTCCTTGATCCAACCCGCGAGTTTGTCGCGGTTCTGCTCCACCTCGTCCAGGTTCTTCATCCCGAAGGCGTGCGCGCCGTAGGTGTAGTTCGGAATCCACTCGCGCACCACCTTCGGGTCCAGCGACACCTGGGCGCCGTTCACCGCGGCGCAGTAGAGGCGGGTGGACTCGCGCGCCACGGGGTCAGCGCTCTTGGGGTCGGCCATGTCGTCGTGGAACGCGAGCCACAGCGACGAGCACGCGCCCGCGGACCCGCCGGTCGCGCCGATCTTCTTCTTGTCGATGTTCCAGTCGCCCGCCTTCGACCGCACGAACTGGAGGGCACGCGCCGCGTCTTCGAGCGGGGCTTTCACCGGCGGGGTGACCTTTTGCGCGTTCGCTTGGGCCATCAGCCGGTAGTTGATGGTGGCCACCGAGATGCCCTTATCGAGGTACCCCTTCACGCTGCCGTAGTAGCTGCTCTTGTCGCCGTTGACCCAGCCGCCGCCGTGGATGCAGAGCACCAGCGGCGTGGGCGCATCGGACTTGGCCTGCCAGAAATCGAGCACGTTGCGCTCGTCCGGGCCGTACTTCACGCCCGCCGCGGTGGGCGGGATCGCAGGCGTTGGGAGCTTCTTCTCTTCCTTCTTGGTGTCCTTTTTCTTCACGTCCTTTGTGTCCTGGGCCTGCCCGCTCGCGAGGGCGAGCAGACTGGCCGAGGCGAGTGCGAGCAGCGGGCAGAGGAACCGGCGCGGCAGCATCGGGAACTCCGATGAGGTGGGAGGGCGGGCGACCGGCCCTGACCGTATCACAGCGGACATGCCGCCGCAACCGGGTGCATCAACAGGGCAATTGCCAGATCCGGAACGGCGGTTGAAGTGTTGGCGCGGCGGCGCGTTAATTTTCCGGGATGTCTCGGTCGAAACCCGTTCCCGGTTGCTGATGCAAAATGGTCCGGTGCCAAGTTAAAGAAGAACCGGAGGCGGAATGGACGGCTGGTCGTGGCCCCGTTTCGGCCCACGCGGAAATCATGTTTATGAAGACATCTTTTGACAGGATCGACAGGATGAAGACAGATCAATTTGAAATCCTGTTTATCCTGTCGATCCTGTCAAAGTGTTTTCAGCGCCCTTGTCTCGGGCTGGCCGCGCCTCTCGGAGTGGGGCTTATTCGGCCATGCGCTCTAACGCTGTATCGGCACGCTGTTGGTGAACTGGTCTGCGACCAAACACTACCGCCGGCGGTACTCGTACTTGTACTCGTACCGGTACGGGGTGCTGCCCATGTTCCGGATGATGGTCATGTTGGTCTGGTGCTGCATCCGGAGCATGTTGCTGATCATGGCGGTGTTCTGCTGCTGCGCTTGAAGCGCCCGCCACGCCGCCACCGAGTCGATTTCCCGGGCCGGGGACGGAGTGGCCTGCCACACCGCCAGTTTGGGGTTCACGCCCAGCGGTCGCAGGCTGTCCGCCCAGCGGTCGCGGAGTTCTTGGCGGTCCGCCTCGTTGAGCGTGGGCCAGGCGTAACGGATCAGGGCGAGCTGCTGGGCCGCGCCGGTCACTTCGTGTACCGCGCCGACGCCCGACTTCACTTTCTCGACCGCCACGGTCGCCACTTTTTCGGCGGCGCCGGCGTCCCCGCCGGTGACCTCCCGCGTCTGGAACCGTAACAGCTCGCCCAGCGCGTCCGCGTCGGCCTGCGTCGGGCCGGGTTTGCCCTTCACGAGCGACGGGTACCGGGCCTCGTACTGCTCCAACAACCACTTGTTCCCCGGGTCCGTATCCTTGGTCTCGCGCATCACCTTCAAGAAGTCCGGAAGGGTGAACGCACGCACCAGTTCGCGGTCCTCCGGCGTGAGCCACATGAGCTGCGTGTACAGGAACGCGTTGTCCAGCGTCCCCTCCATCGAGGCCTTATCCTTGCGTGCCCACTCGTCGAGCTGCGTCTTGCGGAACGCGGCCCGCTGGTCGGCGGTGAACGTGAACCCGAACAGCCACTCGAAGCACATCCGGGAGCACTCGGCCTCGCCCTCGGTCAGTGGCGGGGCGCCGTCCGCCAGCACCTTCCGACTGTCTGGCAGAATCGGGGCTTCCACCCCGGGGTGGGCCTTTCGGTACACGTCCATCGTCGCGCGGTTGACCACGTTCTTCGGCTGCCCGCACACGAACAGCAGCGTGCTGGCCCGGTCCCGGAGGCGGCTCAGCTCGCCGGCCCCGCCGCCCGGCGGGTCGTCCATGAGCCGGGCCGTGTCGAGTGTGCCCCGGCGCGTCGATTCGATCGTCGTCCAGTCCTGAACGATCAGCTTGCGGAGTTCGGCGCGCGTGTCGTCCGCCAGCCGCAGCCCCAGCGCCCAGTCGTAGAAGTCCGCTTGTTGGTCGGTGGCCCCGGCGGTCAGCGCGTCGGGCGGGCCAGCGGCCAGAACCTTGTTCGCCTCGGCGTGCGCGCCGGCCAGCCAGCGGTCGAGTGGCGTCTCGGGCTTCTTGAGCGCATCGAGGAGCAGCGGCTCGGCCATGTTGCGGACGGCCGTCCGGTCTCCCGGCGCGAGCCGCACCACCTTGCGGTAGACGGGGAGGAACTCGTTGATGATGGTCTCGCGGTCGGCCTTCGCCGTGTCCCGGTTCCACTCCGCCGGCACCAGCCGCAAGAACTCTTCTTGTTGGCGGACGGTGAGCTGCATCCGGAGCACCCACTGGATGAACTCCAGGGTGTTCTCAAGGGCGTCGCGGCGCAGGGGCGGCGGCCCCGCCGCGATGACCTCGGCCGCGCGGTCCGCCGTCGCGAGCAGCCAGCGGTGGTACGGGCTCCCCTTTTCGGCCCGCTCCTTGGCCTCGGCCAGCAGGGCCGCCCGGTGTTTTTCCCGCAGCGCCTTGCGGTCCGCGTCCGTCTTCTCGAAGGCCCCGCGGAAGGCCGGCAGGAACGCGGCCTCGGCCTTTTGGCGGTCGGCGGTGGCGTACTTCCAGTGCCACGCGTACAGCCGCTGGTGCTCGCGGAGCTGACGGGCGGTGAACTGAATGTCGAGCGACACCTCAACCGCGTCCCGGCGCAGGTCGGCGAGGTCCTGGGTGAGGGGCGGCGCTCCCGGCGCGAGGTCGGCAGCGGATGCGGGGTGAGCGGCGACCAGGAGCAAGAGAGCCGCAAGCCGAAGGGGCAAGCGGGGCAGGGGTGGTCGTGCCAGTCGTTTGGTAACGGAGAGCATAACGGTTTCCGAACGGCGATCGCGCCGGCAACCCGGTGCCGCAGGCGCGACTCGCCACTCGATCCTATTCGGTCGCCGAGCGCGGATTTTTGGGGCTCATTTCGCACGCCCGTTCATCCGGCTACGCGGCCGCACTCGCGGGGCCGGATGAACGGGTTGTGACAGGGAATCGGGTTCTACGGGAGTCCGTAAATTCGCTCGGCCAGCGGCCGTTTTCATGGCCCTTTCTGGATTGCCGCCCCGTGTCGGACACGAATCGTTCCGCGGCCCGGTCCGGTGATCCAGCCCACGTTCGCACTTGCGAGCGCACCGGCCGCATTGAGTGCGCGTATCACCTCATCCGCGACGGCTACCGGTACGGCCGCGAGCAAGCCGCCGGACGTCTGTGCGTCGCACAACAGCAGTTGCTCTTCCGGCGGAACCTCGGGCGCGAACTCGACCCAGTCGGCGAGGAATTTTGCGTTGGCTCGTGTTCCGCCGGGTGCGATCCCGGCTTTCACGTACTCGCGTGCGGCGTCCAGCACCGGAACGCGCGACGCGAACACCTCTGCGGTCACGCCGCTCGCTGCCGTCACGTTTCGCAAATGCCCCAACAGCCCGAACCCCGTTACGTCGGTGAGGGCGTGGACCTCGAACTGCGTGAGCACCTCCGCGGCCGTGCGGTTGAGTGTCGTCATGACCCGAATCGCGTCGGCAATCGCCCCGCGCGTGTCCTGATCGTTCTTCGCGGCCGTCGAAATGATGCCCAACCCGAGCGGCTTGGTGAGAACGAGTACGTCGCCCGGTTTCGCCCCCGCGTTGCTCAACACGCGGTCGGGGTGAACCGTGCCGACCACCGCGAGGCCGAAAATCGGCTCCTCACTCTTGATGGTGTGCCCGCCGACGATGGCGATTCCCGCCTCGGCCGCGACTGCGGATGCGCCGGCAAGGATCTCGCCCAGCACCGCCGCGGGGAGCGAGTCCGGAAACCCCACGATGCTCAGCGCCGCTGTGGGTTTGCCGCCCATCGCGTACACGTCGGACAGCGCGTTCGCCGCCGCCACCCGGCCGAAGTCGCGGGGCGCGTCGACGATGGGCGTGAAGAAATCGGTGGTGAGGACCAGCGCCAGATCCGGCGACAACTTATAAATGGCCGCGTCGTCGGCGGTGGCACTGCCGACCAGCACGTTCGGGTCCGTGATCGGCGGCAGCATCCCCAGCAGGGGCAGCAGGAAACCCGGCGGGTGTTTTGCGGCGCACCCGGCCCGCTTCGCGAGTTTCGTTAACCGGATCGGTTCGGTCGTATCCATCGGCAACTCCGGAATCACAGATCGCGGACACGGACCAGCCCGGGGCCGTGCGTGTCCGGTGCGGTGGTGAACTCGCCGCGTTCGAGTTCGGCGGCGAACAGTGCGAGCCACGCGGGCAGACTGTTCGCCACGACGAACCGTTCGCTCTCGTCGTGGTACCAGTAAATGACCTGGCCGACGTGCCCGCGCTTCGGCGGGAACAGGTCCAGGCAGTGCAGGTCGCCCGCGCCGTCGCGGGTAAGGGGGAGCCACTTGCGGTGCCACCAGTCCTTGCGGATCGGCCCGCGTGGCGCCCCACGCACCTCCGCGAACTCGCCGCGCAGGCTGTGAAGCGTTTCCCAGTAGTCCGCCATGTCCGCGAGTCCGTGCCACCGGTGCCCGTACAGGAATGCCGGCGCGCGGTGAAACGGGGCCTGACCGTTGTGAACGCGGTAGCACGCTTTGACGTGTTCGGGTAACGCGGTGCCCGTGACGCTTTCAACTTGGCGGAACTGCTCGTCGGTGGCGGGAGGTGCGAGGCTCGCCAGCACGGCCGGGGCGTGCGCGGCGAGCCAGTGGTGGATACGATCCCAGGTGTCGGAGAGGTCGGTCACGGGGTGCTCCGTAAGACCGGTCGTATCGTGGCGCCGCAACGGGCTCCAGGATACGACCGGCACGGCCCGCGATCAATCGAGCGGGCGCGGGTATCGGGCGCCGCGGTCCTCGCGCCCGCCCCCGCTGCGGCGGTCGTCGCGCGGCGGGATGCGGCCGGCGCTCAGCTTCGGCAGCGGGGCCGGCGGCAGCAGCCGCACCTCGTTCCCGTTGTGGTCGAAGCACCGGATCGTGAGCGCCTCCGGCGAGATGCCGGGCTGCCCGGTGATGTTCACCTCGAGCTTGCCGCGCTCTTCCAGCGCCGCGATCTCCTTGCGCTTCTTGTTGAGCAGGTAGCTGGCCGCGTCCGTGTGGACCGCCACCTGCACCAGTTGCACCGCCGGGGCGCGGTGCGCCGCGAGGTGCAGCAGCCGCATCACCTCGATGGCCAGGCTCTCGGAGGTCTTCACGAACCCGTTCCCGCGGCAGTGCGGGCAGTCCGCGAAGATGCTGCGCTTCAGGCTCGGCCGGATGCGCTGCCGGGTCATCTCGATCAGCCCGAACTGCGAGATCCGCAGGATCTTGGTCCGCGCCCGGTCCCGCCGCAGCGCCTCGCGGAACGCGTCCTCGACCTTGCGGCGGTGCGACTCGCTCCGCATGTCGATGAAGTCGTTCACGATCACCCCGCCGAGGTCCCGCAGCCGGAGCTGGCGGGCGATCTCCTTCGCGGCGTGCAGGTTCATCTGGAACGCGGTCTCTTCCGCGTTGTTGTCCGCGCGGAAGTTCCCGCTGTTCACGTCGATCGCGACCAGCGCCTCCGTCTGCTCGATGACGAGCGACCCGCCCAGCGGCATCTCGATGCGCTTCTGGTGGATCTTCGCGATCTCCTCCTCGATGCTGTACTTGTGGAACAGCGGCTCCGTGTGGTCGAAGTGCTTGATCCGGTTGGCGAACTTCGGCATCACGATCTGGAGGAACTCGCTGGCGTGCCCGAACGCGTTCGCCTCGTCCACCCAGATGGTGTCGATGTCCGAGGTGAAGATGTCGCGTATGGTACGCGTGATCATATCGGACTCCCGATAGATCTCGACCGGCCCGGCGACGCGCTTCAGCCGCTTCACCACCACCTGCCACAGGCGCAGCAGGTATGCGAGGTCGTTCTGGAGTTCCTTCGCGTCGCGGTCGACGGCGGCGGTGCGGACGATGAACCCGACGCCCTTGGGCGGGGCCAGGGTGGACATGATCTCGCGGAGCCGGCGGCGGGCGTCGTGGTCCTCGATCTTGCGCGACACGCCGACGCGGTTCAGGCTCGGCATCAGCACGAGGTACCTGCCCGCGATGCTCACGTAGGTGCTGAGCGTCGGCCCCTTGGTGCCGACCGCTTCCTTGATCACCTGGACGATGACTTCCTGGCCGCGCTTGAAGATCTCCTGGATGGGCGGCTTCGGCAGCCCGCGGTCGCGCCCGCCCTTCGGCCCGCTGCCGCCCTTGAACCCGCCCGGCGCCCCGGTGCGCGGGCCGCGGTCGTCGCGGCTGCCGCGGTCCCCGGGCCGGTCCCTGTCCCGGCTGCCGCGCCCGCCGCGCCCGCCGCGGTCCCGGTCGCCCCGTCCGCCGCGCCCGCCGCGGTCCCGGTCGCCCCGTCCGCCGCGGTCGCTGCGGCCGGAGTCGAAATCGTCATTGAACCCGCGCCCGGTCACCTCGGGCTCGGCTTCGGCCTCGTGTGCGAGGTCGCGGGCCTCTTGCTCGGCGACCTCGGCCGGTTCCGGGTCCTCGGTGAACCGGTCCTCGTGCCGGGCCGCGGGGTCGGTTCCGTCGTCACCGGCCCGCCCGCCGTCGAACCGGTCGTTGGGCGCGTCGGGGTCGAAGTCGGCCGACCCGGTGTCGTCGAAGAACGGCTTGATCTCCCCTTCGTCGTCGTCGCCGGCGGCCGTGCGGCGCTCGGCGCCGCCCATGTACTTGGGCTTGTCGTCCGGGCCGTCGCCCTCGCCCTCCCCGTCGCCCTCTTTCTTCTTGCGACGGGTGCGCGGTTTGGCCTTCGCTTCGGTGGCCGGCTCCTCGGCGGCCGGCTCCTCGACCTTCGGCTTCGTGCGGCGGGCACGCGGCTTCTTCGCCTCGGGCTCCGGCGCTTCCGTGACTTCTGGGGCCGGGCTCACTTCCGGAGGCTCCACCGGTGCGACCGGCTCCCCAGCGTCGAGGGCGTCGATCGCCTTGGCCACCTCGGGCGGCGCGGCCTCGGGCTCGCGCTTGGCGGCCGGGGCCGGCGGCACGTCGGCGTCCACGATGCCCGCGCCGAACTCGTCCTCTTCAACCTCCACCGGCGCGGGCTTCTTCACGACCGGGGTGTGGGCCGCGACGCGCGGCGGCGGCGCGACCAGTTTCGGCGCCGGTGCGGCCGGTTCGATACCCTCCGCGAACCCGTCGTCATCGTCCGCGGGCGGGGCCGCCGTCCGGGCCGCGGGCGCCGGCACTTCGGGCTCCGCGTCCAGACCTTCCGCGAACGCGTCCACCTCGACCGTTTCGGTTTCGACCTCTTCGACTTCGGCCACCGCCTCGGCCTCGCCTTCGTCCGCAACGGGCTCGGCCGTCGGGATGTCGTCCAGGCCCGACGCGAACTCGGGCTCGTCGAGCAGGTCTTCGTTGCGGGCCGCGGCCGGTTGCGGTTCGAGCCACGAGGTCATTTCGCGGGGCGGCTTCGGGCCGCGGTCGCGGCCACGCCCGCCGCGGGCGCCGCGGTCACGCCCGCCGCCGCCCGGGGCCGAGCCGTACTCGCGCTCCAGTTCCGCCTCGTACTCGGCGAGGTCCGCCTTCGAGAGCAGGTGCTTGTAGTACGCGGGGTCCACGTCGGACACGTGCAGGAACCCGTTGCGGCCGATGCCGAAGTCCACGAACGCCGCCTGGATGCTCGGCTCGATGTTGACGATGCGGCCCTTGTAGATGTTCCCGACGTAGCTCTCCTGGCTCGCGCGCTCGACGTAGAGTTCCTCCAGAACCCCGTCCTCGACGATCGCGATCCGGCACTCCTCCGGTTGGAGGACGTTGATCAGCATTTCCTTTTTCATGTGGTGCTCGTTAGTGCTCAGGGTGTTCGCTACTCGACGACCGGGCCGTTGGGCGACGCGCCCCAGGCCTGGTCGGCGGTTTGGCTCTCTTCGGCTTCGAGCCGCGCGGCGAGCGCGGCGGCTTCCGCGCCGCTGAGCGGCACGGCGTCCGCGGGGCCGTCCGGGGGAACGTCCCCGGGATCGGTCGCGGTGATCTCGTCACGAATTTCGACGGCGGTGCGCTCCAGCACCGCGCCGGCATCAATCAGGTCTTTGAGGCGGAGGAGGGAGAGCAGTTCGTCGGCCCGTGCGGACCCGGTCTGCGTAACCCACAAATCCAGCACGAGCCGCGGAGAAGCCCCCGCATCCGCTCCCACCGAGGGAAGGGAAGGGGGTGTGGTCTGTGCGTGCCCGGCATGGGGCGCCACGCCCTCCACCCGCACGCCCCGCAAGTACGGGCGAATGTTGAGCCGTTTGGGGCTGGGTTTGAGCCGCTCGACCCACACGCCCGGTTCGGCCATCAGCGCCGCGGCGGCGGCCTCCGCTGCGGCGGCGCGATCGGGCGGCAGCGGCAGCTCGTACACCACGCGCCGCGGCCGGGCCGTGGCCTTCATGGGCACGACTTGAACGTGTGTGAACGTGAGGCCGGGGGGCGTTTGGGCGTTGAGGGCCGCGAGCACTTCGCCCGCTTCGCGGGGCTCGGTCAACTCGAGTTCGACGACTTCGTGGTGACAGACGGCCCCGAGCGGGGCCGAGAGGGCGAACACCCAGCGGGGGGTGGGGTGGAAGCCGGCGGTGGACTTGAACGGCAGGGCGGCGCGACGCAGCATCCGCTCCGAGCACCGCATCAGGTCGTGATGGCTCACGAGCCGCAGCGCGCCCGACTTGGAAAACCGGAAGCGGAACTTGTCACCGAGCATCGGGTCCGGCAACCCTTCGGGAAGTCAAAAGCTGAAAGGCAAAAGGCAAAAAACGAGGCGCGTTCGCCTCTAAATTTTTGCCTTTTGTCTTTCAACTTTTGACTTCCCCAAAGGCAAGCCCCTCCAATACCCCTCCGGTCGGTGTGCGAGCGGGGCCGGAGACGTGAGAGCGTGAGGGCGCGCAAAAAGAAACGGGCCGAGCGCATGCGGGGAGTCGGCTCCCGTTCTGCTAACGGCACGTTTCATATTGGGTGCTTCACTCTCTACGCCGTCGCCGACCCTGTTCGCGATTCGACGGGGCGGACCGGTCACAGCGGTTTAGGTGCCCCGCGGCTGACCGAACAATCCGCCCTCAATCGACCGCCTCCGAGGGGAGCATTTTGCGTAAATGGTCGCGTAAGTAACTCGTCACCTGGCTCGCGGATTCCATCGCCAGGGCGCGCCGGGCGACTTCTTCCGCTTCGGGAATCCGCAACTCACGGATCACCCGCTTGATTTCCGGGATCTTGCGGGGCGTCGCGCTGAACTGCCGCAGGCCCAGGCCAACCAGCAGCGGGATGTAGAGCGGCTCGCCGCTCATCTCCCCGCACACGTTCACGTCGAACGCCCGCTTCCCGTGTTCCTTTTCCTTCTGCGCCGCCTGCACCACCATCCGGATCAGCCGCAGCACCGCCGGGTCCGCCGGGCTGTACAGGTTCGCCACGTGTTCGTTATTTCGGTCGGCCGCGAGCGTGTACTGGATCAGGTCGTTGGTCCCGATCGAGAAGAAGTCCACCTCGCGCGCCAGCACGTCCGCGAGCAGTGCGGCGGACGGCACTTCGATCATTGTACCGACCCGCAGGTCGCGTTTGAAGGGGATTCCGGCGTACTCCAGCTCCTCTTTCACGTCGTTCAGCAGCGTCTTACACTGCCGCAACTCGTCGGCCGTGCTGATCATCGGGAACATGACGCGCACGTCGCCCAGCAGCCCGGCCCGCAAGATGGCCCGCAGTTGCGTGACGAACAGCTCGCGCTGGCGGAGGCACAGCCGGACGCTGCGCAGGCCCAGGAACGGGTTCTTCTCGTTCGCGACCGCGCCCGACACGCTGGAGAACTTGTCGGCGCCCAGGTCGAGCGTGCGGATGACGACCGGCCGGTTCGAGCCGAGCGTGCCGAGGACCGACGCGTAGGCCGCGTAGTGCTCCTCCTCGGTCGGGTGCGCCGACTTGTTGAGGTACAGAAACTCGGTCCGGTACAGCCCGACACCCTCCGCGCCGCGGTCGAGGCAGTGGGCCGCCTCCTGGGCCAGCTCGATGTTGCCCAGCAGCCGGATCGGAACGGGCACCGCGTCCGCGGTGACGGACGGCTTGTCGCGCAGGTGCTCGTACCGGTCCTGGCGGGTCAGCAGTTTGGCCCGCTTCTCCCGGTACTTGGCGAGGGTCTCCTCGTCGGGGTCGATGACGAGGACGCCCTCGCTCCCGTCCACGATGACGGTGTCGCCCCCGGACACGTCCGTGAGGAACCGGCCGATGCCGACGACCGCGGGCAGCTCCAGCGCGCCGGCCAGGATCGCCGTGTGGCTCGTGTTCCCGCCGCTCTCGGTGGCGAAGGCGTGGATCGTGCGCGGGCCGAAGTCGGCGGTGTCCGACGGCATCAGGTCGTTCGCCAGAACGATGACCGGCTCGGTCAGGTTGGCGAACGGGTTGCCGGGGTGCCCGAGCAGCGCGGAGAGCACCTGCCGCTCGACGTCGATGAACTCGGTCACGCTGCGGCGGGCGTCCGAGGCGCCCGAGTTGGTGCGCAGCGCGATCACCTCTTCGAGCCGCTTCACCATGTCGCGGATGACCCGGCTGACGGCGTACTCGGCGGAGTAGCTCTCCGCCCGGATGCGCACCTCGATCTGCTCGCGGAGCCACCCGCTCTCGATCATCGACTGCTGGGCGCCGTAGATGTTGCCGAGGGCCGAGCCGAGCCGGGCGGTCATCCGCTCGCGGTCCGCGCGGGCGGTCGCGGCGGTCTCGTCCAGGGCGCGGTACAGCCGGGCCACTTCGGCGTCCGCCTGCTCGGGCGGCACGGTCCGGTGGGAAATGAGCACGCCCTCGGAGTCCAGCACGAGGGCCGGGCCGATGGCGATGCCGGGGGAAACCGCGATGCCGTACCTGTGTTCCATTCGCCGGAGCGTCCGGTTGTGCCCGTTGGGGAGGAGCCGGACCGGTTCGGGCGAACCCGGTCGGCACACGTGCCGGTCAAATCGTGTAATCTTCGCCGCCGGGCGAGGCCAGTATGGCGGCCAGCGCCTCCGCCGCGTGCGCCGCGTCCGCGCCGTCCACCTCGAGCACCACTTCCGAGTCGGGCAGGGCGACGAGCATAATCAGCGCCCAGATGTCCTTCCCGTCGGCCCGGGTGGAACCGTTCCACACGCTGACGGCGCAGGAGAACTTCCGGGCGGTGCGCGAGAACCGGTCGGCGATCCGCTGGTGCAGCCCCAGCGGGTTCACGATGCGGATCACGCGGCGGAGCGGGCCGCTCCCGCCGGCCGCGGTCTCGGCGCCGCTGGGCGGGTTCGTGTCGGGCGGGACCGCGGGCGTACAGGCACCCGGCGGGAGCACGTCCCGCGGTCCTGGCCCGTCCCCCCCTGCGCAACCGATCATTCCCGCACCTCGTGTCCCGCGTGCCCGGTATCCCGTCTCACCCCCTCGGGCGCCGCTCACCAGCCCGGCGCCGCGCTCTCCAGCAGCGCCCAGATCTCCTCGCGCGTCTGGCACCCGCGGAGCTGGCGCACGAAGTCGTCGTTGCGCATCGTGCGGACCACCGCCTCGAGCGCCCGCAGGTGGTCGCCGGGGCGGTCCTGCGGGGACACCAGTAGGATGAACACGTACACCGGCTCGCCGTCGAGGCTGTCGAACGGCAGCCCGTCGCGCGACAGGGCCAGGGTGCCGATCAGCCGGTCCGCGGCCGGGTGCCGGGAGTGCGGGATGGCGATGTGCCGCCCGATGCCCGTGGTCCCGAGTTCTTCGCGCCGCAGCACCGCCCGCACGATCTCGTCCACGTCGGACGCGCGAAAGTGGCCCGCGGCGTGCAGCGAACCGACCATCTCGCGGATCACCTGCTCCTTGACGCTGCGGACGGCGGAGGGGTCGCGGTGCCCGCCCGGCGGCGCCGGCGGCGCGGACGCGGCCAAGGCCGGGGTGATCGCGTCGCGGACGATGAAGTTGCACAGGCGCATGTGGACCTCTCCCCTCGTTGTCCGCCCCCCACCGCTCCTGTCGCCGGCGGTGGAGTTCCTCTCCGCGTCGGTACCGCCCGGGCCGCCTCAACGACGCGGCCCGGGCCGCCGGGTCACTTGGACCCGTTGTTCCCGCCGTAGTCCATGTCGCGGCGGTGGTCCTGGATCTTCTCTTTGTAGTGGGTCACCTGTTGTTTCACGTGCGCGGCGGCTTTATTAAAGGCCGCCAGCACGTCTTCCGCGTGGTCGCTCCCCACGAACTCGTGCTTGTGCTCTGCGGTGGCCCGGACCTCGACGCTCATATTCCCGTCGTGGGTGCGGTGTAAGTCGACCGTGATCTCGATCATCGTCAGCCGGCTGAAGAAGTGGAGCAACTTTTCGCCCTTCTCCTTCAGTTGCTGTTGGATGTCGTCCCCCAACTGCCCGTGACGAACGGAAACGGTGACTTGCACGGCGAACCTCGCTCTCAACTGTCGCGCGGCCGACCTCCGGCCGGCGGGACCGCAAACCCAACCGGAACAGGACGTCTCGAAACGTTCCGATCGGAAGATTGTAGCCCACACCGCGGTAAAGATCCAAGTTCGCGGCCCGGAACCGGTCCCGGAAGGCGCAAAACCCGCGCGAACGCGCCGATTCTTCGCCCGCACACGTCTTTCCCGCCGTTACTCCCTGCCGATCCGGACGCGCATCCGCTGCCCGACGAGCAGCCCGCCGGTCGGTTCGTCCAGTGTGACGACGCACTCCAGTGTGCGCACGTCGTTAACCTCGCCCGGCTCGAACAGCACCCCTCGCCGGCGCGACACGAACGCCCCAACCCGCACAACCCGCCCGGTCCAGGTCGGCGCATCTGCTCGCGTCTCATCGGTGACGGTCGCCCGCATCCCGGGCCGCACCCGACCGATGAACTCCTGTTCCAGTTCCGCCCGCACGACGAGTGGGCCGGCCGGGCGGAACAGCAGGGCCGGCGCGCCCCCGCCCGGCAGCACGCTCTCGCCGACCGACACGTTGACACGCAACACGGTTCCCGCCGACGGGGCCACGAGTACACAGTCCCGCACCGCCTGCTCGACCTGGTTCAGCGCGACCCGCGCCTGCACCTTCTTTGCCTCCGCCGCCCGCACCCGGAGCGCCGGGCTCAGTGCGTTGAGTTCGGTGAGCCGGTCGGCTTCAACCGCCTCCAGCCGTTCGAGCTGCCGCACTTCGGCTTCGGCGCGGATGATATCGGCTGCCGTTATCGTCCCGAACGGTTTGGCCGCGCGGAGTTCGTCAAGAAGCCGGCGCGCGGTCGCGGTCCGGTCCTGGGCGGACGCGATGGCGAGCTTCTGGCCGGCGACCCGCTGCGGGTGGAGCTTGGCCTCGGCCCCGGCGGCTTCGATTTCGAGGTCCGCGACGGCGAGCGCGGCTTTCGCCTCCTCGACGCGGAACTTCAGCGATTCGTCGGCCAGCCGGAGCAGCGGCGCGCCCGCGTCAACGGTGAGCCCTTCCGACACGAGCACCTCGGCCACTTTCCCCGGCACCGTTGGGGAAAGTGCGGCCAGGGGGTGCGACCCGTCCACGCGGCCGGTGCACACCACGTCGAGTTCCGAGGACGTGGGTGGGGGCACGCCGGCGTCGGCCTTCGGCCGCGCCAGCCACCACCCCACCGCGACCAGCGGCGCGAGGACGAACAGCACGGCGGTCAGCGAACCGCTCACGGAGAATCGCCCCCCCGGCATGTGTGCCACCTCGCGCGGTTTCAACGTTCTCGGGGCGTTAAGCCGGGGCCACCGTGTAGAACGTGGAACAGAAACTTGAAGCTGCCGCAACTGGTTACGATTGTACTGCGGCGTCCGGCTCGTAGACCAGTTATAACCGTTAACCTCTGTGTGACCACGAGCGCATGGCCGAACCGAACCGGGTGGAGCGCGAGTTCGGGGTGCCGTTCCCCGGCCGCATCTTGGACCCAGACCGCTGGGCGCAGACCGCACTGAAGGCGATGCCGGCGGGGCACCTGGACTGGCCCGCGCTGTTCGGCCGCGCCGCGCCCGTTGTGCTGGACGTCGGGTGCGGGAACGGGCGCTACCTGATCGGCTCGGCGCTGGCGCGGCCGGACCACGACCACCTCGGCGTCGATGTGCTGCCCGTGGTCCTCCGCTACGCCCGCAAGCGCGGCAACCAGCGCGGCCTCGCGAACCTGAAGTTCGCGGTCCTGGGCGGGCGCGAGCTGCTGGCCGACCACGTCGCGCCGCACTCGGTTGCGGAAGTGCATTGCTACCACCCGCAGCCGTACTACGACCCCGCCAAGGTCCACCTGCGCCTCATCACCCCTTCGTTCCTGGCGACGGTTCACCGGGCGCTCGCCCCCGGCGGGCGGTTCGTGATTCAAACCGACAACCCGGGCTACTCGAGGTACATCTGTGCAGTGGTGCCGGTGTTCTTCGAGTTTCAGGAGCTGGAGGGCCGCTGGCCCGACGCGCCCCGCGGCCGCACCCGCCGAGAGATCATTGCGACCCAAAAGAAGCTGCCGGTGTTTCGCGGCGAGGCGGTCCGGAAACCGGACCTGAGCGAGGCCGAGGCGGTCGCGCTGGCGGAATCGCTCCCGGCACCGACGTTCGACGCCGACCGCCGCTTGCGCGACCTCGACCGGCTCGCGTGAACCGCCCCGCTCCGGCAAGCGGACTCATCCGACATGCTCAACCTGACCGACATCCCCCGCCTCGCCCGGAGCGCGTCCCGGCTCGCCGAAATCGCCCGCGTGCTCGCGAAGTACGGGCTGGCCGGTGCGCTCGCGCGGCTCGACTACCGGTTCGTGCGCCGCTGGACCGCGGGCACGGAACTGCACCGCCTTGCGGACCGCCCGCGGGAGGTCCGCATCCGGCTCGTGCTCACCGAGTTGGGCACCACGTTCATCAAGTTCGGGCAGGTGCTCAGCACGCGCCGCGACCTGATCGGCCCGGCGCTCGGGGACGAACTGGCCACACTGCAATCGCGCGTCCCGGCCGACCCGTTCTCGGTCACGCGGGCGACCGTCGAAACCGAACTCCGGCAGCCGCTTGAGGCGCTGTTCGCCGCGTTCGAGCCCGAGCCGCTCGCGTCCGCCAGCATCGGTCAGGTCCACCGCGCCACGCTCCGCGACGGTCGCAGGGTGGCGGTGAAGGTGCAGCACCCCGACATCACGCACCGGGTCGAAAACGATCTCGCGATCCTGGCGGAGCTGGCGGCCCTTGCGGAGGAGTACCTGCCCGAGTTCAAGGCGTACCGCCCGGTGGCGGTGGTCGCGGAGTTCGAGCGGGTGCTCACGCGCGAACTCGATTTTCGCCGCGAGCTGCGCCACCTGCAGCTCTTCCGGCAGGCCTTCGCGCACGACCCCGGGGTCCGCTTTCCGGAGCCGCACCCGTCGCTGTCCAGTGGCCGCGTCCTCACGATGGAGCTGTTCGAGGGGGTGCCGTTCAACCGGCCCGACGAGGTGCGGGCGGCCGGCGGCGACTTCGAGGCGCTCGCGCGGGCCGGGGCGAGAGCGTTCCTCGACATGATCTTCCGCGACGGCCTCTTTCACGCCGACCCGCACCCGGGGAACCTGCTCTACCTCCCCCCGATCGGGAGCCAGCCGGCGGCGATCGGGCTGATCGACGTGGGCATGGTCGGGCGCATCGACGAGCGGCTCCGCGGGATCATCGACCGCGGCGTCGGGGCCGTTCTCATGAAGGATTCCGCGACCGTCACCGAGCTGATCGTGCAGACCGGCGACGTTCCGGCCGGGTTCGATGCGGGGGCGCTCGAGAGCGAGGTGGCCGACCAGCTCGCGTTCTATCACGGGATGCCCCTGGAGCAGTTCGAACTGGGCACCGCTCTGAACGAGCTCACGGACGCGATCCGGCGGTACCACGTGATGCTGCCGGCGCCGCTCGCGCTCTTGCTGCGTGTGCTCGTCATGCTCGAGGGGACGGGGCGGATTCTGGCGCCGGGGTTCAACCTGGTGGAACTGCTCGACCCGTACAAACAGGCCAGCGTGCGGAAGAAGCTCTCCCCGCGGCGGCTGCTGCGCCGGTTCGTCGGGGCGGTGGGGGAGTGGGACGACCTGGTCCGCGGTCTGCCCCGGCAGTTGAGCGGCGTGATGCGAATGGTGCAGCGGCGCGAAATGGGGATCGAGCTGAGCCACCGGCACCTGGAGCCGTCGGTGAACCGGCTGGTGTTCGGGATGATGGTGAGCGCGCTGTTCGTGGGCTCGGCGATGTTGTGGGCGTTCAAGGCCGAGCCGCTGGTCCGCGACGTGTCCGTGTTCGGACTGTTCGGCTGCGCGGTCAGCGCGCTGCTCGGGTACCGCCTGTTCCGCGCGATCCAACACTCGGGCAAGCTCGAAGAGCGCGACCGGAAGGAGTGAGCGGTGCCGCTCCGCCGCCCTCACGTTCTCGTTCCTCAGCCATGCCAGACCGTAACCCGTCGGCTCACGCCGCTTCAGGCGCGGGTTCTGCAAGTCGAGCGGCACCGGCAGAGCCCCGCCAACCGCAACCCGTCGGCTCGCGCCGCTTCAGGCGCGGGGGCGTTTGCCCTTCCGTTTACCTCTTGCGGTGTCACGCGGCGTGCGGATAATTAACACCTCATTCCGACCCGTATCCGCAGCCCCCACGCTATGCGCCACCACCACTTCGTTTTCGCGCTGGTCGCGCTCGCGCCCGCGGTCGCCCGCGCCGTCGAACCCGCCGACCTGAAGCCGGGCCTTGTTACGCGGTACGCGGCGCCCGGGGCGGGGCCGGCGGTTCACCGCCTCGAACCGACCGTGGCCATTTCGCTCAGCGCCGGCGAGCAACCCCACCCGAAGCTGGCGGGCACCGGTTCGATCAACTGGACCGGTTACATCAACATCACCCGGGCTGGTAAGTACACGTTCTCGCCGGTCGTCACCGGTGGGACGCTGGACGTGAAGGTTGGCGGCAAAATGGCCCGGGGGGAGATCTCGCTCGACGGCGGCGTGACCACCCTGGACGTGGTGTTCCGGCGCGAGGACCCCGTCGCGCCGGTGCGCGTGGAACTGTTCTGGCGCGGCCCCGGATTCGTCGATGAGCCGCTGGCGTATCAGTTCCTCGGTCACCTCGCGAAAGACCGCCCCAAAGAGTTCACCGCCGATACCGAACTGGACCACGGGCGGTTCAAGTTCGAGGAACTCGGCTGCGTCAAGTGCCACACGCCCGCCGCGGGCGACACGATGGCCAAGACGCTCGCCGACCGCACCGGCCCGAACCTGACCGACGTGGCCCGGCGCGCCTACCCGGGCTGGATCTACGCCTGGCTCGCGGACCCGACGAAGATCCGTTCCCACACCACGATGCCGAAGAGCTTCGCCCCGGACGAAGCCGGTGCCGCGGAGCGGTACGCGGTCACGCAGTACCTCGTCTCGCTCGCGGGCCAACCGCTCGACGTGTACCGCTTGCCCACGGTCGTGCCGAACGGATTGCGTGAGAGCATGGAGCGCGGGCGGGCGCTCTTCAGCGTGGCCGGGTGCGCCGCCTGCCACTCGGACCCGCTCCCCCGCAAGAAGAAAGACGAAGAGGACGACCGGGAGCCGCTCGCGCCGGTCGATTACGCCTACGGGCTGGGCACGCTGAGCGGTCCGACGCCGAAGTACGCGCTCGGCGGGCTGGGCGGCAAGACGCGGCCCGAGGTGCTCGCCGCGTACCTCCAGAACCCGCTCAAGACGAACCCGCACGGGCGGATGCCGAACCTCAACCTGAGCGGCGGCGAGGCGCTCGACATCGCCCGCTACCTGTGCCGCGTGCCCGACGAGAGCGTCACGCCGGACGCCGTGCCCGTGCCGCAGGTCCGGCCCGCGGCCCTGGCGGCTCAGTTGCTTCCGAACGCCACCGACGCCGAGCTGACAAAATTCAACGGGCTGAAGCCGGAAACGCAGTGGGCCGAGTTGGGCGCCCGGATCGTGCTGGCAAAGGGTTGTGCCAACTGCCACGCCATCGAACCGGGCGGTCAGGCGATCGCTCCCCTCACCACCTTTCCAGGTCTCGAAGCGGTAAAGCGGGCCGGCGCGAAGGGGTGCCTGGACGCCGTTCCCGCTCCCGCGAGAAGGCCGGCTTACGCACTCGATCCCGCGGAGCGCGGCGCCCTCACCGCGTTCGTGCAGAAGGGGCTGACGGGGGCCGGCTCGTCGGCCCCGGTGTACCGCGCCCGCACCGCCCTGCGGCGGTTCAACTGTCTCAACTGCCACCAGCGGGACGGCGAGGGCGGCATCCCGACCGAACTCGCGGACCAGATGCGGCAGCTCGAAAAGGCCGAGAACGCGGACGACGTGCGGCCGCCGGTGCTCACCGGCGTTGGGCACAAGGCCCGCACGAGCTGGCTCAAGTCGGTCCTCACGCAGAGCGGTCGCGCCCGCCCGTGGATGCAGCTCCGGATGCCGCAGTACGGCGAGGGCAACGTCGGGTTCCTGCCGGACGCACTCGCCGCGCTCGAGGGCACCACCCCCGACGATCGCGTTCACGTCGTTCCGGGCACGAGTGCGAAGATCGCCGCGGGCCGCACGATCGTTGGCAAGGGCGGGCTCGGGTGCGTCTCGTGCCACGACATCGGCGGCGTGGCCAACACCGGCACGCGCGGCCCGGATTTGGCCACCATCAACCAGCGGGTGCGGTACGACTGGTACGAGCGCTGGCTCAGCCAGCCCCTGCGGATGGCCCCGGGTACGCGGATGCCGCAGGCCTTCGTGGACGGCAAATCGACGCTCACGACCGCGTTCAACGGCGACCCGAAGCAGCAGGCCGAGGCGATGTGGGCGTACCTGTCGCTGGGGCCGAACCTGGTGCTGCCCGAAGGGCTCGAACCGCCCAAGGGCCTCGTAATCGCGGTTAAGGATCGCGCGGAGGTGCTGCGCACGTTCATGCCGGACGCCGGGAGCAAGGCCATCGCGGTGGGGTACCCGGGGTACGTGTCGGTCGCCTTCAGCGCCGACCAGTGCCGCACGGCCTACGCGTGGAACGGCAACTTCCTCGACGCCTCGCCGGTGTGGAACAACCGCGGCGGGGCGCCCGCGAAGCTGCTCGGTCAGAAGTTCTGGACCGCGCCGGCCGGTCACCCCTGGGGGCTGACCGGCGAGTCGGCCCCGCCACCGGACTTCCTCGGTCGCGCCGCGAACCCGGCGTTCGGGCTGCCGCTGCCGCTCGAACCGGCACGCATCTACGACGGCCCCATGGCGGTCAAGTTCGACGGCTACAGCCTCGACCGGGAGGGGCGCCCGACGTTCCGCTACCGCCTGGACGAGAGCTTTAAGGGGCCGGAACTGGCGGTGACCGAGACCCCGGCCCCGCTGAGAGGGTCGGTCGCAACGGGGCTCGCCCGCACGTTCGAGGTGACGGTCCCCGGGGGCCGCCAAGCCTGGTTCCTGGCGGGACAGGCCGCTAAAGAGCCGCGGGCGGTCGACGGCGCCGGCCAACCGGTCCGGTTGGGTCTGAAGGCCGACGAGGTGAAGCTGCCGGCCGCGGGCGTACGGCTGGTGCTGCCCAGCGGCGACCGTGCGGTGCTGGTCGAGGTTCCCGGCGCGCCCGCCGGTTGCGAGTGGCGGTTCGTTCCTGTGAAGGGCGTGTGGCTCGCGGTGCTGAAGCTCCCGCGGCACAGCGACGAGCGCAAGGTCGCGTTCACGCTGAACCTGTGGGCGCTCCCGAAGGACGACGACGCGCTCATCAAGGAGCTGTTCGCCAAGTAGTGCGTGGCGAGGCGGGGGCGTCCGGCTTCCCCTCCTTTTCTGCGTGCCGGCGTGGCCCGTTCGTTCCGCTCGTCGTATCTGTGGCACAGACAGGAACGCCTCTCCCGCAAGTTCCGCGACCAACGCGCCAGTCGAACACGAAGGCGGCCCGCCCGGGCCGCCGTTTCCGCGTCAGGGGACCCGCATGATTGCGCCCGCGCCGACCGCGAACGCTGACCCGGACACGCCACCGGCACCGCCCGAAATCGACCTGCCGCCGACGCCGTGGAGTTGGCGCATCGCCCTTGTTGTGGCGTTGTGCGCGGTCGGCGCGTTGGCCTACCTTGGTAGTTCGGCGCTCACCGCTCAGCCGCAGGTTGCGTACCGAATCCAGGCCGGGTGCGGGGTCGTATTCTTTCTCGGGCTCACGGCGCTGTTCTCGAAAAGCCTCCAGTCTGTGAGTCGCAAAACCCTCCTGTGGGGCCTGGTGCTCCAGTTCGCACTCGCGGTGCTGGTGCTGTATTCGGAACACGCGCAGCTCCTGCTCCGCCGGGTCGGCGACGGCATTGGCGCGCTGATTGACGCGTCGGACAAGGGCGCGGAGTTCGTGTTCGGCGATCTCGCGAAGGAGAAGGGGAAAGCCGGGTTCGTGTTCGCGTTCCGGGTGCTCCCGCCGATCATCTTCGTGTCGTCGTTCTTCAGTGTGCTGTACTACCTGGGAGTACTCCAGCTCTTCGTGCGCCTCATGGCGCGGGTGATGATGTACCTGATGGGGACCAGCGGCGCGGAGACGCTCTCGGTGTCCGCAAACGTGTTTATGGGGCAGACGGAGGCGCCCCTGATTGTAAAGCCGTTCGTTCCGCGGATGACGCGTTCCGAACTGCTCGCGCTGATGGGCAGCGGGATGGCGCACATCTCCGGCGGGATGATGGCGGTGTACATCGGTTACGGCGCTGACAAAGTCGCCATCCTCTGCACGTGCGTCATGGCGTGCCCGTGCAGTCTGTACCTGACGAAGCTTTTGTACCCCGAGGCCGGAACGCCCGCGACCGCGGGTGCGGCCCCGATTGCGGTCGAGACGCCGTACGTGAACGTAATCGATGCCGCCGCGGCCGGGGTGAAAGACGGGGTGGTGCTCGCGATCAACGTCGCCGCCATGCTGATCGCGTTCACCGCGTTCATCGCGCTGTTCGACATCGTTTTGGGGCAGTTCTATCCCGGCCTGACGCTCGACCGGATATTCGGGACGCTCTTCGCACCGGTCGCGTACCTGCTCGGTGTCCCGCTCGAGGATTGCGATAAGGTGGGGAACCTGCTCGGGCTCAAGCTCGCGGTAAACGAACACTTCGCGTACCTGAAGTTCAAAGAGTGGAACGAGACCGGCGCCGTGGTGCTTCAGGGCCGGTCGAAAATGCTCGCGGTGTACGCGCTGACGGGGTTCGCGAACTTCGCCTCCGTGGGCATTCAGCTCGGGGGCATCGGCGCGATGGCCCCGGGGCGCCGTGCGGACCTCGCGAAGTTGGGCATGAAGGCACTGTTCATCGGGTTCTTGGCCACACTGCTGAACGCCGCCGTTGCCGGGTTACTGGTGGACCAGCGGTGAGCGGCCGGCCCCGCGGGACGCGGGCGTCAACCCGGCAGTGCGGCACCGAAGAACCGCAGCCAGTTGGCGTAAAAGATGCCGTCGATGTCTGCCGCGCTGTACCCGCGGCGCGACAAGATGTCCTCGAGCTTGTGGACGTCGGTGATGGTGTCCAGGTCGCGCGGGGTTTGCTCGGTGCCGAACCCGCCGTCGAGGTCGGTCCCCAGAGCGACGTGGCGCGCGTTGCCCGCGAACTGGCAGATCCGGTCCATGTGGTCCACGATCGCCTCCAGCCCCACCACCTCGGGCCGCGTCTTCCCGCGCTCCCACCCGGGGACCATCATCCACGCGTCGAATGCCGACCCGATCACCGCACCGCGCTTGATGAGTTCCTTTACCTGCTCGTCGGTCAACTGCCGGTCGCCGGGCACCAGCGACCGCAAGTTGTGGTGGCTCGCGAGCATCGGGCCGTCGTACACGTCCATCGCGGTCCAGAATGACTGGTCGGAGAGGTGCGTCACGTCCAGGATCATCCCCACCTTCATGAACTCCTTCAGGAGCTGCACTCCGGCCGGTGTCATCGGGCCGTCTACTGCGGTGCCGAAGGCGTACTGGCCGCGCCCGTAGTGGGCCGGGCCGACCGCGCGCAGCCCCAGCCCGAACCAGTGCGCCACCTGGTCCGGGGTGACGATCGGGTCCGCCCCTTCCATGCTCAGGATGATCCCGAGCGGGGTGGCGTCGGGGGCGGCCTCCCACGCGGCCCAGTGGGCGGCCAGTTCGCCGCGGGTGTGGATGAACTTCAGGTGCCCCTGGGCTTCGAGCAGCCGGTAGTAACCCAGCGAGCCGAAACAGTGGGCGTAGGCGATTTGCTGCGTGGCGTAGTCGATGTCGCCGCGCTTGAACCCCCAGCGCTGGGCGGCGTCCGGGCCGCTGCGGGCCAGCAGCGTGGCCACACACACGGGCACCTTGCACCGCTTGAGCTCCGGGAAGGTCACGGTGCCGCGTCCGCGGCCGGCCACGTCCGTAAAGCTCTGCTCCACCGCCCGCAGCTCGGCGACGGTGAGTTGCAGGTTGCGGTTGTAGTTGAGCGCGTTGAGCGCGAGGTCGAGGTGGGCGTCGATCATCGGGCGCATAGCGGTGCTCGTAATGTGCGGTGTGGGGTAGGAGTGTGAGGAGATGGAGTTAGGTGTAGCGGTGTGTGGGCCGAACTGTAGCCCGGAGACGCGCGCCGGGGCGCGTTTGGCGCCGGCCGCAGCGGAACATCCCGAGCGCCAACGGCGACATCAATCGTCGGAGGCGTTCACGTAACCGCCGTCGCGCAGCGCGCGGCGGGCCATCAGGTCGGACTTCTGCCGCCGGCAACTTGTTCCCGTCGCCGCTTCGAGCCGGTCCCAGTACGCGATCGCGCGGTCGAACATCTCGGGCCGGTCCCGGCCGAGCTTCTCGCACACCTGCGCCAGCGTTTCCAGCACCCACGGGTCTTGCGTGCTGCGTGCCTGGGCCAGCTTCTCGATGTGGCGCAGCGGGCGGTAACACAGGTCGATCATCCCGACCGATTCGTACAGCCGGTACAGCTCGCGGAGCAACTCGGGGCTGTCGGATCGGTTACGAACGGCGCGGTCGAGGACGCCGAACGCTTCGGCGAGCCGGCCGGAGGTGCGCAGGCTCCGCGCCATCGTTGTTTCGGGCGTGTCGAGCCAGAACCGGCGCAGCCGGTCACGCTGCGCGCCGAGCCAACTCCCCAGCCCGCTTTTCGGCGGCTCGGTGGGTGGGGGCTGGCGCTTCAGCCACGCTTCCAGCTCCTGCCCGGCGGCGTGGAGGGCGAGGAGGTCCGGACCGGCGTCCGGGTCGCGCGGGGTGGGCGTGTCGGTCGCTTCTGGCGTGTCGGTGGCGATCGAGGAGCTGAGCGGAACTCGCTCCCGCGAACCGGTCGGCGCGGGCGCGAGGGCGGCCTGCTCCGCCGTACTCGGCTTGATTTCGAGCCGCACCACCAGCGGGCCGACGAGCAACTCGTCGCCGTCCGCGATGCGGGCGAAGGTGAACACGGCTTTGCGGTTCCGGCCGATCGCCTTCTTAGAGAGGTTGTGAACGTACCAGCACCCGTCACGAGGGGCGAGCAGCGCGCCCAGGCGCGACAGGCGCGTGTCCGCGAGCTGGACGTGACAGTACGCGAGCCGCCCGAACAGCAGGTTGTGATCGACCGCCCGGCACTCCTCCATTCCGTCCGGGTTGGTGACGTACGCAAAACACGCGGGGGCGATGTCGTCCGCTTCCGCGCGCCTCGGATCAGTTGACGGGATCAGGATCGTGAACCGGTCGTCTCCGACGCCGAGCAGGTCACCCTTTTGGGGGATCACGCACTGGCCCGCGTGGAGCGGGCGGCGGTTGTAGGTCACGTCCTGGTCGGACAGGGCGTACAGCGCCCAGCCGGTCGGGTAGCAGGCGACCAGCGCGCCGAGGTACGGACCCGTTTCGGTCACGACGGTCGCGTGTTCGGCGGAACCGATCAGCGTGCGCTCGCGGTGCGCCTTGACGGTGTCGCCGGTGAGCACGTTTTGCAGGTGAAGGTCCATACCGTCGGTCCGGTCGGGCGAACGGAGGAGCGTTGCGGGTGCGGCGGCGGAGGTGAACCGACCCGCAACAGTATATCTCAAATACCTCGCGCCGGGACAGAACTTCAACGCACGGCCAGAAAAATGCAACCGCCGACAAGGACCAGCAGCAGGAGCAAGACGGTCGGCCGCGTGAGAAGGACCGCAACTCGTTCCGTGATCGAGGGTTCGTGCCCCGGCGTCGGGCGCATGAGGGCGGGCAGGAACAGGCGCTCGAAAACCGACAGCACCGGCCCGCACACGCGATCGAGCGCCCCGTGTTCTTCTGGTTCTGAGATGCGCACGGTGCGGGCGCCGGCGTTTGGGGGCGCGAGCGGCGCGGGCTTTTTCGGTTTTCGCGCCGGCGGGGCGGCAGCCGCTTCGGACGGGAGTAGCCGCGCGAACGCCTCGCTCAACTCCGCGGCGGTGCCGCGGTCGGCGGGGCGCTTCGCCATGAGCGTCTGAATCAGCGCATCCAGGGCTTTAGGGACATCCGGGTTGTGTTCGCGCGCGGAGGGCACGGGCGCGCGGGTGTGCGCTTTCATGAACTCGATGGCGTCCCGGCCCTCAATGATGTACGGGGCGCGGCCGGTGAGCAGGAAGAACAGGGTTCCCCCGAGCGCGTACAGGTCCGACTCCGGCACTACCCGCTCGCGCCACTGCTCCGGCGGGGCGTACTCGCGGGTGCCCACGAACATGCGCTTCGCGCCCTCGTTTTGCGGCTGTGCGGTGGCGCTGACGGCGCCGAAATCGAGCAACTTCGCGGCGGTGTCCCCCGGCCGGGTGCCGGCTTCCGGCGGCGGGCCGAGCGCGATCACGTTCGCGGGTTTCACGTCGCGGTGAACGAACCCGCTCTGGTGGATCGCCGCCAGCCCGCCGAGCAGGTCGATCGTCCACTTCACCACGAACGGCCACGGGATCGGCCCGGACCACCGCACGAGGCGGTTGAGGTCCGAACCGTCCACGAACTCCATCGCGATCAGGTACTCGTTGGTGGGGCGGTTGTGCTCGTCGCGGACCCGCTCGTAAAGGTGGAACCGGGCGATGGTGGGGTGCTGGACACGCATCATCGCCCGGGCCTCTTGCTCGAACCGCGCCCGGCTGGTGTCGGTCTCGCGGGTGAGGGTCTTGATGGCGACGAACCGCGCCGGGTTCAGTTGCCGCCCGCGGAACACCTGCCCCTGCCCGCCCGCGCCGAGTTGCTCCAGCAAAAGGAACTGGTTCACCGCGAGCTGCGGCGCGAGCGGCGCGTCGTCCCCGTCGAGCCAGGCCTCAACGACCGCCCGCTGGTAGTCGGTGAGCCCCGGCGGCGGTTCCGGGCCTTCGTCCTCGCTCCACCACTCGGGCGGCTGCGCCGTCAGTTCGTCGAGCAGAGCGGCGGTGATGCCGCCGGCGGCGCGGGCGGCTTTGTCCCACCGCGCGCGGGACACCACCCGGCACCTGATGAGGACGTTCGCGAGGTCGGAGAGGGTTGGCATTCGTTCCGCCGGACCGGTGATCGAACGGGTCGCAAGGGTTATTCTGGTACCTGCGGTGTCGCGCCGCCAGCGCGGCGTTACTGTCCGTAATCGCGACAGTCGCCGGCCCAATGAACGGCTAACGCCGTACTGTTCGGTGGAGCACCTGGTACATTTGGTATTTACCGACTCCCCTTCCTCTGCGCGGCATTTCTGGGCGTCTGTATTGCGCCGTGGTTGGGGACTGGTGCCGGCGGCCGTTGGCAACATCGGAACTGCTTTTTCAGGCTTTCAGGTGTAAGGCGTTTTTCGGTAATATATTGCGGTACCACATGTGAACGTCGCTGGGAACACATGCCGTCAACTTTGATGGCGGCCATTCCGGGTTTGAGGGTGCGATTCGTTGGTAGCGACCACCCAGCGAACCGGTAGCGAACGGCCCGTTCGCCGGTAGCAGTCGGGCGCCCGCTCGGACCTCGTGACCGAACAAACGGAACGGGGTCACTCGCCCCGAATCCTCATTACGGTACACGCTACGGCACTTGGATCAAATGTCGGTACGGTATTATGCCGTTGTCACGTGGGTGTTGAAATCGTTACTTCCGGCGGGCCGGGCCGCGACTGTTGTGGGCGTCGGAAACCGGCCGCAGTTGATCGTCTTGCGGGCGACCCGTTGCGCCTCACCGCTCGGACGAGCTGCGGCCACGTTAGTGCCCCGCAGTTAACGCCCGACAAGAGGATCGGTTTGTGGTTCGCGGCGTTTCCACGTCCCTGGCCGCCGCGCGGGTTCCGATCGCGAGCTATTTATTTTTGTATCGCTTTGATCGAATCGCACGTTCATAGGCATCAATTTCAGCGGAGCCGTCAAGATGCCCCTCGCGCTGCTCCTGCTGATCGGACTCGAGCCGCCGGGGCCGGCCCCGCTCACGCAGGTGGCCGACGTTCGCGCGCTGAGCAAAGCGGACGCCGCGGAACGACGCCCGGTCGAGCTGACGGTTGCTGTTACGTTTGTGAACCGGCACCTTCGCGACTTTTTCGTTCAGGACGTTACGGCGGGCGTGTACGTGGAAGAGTCCCCGCTGGCGCTCGGGCTCGCGCCGGGGGACCGGGTGATCCTGACCGGGTTCACCGCCCCGGGGACCTTTGCACCGGCGGTTGTGGCGACCGGGGTGCGCAAAATCGGCTCGGCCGAGTTCCCCGCGCCGGAGCTGCACAACCTCGATCCCGACGACAACCGGTGGCTCGACGCCCGGTACGTCGAGGGGCGGGTGTACGTGCAGCGGTACCAGTACAACGGCGTCCGCGTGCTCTTTTCGGTCGCGACCGCCAAGGGGACGGCCGTGATCAACGTGCCCGACAACGGGCTGAACCTGAGCCGGGCCGCGGCGCTCGTCGGTTCGGTCGTTCGGTTCCGCGGCGTCTGCAACTCCCCGCGCCACGACCCGAACACCGGAACGGCGTCGGCGGTCGGGCGGTTCCTGGTCGCATCGCTCGACGACATCGAACCGCTCCCGGAGTCGAACGGTTCGACGGCGCCGATCCCGATCGCGAACGTGCACCGCGGGTTCGTGACCGGGCCGGCCCCGTTCGCGCGCCCGGTCGCGGTCCGCGGGGTCGTGACCTACGCGCTGGAGAAGAACAAGGTTCAAGAGATCGCCGTGCAAGACGACACGGGCGCGGCGCTCGTTTACCCGAGCGAGCCGACGGATCTGCGCGTCGGAGCGGCTGTTCTGGTGCGGGGGTACAGCTCACCCCGGTCGAGCGCGATTCGGCTCGAGCACGCCGTCGTTTCGTTGGCGGGGCCGCCCCGGACCGCCCCGGCGCCGTTCCCGACCAGTGCGGACCAGATCCTTCGCGACGCGAGGTGGGGGCGGCTGGTTGAAGTCGCGGGCGAGGTGCGCGCCGCCGCCGCCGAGCGGGACGGCGAGTGGCTCGTCACCTGCACCGACATGGGGCGGCAGTTCGTCGTCGCCTACTCCGGCCCGGACGGGGCCGCGCTGGGGGACCTCGAACCCGGGACGCAGGTCACCATCACGGGCGTCGTCTTCCCGGTGGCCGCGCAGCAAGAAGGGGACGCGTTGTGCATCCGGATCAACAGCCCCGAAGACGTTTTCGTGCGGAGCCGGCCGCCTCCGCCGCCGCCGGAGAGCTGGTGGACCGCCCGGCGCGTGACCCGGCTGCTCGTCGGGGTCGGTGTGGCCGGGCTACTCGTCGGCGGATGGATCCTCACGCTGCGGCGCCAGGTCCGGCGCCAGGCCGCCGAGATCCGCGCCCGCTACGAGCGCGAGGCCGAGCTGAGCCGCTCGCTCCAGGAGTCCCGGCGGCTCGAGGCGCTCGGCCGGCTCGTCGGCGGGATTGCGCACGACTTCAACAACCTGCTCACCGTCATCCTCGGCTCCGGGCAACTGGTGCGCGACCTGGTGCCCGCGGCGTCCCCGGCCGACGAGCTGCTGCGCACCGTGATCCAGGCCGGCGAGCGCGGGGCCGACCTGACCGGCCAGCTGCTCACGTTCTCGCGCCGCAACCCGATCGCGCTGGAGCCGATGGACCTCAACGAGGTGCTCCAAGAGATCGAGAAGCTGGTCCGCCCGGCGGTCGGGGACGGCGTCCGGGTCGTGACCGATTACGCGCCGGACCTGCCCCCGGTGCGGGCGGACCGGGGGGTGCTGACGCAGCTCGTGCTGAACCTGGCCACGAACGCGCGGGACGCGATGGACGGGGCCGGTGAACTGGGCCTGCGCACCCGCTGCGTCGCGGTCGCCGGCCGCCCCGTCGCGCGGCTGGTCGTGTCGGACAACGGGTGCGGCATGGACGACGCGACCAAGGCCCGGGTGTTCGAGCCGTTCTTCACCACGAAGCCCGTCGGGAAGGGGACGGGGCTGGGGCTGGCGACCGTGTACGGGATCGTTAACGGCCTGGGCGGCACGATCGCGCTCGAATCGGCGGTGGGGCAGGGGACCACGTTCTCGATCGACCTGCCCGGGGACCGCAGCGCGGGAAACAGAGCGGCGCGTGCGACCCCGGGCCGGCCCCGGCCGGCGCCCGCGGTCGGGCCGGTGCTCCTCGTGGACGACGACCCGTCGGTCCGCGCGACGACCGCCGCGATCCTCCGGTACGCCGGGGTCATTGTTGTTGAAGCCGATGCGCCCGGCGCGGCCCTCGATCTGATCCGGCACGCCAGCGAACCGTTTGCCGTTCTGATCACCGACATCGTCATGCCCGAACTGAGCGGGCCGCAACTGGCGGAACAGGTCCGCCTCCGGTGCCCGGACATCCGGGTGCTGTTCATTTCCGGCTACCCGCGCGAGGAGCTGCCCCAGAACACGATGCCGCGCGAAGGGGACCGGTTCTTGCACAAGCCGTTCGCGGCGGTCCAGCTTTTGGTGGAGTTGCAGGCGCTGTGTGCGGGCTCCTCAGCCGTGCCGGTGGCCGAGTCGCAGCCGTTCGAGGTTCCGCGGTAAGAGGTGCCCCCCGGAGTCAGCGGCCGCGCGGGCCTGGCAAGCCCTTGACCGGCGAGCGCGAGAAGCGCGGCGAACAGAAGACGGGACATCAACGGCCCGCGTGATCGGGTGTCATCCGAAGCACAGTATAGGCGGCGCGTGGGGGCTCCGGTGCCGCAACGCGCGGCGGGCCGATAGAATGGTCCGGTGCTGGCTCGCCCGTTCCGGCACTGCGCGAGCCTTAACACATGTCCGAGCTGATCCCGCATACAACCGACGGAGCCGGTGAGGCTGCCGGCCAATCGGCGGCCCGTACCGCGCGGCCGGGGGGCGCCGGTGTCGGTCACTGGACGATGGACCCGCGCGCCGGGACGCACACGCGGGACGCGGACCTGAACCGGCTGCTCGGGCTGGCCGCGGCGGAAACGGCGGGGGCGCTCGACGAGTTCTTCGCCCACGTGCACCCGGACGACCGCGGGGCCGTGCGCGCCGCGGTCGGGGCGGCGGTTCGCGGCGCGGCCCCGCTCCGGGTCGATTTTCGCGTGCCGTTGCCGGACGGTTCGGCCCGCTGGCTCCGCACGGCGGGCGGTGCGGGCGGTGCGCAGGCGCTGGCCGGTGTGTGCGTGGACGTGACCGATCTGAAGGGCACCGAGGCCGCGCTCCGGACCCGCGCGGCACGGTACCGGGCCATCGCCGCCAACCTGCCCAACGGGGCCGCCGTCATCATCGGCCCCGACCTCCGGTGCCTCCTCGCCGAGGGCGAGGCGTTTCGGGTTCTCGGGTTTTCGGTTGCCGATTTGGAGGGGAAGACGCTCGCGGAAGCGTTCGGCCCGGAGCTGGCCGCCGTCTACGAGCCGCATTACCGCGCCGCACTGGCCGGCGAGCCGTTCCGGGTCGAACGCGCGGCGCACGGGCGCCACTTCATCACGCACGGCGTGCCGCTCCGCGAGGACGGCGGAACGGTCGTGGCCGCGCTCGCCGTGTCTTACGACATCACCGACCGCGTCCACGCCGAGGAGGCGGCCCGGACCGGGGCCGAGCGGCTCCAACTGATCCTCGCCAGCGCCACCGACCACGCCATCTTCACGCTCGCCCCGGACCTCACGGTGAGCGATTGGAGCCCCGGCGCGGAGGCGGTGTTCGGGTACACGGCGGCGGAGATCGTGGGCCGGCCCGTGGACGAACTCTTCACCCCCGAGGACCGGGCGGCCGGGGTGCCCGGCGCCGAGGTCGCGGTGGCCCTCCGCACCGGGAGCGTGGCCGACGAGCGGTGGCACCTGCGCAAGGGGGCGGAGCGGTTCTTCGCGTCCGGCGCGCTGACCCCGCTCGCGGGCGGGCGCGGGTTCGTCAAGGTGCTGCGGGACCTGTCCGAGCGCAAGCGGATGGAGGACGAGCTGCGCCAGAACCGCGACCTGCTGGAGGAGAAGGTGGCCGCGCGGACCCAGGAGCTGGCCGCGGCGCTGGAGTCGCGGGCGTCCGAGATGCTGCGCCGCACCGAGTTCGCGCGGCGGCTCGGGACCGCCCAGGAAGAGGAGCGCCAGCGGCTCGCCCGCGACCTGCACGACACCGTCGGCCAGACCCTGACCGGCCTGGCGCTCGCCGCCGCCGCCGGCCAAATCGAGCAGGTCCGCCGGCTGGCCGACGAGCTGAGCCGCGAGCTGCACGACGTGGCCGTGCGGCTGCGGCCGACGGCGCTCGACGACCTGGGCCTCGCGGCCGCGGCCCGCGAGCTGGCCGCCGAGTGGTCCGCGCGGGCGAAGGTGCCGGTGGACTTCCAGGCGGTCGGCGCCGCGGGCGACCGGCTCCCCCGTGAGATCGAGACGGCCCTGTACCGGGTGGTGCAGGAGGCGCTGACGAACGCGGCCCGGTACGCCGGCGCCCGGCGGGTGGCGGTGGTGGTCGGGCGCCGCGGGGACGAGGCCGTCGCGGTGGTCGAGGACGACGGGTTCGGGTTCGACCCGGACAGCGTGCCCAGGGCCGCGATCCCCGGGCGCCGGGGCGGGCTGGGGCTGATCGGGATGCGGGAGCGGGTGGACCTGCTCGGCGGGGAGCTGGAAATCGATTCCGCTCCGGGCAGCGGCACCACCATCATCGCCCGCATCCCGCTCCGGGAACTTGAGGCCCGCGAGGCCGGGAGCTGAATGTGTTTGTGTATGTGGTATTGTTGTATTGTTTATGATGCCGCGATCGCCAGCGAGTGAGGTACGTCACCCGCTCTCCGGCGGTCGCGGCTCGTGAACGCGCAGCGCAACTGCGGCCGCCGGTTCTGCTCTTGAGTGGGAACCTGGAACGGGACATCCCGAACCGGTGTCACTTGTCGGAGTCGCTGAGCAGCACCTTCGCGGCCGGCTTCAGGTGCGCGTCGTCCAGCTTCCCGACCGACCACAGCAGCCCCCGCGCGACCAGGTCGAGGTACTTCGCGTCGGCGACCGTGTCGTTGTTGTGCCCGAGCGTCGTCGCGAACACCTTGGTTTTGCCGTTGTAGGTGTTGGTCCAGGTGACCACGGCCTCGTCCACGCGCTCCTTGCCGTCCCGGCTCTTGAGGGCCTGCTTGCCCTTCGCGAGCGGTTGGGCGGTCGCGAGCAGTTTACCCGTCACGTTGTTGTAAAGTTCTTCGTTGATGGTTTTCCAGTCGCCAAGCCCTTTCGTGATCGGGCTCTCCCGGTCGATGTAGCGAACGTCGATCGGCATTTGCGGCCCGTGGCCGGTCGTGGCCAGGCCGGTGAAGTCGAACCACGGGGTCGATTTCGGGAACCCCTCGGTGCGGTAGCTGTGCATCGCGCAGTGCAGCACCACCCCCGGCAGCCCTTCCTTGTGCGGCTTCAGAATGCGCTCGACGATTTTCGGGTCCTTGACGTCGGCGCTGCACTCGTCGTGAACCACCACATCGAAGCCCTTCGCCCAGTCGTCCTTCTCGTAAACGGGGTTCATGTGCTTCGTGGTCGTGTCGGGGTCGTAGGCGACGGCCCACTGAACGTTGGCCCGTGCCGAAATGCCTTTCGTGAGCAGCTCTTGTTGCTTCTTGTAATCGTGGCAGCACCCGCCGATGACCAAGAGGGCGCGAACCGGTTTGGCGTCCGCGGGGGCCGCGCCGCGGGACGGCCCGCCCAGCGCCAGTGCGAGAACCACAAGTGAGGTGGCCGGGAGAAGGTTAGACAGGAGGCGCATTCGGGTGAGGCTCCGTGTGGGGTGGGGCGTCGGCACCGCCGACCGCGCCATTATCGGCTATCGGCTTGCGGACCGCCACCCGCAAGGTTGTTCTGATGCGTCGTGGTGCCGGTTCCGCCGAACTGCGCCGGCCAATTGACCGGTACATTCCGCGTATCCCTCACAATCTCACCTCATACCAAGTCCGATTGAAGAGTATCGGTGATTGGGAACGCCACCCGCCGGCTGACACCGGCGGTTCGACGAGCCACAGTCGAACCGCCGGTGTCAGCCGGCGGGTGCAACCTACGCCGCTGTCAAGCGGTTACTCTTTAACCGGATTTGGTATCAGTCGGTCGACCAGAACGGCGGCATTCAGCCGTGGCCGGGAGCGGTCATGCTCAGCACGACCTTTCCGAAGTGCGAGCCGCCTTCCATGTGGCGCAGCGCGGCCACGGCGTCCGCGAACGGGAACGTGCGGTCGACGACCGGCCGGATCTGCCTTTCGGTGATCACCCGGTTCATCTCCTCGAACATGGCCCGGGACCCGACGAACACCCCCTGGAGTCGGACGGCCTTCATCAGTACCGGTACGGGGTTTACCGTACCGCCGCCGGTCAGCACCCCGATGACCGCGACGTGCCCGCCCGTTTTGACCGCCCGGATCGACCGGTCCAGGGTGCCCGCGCCGCCGACCTCGATCACCACGTCCGCGCCCGCGCCGCCGGTCTGCTGCCGCGCCCACTTGTCCCAGTCCGGATCGGTGCGGTAGTTCACCCCGGCGGCCGCGCCGAGCCGCGCCGCCCGCGCGAGCTTGTCGTCGCTGCTGGAGGTGATGAGCGCCCGCGCCCCGAGGGCCGTTGCCAGTTGGAGGGCGAAGATCGACACGCCCCCGGTACCCTGGAGCAGCACGGTGGTGCCGGGGCCGGTGCCGGCGGCCGTCAGCGCGTTCCAGGCGGTCACCGCGGCGCAGGGGAGCGTCGCCGCCTCTTCGTAACTGAGGTGCGGCGGGACCGCCACGAGCGCGCGCTCGTGAACGGCGACGAGTTCGGCGAACACCCCGTCCCGCTCGCTACCGTATGTGGCTCCGGCCGCGGCGCCGGTGATCGCCCCCTCTTCCCACAGCG
The DNA here is from genome assembly GCF_008065095.1 of Gemmata obscuriglobus. Classification (NCBI taxonomy): domain Bacteria; kingdom Pseudomonadati; phylum Planctomycetota; class Planctomycetia; order Gemmatales; family Gemmataceae; genus Gemmata; species Gemmata obscuriglobus. The sequence continues at coordinate 5,792,439 of NZ_CP042911.1, read as the reverse complement.
GCATGAAGGTGTTCGCGACCCGGTCGCCCGGTTTGAACCGCGTGACACCCGCGCCCGCGGCGACCACCTCGCCCGCGGCGTCGGAGCCCATCACCCGCGGCATCGCGAGCTTCGGGTTGTACTGGCCTTTCACGAGCATCAGGTCGCGGAAGTTGAGCGACGCGGCCCGGACCCGCACCAGCACCTCGCCCGCCCCCGGCACCGGCTCCGGCCGTTCTTCGAGCGCGAGGTGGTCCAACCCGAACCCGCCGTTCAGAACAAGTGCCTTCATCGCGTTCCCTCCGCCGTTCATTATGAGTGGGAGTACCCGGGCCGGGGCGAGAGGATTTCACAGAATCGCGGTTCTGCGGGTCGCACCGAATGTGGTAAACTCGGGTCGGGTCGGGTCCGCAGTTCGCCCCAAGCTCACGTCCGGTCTCGTACTGATGGATTCGTCCGACTCGCTGAAGCTCGACGAGAACCTCGCGCGGTTCCTGGCGGCGTACGACCAGGAACTCGACGGGGGGGACGGTCGCGCGCCGACGCTCCAGGTCCATTTTCCCCCGCTGAGTGACCCGGCCCTCACGCCCGAGCGGCCCGTCACGCCGCTGCACTCCGGGGCGGCCCACGAGGGGGCCGCGAGCGAGATGCTCCCGGACCCGGTCCGGCCGCTGCACCTGCCGCCGCTCGGCGGGGGGCACCGGATCGGGCGGTTCGAGCTGCGCCGCCAGCTCGGCAAGGGCGGGTGCGGGATCGTGTTCCTGGCCTACGACCCGCGGATGCGGCGCGAGGTCGCGCTCAAGGTGCCGCGGCCCGAGATGCTGATGAACCCGGACGCCAAGCGCCGGCTCAAGCTCGAGGCCCTCGCCGCGTCCGAGTTCGATCACCCGAACCTCGTGCCCGTGTACGAGTGGGGCGAGGTCGGGCCGCTGTGCTTCATCGCCACGGCCTTTTGCCCCGGGCAGACGCTGGCCGAGTGGCTCGACCGGCAGGCGTTCCCCGTGCCGGTGCGGCAGGCGGCGCGGCTCGTGGCGACGGTGGCCGACGCGGTGCAGCACGCGCACGACCGCGGGGTGCTGCACCGCGACCTGAAGCCGAACAACGTGCTGCTCCAGGAAACGAAAACCGAGGAGGGCGACGAGCAGCCGGCGGGCGGGGTGCCGCTCCGGGGCGCGTGCTACGTGCCCCGGGTGGTGGACTTCGGGCTGGCGAAGGTGGCGGAACGCGGCGGCCCGTCGGAAACGGGCACGCGGCAGATCCTGGGGACGCCGAAGTACATGGCCCCGGAGCAGGCCCAGGCCCGCCGCGAGGACATCGGCCCGCCGGCGGACGTGTACGCGCTAGGGGTGGTGCTGTACGAGCTGCTCGCCGGCCGCGCGCCCTACGACGGCGCCACCGACGTGGAGGTGCTCCGGCAGTCCGTGGAGGGGCGGCCGGTCGCGCCGCGACAGCTGCGGCCCGACCTCCCGCGCGACCTCGAAGCGATCTGCCTGAAGGCGATGGCGTGTACGGTCGGCGAGCGGTACCGCACCGCGATCGACCTGGCGGACGACCTGCGGCGGTTCCTGGACGGCCTGCCGACGGTGGCGCGGCCGCTCGCGTGGAGCGGCCGCGCCGGCCGGTGGCTCCGCCGCAACGACCAGCTCGTCGCGATCGCGGTGCTGGCCGTCATCGCGCTGTTCGTGACCCTGCTGGGGACGTGGAACTCGTACAAGACGCGGAACCTGCAAACCGACAACAACAAGCTGAAGGGGGACCAGGCGGAGCGGAACCGGGCGGACCAGCAGCGCGAGTACGCGCGCCAGGTGCGCGACGGGTACCACGCTTGGCGCGGCGGGAACACGCAGGCCGCCGCCGAGGCGCTAGACTCCGCCCGCCGCGCGTCCGACCTGGTGATGGACCCGCCCGAGTTCGCGCACGACCACCTCGCCCGGCTCACGAGGGGCGGGCAACTGGTGATCGTGTGCCCCGCGGGTGCGGTAACGGCGCTGGCCGTGTCGCCCGACGGCACCCGGCTCGCGAGCGGGCACGCCGACGGCACGCTCGCGGTGTGGGACCGGACGACGGCGGCACAGCTCGGCACGCTCAAGGCCCACGAGGGCGAGGTGTCCCGCGTCGCGTTCGACCGGAGCGGGGCGCAGATCGTGACCGGCGGTCCGGTTCCGAACGGCCTCACCGGGGCGCTCGTTTGGGCCGTTGGGCCGACCGGGACCCTGGCTCCGACCGGCGCCGGCGCACTTAGCATCGGGTTCGCGGCCGGCGGGCCGATTGCGGCCCCGCCCTGGCCCTTTTGGGTTCGGCCCGCGGGCGGGGCGGGCGTGCTGGCCGTGGCCCCCGACGGGCGCGTCGCGCGGAGCCCGCGCCCGGGTTGGGTCGAACTGCCGTCCGGGGCCGTCATCGCAACCGATGACACCGGCGACCTGCGCGCCGGGGCGTTCGCGCCCGACGGTGCGACGCTGTTCACCGCCGGTGCGGACGGCATCATTCGCTCGTGGGACGTGAACCGCGCCCCGTGGGACCGCGGCGCGGCCCCGAGCGACACGCCGCTGGCGATCGGCCTGTCGCCCGACGGCGCGGTGCGGATGATCGCGGGGGCCGCCCGCGTGACCCGGTACGAAAGCGGCCGCGCCCCGGCGGGTGTGCCGGTGCTGAAGAGGCGGGTCGCGGCGGTGCGCGTGTACGACGACGGCCGCGCGGGGGTGGTGTCGTTCGACGGCGCCACCGTTCAGGTCGCGGACCTCTCCGGCACGGCGGTCACGGAGCGGTTGCGCGCGAAGGTGCCCGGCGGGCGGCTGCCGGTGTCGGCCGCGCTGACGCCGGACGGGGGGAGCGTCGCGGTGGCGGACGACGCCGGGGGCGTGACGGTGTGGTCCGTGGCCGGGCGGAGTGCGGCGGGCCGGTACGACACCGGGTTGCGCCGCGCCGGCGCGGTGGCCATATCCGACGACGGTAAGACCGTGGCGGCGCGCGGCCCGAACGGGCTACTGGTGTGGACCGTCGGGACGCCGGAGACGCGCGCGGCCGTCGCGGTCGACGACCAGGCGGTGTTCCGGTTCCTGCCGACGGGCGACCGGCTGGCTGTGGCCGGGCGGGACGGGGTGGTTCGGGTGTTCAACGCCGCGGGACGCGAGGAGCACGCGCTGTTCGGGCACGTCGGCCGGGTGACCGCGCTCGGGGCGTCGCCGGACGGGCGCACTCTGGTGAGCGGCGGGAGCACGGGCGAGGTGCGGTTCTGGGACCTGAAAGCCGGCGTCGAACTCTACAGCGTTCGGCGGCACCCGTCCGCGGTGACCGCGATCGAGTTCTCCGCGGACGGCAAGTTCATGCTCAGCGGCGCCGACGGCCAGTTCGCGGCCTGGGACACGCGGTAGCGCGCCGGCGGTTGACACCGGCCGCGCCGGACAAGATTTGACGGATGGTCGGCCGCACGAACCGGTATTAGGGACAGTTGAGTAAAACGGTCCAGTCGACCCCGGCGAGCCAGCCGGCCGCCTCCGACGCGACCGGGGCCGCGCCGGAGACGATCACGTCCACCACCGCCGGTGTGGCGAACTCGGTGCCCCCGCCGAAGAACGCGGCCCCGACCGCCGCTCGCATGGCGAGGTAGTCGCACGCTTCGCCAGCGGCCGCGTGCAGGGACTCGAACGCCGGGGCGGAGCAGTGCAGAACGTAGGCCCAGCACAAGTAGTCGATGCGGAGCGCTCGTTCCAGTGCCGTTTCCCGCACCTGCGCCGGTGTGTAGTGCGGCTTGCGGCCGTATTTGGCCCGAAGCGCCGGCCCGAGGTCGGTGAGGTACGACCGGACCGCTCGTCGCTTGTCGGCCGTGAGCGTCGCGGTGCAAGCGGACGCGGGTGACACGGGAACTGGCGGTTCCGGCGCCAGGGCGTACACGCCGCCGTCGTCATCGTCGTCGTGTTTGGTCGTCGCCATCGATTCCCCCCTGTGTGACATGGCGCGGTGTCTGACCAATCGAGTCACGCATTCGGGCCTACGTCCGCCGGAAAACAGGCCGATTAACCCGCACACGGTCGCTAACAAGATGTTCGCCGGCCAGCACCGATCGTAGCCGTGGTGTCACTGGCTTCGGTGTGCTGCGCCGCCGAACGTTACAGGAGTCTTCGCTCGCTGACCGAGAAAATTGTGCCGCTCACGGCAAGGCCGCTCGTTGGTTGGTGCAACTGCTCAACCAAAACGCGGGCCAGTGGCCCGGGACGGGCTCGGCGGACATCGGTGGAGCGGGGCGGCAATGCAAGCGGGCTTCTCGCTTGCCGGTGCGATCGCTTTTCAGTCTGTTTCGCTTCCTAATCTGGTGTTACGTCCCCTGATCCGGTTCCGTGCCGGCTTCGTCGTCGGAAGAGACTCGCTGCCGGTCGTGTGAGACGCGAGCATACACAAGGGCGCCCGCAACGAACCCGACGAGGGCGCCCAGCCCGCCGCCGATCGGGACACGCTTGACCGTTTCTTCGGGCACGCCTTTTAACACAATGACGCGCTCCTGGCCGCCGGTGATGACGCGCAGCTCGCGCTGCTCCCGCGGAGTCGGGACGGTGTAATGGTAACTGCCGATGGTTCGCACTCCCACCCACCCGCCCGCCATCATCCCGACCAGCCCCGCGAGGGCGACGCCGGGCAGGCTCACCCCGGACCGGGCTGCAACGGCGAAGCCGGTTGCGTTTGCGAGCACCACCATCACCACGAGGAACCAGTCGTCGGCGAGTGTGTAGCGGTCGGCGGTTAAGAACAGCACGCCACACGCCGCACAGCCGTGTCCGGCGCCGACGAAAGCGGCGCGCCAGGTGGTCCCACGCATGTTCCGTCCTTTGTTGAGTGCTGCGGGGGCGCTCTGCTGCGACACGCCGAATGGTAGATTATTGCCGCCTGTCCCAGGAGGGCACCCTTGAGCACCTCGGGCCTACTCCCCTCCGAGCCGTGCAATTCCACTCGTACATGAGCCCACCTGCGGTGTCGCTTTTCTTGACGAGCCGCGACCGCCGGGGTAATGGCACTCGTTTTATGTTGGTGTGTGGTTGGTGGTGGTTCGCGGTTTGCGTTTTTTGAACTGGTCGGCTTTCGGGCGCCTCGGGTACGCCTCTCGCTCGTACCGGCGATCGGGCGGGCGTTGGGGTAGTCGGTCGCGCATGGCGTACCCGAGCGCCCGCTCGTAACCGGCGCGCCATTGCCCCGCCGTCGTGAACATCTTTCCCAGCAAGAACGTTCGGAACGTGGTCCACACGCGCTTAAAACTCAGCTCCCGTGGCCGGCACTTGGCCCGCTCGGCCGCTTGCCGGCGGAACGGCACCACTAGGTTGTACGACACCACCGACATCAGCAACTCCTTACGGAACATCGCCTCGCTTCGCACCGCCATGTGCTCGGTGTTCAGCACCACCTTCACGTTCCGGATGTCCACTTCCACGGTGCCCCGTTGCCGGTACCACGAGCCCACGTCGCTGGCCGTGGCGTCCGTGTCCGTCACCACCGCCAGCGCCCCGCCGTTCGGTATGCTCACCTCGTGCACCCGCGCCTTCAGCTCGGCGTCCGCCGCCCACTCCGGGTGCTTGCGCCGCTCCTTGGCGCTGGGGCGCCACGCGAATTCCCCGGTCCACCACCCGTCCCCACGGCCCACCTCACGAGCCGTGCGGCGGTATGCGGTGAACCGCGCCGCCGTCAGCCGGAACACGAACCCCAGGCCCCGCGCGCGAGCCCCGAGCGCCACCGCGAAGATCCCGAACCCGGCGTCCGCCATCACCACCCCGTTGGCGGGCAGGCGGTCCATGACGGCCCCGGCCAGTGCCGTTTCCGACACCGCGTGGGGGCCGAACGTGGCCCCCACTTCGGGCACCACGGCGGCCCCGCTACTCAACTCGTGGGCGACCACCAGCAGTGCCACCGGCCACACCCCGCGGCCGTGCGGGTTCGTGGCCGGTGGGTACTTCTCGCGGAGCTCGGGTTCGGGGGCCAGGGTCCGGGTGGTGCCGTCGATCAGGAACACGCGCCGCCCGGACCACGTGGGCGGGGCACCGTCGATGCGCGCGCGGCTCACATGGTCGGCGAACCATCGGGCCGCTTCGAGCGGTAGCCACTGGCGGGCGTCGGAGTAGCTGCTGGTATTCGACGACAGCGCGTTCTCGCGCACCCGCTTGGTGTTAGGGAGCAAATCGGGTCGGGCGTCGAGCAGATGCTTGACGGTGGCTTCCAGGGACTTGTCGGGGTGGGTGCGCTGGTACACGAGCATCCAGAGGATGACCGAGGCGGTATACACGGCGTTGGCCCGCCGGGGGAACCGGGCATCGGCCTCGGATGGGTCGAAATGAGCGGCGAGGAGGTCGAACGCGCGCTCGAACTCCTCGCCCGTCGGTCCGGAAGGCTCGGTCATGGCAACGGTTCCGTCGGTGGATGACACAACCAGTGCGCAATAACCGTGCCAACTAGCACCCGAAACACACCAAAACTGAAAACGAGTGCCATTACCCTGGCGGTCGCGGCTCGTCAAGAACGCGGCAATACTACCGGATACGTGTATCAGAGCGAATCCGATTGATCCGAATGGCACTTCCTGAGTCCTTAAGTTGAGCGGCCGAGCCGTTTTCGGGCTTGGTCTCTGGGTACGGTGAGTGGTGGGTAGGGCTTGGGCCGTCGTTTGCGTGCGCGGGGCTCGAATCGGTCGGGGCGATCGCCCACCGGGTACGCCAACACCACGCAGACGAACGCCTGATACCCGGCCTCCGTATCCAACACCTCGGCAAACGCGGCCAGCGCCTGCACCGTGCCGGCCACGCTCAGCTCGCGTGGCCGGCGCTCCGAGGCCTAGGCCCAATACCGTTCAATTCAGCATGACGATGGATTGCCGGAACTTCTTTGTTGGCTGAGGACAGCGACGATGTTCCGGTCTCTTCTTTGGCCAGTTGCTCATCTTCCGTTTGATCACCCGGGGGTTGATCCGATTCCGACGGACCGGCAGCAATTCCTCCGCAATCTCCACCAGCAAGTCCTCATTCACGCTAGGGTGGGGGTGTTCGTCCCCCTCCCCAACCGGTGCTCAAGCGGCCTTGGCCCGGTGGTCGAGCATCCGATTGACTAACCCGGCCACGGCCCGAACCCGCAGCGCGTGCCCGGGCCGCCGGTGCCGGTTCACGTGGGCCAGCGAACGGAACCGGCGGAGCCGGCCGATCGCATGCTCGACCCCGATCCGGCGGCGACTGAACGCGCGGTTGTACTTGCGGTCCTCGGGCGGCCGCTCCTGCCCGCGGGGCTTGCGGCGCGGGCACGCACTCGCGGTGTGGAGGTCCCGGATCCCGGTGTAACCCAGGTCCCCGAGTGCCCCGACCCGGTCCGGCAACCGCCCCAGCATCCGGGACCTCTTGAGGAGCTTGATGTCGGCCCACCGCCCGGGCACCGACTCGGACACGTGGACGATGCGCCCGGACGCCTCGTCCACGGTCACCTGGCTCTTGAGCGTGTGCGCCTTCTTCTTGCCCGAGTAGTACGCCCGCTGGCTCCGCTTCGGCCGCTGGGTCCGCTGCTCGAACGAGTCCACGATGACCGCCAGCTCGGGGGTGTCACTCAGCACCGCCGGCAACCGCTTGCGGCGGGCGGCCCCCGGGTCCGGCATCCGCATCGTGTCTCGGCCGGCCTGGGCCAGGGCCGGCACGCACCGGGTCCGGACCCGGCTGGCGGTCGAGTCGGACACCCCGAACAGGAACCCGAGCACCTCGTTGGTCGGGTACTGGCGCAGCCAGATGACGGTGAGCAGCAATTGGTCCGCGGTGCTCAGGTCGAAGTGGTCGCCCCCGCCCACCGCCCGCGGCCGGTCCGGACGGTTGAGCTTCTGGCGGTGCCCCGCCTCCACCACCGGGGCCACGTCACGCACCAGCGCGTCGAACGCCGCGATTGTCAACCCGGTCAGGTGCTCAAACACCACCCGATGCTGCCGCAGGTTGTCCAGACGTGCGATCATGGGGACCCTCACCGCGACGAGATCGGCACCGCTAAAATACGAATCCGCGGCTATCGTGAATGAGGTCTATAGACTAAGTAAGGCCCACCCGGACCGGCCCAAGATCCACTCGCACCAGCTCCGCAAGCGGGCGTTCACCGTCGCGTGGCGGGCCGGCATTGACGTTCGGAAGGCGGCGATCGCGATCGGGTGCAATGCGGACACCGTCATGAGGCACTATGTCAAGCTCGACGAACAGCAGGTGACCGACGAGGTGATGCGGCAACTCGCCGAGCGGCTCGGGGCGACGTCGAAGAAGACGAGCGGGCCGTCGCCTGCCGATGGCGGGGAAGGGGGGCACTGACCGTCTGCCGGATGCGCGGGCCGGTCAGCCACTTTTCCGAGCACCAGATCCACCACCCAGCACCCGCGCACGTGGGGGGCGTTCGGGTCGCGGCAGTGGCTGAGAACGTCGGCGGAGTCGCACCCGGCGTCTTGGAGGGCATCCGCCAAGATCGGGAGCGCGGAGAAGTCTCGCGACTCGTACGCCTGCCGGGCAATCGCGACCGCGGTATCGGTGAGCCAGTTCGCGCCCAGCGTTGCGGCTCGAAATGAGTTGCCGAAGATGTCGCTGAACAGGGCCGACACAACACGGCCGTCGCCGATCCAGCGGCCTGATGGCGGCGTACCGTGGATGGCCCAACAGGCCCACTGCTTCTCCCAACATTCCTGCCCGGGGCTGTCGTACGGGGGCTCGTCGCCACTCGGCTTCAGCCCGTGCTCGTCGCGCAGCCTGGCTTCGAGCCTGTCGATCGCGGCTTGCCGCATCGCCACGTCGTCACCGCAACCCCAGATCCCTTCCTCGCCACAGAAGAGCGCCGTTTGGAGTTCGGTCCACTCCGGAACAAGCCCGTCGGCGACCTGCTCGGCAACGTCCACCATCAGCCGGTACACCCACGGCAGCCGGACGTACCCCGTGCGTGCGCACCCGGCCCACAGGAGTCGGCTCTTGCGCGATTGAGTGAGGGACGTGTTCCCATCCGCACCCCACCAGGGGTTGAGTGCGGCGTATCGCGCCCCCACGTTCGGGAGCGACTGCCACTCCGCTTCGGTCACCCCGCACTCCCGCAACAGGTCCGCTCTCATACATGAACCCGCCGTGACTGCCGCATCTAGCCTCATAGAACGCGTTACCGACCAAGAACTTACGACAAGCCAAATGGGACAGCTTCGGCGGGTTCATGTATCAGGCCGACGTCCCGCCGGCAACACGTTTTGCTCAGCGAGCCCACCCGACCGATGCGGACGGTAATCCGTCGGCCGTGTCGGTCACACCTGTCCACCTCAGCAACCCGCAACCCCGTGTCGGTCGAGGCGCTCCCCGGGCACACCGAGGCTCGCGCTCCGAGTTCGTCCCAAGATCCGGTGCAGGCTGGTGGCCCGCGGGTGAGTGCGGTGCATGGTCGGCCAAAATAGGTTGGGCTATTGTTGGGCGTACCGAGATTCTGGTGTACAAGCGGGGAACATGAACGACACAACCCCTGGAAATTCCAGGGGTTGCTTCAGTTACCCGGCTAGGATTCGAACCTAGACAAAGAGAACCAAAATCTCTTGTGCTACCGTTACACTACCGGGTAAAAGTTGAGCATTTGCGTATGAACTGGGATTCAGTTCCATTACTTTTGCTTTACACACCTTTGGTCAGGATTCAACCCGTTTAAGTTATCTTTGGCCGCCATTTTATTGGGCCAAACTTAGCACTGATCCATTGCCTCGCAAAATTTCGGTACATTAGAGTTGCACTCGCCGATTGAAAAATTGTAATGAAACGCGAACGGGTGGGTAGTGTCAGCAGTGTGGTTCCACCTTTCACCGATGTCAGGTCACGGTTTGCGCGTGGACCAATCGGAAGTCTGATTAATTATAGTGATTCGTTACCTTGATTCAACTTGCGGAGATGTGGTTGGGTGCCCCTCCAGGGCCTTTCCTTATTTCACCTTGCTTACACGAGGGAACGTGGCTATGTGGGGCGCCTTCTCGCAGCCAGGAAGGTACCCATGTCTCCTTGCACCCTGGTCGATGCCCTGGCGGCGGTTCCCGATCCCCGCAGCAAGCACGGCCTTATCCACCCACTCGCCCCCTTCCTCGGACTCGTCGCCCTCGCCATGCTCATGGGGCGCACCAGCCTCAATGGCATCGCTCGCTTCGGGCGACAGCACGGACCCGCCCTCGCCCATGCCCTCGGCTTCCGACGCGGCAAGACCCCGGCCGTTTCCACGCTCTCCCGCACCCTGCGACGCTTCGACGCCGACCAACTGGAGCACGTCCTCTCGTACTGGATCGCCAGCCGCGTCGACCCGGCCGCCTTCACACACATCTCCATCGACGGCAAGACCCTTCGAGGCTCTCGCAACGGCGCGATCCCCGGTCAGCACCTGCTGGCCGCATACGCCCCCACCGTCGGTGCCGTACTCGCCCAGGTCAAGGTCGATGCGAGCACCAACGGGCACAAGGCCGCCTTGACGCTCCTCGGCATTCTGCCGCTGCGAGGGAAGGTCGTGGTCGGCGACGCCATGTTCTGCCAGCGAGACCTGGCCGAGGAGGTGGTCGGGGCCGGCGGCGACTACGTGCTCACGGTGAAGGACAACCAACCCGGATTGGGGATCGACATCCGAGCCGGGTTCGCCTTCGAGACCGCCGCCCGATCGATCGCGGCGGCCACTTCCCCCTGGGGATCGGCCTCCGCCCGCCCCGAGCCGCATCGCCACGACCGTCGATAAGGGTCACGGCCGCATCGAGAAGCGGACGCTGCAAACGACCTCGATTCTGACGTGCTCGCCGACGTGGGCGGGGGTGAAGCAGGGCTTCCAGTTGACGCGTGAGCGGACGGTCCGAGGCCAAACGACGGTCGAAGTGCATTTCGGCATCACGAGCCTGTCGGCCGAGAAGGCGGATGCGGCCACACTCCTGAACCATGTGCGGACGCACTGGCGCATCGAGAACGAACTGCATTACGTGCGTGACGTGACACTGGGCGAGGACGCGTGTCGTGTGCGCATGGGGCACGCACCACAGGTGCTGGCGGCGCTGCGGAACGCCGTGGTGCACCTGTGGCGTGAGGTCAAGGCGGTGAGTTGCCCGGAGGCGATCGAGCGGCTCCAGATGGACCCGGCAATGGCCAAGGGACTTATCGGAGTTACGTAGAGTGAATCAAGGAAAGGCCCTGGGCTACAGGGCTACTCAGAGACTGAAACTGGCTGATGGGCGGCCGCCAGTGCCAGCTCAGGTTTGGCACCAACCGTCCGAATCACGGCTGCGATGGTGCCGGTACCGAGGCGCCGGAGCAGGTACACGGCCACGTTCCGCAGCACCGCCAGCACCCGTGGTGCGGCGCCCCGGCGCACCCGGCACCGGTCCTCGCCCAAGGTCGCGTCGCGGATGTGGTGCCGGCTCTCGATGCCCCAGTGGGTGCGGGTGTACCGGAGTAACGCATCGGGTGCCGCGGCTACCGAGCTCAGACTAGAAATCCCGTACACCACCTCCACGGTTGTCTTCCCACCGACCTGACGGGTGCGCGTGAGCCGGAACACCTGTTGCACCCCGGGCCACCGGGTCAAGTACTCGTTGAGCCATATGGTGCTGGTCATGGTGCGCCGCTCGACCCACCCGTGCCCCTTGCTCACCTCACACGCGGTGCCCGCGTCCCGGTCCCACTGACGCGGCAACCCGGGGGGAAAAATCGCCCCCGCGGCGGTGGCGAACGCGGCTTCCAGGTCCGTGCACAGCGTACCCTGGTTGCTCTTGGCGTACAGGATGTAATCCCCGCCTCGCTCCTGTACCGCGGCGCACACGTCCGGCTGGGTGAACATGGCGTCCCCGGTGATGATGGTCCCGCCAGCGGGGGCAACACGCCCAGCAACCGGAGCGCCGCCTCGTGCTCGTGGGTGGTGGTCTCGACCGTCATCTGGGCGACCACCGCCGAGACGCCCGGGGCGCACGCGGCCCGCCGGTGGACCCCCGGCACCTCGCCGTCTCGCGACCCGTGCAACCGCTTGCCGTCCAACGCGAGGTGCTCCCACCCGTCGGGGTGCCGGTCCGCCAGCCACGCCCCGATGATCCGGTCCAGGTGGTCGGCGTCCAACTTCCGCATCAACCCCGCGCTGGTGTTGGGGCACGGCATATTGCCGTGCCGGAACCCCAGTGCGTGCCCCAACCGCTTCTGCCGCCGTCGCCCGAACGGAGAAATCGCCTCAGGCGTGGTGTGCCCGCTCATCACCGCTACCAAGTACAGGGTCAACAGGCCTACCAGTGGTGCTGGCGACCGTGATGGCTCCGCGGGGCCGGTAGCTCGGCCAATCGCTCGACCAGGGAACGGGACATCGACGGCCCCTGAAACGAGGAGCCGCACCCATACCCACATGCCGCAGCTTACCTAGCACCGATCCGTGCGCAGCCCTGCCCTGACTGGTTGATCAGAGTGCAGGACCGGGTTTGCGATTGGCTACCCCTGTTTCACTTGGTTTCCGCTGACCCTCGCGAACCGGAGTCGGAAAATTGTCCGATGGGGGTCGGGAGCACGCCCACAGAGGGCTATCGCAACTACTGATTCAACAAGCCAGTTACGGCGTATCGCATTTCGGGATTCACTTGGCGTCGCAAAGTATGTCCTGCACTCCGTTGATCACTTGACCAGTTACACCCGTTGCAAATGACAGCGAGTTACGTTATTACCCCATCTTCTCGAACTCTACGGCACAAGGACGTGCCCCATCATGACCGCCCCCTTTGACCAACTCGCATACGCCCGCCGTGTGTTGCGCGCCGAAGCCGCGTCGCTCGACGTGGTCGCTGGTCGGCTCGACGACGGGTTCAACCGGGTCGCGGACGTGCTGCTCGCGTGTCGTGGGCGGGTCGCGGTTATCGGCGTGGGGAAATCCGCGGACATCGGGCAGAAGACCGTCGGCACGCTCAACTCCACGGGCACCCGAGCGTACACCCTCGATGCAACGCGCGCCGTTCACGGTGACCTCGGCAGCGTCCACCCGGACGATGTCGCCCTGCTGCTCTCCCATAGCGGCGAATCGGAAGAGCTGATCCGACTCATCGCCCCGCTCAAGAAGTTGGCCGCCGGAGTGCTCGCGATTACGGGTAGCGCGGCGAGCACGCTCGCCCGCGCCGTCGACGCGGCCGTCGTCTACGGCCCCGTCATCGAAGCGTGTCCGCTCAACTTGGCCCCGAGCAGCAGCACGACCGTGATGCTCGCGCTAGGTGACGCCCTCGCGTTCACCCTGGTAGAGCAGCGCCAGTTCACCGCGGACGAGTTCGCCACGTTCCACCCGGCCGGGTCGCTCGGGCGGAAGCTCGCGGTGGTTTCCGAGTGGATGCGGCGCGGCGACGAGCTGCGCGTCGCCCCGGAAACCGACACCGTGCGCGAGGTGTTCGCCAAGGTGCGGCACACCGGCCGCCGGACCGGCGCCATCATGCTCACGGACGCCGCCGGACGGCTCTCGGGTCTGTTCACCGACAGCGACCTCGCGCGCCTGTTCGAGAACCGCGAGGACCGGCTCCTCGATTCGCCCATCGCCGCCGTCATGACGCGCGCACCGGTCGTCATCGGCCCCGAGGTTCGGGTCACGGTCGCGCTGGACGCGCTCAAGGCGAGGAAGTTCAGCGAACTGCCGGTGGTCGATGCAGACGGGCGGCCGATCGGCATGCTCGACATTACCGACCTAATCGGACTCGACTCGCACGCCGGTGAAACAAATTCACAATCCCATTTGCGCCTGATCGGCCGTAAGAGCGCGTAAAGTGATGCAGACTTCCGAGCTTGCCGCCCGCGCCGCCGCGATCGAACTCCTCCTACTCGACGTAGACGGGGTCATGACCGATGGCAGCGTGGCCTACCTGGACGACGGGCGCGAACTAAAGCGGTTCCACGTGCGCGATGGGTCGGGCTTGAAGTTGTGGCGCGCGGCCGGTAAGCGGGTCGCCATTGTGTCGGGTCGGTGTTCGTCGGCGGTCGAGCGCCGCGCCGCAGAGTTGGGCGTGTCGCCGGTTCTTCAGGGGCGCGAGGACAAACGCTCGGCGCTCGAAGAGGTGCTCCGTGTAACGGGGGTGCCCCCCGACCGGGTGTGCGCCCTCGGCGACGACCTGCCCGATGTCCCCGTGTTGCGGGCGTGCGGACTGGCGGTCGCGGTGGCGGACGCCTGTACCGAAGCTCGCGCGGTCGCCCACTACGTCACCGCCGTGCCCGGCGGGCACGGGGCCGTCCGCGACGCCATCGAGTGGCTGCTGAAGCTCGCGGGCCGCTGGGGCGAAGTGACGGCCCGCTACACCACTTAATCCGGAGTGCCATGCTGACGCCGCGGCGGACCATGTTGTTGCTCGCGGGGTTCATGCTGTCCGCGGGCGCGTACTTCGCTTACGCACAGTTGCTCGGCTGGCTCGACGGGCTACCGCAGCTCCCCGCCAAGATGCTCGTGCCGGCGGACCCCGGGAGCTTTGTGCCGCCCGAGCGCAGCACCTCGCAGACGCTGCACAAGCTCGTCGTGGCGTTCGGCGAGAACAGCCCCGAAACGAACTACTCCCACTACGAGACCCAGATCGAGATCCGTAACGGCGAGTCGTCGATCGTGGTCGCGGCCGGCAAAGCGCCGAGCAACCCGAACTCGAAGCGCGTCACGCTCAGCCCGTTCAGCATCGCGATCTTCAGCAAGGAGCGGCGGGAGCACCTGCGCCAGCCCGGCGAGGTCACCGAGATCACGACCATCCACGCCGACAAGGGCGTGCTGGAGTTCGACCGGGTCATCACCAACCCGGCCGACATGCGGCCGGGCAAGGCCACCCTGGTGCAGTTGGAGTTGCACAGCGACTTCGCCGAAGCCCTGCCGGACCCCCGCCGCGGCACCATCCACATCACCAACAACCAGCGCTCCAGCGACCCGAACCGGGCCCTCGTGCTGCGCACCGTCGGGCCGATGTTCTACCGCGACCCGAAGGCGGTCGCGGGCACCCCCGCCGCAAACGGCCCGGACTTCTGGACCGACGCGGCCGTGGAGATCGTGGACCGGCAGAACCTGCCCCGCCCGGTCGGCTCGGCCGCCCCGGTCGCGGTCCCGACCAGAAGCGAGGAGAACCGCCACTCCGGCGCCGTGGCCGCAATTCTGAGCGGGCAGCGGCTCCCGCCCCCGACCATCACCGCGCTCGGCCTGCGCGTGTACCTCGAACAGAAGCAGGCGACCGGGCAACCCAAGCCGGCGCCGAAGCCCGGCGCCAGCCCGATGAACGGCGTCCGCCGCGTCGAGTTCCTTGAACAGGTGGTAATGAACCTCTGGGTCGACAACGGGCAGTCGATCGTGGGCGGGACGCCCGCGCCAGGCCAGCCCCCGCCGCCCAAGAACAGCGGGCTGGCGCTCGTGCCCCCGCCGCCGGCGATCGCGGCCGTCACCGGCGGGTTGGGGCCGATCGGGTACAACGCCCGGCTCCTGAACCGCGCGCTGCTGCAAATCGACACCCGCGGACCGTTCTCGTATGACGCCGAAAAGGCGCTGGCCCGGTTCGACGTGGTCCCGCACTCGGACCCGAACCTGCCGAACGATGTCCAGGTGACCAAGATCCCGGCGCACGGCGGCGCCAGCAGTTTGTACAGTCAGGTGCTGGAACTCGAGTTCAACGGCGGGCCGACCGGGGCCGCGCGCCCGTCGAACGCCCCAGCCATCAAGCAGCTCCACGCCTGGACCCAGGTGCCAAACGGCTACATCACCCTCGCCTCCGACGACAACTCGGTCGTGGCTTACGGGCGGGATCTGGTCCACCAGCAGGCCGAGTCGCGCACGAGGCTCTCCGGCACCCCGCTCCGCGTCGTGCAGGGGCGGAGCGAACTCAGCGCGGGCACCCCGCAAGAGCCGGCCACGCTCATCATCGAGCCGGGGCCGCCGCCCCAGGCCGGCCCGGGTCAGCCCGCGGTGCGGAAGCAACAGATGACGGTCCGCGGCGCCGGGAAGATCGAGATGCGTGACCCCGGCACCAACGCCGTCACCTTTTCGGCGTCGTGGCGAACGTCCCTGTTGCAGAGCCGGGATCTGATCGACGGTCGCGAACAGGACGTGTTCGTCCTCACCGACAACGCCAAGTTCGACGACCGCAAGGCCGACTACTGGCTGACCGGCAATGTTCTCAAGGTCTGGATGGAGCCGCGCGCCGATAAAGCGGCGGGTGCCCCGGAACTGTCGTCCCCGACCGGCGGCGCGAAACCGTCCCGGGTGCTCGCGGTGGGGAACGTGAAGAGCCACTCCGCCGAGTACGACATCACCTACGCGGACCAACTGACCGTTCACATTACAGACGCAAAACCCGTCGTGGTGACCCGGGCGGTCGCACCGCCCACGAAAGACCCGGCCCCCGCGCCGCAACCCGGCCCGACGCCGTTGGCCACGCCGGTCCCGCCCAAGCCGCCCGAGCCGGCGGCAAAAGCGCCCGAGAAACCGAAGCCGCCGCACCAGATTAGCGCCAAGTCGATCGAAATGCACCTGACGCGGTTCACCGCTCCTTCGCCTGCGGGACCAAAGCCGAAGGAGCCGGCCGCCGAGAGCGTCCGGTATCAACTCAACCACGCCCGGTGCGAGGAGGCCGTTAACGTTCACCAGGACCCGACCGACCCGTCCAAGTCGCGCGGCGTGGACATCCTCGGCCGGCTGCTGCTCATTGACGGGTCCGCGGACGGCAGCGTGATGACCGTGTACGGCTGGCCCAACCGGCTCGGCGAGGTGCACCAAGAAGAGATGTCGCTGCTCGGGCCGGAGGTGGTCCTGAACCAGGTGCGGAACTCGGCGTCGGTGACCGGCCGCGGGGCACTCACGATGCCGACCAACAGCGACCTGGCCGGCGGCGAGTTGCGCCAGCCCGAGGTGGTCGTGATCCACTGGCGCGACAAAATGACCTTCGACGGCGCGAAGCGGTCCGCCCAGTTCGTAGGCAAGGTTCAAGCTACCCAGGGCGAATCGTCGGTCAATTGCCACACAATGAACGTCGTGTTCGATCGCCCGATGTACTTCAACACCGCCCAAAAGCAGGCCGCCGCGAGAGAGGGGAACACCAGCAAAGCCAAACTCGACAAAGTGTTCTGTTACCCGGCACCCGGCGACACGGCCGATGTCGAGCGTGACCTCGAGGTGCGGTTCAACCAGGTCGAGCACGATAAGGACGGCAAGCCGATTAAGGTTCAGCAACTCAGTGCCTCGGAACTCCGGATGTTCGCGCAGGCACAAGAGCCCGGCAGCAAAGAGACGTTCCAGCGTATCATCGCCGAGGGGCCTGGTAGGGTCCGGATCTGGCAGCAGGGGGAAGCCAATCCGGTCGGCCCGGCAGGAGGAGCGGCCCCCCAGCCGATGCAGCCGGTCCCTAAGAACGATCAGGAGATGAAGCTCACGATCGTCGAGTTCAGCGGACGGATGACGGCCGTGGAAAAGGGCAAGGTGTATCGAGAAGCCACCTTCGGCGACAACGTGAAGGCGGTTAGCGTCCCGGCGAAGTCTCCGACGCTCGCTGTCAACATGAACAACCCACCGGATCGTGCGGTATTGATGACATGCTCCAAAAAAATGGTGGTATGGAGCCACAAGAAGCAGAATGCCGCGCTGGAACAAGTTATGGAGGCCGTAGGCAACGCCTATGTGCAATCGGACGACTATGACGGGTCTGCCGAAACGATCAAAACGCACGGCAAGGCAGTTGATCTGATTGGCAGTGCAACCATTCCCGCTCGGGTGATGAGCCGTGGCGGCCAAGGGACCGAAAAGACCGGCAAGATCATCAGCTACGACCGCAGCACCGGCTCCGTCAACATCGTCGAAGGCTTCGGGGGTCGGATCAATCCGAACAAGTAACCCAGGAAGTCACTCCAACCGCGCAGTTTCACCCACCCAGCGCGGCTCTCGGTACCGCGTTCGGCTTAACGCGGTATCGGGGAGCATAGTTGTTCTGCCTGAACAATGAAATGCCACACGCCCAGCTCGCATTGCCTGGGCAAACACATCGGACACCGCGAACCGCGGGACTGCAAGCGACACGGAGTGAGACACAGATCTCCTCTATGCCGCTTGCAGTCCCGCCGCTGCCGTCGTTGATCGGATCACCAGCGCGCGGGAACCGAGCACCGGTATCGGAGCCTGAATGAGGGGTACACGGCTCGCACTCATGCGCCGGTACCGAATCCGACGAACATCCCGTCACACGGCTGACCCAACTACCGCGTTCTACTCAACAGGTATGACGGGGCCAGGAAGCCAAAACGAGGGCCAATAACCCAGACGCAACGAGTGCCCCTCGGCACCACATTGTGCGGTTCCGGGGGCACATCGATAAATCACCTACCGGCAGTCAATTTCTTACTGCTTGGGCGCCACTGCCGGCCAACCGCCCGGGGGGGCGAGCCCACTGTGGCCGATCTTCGCCCAGTTCTTATAGATGTCGAAATGCGGATCGGCGTCGTGGTCGTGGCACTCCATACACATCGCACTTACGCGGTTGATCAACAGTTGCGTCGCCGGCGCCTGAGCCATCTTTCCGCGCTCCTCCGGCCCGAGTTTAGCCATTTTCTCCATGAACGCCTTGTCAGGCAGCCGAATCGCGTTCTGTCCTGGTGCCGGTGTAAGACCCTGCTTCCACTGAGAAAGAAGTTCGGTTAGTTGTTTGTTCTTGGGGTCGGCAACGTGTCCGCTGCCCGGTCCATGACAGTTCTCGCACCCCACGTTCTTAAGTTGTGGCGTCTTCTTTTCGTCCTCGTACCCGGTGCTATGGTTGAACCCGACCGTGTGACACTTCACGCACTCGCCATCGAACTGGCGCAGGTTCGGGCGATGGGCGTATTTCTCCAGTGACTTCATCGCGTGGCTGTGGGCCAGCGACTTCTCATCCGGGGCCACATCCGCCCATTTCTTGTACTCGGCTTGGTGGCAAGCTTTGCACGCCTCGGATCCCACGTACCGGAGAGACACCCCCTTCGGCTTCAGTTCGGCCGCGTGGATCTGCGCCGCGTGCAGGGTTCGTGGGTAATCCTTGCCGAGTACGATGTCCTTCTTGACGCGCTCCGCGTACCACTGGAGCGACTGAATCGCCTTATTCTTCTGGAGCGCCTCCGCGTCCGTGCCGGGCTGGTTGAACTCCTCGCCCATGGGGACGAGTTGGTACCTCAGTTCGAACCCGCCGCCCGGCTTCTTGAACGCGCCCACGACGCCGACGTGCTGTCCCTTGTGTCCGACTTCGACGATGGCGGTCGTGCCGGCAGTCGTGTTCACGTAATTAGGTTTCAGCGGCGGAAGCGCGTCACTCGCCTGGCAGAGGATCACGTTGAACTCGGGGAAGTTTTTGGCGACGTTCTGGGCATCGGCCATGCTTCCCTGGTAAATCAGGACATTCAGCCGCGGCTTTTTGGGGTGCTTCGCGAGCGCGTCGCGGGCGGCAACCAGTGCGTCTTGCGGTTTAGCAAAGTCGATCGAGGTGTCGAACTTCTTTTCTCGGGCCAGAACCGCCAGCGGGCTACCGACGACTCCCGCTACCCCGACCGGGACGCCGCCAACATCAGCCACCTCGGTCAACTCGACAATCGGACGCTTACCTGCTCCCGGCGGGAACCGCTGCTCACGCGGGTACAGAACCGGCTTTCCGGCCGCGTCCACCCCCGGCCCGACAATGTTACCTGCAAGCGTGAACGGGGGCTGTTCTTTTTGCACGATGTATTTGCCGAGCAATCCGTCTAGCCCACCTTTGAGTTCCGTCTCGCCCACCCCGACCGCGATGTACCCCATCTCGCGCAGCGCGTTCATGGCGGCGAGGTACTTGAGCTTGCCCTGCTCACCAACCGCCACCTTTTCCGGGTACAGGTCGCCAAGGTCCACCCCGGCGACCGGCCAGCCCTTTTTCTTGAGTTGGTCGATGAAGTACGCGCGGCGCTCCAATCCCCCGGTCTGCGGGCGGCTGCACCCGCACGGCTGGAGGTACCCGAACGTCTGTCCAGTCAGCACCAGGGTCGCGTCCGGCTTCTGGTCCTTGGGCCAGTCCGCGAACAGCGGCTTCCCGTCAACAAGCGTTTCTTTCGGCACCGCTCGCGGCGGATCGGCCGCCGTTCCGGAGGCCAGTGCGGCGAGCACGGCACCGAAGCCGAGGAGCGCGAACAGGCGCGACGCGGTCGCGCGGGCGTTCGGACGCGGGATCGGATCGGACATCGCGGGTCGTCCTCCTGAACGGGGCGGGAGTCACTCCCATCCGAATGTCGGCAAAGAGCGGGTGGCGAGAGGAGGGGGCGCTTAGCCGACGCGCCTCGGAGGGCACGCCGGCGGTCGGGTCGCACGATCTGGGCAAGCAGAAACGCTGCTCGAACACGCCGCAATCGTCAAAATCAGCCCTGTTCCCCAAAGCCGCGAACCGGAATACGAATCCGCTGCCCCTGCGGGGCGGTCGCGTCAGGTGAGGCACCGGCGGGCTTTTTGGGCCTCGCTTCGAGTACCACCACCGCGTCCCGAAACGCGCCGAACTGTGCCGACGGTGGGATCGTGATTCTCAGGTCGTAGTACCCCTGCCCGCCGCGATCGGCCTTCGGCGTCAGTTGGTACTTGAACGCCCGCGGCCTGCTCTCGTCTTCGACCACGGTCAGTTCCAACCCGGTGGACTCGGTGACCAGTTCCGGTACGTGGACCGTGCCCATCCGGCCCTTGAAGGTCGGCACCTCGATCTCGGTTTTCCCGTTCGCGAGCCACACCGCGCCCTTCACCATCGCGTTCACTTTCACGGCCGCGGTCGCGCTGCCCGAGCTGATGTAAATGGTGCGGTCGAGCGCGCCGAGCGGGATGCGAGCCCCGTCGACCTGCGGACGCACCGCCACGGTCACCCGGTAGGCGGCCTTCACTTTCGTCAACTGTCCCGCCTTCGCGGTCTCCTGCACCACCTCGAACAGATCCGCGTCCGGAACGCGGACCACCTTCGTCACAGCGACGAACGGTCCGGCGTCGGTGCCTGGGGTGGCTTGTACGGTACACACCGGCGGCAGGAGGTCGTCGAACTCGGACTTGGGGCCGCGTGTCGCCGAGTACAGTACAAATGTGTACTCGCGGTCGCCGGTGAGTTGGTTAATCTCCCCGACATCGATTGTCGGGCGGGAGACCGCACAAGCCTCGGACGCGGCGAACATGATCCCGAACAGGTGCGCGCCGACCTGGTTGGTACCCTCGACTTTGGTCGCGAACTGGGCCGAAAGCGGCACTTTCGGGTCCTTCGATACCGTGAACGTGAGTTCGAGAATCCCCCACTGCGCGGTCCACTTGTCCGGGTTCGCCGGCGCCGCGGGCACCTTGTACGTCGCGTTCGGGTCGTCGCGATACTTGTGCGTCGTCCATTCCAGCTTGTCGAACTCTACTGCCGGTTCGAGCAACCCGACCCCGAACGCGTTGAACGTGCCGATCGGCAGTGACGCCAGAGCGGTGCGCTGGAGGTACGTTTTCGTCACTTCGGGCGGGATTGCGGCCAGCCGGCCGCCGCTGCACGCCGTGCAACTGATCCCCTTCAACTGTAAGAGAACCGGGTTCGGGTTGCGGTTCTCGAACCAGAACGCGGCCCGGCGCAGGGTCTCCGAACTCGGCTCATAGAACCCCGCGAACACCCGGTCTTGAAGGGAATAATCGTCCCCTTTGATCGCCGACGGGGCCAAGTTCGGGAGGTGCCGGTACTTCAACTCGGACGACGGCGGGTCCCACGTGCGCTCGCTGTTGAAGAAACGTAGAGGCGGCTCGGAGTTGCTCGCCGTGGCGCCATCTCCGCCGCTCTTCGTCTCTTCTTGCGGTTTCGTGGTGTACATCGAGAACAGGGTCGCGCCGAAGATCACCGCCATGAGCGCTACGAGCGGCACGGCGACCTTTAGCGCCGACTTCAGCCCGCCGGACGCGGGGGGTGGGGTGGCTCCCGAACTCATGTGTCGCGGCTCCGCGGAAACTTCGAGTCGTTAAACATTGTACGCGAACGGAACACAAACGGTTCTCCTCCGGGGGAGCACGGGGCCGGCGCCCCGCATCACCGGAGGAGAACCGTTTGTGGCAATGGTGCGAGGGGCCGATGGGGCCCTCGCGTTTACTTCTTCTCTTTCTCCAGCGGCTTACCGTCTTTATCGATCGCGCCAACGGCCACCAGCACCAGCGTTTTCGGGTCGAGGTGCTTTTTCGCCATCGCCTGCACGTCAGCCGGGGTGACCGCCGCCACCTCCTTGCGGTACTTCTCCAGGTAGTCGAAGCCCAGGCCGTACCGTTCCGCGGCGAGCAGTTCGCCCGCGACGCCCGACAGCGTTGTGAACTTGAAGGGCAGGCTGCCAAGCAGGTACTTCTTCGCGTCTTCGACCTCTTGATTGGTCGGGACCTCGTCGCGGAGCTTGTTCACCTCCTTGAAGAACCCGAACTTCACGTCCAGAAACTTGTTCGGGAACGTCCCCACGAACCCGGTGAACGTGCCCGGCTGCTTCCCGGCCGTGGTCGTGATGGTCGCGTTGACGGTGTAGGCCAGGCCGAGCCGGTCGCGCAGGTTCGACGACAGCCGGTCGGTGAACCCCGGCCCGGTGCCGAGCACGTTGTCCATCACGAGCAACTTGTAATAGTCGGGGTGGTCGCGGGTGATCCCGAGCCGCCCGATGTAGACGTGAACCTGTGACGCGTTCTTGTCGGACACGATCTGTTCGCCACTTTTCGGCTCCGGCGGGGGCGCCACCTCCGGCTGACTCAGTTCCGACTTCTTCCAAGAACTCGTGAGCGCCTCGAGCTTCTTGACCATCTCATCCGTCTTGAAGTCCCCGACAACGGCCACGGTCGCGAAGTTGGGTGCGAACGCGAGCTTGTGGAACGCCTTCACATCGGCGGCGGTGAGCTTCTCGACGATTTCCTTCTTCCCGAGAGCCGGCCGGCCGCTGGGGTGGTTTCCGTAAACCGTAGCGTTGAAAAGCCGACCCGCCCGCGTGCGCGGCTGGGTTTCGGCGTCGGCGATTGAGGAAAGTTGCTGCTCGCGCATCCGCTCGAGCGCGTCCTCCGGGAAGGTCGGCGCTTGGAGACACTCGAACAGTAACCCCAACCCCAGGTCGGTATCCGGAGTGAGTACCTTCAAGGTACCGCCGCTCGACGAAAGCGAGAGGCTCCCACCGGTGCCCTCAATGAGGGCCGAAATCTCCTTGCCGGTGTGCTTCGCGGTGCCCTCTTCGAGCAGGTTACCCATCAGCGTGGCGACCCCGAGCTTCTCCAGCGGTTCGCGCAGCCGCACGTTCGCAACTTCCGCCGCCGCAACAACGACCGGTAGTCGGTGATCTTCGAGCAGAACGACGGTGAGGCCGTTCGGAAGAACGACCTTCTTGGCGGCGTTCAGCGAGAACCCGCTCGTACCGGCCTCTGCCGACTTCGGTGCGGCGTGCGACGCGCGAAACGCGACGTGCGAAGGCGCCCGCGGAAGGGCTCGCGCCTGTTCGGTCTTTGTTCCGAATTCCGGGTTCTGCATGCCGCCTTTCTGAGGCGGGGCCGCCGGCACACTCCAGACGATCGCCGACGTGTTGCGCACGAGGTACTGCTTCGCGACCTTCTGAATGTCCTCCTTCGTGACCTTCGCAACGCGGTCGAGGTAGTTCTTGAAGAACTTTGCCACGTCCTCACCGCCGGGGTAGGTGCTGGTCCGTGCGACCGCATCACACAGGCTGTGGACGCTCTCGCGTGCGAAGATGAACGACGCCAGGATCTTGCGCCGGGCGCGGTTCAGCTCTGCATCGCTCACCGGCTCAGCCGCGAGCTTGTCGAGTTCCGCGAACGCGAGTTCTTCGGCCTTCTTGCGGTCCTTCCCCTGAAGCAACTCAACGTTGACCGCGAACCAGCCGGGGTAGCGGCCGGCGTAGTTGCCCGCGCTTACCTCGGACGCGATCCGCTCGTCCTCCACCATTTTCCGGTACAGCCGCGAGGTCTTCCCGCCCGCAAGGATCTCCTGCACCACATCCAGAACCGGGTCTTCGGGTGTGCCGACCTGAACCGTGTTGAACCCGACCATCATGCGCGGCACGTCGAACTTCGACTCGAATTCCTTACGAACCGGTTCCTTACGCTCGGGGTAGAAGGTCGCCTTCTTGCGGGGCGGCAGTTCGGTCTTGGCGATCGGCCCGAACAGCTTCTTGATCTTCTCCAGGGCCGCGTCGGGGTCGAACCCGCCGGCAACGATCAGTGACGCGTTGTTCGGATGATACCACTTGTCGTAGTGCCGCTTGATGACCTCCGCGGTGGCCCCGCGCACGTGCTCGCGCTGCCCGATGACGGGGTGGGAGTACGGCGACTCCTTGGGCCACAGGAGCGGCAGGATCGCCTTGTATTCCAGGTCCCATGGATTGTCCTCGCCGCCCTCCAGTTCCGAGACGACCGCGCCTTTCTCCTGCTCGAACTCGTGTTTGGCGTCGATGAGCGTGTTGCGCATCCGGTCGGCTTCGATCTCCAGCGCGATCTCCCACCGGTCGGCGGCGAAATCGAAGTGGTAGACCGTCATATCCTCGGACGTGTAAGCGTTGTTGCGCCCGCCGCTGCGCTGGGTGGCGCGGTCGATGTCGCCCGGGACCAGTTTTGCGGTACCCTTGAACAGCAGGTGTTCGAGGTAGTGCGACAGCCCGGTCTGGTCCTTCTCCTCGTCCGCGGCGCCGACTCGGTACGCCACCATCGTCGTCACGACCGGCGCCCCCTTCACCGGGAGCAGGTAAACGCGCAACCCGTTCTCAAGGGTGACCAGTTTGAGGTCGGCGAACATCCCTTGCGCGGTCTTCACGAGTTCGGCGTCGGACGTGGCGTCCGCGGCGCGTGCCGCCACTGGCTGTTCGGGCGGGTTCGCCGCGGGTTCGCCGCGGGTTGGTGCGATGGGAACCAGGAGCGATAAAGCAAGAAGGGGTGGCAAACCGAGCGCGAACCGCGACATGGTGAAGTCCTTCCTGGCCGGTGAAACGTCCCGGCCAGTGTATCGCGCGGTCGCGACCGAGTCAGCCGTCGGGGGTGTCAAGAAGGTGCTGGAGCCTGGCCCCGAGTTCGGGCGGAAACCGACTGACCCAGGTCGCGTCGATCAGCCCGACTTCGATGAAGTCGCGAATGTGGGTGCGGTCCTTATCGCGGTTGGCATTCAGCTTCATCCGCACAAGCGCGGTCAGCGCGGCAACGCGGAACGAGCCGCCCGGTTCGCTCTCATCCACGTCCGGCGCCGGGGTGATGTGGTCGTGGCGCACCTTCTCGGCCGCGAAGACGATGTGGATCGCGTCGCGAGCCTTAGCGTTCGGCCCGTCGAGAAACATGTCGATACTGGCCGCATGTCGGTACACGAACCCGACGGCTTCCAGTGCCGCCTTCGCGGCGTCGAAATCGGTGCGGCGGAGAAGCACGTCCACGTCGCGGGTGTTGCGAACGGCCGCTTGATCCACGCGGCCGACCCATTCTGCAACGGCGTTACCGCCGACGACGGCGTAAGGCACGCTTGCGCCGTCGAGCGCCCCGACGGCGCGGCGCAACCGATCGCGGACCTGTTCCACGGCGAGAACCGTCCTTTCCCAACCGGACTGTACTGGGGCAGACATCGCGGCCCCTTTCAATGTTCCGTAAAGCGAGGTTACAGTGCCTCCCAACCCACAGTAGTGTCCAGCCGATCAAACCAGAAGTCCTCGACGACCCGCAGCAAACGTTGTTCGTCGAGCAGGTAGGATCGTGGCAAGGTGGTGAACACTCCACCGCACACGACCGTCACACCTCCGTCCGGTTGGTGCAGATCCGGAAGCGGCTGAAACTGAAAACCGTCGGCCCGCTCGTAAAGCACAAAAAAGAGGCAGTCGGAGCCGTCGATCATGAGAGAAGAACCGTTCATCGCGACAACAGAAATGCCGGCGAACCGTCGAGCGCGGCTTTGAGTCGTCCTGAACACGTTGAGGAAAAGCTCCCACGTCGGGTTCGGGACGACCGTGCCACGCAACCGGTTCCCTTCGTCGTACTCGTTGATCGCGAGTGAGTAGGGCATATCACCCGGTCCCGGCGCCTTCGCTGGCAGAGCGGGCCAGCTTCGCGTACTTCGCCAACACCCCGCCCGTCACCCGCAGCGCCGGCGCCTTCCACTGATCCTTCCGCGCTTGCAGTTCCGCGTCAGGAATGTTGAGCGTGAGGGTCTTGGCGTCGCCGTCGATGGTGATCGAGTCGCCGTCGTGGATGAGTGCGATCGGGCCACCCACCCAGGCCTCGGGCGCGACGTGTCCGACCACCAGCCCGTGCGTACCACCACTAAACCGGCCGTCGGTGATGAGCCCCACCGTCTCGCCCAGCCCCTGGCCCATTAGCGCGCCGGTGATGCTCAGCATCTCGCGCATCCCGGGACCGCCGACCGGCCCCTCACCGCGGATCACGACCACATCGCCCGCGACGATCTTCCGCGCCTGGATGGCGGCGAAACACGCCTCCTCGCCGTCGAACACCTTGGCCGGGCCGGTGATGCTGCGTTGCTTCAGGCCTGCCACCTTCGCGACCGCTCCTTCGGGCGCCAAGTTGCCCTTCAGCACCACGTGAATCCCGTGGCTGAAGAGCGGCTCCTCGAACCGCTTTACCACTTTCTGCGGCTTCTCGAACACGCTGGGCACGTCTTTGAGGTTCTCCGCGAGCGTCTGGCCGGTCACGGTGATGCAGTCGCCGTGCAGGAAGCCGTTGTCCAGCAATGCCTTCAGCACCGCGGGCGTGCCGCCCACGCGGTACAGGTCAAACATCACGTACTTGCCGCCCGGCTTCAGGTCCGCGAGGTGCGGCGTCTTCGCGCTGATGCGGTCGAAGTCCTCGAGCGTCCACTCGACGCCCGCCTCACGCGCGATCGCCATCAGGTGCAGCACCGCGTTCGTACTGCCGCCCAGAGCCAACACGAATGTGTAGGCGTTTTCCAGGCTCTTGCGGGTGATGATGTCGCGCGGGCGGATGTTCTTCTCGACGCACCGCAACACCGCCTTACCGGCCAGGAACGACTCGCGGTCCTTCGCGGCGGTCACCGCCGGGTTGCTCGCCCCGTAAGGCAGCGACAGGCCCATCGCTTCGATCGCGCTGGACATCGTGTTGGCGGTATACATGCCGCCGCACGAGCCGTGACCCGGGCAACTCTCGCACTCCACCTTGTGGAGCGCCTTTTGGTCGATCTTGCCCGCCTGGAACTGACCAACGGCCTCGAAAATCGAGACGATGTCGAGGTCCTCGCCGTGCGCCCCGACGCCCGGCATGATGCTGCCGCCGTAGACGAACACGCTCGGGATGTTGAGCCGGGCCATCGCCATGACGCAGCCGGGCATGTTCTTGTCGCACCCGCCGAACGCGACCAGCCCGTCGTGGTTCATCGCCCCGCACACGGTCTCGATGGCGTCCGCGATCACCTCGCGGCTCACCAGCGAGTACCGCATCCCGCGGTGCCCCATGCTGATCCCGTCGGACACGGTCGGCGCGCCGAACGTCTGGGGGACGCCGCCGGCGGCGCGCACCCCCTCGCGCCCCTTCTCCGCGAGCCGGTTCAGGTGCGCGTTGCACGGGGTAATGTCGCTGAACAGCGACGCGACCCCGATCACCGGCCGGTCGAAGTCCTCGTCGGTGAACCCGACCGCCCGGAGCATCGCGCGGTTCGGCGCGCGGCCCTGGCCGCCGGTGGTGATCAGGCTGGTACGGGTGGGACCATCAGACATCGCAGAGACCTCGCAGTCGTCACAAGTGGAGAGGCGGAACGAACCGACACAACCGTTTCAAACTGTTATCCGGAACCGGCACGCACCGGCCACGCGGGGGAGGGGAGTTTTTCGCACCGCGCGAATATCTCGGATTGTGCCGGAAAACTCGCTCCGACCGTTTGCACCGCCTGCTCGCATGAACTAGTTGTTGGCTGTCTCTCGCCCATGGAGCGGCGAGACCCAGCCGAATAGACGCCCCAACCGCAGGAGAGTCTGATGCGCAGCTTGACCAAGAGCCTGGTGAATTTCCTGAAGGCCGAAGACGGCCCGACCGCCGTGGAGTACGCGGTGATGCTGGCCCTGATCGTGGTGGTGTGCATCGCCGCCATCACCACCCTGGGCTCCAACGCGAACAGCACGTTCAGCTTCGTCGGCTCGTCCATCAAGCCGCCGACCGGTGGCGCCGCCGCCAGCTAAGTGCACGAGCGGTGACCGAAAATCCGACTGGCGTCGGACCGCATAAGTAGAAAAAACGAAGAGCCGTACAGCATCACCCGAACGCGATTCTAAGAACCTTCTGTCCGGGCAACGTGCCCGCACAACACGCGACCTTTCGGACAAGACCCGGGGCGCGAGACGCCCCAACCACAGGAGAGCCTGATGCGCAGCCTGACCAAGAGCTTGGTGAACTTCCTGAAGGCCGAAGACGGGCCGACCGCCGTGGAGTACGCGGTGATGCTGGCCCTGATCGTGGTGGTGTGCATCGCCGCCATCACCACCCTGGGCTCCAACGCGAACAGCACGTTCAGCTTCGTCGGCTCGTCCATCAAGCCGCCGACCGGTGGCGCCGCCGCCAGCTAAGTGGCCTGCGGGAACTTTAGCGAGCCGACCCCGTCACCGAAAGTGGCGGGGTCGGCTCGTTTTAAGCGCTCGGACCGACAACACACTCATTCGCCAAACGTGGCGCCGGCTTTTTCGGCAGAATGCCCCGGCACGATCGCACAATTCGGCAAAACCGACCAGCGTTCACCGGTACATGCCCTAAATCTCAGGTGTCAACCCGCAAGGTAAAAGGTGAGCCGTCCCAGCTCGCCCCGAGCCGCGGAAACCGGCGACCGCGTCGGGCGCAACAACCGCCCCCGCGCACCGGTCTCACACCCTCCAATTGGGCACCGTTGAAAGGGCACCAGATGCGCAGCCTGACCAAGAGCTTGGTGAACTTCCTGAAGGCCGAAGACGGGCCGACCGCCGTGGAGTACGCGGTGATGCTGGCCCTGATCGTGGTGGTGTGCATCGCCGCCATCACCACCCTGGGCTCCAACGCGAACAGCACGTTCAGCTTCGTCGGCTCGTCCATCAAGCCGCCGACCGGTGGCGCCGCCGCCAGCTAAGTGCTGAGCCAAAGTTGAAACGAGCCGGCCCTCGTCACTCCGGTGACGAGGGCCGGCTCGTTGTAAGCCTCCGGATCGCGGACGGCTAACTCGAGTCCACTGTGCGACTACTTCGCGAGCTCGGTTTCGATGAGCTTGTCGAGTTCCGCGTCCGTGAGTTCTTTCTCTTCGCTCGTCCACACCCGCTTACCGTCCTTGCCGAACAGCACCTGGAACGGGATGCCGCCGTCCAGTCCGAACCGCTTGCTCACCTGCTCCTCGTCGGCTTGGTAACCCAGCAGCACAAAATTGGGGAACGCCGCGCCCTTCTCCTTTAAGAACTTGAGCACGGCGTCCTTGTCGTACTTGTCTTCCTTGCCCTTCGGGTCCATGCTCACGCTCACGCACACGAGCCCCTTGTCCTTGTACTTCTTGTGGGTGTCGACGAAGTGCGGGAACTTTTTCATGCACGGCCCGCACCATGTGGCCCAGAAGTCCACCAGCACCACCTTCTTCTGTTCGGCCACGGCTTTCGCGAGCGCGTCAACCTTTGCCTCGGTGACGGTCACGTTCTTGCCGGGTTCGTCCGCGGCCCGGTTCGCGCCCGCCCCGAGTGCGGCTGCAGACAGGATGCCGGCGCAGATCCAGGTTCGATACATGTTCTGCTCCTTGTAAAACGGAATTCGGGTCACTTCGCCAGCTCGCGCTCGATCAGCGTGTCGAGTTCGTCGTCGCTCAGCTCGCGCTGCTCACTGTCCCACACGCGTTTTCCGGCCTTATCGAACATCGCCATGTGCGGAACGCCGCCGTTCAGCCCTGACCACTGTTTGAGCCGCTCGTCGTTCTTGTCGGTGGCAACGAAGTTCGGGAACGGGACCCTTTTGGACCGGAGGAAGCTCTGGATGTGTGCCAGCTTGTAGTCGAGCTTGTCCCACCCGCCAACCCTATCGAGGCACACGCTCACGCACACGAGCCCCCGGTCGGCGTACTTGTTGTGGGTGTCCACGAGGTGCGGGAACCGGGCGCGGCACGGCCCGCACCACGTGGCCCAGAAGTCCACCAGCACCACCTTACCCGTGCGCTCTTTCACAGCCGCAGCGATCTCAGCGGTGGCGGCCTCGGTCAGGTCGACCGGAGGGGCGTCCTCGGGCTGGCACCCTGTGACGGCCGCGAGCGCCAGCAGAACCACGATACCGAGCGTGCGCATGAAAGTGTCCCCGTGGGCCGCGGGCGGAACGGCGTTCTGGAATGTTACCCGCTGGACGCGCAGACGGGCGGTCCGAGTTGTCTATTCAGTGCCGGCGAGTGCTGCTAGGATATTGGGAGTACGCACCGAGCGGCCCCGCCCGAGGCGGGACCGCGCACCTTGCCCCGAGCGCTGCAGAATAATGCCGACGCCGACCGCGATCATCCGCAACTTCTGCATCATCGCACACATCGACCACGGCAAGAGCACGCTGGCCGACCAGTTCCTGCTTAAAACCGGGGCGGTGTCTGAGCGCGACATCAAGGCCCAGACCCTCGACAGTATGGACCTGGAGCGGGAGCGCGGGATCACCATCCGCATGCACCCGGTCACGGTCTACTACGAGCTGAACGGCACGAAGTACGAGCTGAACCTGATCGACACGCCGGGGCACGTCGACTTCAACTACGAGGTGTCGCGCTCGCTCGCCGCGTGCGAGGGGGCGATCCTGCTCGCCGATGCGTTCCAAGGTGTGCAGGCGCAGACCGTCGCGAACGCGTTCCTCGCGATCGACGCGAACCTGAAAATCATTCCGACGCTGAACAAGATCGACCTCCCGCACGCGCGCCCGGACTTCGTCATCGGCGAGATGGAGCAGGCGCTGATGGTCGACCCCGACGAGGTCATGCGCGTCAGCGGCAAAACCGGCGTCGGCGTCGAGGACCTGCTCGCGGCGGTGATCGACCGCGTCCCCCCGCCCGCGGGTTCCCCCGCCGCGCCGCTCAAAGCGCTCATCTACAACAGCCACTTCGACACGTACAAAGGGGTGGTCGTTTACATCCGCATGATGGACGGCGTGCTGAAGCCGGGCCAGCGCATCAAGCTCATGCGCACCGGGCGCGAGTACGTCATCACAGAGATGGGGCAGTTCCGTCCAGAGCCGACCAAGGTCGACGAGCTGTCCGCCGGGCAGGTCGGGTTCTTCACCGCCAACATCAAGAACATCGAATACGTCAACATCGGCGACACCGTGACGGACGCGGTCGCCCCCACGGCGGAACCGATGGCGGGGTACAAAGAGCCGAAGCCGATGGTGTACTCGGGCCTGTTCCCGGTCAACAACAACGAGTTCGAGGACCTGCGTGAGGCGCTCGGCAAGCTGAAGCTCAACGACAGCTCCTTCACGTTCCAGCCGGAGGTGTCGGACGGGCTCGGGTTCGGCTTCCGGTGCGGGTTCCTCGGGATGCTGCACCGCGAGATCATCCAGCAGCGGCTGGAGCGCGACAGCGAGCTGAACCTCGTGCAGACCGCCCCGAACGTGACGTTCGAGATCAAGAAGCGGGACGGCGAGGTGATCACCGTCCACGGGCCGCAGGAGGTGCCCGACGCGGGGCTGATCGAGGAGTTCCGCGAGCCCATCGTGCGCATCAGCTTCCTGATCCCGGCCGGGAACATCGGCGACCTGATGGGCATGTGTACGGAGCGCCGCGGCACCTTCGTCCGCACCGAGTACCTGAGCCAGCAGCGCGTCATCCTCGTGTACGAGATGCCGCTCGCGGAAGTCATTTACGACCTGTACGACAAGCTCAAGTCGGTGACGCACGGGTACGGCACGATGGACTACGAGGTGCTCGGGTTCCGCCCGGCGGACCTCGTGAAGCTCGACATCCTCGTCCACGGGCAGAAGGTGGACGCGCTGTCGGTGATCGTCCACCGGACGTCTGCCGAGCGGCGGGGCCGGCAGGTGCTGAAAAAGCTCCGCGAGGAGATCGACCGGCACCTGTTCGAGGTCGCGCTGCAGGCGGCCATCGGGGCGCGCGTGGTGGCCCGCGAGAACATCGCGGCGATGCGCAAGAACGTGACCGCGAAGTGCTACGGCGGGGACATCACCCGCAAGCGCAAGTTGTGGGCCAAGCAGGCCGAGGGCAAAAAGCGGATGAAGCAGATCGGGCAGGTCGAGGTGCCGCAAGAGGCGTTCCTCGCGGTATTAGAATCGGACGACTGACGTTTGGTGTCTTCGGCGGACCGGGAGCGGGTCACCCTTTCGGCAGTTTCCAACGGCGCTCCTAATGACCGACACGCCGACACCCGCTACGAACCCGGGCGACCCCGACGGGGCGGCGCCCACGCCACGCGCGGAACACAAAGAGCCGACCGCCGAACTCCCGCCGCCCACCAAGAACGTGTCCCCGTTCCGCGCGGGGCTGGTGGTGATGGCCGCGTTCGTCGGGCTGTTTCTCGTCGTTCGCACTGCGGCGCTTGAGCCGTTCGGCGTCCCGACCGGCAGCATGTCGCCGGCGCTCAGCGGGCACCACCGCGACGGCTTCTGCCCGCGGTGCGGCGCGACGGCGCGCGTCGGGCGCCCCAGTTCCGGCAGCGAAACCGAACACTTCCTCAAGGTGCTCTGCTGGAACTGCGAGCAGACGCTCTCGCTGGCCGCGGCCCGCGAGTTGAGCGGCGACCGGCTCCTGGTGGACAAGAACGTCTACGACCTGCGCGCGCCGCGGCGCTGGGAGATGGTCGTTTTCCGGTGCCCGAACCCGAAGCGGTCGGAGTTCGGCAAACCCTACGTCAAGCGCCTCGTGGGGCTACCCGGTGAGGTGATCACCATCCGCGACGGCGACGTGTACGCCAACGACGTGCTGGTACGCAAGGGACTGGCCGAACTCCGGGAGACTCTCGTTCCGGTGTTCGACATGAACTTCGCGCCCAAGCCCGACGGGTGGAGCGCGCGGTGGCTGGTCGAACCGGGCGACCCGCGGCTTCCGCACGGCGCCAGCGCGGCGAGCGGCCCCGTAATCGAGGACGGGGCGCTGGTCCTCGACGCTTCCGACGGCCCGCAAGCGGTCGCCGCGGTGCGGTATCGGCACTGGAACCTGGACGCGCGCGACTCCGAGCCGGTGCGCGTGTGGAACGCGTACAACGGATACCCCATCCGCCGCGACCGCGAGCCGGCCGCGCACGACTTCTACCTCACGTGCGAGGTCGAGGTCGCCGCCGCGGTCGGCGCGCCCGGGGACGCGGC
Source organism: Gemmata obscuriglobus (assembly GCF_008065095.1). Classification (NCBI taxonomy): domain Bacteria; kingdom Pseudomonadati; phylum Planctomycetota; class Planctomycetia; order Gemmatales; family Gemmataceae; genus Gemmata; species Gemmata obscuriglobus. Next base: position 5,759,238 of record NZ_CP042911.1, on the reverse strand, counting down.
GTTCGAGTGCCGGCTCTCCGACGGCGCCGATGTCGTAACGGCGGAGCTCGGCGTCGGCGCCCGCGGGGCGGGGCAGGCTCGGCTCGTTCAGGAGGGCCGCGGCGGGTTGGGCATTGCGGGCGGTGTCTCGCTCACCCCCGGCAACAAGCACCGGCTCGAGTTCGCCTTCGTTGACCGCCGGGTCACCCTTGCGCTCGACGGGCGGATGGTCATTCCCCCGGCAGATCTGGACCCCGTTGGGAAGCCCCGATCGCCGGAGTCGCGTCCCGTCCGCCGGATCGCCGCGCGGGGGTGCAAGGTGATCGTTCGCGACCTGAAGCTGAGCCGTGACATCCACTACACGACCACCGACGAGCGCGACCACGGGAGCCGGCCGGCGCGGCTGGGCCGGCACGAGTATTTCGTACTCGGCGACAACACCCAGAGTTCCGAAGACAGCCGGAAATGGCCCAACCCGGGCGTGCCGGAGGACGCGTTCATCGGTAAACCATTCCTGATTCACCAACCGCTCCGGCTGAGTCGGGTGTCGGTCGGCGGGCGTGATCACGTGTTCCAGTCGCTCGACTGGTCCCGCCTCCGGTGGCTGCACTGACAGGCTCCCCAACCGCGGGCCACCGCGCAGAAATTGACCGCCCGCGCCAGCGAATACCGAACGACGCTCGCTCTGCTCGTACCGAGGCCCGCATGCCAACCGCGACCGCCGATCCCGCCAAGACCGCCGAAGACGAGAAGAAAAAGGCGCACCGCGATCCGGCCCGTGAGGTCGTCGAGACGATCGTATTCGTCGTCGTTCTGGTTCTCTTGCTGAAGCTGTTCATCACCGAAGCGTTTGTCATCCCCACCGGGTCGATGGCTGAAACGCTTTACGGCTATCAGAAGATTATACCCTGTCCGAAGTGCGGCCACACGTTCCCGCTCAACTCGCATAGCGAGGTCGAGGGAGACGCGCCGGACAACCCGCTACAGAACCGAAAGCTCGTGCGGCTCACGCATTACGTGTGCCCCAACTGCCGGCACCGGGGGCAAATCGATGACCTCCCGGAGTGGCCGCGTAACAACAGCGGTGACCGGGTGCTGGTGCTGAAACCGCTCTACCACCTCCGTGAACCCGAACGTGGCGACGTGGTGGTGTTCAAGTACCCGGAGGCGCCGCAGACGCAGCAGACGGCCCAGAACTACATCAAGCGGATGATGGGCTCCGGAGGGGAAACCTTGGCCGTCCACCGCGGCGACCTGTATGTCACGTCGTCGTTGTCGTACCCCGTCCCGGACGCGCCGAAACTGGACTGGTGGCAGCCCCGGTTCCGGCACCGGAACAGCCCGCAGGCGGTCGCGCGGTTCGAGGCGTCGCGGAACGCCGGCTTCCCCCCCCACATTGACGGCGGCTTCCGGATCGTGCGGAAAGAGGAAGGGCAGTTGCTCGCGGACCGCCGAATCGTCTGGGACAACGACCGACAGCCGGAGGACATCGCACAACTGGCCCGACCGCGGTGGCACGCGCCGGAGCGGCCCGAGGCGTGGACCACCGACGCGCCGACTGCCCCACGCGCGTTCGCTCACAAGGGCGACAGCTTGGACTGGCTCCGGTACCGGCACTCCCGCACCGAGTGGCGGGTCGGGGAGCGCGGCCGGGGTGTGGACGATGACGACGCCAGGCACCTCCGGGGCGAGTGGCCGACCGACAAGGCCAAGGTCACCGACCGGCTCATCGACAACTTCCTGGGTTACAACGTCAGCCGCCCCACCGAGTCCGACGAGCAACTCTGGGTCGGCGACCTGATCTTGGAGTGCGAGGCCGAGTTGGCGCCCGGTGCCGAGGTCTCCCTGGAACTGTCGCGCGGAATGGACCGGTTCCGCGCCACCTTCGGCAACGGGAAGGTCACACTCACGCGGTCCGGTGGCCAGAACGCCGAGCTGAGCGCTCGGCCTTGCGCGGTGACCGCCGGGACGCACCGGCTCCGGTTCGCCAACGTGGACGCCCGGCTCTGGGTGTGGGTGGATGGTCAGCGGATCGACTTCGGCGGCGCCGCCGATTACGAGCGCACGCCGCTCAAGGAGACCGATTACGACGAGTTCGACACCAACAGAGAGGGGTGGATTAGGGCCAACGACGTGGAGGCGCCGGCCGGGATCGGTGCGAAAGGCGGGGCCACAGTCCGGCACATCACCCTGCACCGCGACATTTACTACACCTGGAACCGCGATCAGAGCTCCAAGTACGCGGACCCGGACGCCAGCCCGCTGCCGCTCAGCCTGCGGTCGCCCGCGGGTTCCGGTCCGTCGCCCAACTACAACGAGGGCGACATCTACTATGTGCAGCCCGGGCACTACTTCTGCATGGGCGACAACAGCGCGGCCAGTTCCGACAGCCGCTCCTGGGGGACCGTCCCCGACCGACTCATGTTGGGAAAGGCGGTGTTCGTGTTCTTCCCGTTGTACCTCGACTGGAAGCTCGGCTGGCCGCCGGTCCGACCGACCCCGGGAAAGAACCGCGTCGGGTTCATCAAGTAATCGCCCGCGCCGCCGGGCGACGGGGCGCGTGACTGGCCCGGCCCGAGCGGGCCGTTTGTGAGGTCCGAGATGCTGACCGGTGAAATTCAGATCCGCGTGCGTTATGCGGAGACCGACCGCATGGGGCTGCTGCACCACGCGAACTACCTAGTGTACTTCGAGCAGGCCCGCACGGAACTGCTCCGCGCGCGGCAGGAGTCGTATAAGGAACTGGAAGACCAGGGGTTCTTTTTGGTCGTGGCGAAAGCCGAGGTGAAGTACAAGAGCCCGGCGCACTACGACGACGTGCTCACGATCCGCACCACGGTGACCCGCACCTCGCCGGTGCGCCTCGAGCACAAGTACGAGGTGTTCCGGGGCGCCGTCCTGATCGCAGAGGGGCTCACCACACTCGCGTGCGTTGGCCGTGACGGCAAGCTCCGTGAGATGCCCGCATGGCTTGCGGAGGCGAAGTGATGCGCAACCGGACGCGTTGACGGACCCGCCAAGATAAACAGTAACAAAAAAGACGTCCCTTGCCTTCACGCCCCCGTTTATCCTGGCGGGCCTGTCGACTACCGTTAATGCGTTCACGGCCGGAGGAATCGGCCGCTCGCGAGGGGAGGTTCCGTGCGCCGGCTCTGGATCCATCAGGTGCTGCCGTTGGTGTTCGCCGCGGTCCCGGTGCTGACGGCGGCTCTGGTGTTTGTGGCGGTGCCCTCCGACGCGCGCCGCGACTACCTCGCGCGAGTCGCCGAGTCCCCCATCGACTGGATCATCATCGCCATCGGGTTCACCCTTTTCACCGTGCAAACGGCGTTCGCGTGGCGCGCGCTGCGGTGGCAGGAAACGGACTTCGACCTGCGGGCCGACCGCTGGCTCGGGAACCTGTGCCAGGCGGCCGAGTGGTTCCCGCTGCTGGGGCTAATCGGCACCGTCGCGGCGATCCTGCAAACCTTTAACTCGATCACCCCCGGCGCCAACCCGACCCCGCAGGAGATCATTCGCAAATACGCGCCCGCGATCACCGCCACCGGCGGAGGGCTGTACATGGCGTTCATCAACATACTGCCGGTGTGGGTGGTCACCATCGGTCGGGACCTGATCCGCTCGCTGGCGGGCACGCCGGCCCCTGTTGAGTCGCGCGAGGGAAAGTCGTGATCGCGCCGCCCCGCCGCGCCGTGACGCGGTTCTTTGTGCCGTTCATCGACGTGCTAATCCTGCTGTTCGGGATCTTCCTGTTGATGCCGTTCGTGGGCGGCACCCAGTCGGCCGACGTGCCGGAGGAGAAGGCCGCACCACCGAAAGAGTCGCTTTCCGCGGACGTGCGCGAGCTCCAGCGGCAACTGACGGAGGCCCGCGACCGGCTGCTGCGCATGGAAAAGGCCGCTCAAGCACGCGTCACAGACCGGCTGGTGGTCCGGGTGCTGCACACCGACCGCAAGGACGGCACGCTCTACTATTTCGACCCCGACCGGCAGGAGATTCGCACCGAAGCCGACGCCCAGCGCCTCATCGCCCACCAGAAAACGCTGGCGAGCAAGTCTGGCGGGGTGAAGGACGTGTTCTTCCTGATTCTGTACCCCCAGAACCCGAGCGGGTTCCCGACTAAGAAGCAGGAAGATCAGATCCACCACTGGTTCCGCGACGTGCCGCACGAGTTCCAGTAGCGCCGCGCCCGAGGTCCCCATGCTCGACACACTCCTGGCCGACGGCATCGCGTCCGCGGCGTCGAACAAACTGGCCGAGTTCGTCATCAAAGCGCTGGCCGTCGGCGGCGGCTTCCTGGCCGGCTACGTCGGCGGCCGGCTGATCGCTTGGGCACTCGACCGGTGGGTGTTCGCGCACAAGGCCCCGGCGCAACTCAAGAGCCTCTGCGGACTGCTGTGCGGCGTGCTGGCGGCGATCGTCGTGGCGTTGATCGTATTCGGGTCCGGCGGCAGCGGACTGTTCGGCGGTGGGGGCGGGGGCGAGCTGAAAAGCACCGGAGACGATCAGAACCGGCAGCAACAACCCACGGCACCTCCGAAGGACGATAAGAAAACCGAGCCGCCGAAAATCGAGCCGAAGGTCGAACCGAAACCCACTCCGGGTGACGTGCGCGTTTCGATCCTCAGCGGCGCGGACGTGAGTGACGCCAAGTTCTACGTGTTCGACGGTGACCCGACGCCGCGTACGCTCGACGAACTGAAGAAAGCTGTCGCCGAGCGCCCGAAGGACAAGCCCGCGCCGGTACTGGTGTTTCGGTTCGCCAAGGACCGCTTGTCTACCACCCACCCCGAAATGAAGCGGCTCACCGCGTGGGTGCAAGAAGCGGGCATTCAAAACAGGTTTGAGTAACATGAGATGTCGGGGCGTGGCCCCGACCGATGCCGCGAACCGACCACCCGTAACGCGGCCACCACGGACGGAGGTTACGCGCGTGGCCTCGCACCCCGGCAGTCTACCGCTCGATGCTCCCCGTGTGCTGCTGTTTGGGCACCGCGGCGCGGGCAAATCCGCGCTGATCGGCGCGCTAATGCGCGCCGGCGAAGTGCAGGGCGAAACTCTCCGCGGGGAGGTAGTACCTACTTCGCCCGAACTGCCACTCATACGCGACGCCGCTTACAGCGGCACGCTCGAATCCAGCTCTGCCGAGCTGACGAGTTTTACCGTCCGGCTACGCCCCTGGCGGGTCGGCACGCGGGCCGTTTCGGACCCGCTCACGGTGATCCTTGATGACTGCGACGGCAAGGCCGCCGAAGACCTGATCCGACACTCCGAGCCGATCACCCAGCGTCACCCCGACAGCGAACTGGCCCGCGCGGTGGTCGAGACCGACGCCATCGTGCTCCTCGTCGATGCGGCCAGCACCCGGGCGCAACTGGCGGAAGCGTTCAAGGCGTTCGACGCGTTCCTCACAACCGTCGAACGGGCGAAAACAGACGCGCGGACGGTCGGCGGGTTCCCGGTGTTCCTGGTCCTAACGCAGTGCGACAGACTGGCTCAGAAGGGTGACACACGTCGGGAGTGGGAGGCCCGCGTTGCGGACCGCGTCGATTACGCCTGGGCGGAGTTCGACGAGTTCCTCAAAGAGGCCGACCACGGCGACGCCCCGGCGGCTCCGTTCCTCTCATTCGGGAGCATCGACCTGACGGTGGCCGCGGTCGCGCTCCGCCCCCCGCCGCTGCTCGAAGCGCCGACGCCTGCGGACGAACCCTATCTTGTGGCGGAACTGTTCCGCGACTGTTTCGCGGCCGCCAAGGCGCACCACGAGCGGCACCGCCGGTCCGAGGCCCGGCTCTGGTGGACCGTGCGCGCCGCACTTACCGCGCTGTGCTTCCTCGTCCTGGCGTTCGGGTCGATCGCGCTGTTCCCGCCCCAGGGTAGCGCGCCCGATCTCGCGGCGCGGGTCGACGACTACGAGCTACACGAACCCCCGGCGGCGGTGCGCCTGTCCGACCCAGAACGTGACCGCAACCGCCAGACGTTGCGGCGGTTCGCCAACGATGCGGCGTTCCGCTCGCTCTCGAACGACCGGCGAGGGTTCGTCGAGAGCCGGCTAAAAGAGATCGACGACTACCTCGCGTACCGCGCGCGGCTGGCCGGCGCGACGGCGCCAGTGTCAGCCCGGAGCCTGCCCGATTTGGTACAGATCCGCGAAACACTGAAAACCGCGCTCGCCCTCCCGGGCGAATACTCCTGGGGGGAGACTGCGGCGGCACAGCTCCGTGACAAGTGGCTCGCCGACTGCGCCGCCCTCGAAGCGGCGCAGCAGGCGTGCGTGGACCGGTACCGTGATCGCGACCGCGCGGGCACGGAGCTGACGCTGAAGCGCACGTTCGACGCGGGCTGGATCCGCGACCTGGACGCGCTATTGACACGGGACACACAATCACCTTTTCCTCCCGAGGAACCGATCCCTGGTTCACCCGAACTCAAGCAGCCGCGCGGGGAGGCGATCACGTACCAGGTGCCGCTCGAATTCGACGAGGTGTACCGGGCGCGTCGGTATTGGGAGCAGACCCGCGACTTACTCGTTCACCTGCGCGACCTGCTCGACGCACTTGGGTTGGTGCGCGCTCCGGACCGACCGCCGGCGGTGCTGAGCCTGCCCGAGTCGGGCGGCGCCGACCCGGCAGAGCGACTGGCGACCCTCGCCCGAACTTACCCGCGACAGTCCGCCGATTATGCAGAGTGGGAAGCGTGGCGGTTTCCGGACCCGGTGCGCGGCGAGATCACCGGCCTGCTACAAACGTCGTTCGTAAACGGTGTTCGTCACACCCAAAAGCTGATGCGGGTCGAGGACACCCTTGCCGGCTGGAACGCATTGGGCGCCACGCTGGCGGAGCCACGGTTCCGCGATTGGGGCCGGTTCCTGCACCTCTTGGCGAAGTTGCAAAACCCGAACGTCCCTGACCCGGTCACTGAGTTGGCCGTGCTCCTGCGAGACCTTGACAAAAAGACGTTCGAGCTGGACCCGCGCGGCTTCGAACTGGCGGTTCCGCTCGACCTCACCTTCGAGCGAGTCGAGCCCGTCGGGCCGTTCACGATCACTGTGACCCACAGGGGGCAGGGGGCGACGGCAAAGTTCACGGTCGGCAAGGGAACGGTTCGGGGCACCACGACGGTTTACCCGCTCGTGCCGGACGGGCCGACGAAACTGTCGTACCGAGCGGGAGACTCGCTCCGTGCGGAACTGCCGGTCCGCGCCGGTGCGCGGGAGTTGAACCTGCTGTGGGACACCGGTCCGACAAGCGTTTTTCAGTTCGACCGCCTGACTCACGAGCCGCGACTCACAAAGCCCGGGGGCGGGACTGAGCCGGCTTCCGGGGTAAAACTCGTCCCGACCGCTGGGACCGTTCCGACACTCCCTGTCCTGTTCCCGAAGCGCGCACCATAACTTCGCCTATCTCGGCGCGGCAATTTGAATACACTGTCAAGGTACAAACCGTTCCGGGTTGGACCCCACGCTTGTAGCCGCTATGCACATTCAGGACATCTTCGCTCAGCACCGCACCACCTTCAGCTTCGAGTTCTTCCCACCGAAGACTGACGCGGCCGGTGAGGAACTGTTTACAACCATCGCGGCGCTCCAGACGCTGCACCCGTCGTTCGTGTCCGTCACGTACGGGGCCGGCGGTTCCACGCGCGACCGCACCCACGACCTCGTGGTGCGCATCGAGCGCGAAACCAACCTCACCGCCGTGTCGCACCTCACCTGCGTGTGCCACTCCCGCGACGAGATGATCGCGATACTCGATCGGTACGCCACGAGCGGCATCGAGAACATCCTTGCGCTCGGCGGTGACCCACCCAAGAACAGCGCCCACGACCGCGAGAAGGACGCGTTCCGGTACGCGAACGAACTGGTGGACTTCATCCGCTCGCGCCCGGGTCCGAACGGCCGCGGGTTCGGTGTGGGTGTAGCGGGGTTCCCCGAAGGGCACCCCGGGTGCCCGAACCGGCTCCAAGAGATGGACCACCTGAAGCGTAAGATCGACGCCGGTGCGGACTACATCTGCACCCAGTTGTTCTTCGACAACCGCGACCTGTACGACTTCCGTGAGCGGTGCGATTTGGCCGGGATCAAGGTGCCGATCATCGCGGGTATCATGCCGGTCACCACCAAGGCTGGTATGGTCCGGATGGCGGACCTGGCGGCCGGCGCGCGCATACCGGCCAAGTTGTTAAAGGCGGTGAGCCGCTGCGCCGACGACACGGCGGTGGCCCGGGTGGGCATCAGTTGGGCCACCGAGCAGTGCGCCGACCTTTTGCACAACAACATCCGCGGGATTCACTTTTACACCCTGAACAAGTCCGACGCGACGCGCCTGATCTACCAGAACCTCGGGGTCGAAAGCTCCGTCGCGCTGCGGGCGGGGTGAGCGGCGCGAACGCGCGAGCCATAAGCCCCGCAATTGCTCGCCGCCCGGCACGATAAGTCCTGTATGCGCCGGCCCGTCGGCTGGCCCCATCAGGACACGGACCATCCCATGGCCACCCGCCGCCCCGCCCCCGCGCGCCTCGGACTCGAGCCGCTTGAGCCCCGGGACGTTCCGGCCCAGTTCCTCGGCGTCCTGGCGACTGCCGGCGGCATCGGCGCCGATCACCCGTCGGTCGCAGTGGCCGGCAACGGCCAGCAGTTCGTCGTCGCGTGGGCGGACACCGACGCCATGACGAGTACTGCGACCGTGAACGCCCGGCTGTACGACGCAGCCGGGGCCGCGCTCGGGGCGCCCCTCGCGGTCGCCACGGTGCCGGTCACCGCCGGCACCCCGGCGCGGGTCGCTGTCGACATGGACCCGACCGGCCGGTTCGTCGTGGCGTTCGACCAGCTCCCGGACAGCGGGAGCCTCACCGACATCGGGCTCCAGCGGTACGCGGCCGACGGAACCCCGGTCGGCACCGTCAGCGCGGTCGGCGTGGCGACCCGCGTCGAATCGCTCCCGGTCGTTAGCCTTTCCGACACCGGGAGCGTGCTCGTGGCCTACCGGAAAACAACCAGCGACGGCCTGACGCACCGGTTCGACTACCAGGTTTATAACGCGTTCACCGACACCGCCTCGACCACCACCACCAGCATCAGTTCGACCGGTGCGCTCCTGCCGACGGCCCAGTTCGGTGATGCGAGCAACGCGCTGGTCTCCGGGACGTTGCTGTCCGGGGTCGGGGGCACGGCCCCGTTCCGGCGCGCGGGTGGGAGCTTAATATCAGCATCCACCAGCCTGACCCTCACCGCGGCGGTCGCCCCGGTCATCACCCGCGCGCCCGGCGCGGACGCCTGGCGGGTGATCTCTGTTGAGGACTCGGGCGGCACCTACCAACTGGTCGCGCGAGCGGTCACGTACACCAGCAGCAGCCCCACACTGGACCCACAGGTGGTGCTGGCGACCGGGGTGAGCGGCACCGCGCCACTTTCGGCCCGGACCGACGCCGCGGGCAACACGGTGGTGGTGTACGCGCTCGCGTCCGGGGCGCTGGTCGCCGAGACGTTCTCTGCGGCCGGGGCGCCGGTCGGGGCCGCAGTTACGCTCTCGGGTACGGCGGTCGAGTCGTACTCGCTCGGCCTGGGCGCGGCCGCTAACCAGAGCCTGGTTGTGTTCGCAAGCCCCGACGGCTCGGGCGCGTTCGAGTTGCGCGGGGTGCTGCTGTCCGACCCGCCGCCTCCGCCACCTCCTCCGCCGCCGCCGGGACCGGATCCCGCGCCTTCACCGGCCCCCACGCCTTCACCGTCTCCGGTACCAGGGCCGGTACTGAACGCGCCCGATGGCACCGGCACCATCCGCGTGCTCAACCCCGACGGCACGACCCGCGCGACGGTCACCCCGTACACCGGGTACGCTGGGCGCGTGGTCACGACCGCCGCCGACATGACCGCCGACGGAACCGCCGACGTCGTCACCGGGGCCGACGGGCACGTCAAGGTGTTCGACGGGACCACCGGGACCGAGGCCCACAGCTTCTTCGCGTTTGACGGGTATCGGGGCGGGCTCCACCTGGGCGCCGGCGACCTGACCGGTGACGGGGTCGCCGACCTGGTCGTCACCGCCGACACCAACGGGCACGTCAAGGTGTTCGACGGGGCCACCGGCGGGCTGGTCGCGAGCTTCTTCGCGTTCGAGGGCTACCGCGGCGCGGTCGCGGCCACCGTGGGCGACACCGACGGGGACGGGCGCAACGAGCTGATCGTCGCTGCCGGCGCGGCGGCCGGGGCCCACGTCAAGGCGTTCGACCCGGCGATCCTCGCGGTGAGCCGCTCGTTCGTCGTGGCCGGGGCCGGCGGCGCCCGGTTCGCGCTCGCCGCCGGCGACCTCGACGGCGACGACCGGGCCGACCTCGTCGTCGCGCAGGGCACCCGCGTCACCGTGATCGACGGGGGCACCGGAGCCGCTCGCGGGTCGTTCGACGCGTTCGAGGACCGGTTCCTGGGCGTGATGGCGGTGCAGGTGGACGGGGACGACATCCTCGCCGCCGCCGAGATCAACGGGCGGGTCCACGTCAAGGGGTTCGACGGCCAGACGTTCGATCTCCTCGATTCTTACTTCCCCGACCAGCGTGCCGCGTCCGTCGCGTGACGCCATCCGGCGAAAACGCACCGTGGCGTGGAAACCGGGCGCCCCGCCCGTACCAAAACGGGAACCGTATTCCCGCCGCGAGCCAATCCATGCTTCGTTCCGCGCTGCTCATCGCGCTGCTGCTGTGTTCCGCGGGGCTCGTTTCGGCACAGCCGAAGGCCGAAACCGTAACCTCGAAGGGCGGCGTAGTGGTGTGCGTGTCGCCGCCCGCGGCCGATGTCGGCCTGGCCATCCTCAAAGAAGGCGGAAACGCGGTCGATGCGGCCGTGGCGACCGCGTTCGCGATGGCGGTGACGTGGCCCGAGGCCGGAAACATCGGCGGCGGCGGGTTCATGATGGTCGCGGCACCTGGGAAGGCGCCGACGTGCTTCGAGTACCGTGAAACGGCTCCGGCATCGGCGAAGGTGGACCTGTTCGCCGACGGCAAGGTGACGTGGCTCAATCACAAGGCCGCCGGGGTGCCGGGCACCGTTCGCGGACTCGCTCTCGCGCACAAGAAATACGGTAAGCTCGAATGGAAAACCGTTGTGGCGCCGGCGGCGGAACTTGCCGAGAAGGGCTTCGTCGTCAACACGGCCCTCGCTGGTGGACTGAATCGCGTTCTTGCAGACCCGAAAACGACCAACGTCGCCTTCAAGCTCACATACGGCAAGCCGAACGGCGAGACGTGGAAGGGAGGCGACCGGCTCGTTCTGAAAGACCTGGGTCGCACACTGCGCATCATCGCCGAGAAGGGTGCGGACGCCTTCTACACCGGCGAACTGGCCGAACTGCTCGATAAAGAAATGAAGGCCGGGGGCGGGCTCATCACGAAAGACGACTTGGCGATGTACAAGGCCAACGAGCGCGAGCCGATCCACACCACCTTCCGCGGGTTCGACGTGTACGGTCCGCCCCCGCCCAGCTCCGGCGGGGTCGCGCTCGCGGAGATGCTCAACACCCTCGAAACCTTTGACCTGAAGGCCAAGGACCGATGGTCCCCGGAAACGTCACACCTCGTGATCGAGACGATGAAGCGGGCGTTCGTAGACCGCGCGCGGCACCTCGGCGATCCGGACTTCACGAAGATCCCGGTGGAACTCACCACGAAAGACTACGCCAAGAAGCTGGCGCAAAAGATCGACACGAGGAAAGCCACCCCGAGCGCGGACCTTGCCCCTGAAATCAAGCTGAACACCGAGAGCGGCAGCACCACGCATTTCTCGGTCATCGACAAGGACGGGTTGGCGGTCAGCAACACGTACACCCTGGAGAACAGCTACGGGAACCGGGTGGTGGTGCGCGGCGCGGGGTACATCCTCAACAACGAGATGACCGACTTCAACCCGCGTCCCGGCTTCACCGGCACGACGGGCGAGATCGGCACCAAGCCTAACCAGATCGCACCGGGCAAGCGGATGTTGTCCTCCATGACACCGGTGATCGTATTGAAGGACGGCAAGCCCTACCTCGTCACCGGCAGCCCGGGCGGGCGAACAATCATCAACACCGTGCTGAGCGTGGTTCTGAACGTACTGGCGTTCGATATGCCGGTTGACGAAGCCGTGAGTGCCCCGCGGTTCCACCACCAGTGGCTCCCGGACGTGACTCGCTTCGAGGGCGGCAAGACGCATCCGGAACTGGTCATGAAACTGAAGGCGCTGGGCCACACTCTGGTCGAACACCGCCAGGGTGACGCGCACTCAATCCTGATCGATCCGAAGACGGGGGTACGGACCGGTGCCGCCGACAAGCGCCTGGACGGGAAAGCCGTCGGAGAGTGATGCGAGTATTAACCGGTTTTTGACAGGACTAACAGGATCGACAGCATTGAGACAGTAGACTGAAATCCTGTCAAAAACTGTTCGGCGGTGCCGGTCTTTACAGTAGCTCTCGCCCGAGCCCCTGTTGTTTCGCCAGTTCGACCACCTTCGCGGCGAGCGCAATGTCCTGAATGCCCAACCCGAGCGACTTGAACAGTGTCACGTCCTGCGGCGACTCGCGGCCGGGATACCGACCCACCAGAAGTGGTGCGAACTCCAGCACGTCGGCCCACTGAAGCACCCCGGCCTTTACCGGCTCTACGAAGTCACCGGCCTCAAGCTTCGCCTGTTCCTTGCTGTCGGCACTGACGACTTGTGTGCGGCGGAACACCTCCACGTCGGTCTCTGTCTTCGCCAGGAAGTTCGAGCCGACGACGTTCAGGTGCTGTCCCTCACTCACCCACTCGCCCAGCAACACGGGCTCGCGTGAGGTGGTCGCGGTGATGACGATGTCCAATCCTTGCGCGGCCTCTTCCGGCCGATCGACGGGGATCACCTCAACGCCCGTTTCCTGCGCCAGTTGAGCCGCGAAGGTCTTGCGGCGTTCGGCGTCGCGCCCGTAGACGTGTGCCTTCTTGATGGGCCGTACCTTGCAGACCGCCAGAAGTTGCGTGCGGGCCTGCTTGCCGGTGCCGAACAACCCGACGGTGCTAGCGTCCGCGCGGGCGAGCTTCTTGGTCGCGACTCCGGTCGCGGCCCCGGTGCGAAACTGACCTAACAAATCCGCTTCGATGACCGCACTGATTCCGCCGTGCTTGGGGTCGAATAGCGTGACTTGGAACTTCGCTTCACCGCTCTTCGCAACCGTGTACGCTTTGAACCCGAGTGCGCCGAGCGTTTTTGCGGCTGCCGGTAGCACGTGCAGCATCACGTGATCGGTCTGGCACCGCTGCCGCGGGTTGTTCACCGCCTCTTCGAGCGCGAGCTTGCGGAACGCCGCGCCCACGGCGTCGAGCGCCAGCTCCATCGTGAGCACGCGGCCGACGTCCGCTTCGGTCAGATAAAGGATGGGCATGACACACTTCGTGTGAGATTCTCACCGCAACGGCAGGAAGGCGGGCGCGAAAGGGCACAAAGAAAGAGATGGGACGCCCCCGCTCAGGTGCACTCCCTTGGTCTTCTCTCATGTCTGCCTTCGTGCCGTTGCAGTAAGCGGCGTTACTTCGCGGTTGCGAGCCACTGCTTCAGCTTGCTGAGGCCGGCCTCAATCGTCTCGCGATTCGTCGCGAACGACATCCGCACGAACCCCTCGGCGCCGAACGCGCTGCCGGGCACCAAGTTCACGTGTGCCTGCTCCAACAGGGTTGCGCAGAACGAGAGCGAGTCAGCAACGGCCGTGCCGCTAAACGTTTTCTTGAAATACGCCGACACGTCGAAGAAGGCGTAGAACGCGCCCTCCGGGGCGGGGAGTTTCACGTCGGGAATCTGCTTCAGCAGCCCGAGGGTAAGTTCGCGTCGGGCTGCGAACTCCGTCCGCATCTCCGTCACGCAGTCCTGCGGCCCCGTGAGCGCCGCGACCAGTGCCGCCTGCGACACGCTCGACGGGCAACTCGTCTCCTGGCTCTGGATCGTGTCCATTGCCTTTACCACCGCAACCGGGGCAACGGCCCAGCCCATGCGCCACCCCGTCATGGCGTAGCTCTTGCTCGCGCCGCTGATGGTGATGGTGCGGTCCTTCAGCCACGGCCGCAGGGTCGCCACGCAAGTCGGCTTGGCGTCGCCGTAAGTCAGTTGCTCGTAGATCTCGTCGCTGAGGATGGCGGCGTCGGTGTTGCTCAGCGCGTCCACCAGCGCTTCGAGTTCCGCACGGGAGTACACAGTGCCGGTCGGGTTGCACGGCGAGTTCAGCATGAGCATCCGGGTGCGCGGGGTGGTGTGCGCCCGCAACTGCTCCGGCGACATCTTGAACCCGCTCTCAGGGGTGCTGTTGACCAGCACCGGGGTCGCGCCGGTCATGCTCACGAGGTCCGAATAGCTCACCCAGTACGGCGTCGGGATGATGACCTCGTCGCCCGGACCCACGGTCGCGGCGAGGGCGTTGTGGATCGAGTGCTTGGCCCCGTTCGAGACGATCACGTTCTCTGGCGCACACTCCAGGCCGTGGAACGACTTGTACCACTTGCAGATGGCGGCTTTCACCTCGGCGGTGCCGGCGGTGGGGGTGTAGTGGGTGTTCCCACCGGCGGCGGCCTTCTCCGCGGCGGCGCAGATGTGTTCGGGGGTGTTGAAGTCCGGCTCCCCGAGGCTGAAGTCGAGCACTTTGATGCCGGCGGCCTTCAGTTGACGGGCCTTCGTGCCCGCGGCTATCGTGGCGGACGGCTTGACAGAGTTGGCCAGTTGCGAAATGCGGATCATTGGTCGCGCCATCATGAAACGGGGAGGAACGGCCGTTGACGGGCCGTACAAGAGCATCGTACCGGATTCGCCATTCACTGGAATCCCCAATCGCTCGACCAAGCAGGCGCTGCACGTCGCGCAGTTCGTGCAACGGTTTCCACCTGCATTAGGTGGATCAGAGACGTACACGGCCCGGTTGTGCGCGTACCTCGCCGCACAGGGCGATCGCGTGGACGTGTGGACCAGCACCGCCATCGAGCTGAGAGAGATGTGGGGAAGATCTACCTCCCCCGGCCCCAGCTTCCTTTCAGGCAGGGGGGAGCCTTCGCCGTTGACGTTCAACGTGCCCAATGTGCCATCTGATTCCGAAGCGTCTCTCTCCCCCCTTGCCGTCCGGGAGGGGGGACTGGGAGGGGTAGGGCTTCACCGCTATACGCCCCTCCACTTCCCTGCTCGCCGGTACTTACTTAAAGCCCTCTCACTGCTTCCTCACCGTCGCTGGCAGTGCCTGACTGTACCGTGCAACCCGGTGTGCCCGCAAATGTGGCGCGACGCCTGGACCTACAACGGCCCCCTCGACGCGGTTCACGCCACGGCGTTCCCGTATGGGTTCCCGATCGCGTGTGGGTTGCGGCTCGCGCGACGACGCGGGGTGCCGTTCCTGCTCACACCATTCCTTCACCTTGGCGACCCGCACGACCCGTACGACCGGACCCGTCGCCAGTACACGAAACCGTACCTCCGCTGGCTTCTGAATCAGGCGGACCGTGTGTTCGTGCAGACCCACACCGAATGCGACGCCGCCGTGGCGCTCGGCGTCGCGCATGAACGACTGGTTCTTCAGGGGTTGGGTGTTAATCCGGCCGAGTGTACCGGCGGGAACCGTGAAACCGTCCGGTACGAGTGGGGTGTAGATCCGACGGAAGTAGTCGTCGGTCACCTGGCGAACAATAGCGCCGAGAAGGGAACGGTTGACCTGCTCCGCGCAGCCGAACGGCTCTGGGCGCGAGGGGAGCGGTTCCGAGTGGTACTCGCCGGACCCGAGATGCCGAACTTTAGGTCGTTCTGGGACACGTTCGGACCGAAGGCACACGTAACTCGACTGGGGCGGCTGAGCGAAACTCAAAAGCTCGACTTCTTCGCCGGCATCGACTGTTTCGCGCTGCCGTCTCGCTCGGATTCGTTCGGCCTGGTGCTGCTCGAAGCCTGGGCCAACGCGAAGCCCAACCTTGTTTACCGCGCCGGCGGTCCGGCGGAACTTATCCGCGACGGCACCGACGGGCTTCATGCCGCGTGCGGCGACGTGAACGAGCTTGCGGCGCAACTCGGCCGGCTCGTGGCCGATGTCGAGTTGCGTCGCCGACTCGGTGAGAGCGGGCGCTCACGGGTTACGCGTGAATTCCGCTGGGACGACAAACTGGAGCTGGTACGAAACACAATTCGCTCCGCAATTGCGGAGCGAACCGATACCGGATAGCAGCCGCTACGCGGAATCAGAAATCGTTACCGAGCACTTCGCCGTTGGATCGGGTCGAGAGCGCGGCGAAGGTCGCGACGGAGACCGACGAGCGAACGAACCGAACCGAACCGTCGCCGAACAGCGCCTGCACCCCACCGGTGTGGAACGAGTACGGCTGGCCCGTGCCCTCGGTCCCGTAGGGCGCCCCGTTGTACGTCGGGTAATCGAACCCGTTCGTCGCACCCACCGCGACCGTGCCGGCGGTGTACGTGGTGCCGTCGGCGGTCGCCGGAGCGAACTCGATGTCCGACGCCGGCCGGCACCAGCCACCGCCGTTCACCTTCTGAGTCGGTACTGTCCCCACCGCTTTACCGAGGCGGAAGATCTGCGGGCGCCCCGCCGACTCCACTACCGTGATGGTATTCGAGAGCCCGTCCGTCACCCCGTTGATCTTCACCGTGAAGTTCTTCTGGAGGATGCCCGGCTGCCCCGCGCCCGGGGCGTTCGCGTACGCCGCCACACCGGTCACTGCGGCGTAATCCGTCACCGCCACGATGTTCCACACGCTCGTCTGGGGGTCCCCGTCCAGGCGTTCGGCGTTGGCAGCCGACGGGCACTGGAAAACCTTGATCTTCTGCGCCGTAACCGCCAGATTCGTGGTCGTGCTCCACGTCTGGTTGGTGTCGTAGTTCTTTCGAAGGTTGTCCTGCTCGATGTACGCCAGCGCCGGAATGGTCCAGCTTACCCGCGGCAAAGTCGTGCTGCCGGCTGGGCGGACGCTGGAGGGAAACGTACCCAGTGCGCTTTCGTGGTTGTGCAGCGCCAGCCCCACTTGCTTGAGGTTGTTCGAGCAGCTCATGCGTGCGGCGGCCTCGCGCACCTTCTGGACGGCGGGCAGCAAGAGGCCGATCAGGATCGCAATAATCGCGATCACCACCAGCAACTCGATCAGAGTGAAACCGCGGCGGGAGAGGCTCTCGGTCTCGGTCCGGTTCACAGGCAAACTCCTTGTCGGCAGGTTGGAGACGGTCGGCAGTGATGAAATTCGGGAGGAAGGCGCAAGCGGAAGGTCAACAAAGACACTCCGGCATTTCGGAGACGACGGCTCCGACCGCATCGTCGGTTTGGTCTGCGATCACGCCATATTCCGCGGCAGGCAACTGGCCTGCGAGGAGGCGGAAGTAGCGATCGAATAAGCCCTCAATCATGGCCCGTCTCCGAATCACGACATCAAACATCATTGTTGTCGTGTGGAGTAATGTAGCCGCCAATTCATTACTTAACAAGTGCGAAATATCATGTTTCCGGGATCTAAGCATATAAATGCAGAAACGGCTTGCAGTTAACTCTGCAAGCCGCGCGGAAATCTGCGAATGATCACTGACTAGATCGAGTAATCCCCTTCGAAAATGCGAGCTGACTTGGGAGTCACGTAAACGAGTTCGTTCTGTTTCAGAGCCAGAGTCCTGTGTCGCTCCGGGGTAATGTCAACGTTAATCATCAGCCCGAAATCTTCAGCGAGCAGCCGCACTTTAACAACCGACCCCGCGGGGTTGACGTGAACAACTTTGCCGAGCATACAGTTGCCACCGTCTGCGGTCCGCGAAATGTCGAGTTCGTGCGGACGAATGTAAGCATCGGTCCGGCCGTTCTCGTTGGACCCGAACAGTTTGGCCGGTAGCTCGACGGAACCGGTCTCGCCCAGCAGCGCCCGCCCGCCCTCCACGCGAACCGGCAGCTTGTTCACGTTTCCGAGGAAGTCCATCACGAACTCGTTCTTCGGGTGCTCGAACACCTCGATCGGCGTACCCTCTTGCTCGATGCGCCCCTGGTTGAGCACGACCACGCGGTCGGACACATCGAACGCCTCTTCTTGGTCGTGCGTCACGAATATGCTGGTCACGCCGACCTCGTCGTGAAACCGCCGGAGCCAGTCGCGGAGCTCGGCGCGCACCTTCGCGTCGAGCGCCCCGAACGGCTCGTCGAGTAGGAGCACCTTCGGCTCCGGGGCCAGCGCGCGGATTAGAGCGATCCGCTGCTTCTGCCCGCCGGATAGGTTCGCGGGGTACTGTTGGGCTTTCTCCTCGAGGCGCACCAACTGGAGCAGTTCGCGCACCCGCTCGCGAACCTGTTGCTCCGGCCACTTCCGCACTCGTAGCCCGAACGCGACGTTTTCGAACACCGTCATATGCCGGAACAGCGCGTAATGCTGGAACACGAACCCGACGTTGCGGTCGCCGGCCGAGCGCCGGGTAATGTCGTCGTCGCGAAACAGAACCGTGCCGGCGTCGGGCACCTCCAACCCCGCGATGACGCGCAACAGGGTCGTCTTCCCGGACCCAGACGGCCCGAGCAGGGCGACCAGTTCCCCGGCGGGACATTCGACACTGACGTTGTCGAGCGCGACGAAATCCCCGAACCGTTTGGTCACGTTCTGAGCGGAAATGGACATAGCAACCAGAGGTCAGAGGACAGAGTTCAGATGACAGGTACCTGCTGCAACCGGTCCTCAGGATGGAGGCTTCTCCTCGTTCGGCTCTCTCTCTTCTGTCTTCTGACCTCGGACCCGTCCCTCAACCCATACTTTGAGCAAGAGGGTGACAACGGCGAGGAGCGTCAGGACGGACGCGAGCGCGAACGCAGCGGGGCTGTTAAAGTCCTGGAACAGAACCTCTACCTGAAGCGGCATCGTGCAGGTCTCGCCGGCGATGCGCCCCGACACCACGTACACGGCGCCGAACTCGCCCATCGCGCGGGCGTTGCACAGGATCACGCCGTACAGCAGGCCCCACTTGATGTTGGGAAGCGTGATGCGCCAGAAGATTTGCCGCCCGCTCGCGCCGAGGCTGAGGGCCGCCAGTTCCTCGTCCGGGCCGATAGCCTCCATCACCGGAATCAACTCGCGGGCTACAAAGGGTAGCGTCACGAATGTGGTCGCGATCACGAGCCCCGGAACCGTGAACAGCACCTGAAGCCCGTTCGTACGGAGCCAAGGACCAAGCAGCCCTTGGAGACCGAAGAGCAGCACAAACATCAAGCCCGCGACCACCGGCGAGACGCTGAACGGTACATCAATGAGCGTAACCAGGAGCGTGCGCCCACGGAACCGGAACCGCGTGATCGCCCACGCCGCGGCTACCCCGAAGACGAGGTTCAGCAGCACCGCGATCGGGGCAACCGTCAGGGTGAGCAGTACTGAGTGCCGCGTGTCGGCGTCGGCGGTCAGGTTCCGCCAGTAGGCGCCGACGCCGTCCGCCAGTGCTTCAACGAACACGCTGATCACGGGGACCACAACCAGAACGGTCATCGCCAGCAGCGCCAGGACGGTGAGCGTAACGCGCAGCCACACCGGCTCGGTACGCCGGTGCGCTCGTGTGGGGGGGGGAAGAGCCATACGTCACCCGCTCCATTTCCGCGACCGGGCTTCGAGCCGGTTGATGAACACCAGCATCAGGAACGACGCGCACAACAACACGGTCGCGATCGCGGTCGCCTCGCGGTAAGAGTTCGGGCCACCCTCTTCGAGCCGGCTCACGATGAGGAACGCCGCGATCTCCGTTTTGAACGGCATGTTCCCGGAGACGAACACGACGCTCCCGTACTCACCCAGGCCACGGGCGAACGCCAGTGCGAAGCCCGTGAGCAACCCGGGAAGCAGCGTAGGGAATGTGACCCGCCGGAACGTCTGCCAGCGCGACGCGCCGAGCAGCGCAGCCGCTTCCTCGGCCTCGCCGTCCAGGGCCGCCAGTACCGGCTGAAGGGTTCGCACGACGAACGGGAACCCGATGAACACCAACACCAGCACCACCGCGAGCCGCGAGTACGCTCCCTCAACGCCTAGGGGCACGAGGAACCGTCCGAGCCAACCGTTCGCCACATACAGGTTCGAGAACACCAGTCCTGCAACGGCCGTCGGTAGCGCGAAGGGTAGATCCACCAGCGCGTCCACGATCCGCCGTCCGGGGAACTCGTAACGCACTAGTACCCACGCGATGAGCAATCCCAGTACCGCACTGATACACGCCGCTGCGAGCGACGCGCCGAACGTGAGCGCGTAAGCCGCTCTGGCCCGTTCGGTCCACACCGCGGCTCGAAACTGATCCCAACTGAGTTGCGTCGCGGTCACCACGCACACGCCTAGCGGTATAATCACCAGCACGCTCAAATAGAGGAGCGTGAAGCTGATACTCAGCCGGTAGCCGGGGAGGACTCGCGGGTTAGCCTGTGACATTCCTTCTCGTTTTCGCCGGATCAGCATCTGTTGGCAAGTTCAGCGATGAACTTTGTCACGTTAATGCTACTGCGCGAGCTGTTTTATGGGAAAGCCCGATCCGCGACCGGCCGTCTCAGCGCTTCGAACACGTCGCGGCAACGTGATCTGGCTTGTGCCACTACTCTTGGTTGCTGGCTTGATTATCGTCGTTCTGGCGATCGGTTGGGGCGGTGAGTTCGACCCTGCATCCGACTCGGACGCCACGCCGGCTGAGACAGTTCGCATTCCCGGGGGCACGTTTTGGATGGGGCGCGCGAGCGGCGCAGAGGACGAACAACCGCTTCACGAAGTCGTGATCGCTGCCTTCGAGATGGACGCGACCGAAGTAACCGTCGGGCAGTTCGCCGCGTTCGTAAAGGCAACTGGCTACGTGACCACGGCCGAGCAAGCGCCGGACCCACGCCGCTACCCCTCCTCAGACCCCGCATACCTCAAACCAGGATCAGCGGTGTTCGTCCCGATGGACGTGCCCCTCGATATACCGGTGTGGTGGCGGTACGTCGGCGGTGCGAACTGGCGCTATCCTGAGGGGCCGCAGAGTTCCGTTAAGGGCAAAAAGAACTATCCGGTCGTGCAGATCACCTGGGACGACGCAACTGCCTATGCCAAGTGGGCCGGGAAACGGCTACCGACTGAGGCTGAATGGGAATTCGCGGCGCGGGGCGGCCTGGACCGCAAGACTTATGTGTGGGGCGATCATAAAAACGGGGCCGATGGGAAGTGGTACGCGAACGTCTACCAGGGTCAGTTTCCGGCTCGCGACGCCGGCTCCGATGGCTTCGCAGGATTATCGCCGGTGAAGAGCTTCCAGCCCAACGGGTACGGGCTCTACGACATGAGCGGCAACGCGTGGGAGTGGTGCGCCGACTGGTACGACCCGGGGTACTACGCGCGTTCGCCGAAAGAGAACCCGCGGGGGCCGGACACCGGGCCGCTCGTGGGCGGCGAACGGCAGCCCCAAAAAGTGCGGCGTGGCGGCTCGTTCCTGTGCGACGATTCTTACTGCTCGCGGTACGTGCCCGGTGCGCGCGACAAGAACCCGACCGACAGCAGCGCCAACCACACCGGGTTCCGCTGCGTGCGAGATGTAAAGTAACAGGCGCTCGCCGCCATCAGAGAGCCTCCAGGTCCGGATTCGTTTCGGCGGCGTGCATCTGTGCAGGCCTCGGTTCAGCCCGGTAGCTTGTGGAGCAGGTTGACCATTTCGATCGCGCACACGGCCGCCTCGAAACCCTTGTTCCCGGCCTTCGCCCCGGCGCGGTGGATCGCCTGCTCCAGCGTGTCGCACGTCAGCACACCGAAGATCACCGGCACGCCGCTGTTGAGCCCGGCTTGGGCGATACCACTCGTGGTGGCACCGGCGACGTGGTCGTAGTGGTCGGTGTCGCCGCGGATCACGCAGCCGAGGCAGATCACGGCCGCGTACTCACCGCTCCGGCCGAGTTTCTGTGCGACGAGCGGGATCTCGTAAGAACCCGGAACGCGCACGAGGTCGATGCGATCGGGGCCGACGCCGTGACGGTGCAGCGCGTCACTCGCGCCGGAAACGAGTTGATCGACAATGAAGCCGTTAAACCGGGCCGCGACCAGCACGAACCGTCCGGGAGGGGAAGAGAAGTCGCCTTCGTACAGCATGAGTGTTGCGCGTGAGTTTAGGGTGTTCTCTCACAGTAGCCGCTCGCCATGCGAACGTCACCGCGAGGCATTGGGCAGTGGCGTGAAACCGAGTTACTCGTCATTGTGGCTGGATGCAGAGGCTCCACTTCGGGAGGCTTTGGGACCGACTCAACCGCTGTGCGAACGGGCGGAACGCTGCCTTCGTCAAGCGCATGCCGCGTTCGTACGTCGCGGTGATCTCGCGGATCAACGGGTGGAACTTCCGCCGGGTCATGCTCCCCGCCCACTGCGAAGGGTTCCGTTCCAGTGTTGTTCCAAGACGCCCCAGCACCGCTCGACCGGGTTGTACTTGCTGTGGTGCGGTGGCAGGTACACCCGTTCGACCTCCACACGGTGGCGGTCCACGGATTCCACCAACCGACTCATGAACTGCGTCCGCGAGCTGGCGACCTCCGGACCGTTGTCCAACTCGATCTGGAATCTTGCGGCCCACGAAGCCCCACTTCTCGTCGAACAGGACCTCACGGCCCTCGGGGGAAAAGGCCACGCGCTCGTCGTGGAGGTCGCGGGTGTGCGACCCGGCCCGGCGGATGTATCGGGTCACGGTATTCGCGTGCCCCCGGTGAGCCGCGCCGTCTTGCGGGGGCCGACGCCTTTGGCCTCATGGACCAGAACCGCAACCACTTGGTTGGCCGGGAGCCGGGCGTCAGACAGGGGCGTGCCCTTACGTTCGGAAAACCGGACCTTGCACATGCGGTCGCGCAGTACCCGCGTCCGGTTCGGCCCGTGATGGGCCGGCACGGTCCGGTTACCATAGTTCCACTTCCCGTGGTCCGGGCAATCCGTGTTGAGCCAACAGAACCAAATCAGGTCGTCCATGACCGATCCAATTCGACCGCGGAAGGGAAATCACAACCGGAGATAGAATCTCTTGCCATGCCTCCAGAAATCCGTTAGTGACAATGATATTTTGTCTGAATTGTTTATCGATTGAATTTGTATCTTTTCGTTGTGCCGCTGCTTGTCGTGTAAGGTTTAGTAGCTGTGAATTGCCCATACGATCCAGAGTGTAAGGCCGAACAGTAACCGCAGGCCGATCTGCACCGCGACCCACCACAGTGAGGCGTTGAGCGTGGTGCGGTAGCCCTCAAGGCTCTTTTTCACCTCTTCGTCGACCATCTTGTACGGGTCGACGAAGCCCAGGGTGACCGCCCGGACTAGCGGACCTTTCCAGCCGAGCCACGTTTCGGCCTGGTCCAGGTACTTGACCGTCTCATCGTGATCAAATTTGCTCACCCGCACTACGAAGTAGATGTCCACCGCCAGCATCGGCAGGAGCGGGACGAGGACGACCGGCACCCACCACCACTCCCGTTGGAGCTGCGGGCCGGTGAGCACCGCCAAGGGGAAAATGAGCCGCGAGAAGAGGAGCTGAACGAGGGTTAGCACCAGGGCCAAGAGGGCGGGCCGGAAGAAGGACCAGTTCAAGATGAGGCTGCTGTGCTCGGACAGCCGCGCGATGAGTTTGGGCCACCGGCCCTGCACGCCGATCAGGATGCGGACCGCGTTGAGGTACACGTCCCAGCGGCGCACGAGGCTGATGACGAACATCAGCGTGACGTAGAAGTCGAACACGCGAATCAGGTTGATCGGCGGCTGCTCGGGCGGCACGGTTTCGGTTCTCGCGGTGGCGCTAACGCAGGTCTATCGACTCCACGGCGATAGCAACTTGACCCGGCCTCACCGGGCGTTTACGCTCTTCGCAGGGCCTTTCCTTATTTCACCTTGCTTACACGAGGGAACGTGGCTATGTGGGGCGCCTTCTCGCAGCCAGGAAGGTACCCATGTCTCCTTGCACCCTGGTCGATGCCCTGGCGGCGGTTCCCGATCCCCGCAGCAAGCACGGCCTTATCCACCCACTCGCCCCCTTCCTCGGACTCGTCGCCCTCGCCATGCTCATGGGGCGCACCAGCCTCAATGGCATCGCTCGCTTCGGGCGACAGCACGGACCCGCCCTCGCCCATGCCCTCGGCTTCCGACGCGGCAAGACCCCGGCCGTTTCCACGCTCTCCCGCACCCTGCGACGCTTCGACGCCGACCAACTGGAGCACGTCCTCTCGTACTGGATCGCCAGCCGCGTCGACCCGGCCGCCTTCACACACATCTCCATCGACGGCAAGACCCTTCGAGGCTCTCGCAACGGCGCGATCCCCGGTCAGCACCTGCTGGCCGCATACGCCCCCACCGTCGGTGCCGTACTCGCCCAGGTCAAGGTCGATGCGAGCACCAACGGGCACAAGGCCGCCTTGACGCTCCTCGGCATTCTGCCGCTGCGAGGGAAGGTCGTGGTCGGCGACGCCATGTTCTGCCAGCGAGACCTGGCCGAGGAGGTGGTCGGGGCCGGCGGCGACTACGTGCTCACGGTGAAGGACAACCAACCCGGATTGGGGATCGACATCCGAGCCGGGTTCGCCTTCGAGACCGCCGCCCGATCGATCGCGGCGGCCACTTCCCCCTGGGGATCGGCCTCCGCCCGCCCCGAGCCGCATCGCCACGACCGTCGATAAGGGTCACGGCCGCATCGAGAAGCGGACGCTGCAAACGACCTCGATTCTGACGTGCTCGCCGACGTGGGCGGGGGTGAAGCAGGGCTTCCAGTTGACGCGTGAGCGGACGGTCCGAGGCCAAACGACGGTCGAAGTGCATTTCGGCATCACGAGCCTGTCGGCCGAGAAGGCGGATGCGGCCACACTCCTGAACCATGTGCGGACGCACTGGCGCATCGAGAACGAACTGCATTACGTGCGTGACGTGACACTGGGCGAGGACGTGTGTCGTGTGCGCATGGGGCACGCACCACAGGTGCTGGCGGCGTTGCGGAACGCCGTGGTGCACCTGTGGCGTGAGGTCAAGGCGGTGAGTTGCCCGGAGGCGATCGAGCGGCTCCAGATGGACCCGGCAATGGCCAAGGGACTTATCGGAGTTACGTAGAGTGAATCAAGGAAAGGCCCTGACGCTCTTCGCACCCTCTCCCTGGAAACCCGATGGCGCGTGTTCACCTCTATCTCCTGCTGGCGGCCGTGCTTCCGATCGCGTCCGGCTGCGCCCGGCGGGGGGAGGAGTACACGATCGTCGTGATCCCGAAGGGCCTGTCGCACGAACACTGGCAGTCGGTGCGACGGGGCGCCGAACGCTGCGCCGCCGACCTGGAAGCCGAGGACGGCACGCGGGTCCGCGTGATCTTCGACGGCCCGCTGCGCGAGCGCGACGCCCTCGAACAGATCCGGATCGTGGACCGCCGCGTGGCGACGGGGGCGAGCGCGCTGGTGCTCGCCCCGCAGCACAGCGCGACCATGACCGCGTGTGTGAAGCGGGCGGCGGACGCCGGCGTCCCGGTGGTCATCATCGATTCGGGGCTGGACGACCCGAACCACTTTGTCAAGTACGTCGCCACCGACAACTACAACGGCGGCCGACTGGCGGGCCGGCACCTGATCCGCGAGCTCCAGCGGCGCCGTAAGGATAAGCCGAAACTCATCCTCTTCCGGTACGCGGTCGGATCACAGGCCACGGAAGACCGTGAGCGGGGCTTCGAGGACGAGGTGAAGGAGCGTTGCCCCGGGGCGGAGTGGCTCTCCACCGACAAGTACGCCGGTGCCACTCGCGACTCCGCGATGCGCGAGGCCGGGCCATTGATCCTCCAGTTCGGGAACCAAGTGGACGGCATCTTCGCGCCGAACGAATCGTCGGCGTCGGGCACCGCCGATGTTCTACGGGCACAGGGGCTGAACCAGAAGGTGGCACTGATGGCGTTCGACGGGAGCAAACCGCTGCTCCAGTCGATCCAGCAGGGCGACGTTATCGGCAGCATTCTTCAAGACCCGTACCGAATGGGGTATCTGTCGGCGTGGTACTGTGTGCGGCACTTGCGCGGCGAGGACATGAACAACGGGCGCCGGGAAATGAGCGAGGGGACCGGAGAGTATCTGATCACGGCGGAGAACGTGACCTCAGCGTTCACGCTCGGGCTGTACGACCCGGAGGCCCAGGCACGCCGGACGACGGAAGAACTGCGGAAGGGGCCGAAGAAATAAGGGGGGGGAAGAACTGTTCCTCGTACCCGCTCCGGTTAGTCGTGTTTGTTATCTTGTGGCACAGACATTCCTGTCTGTGCGGTGCTGGTGGCGGCACAGACAGGGCTGCTGTGCCAAAAACAACAGCCATGGTTGCTGTGCTGTCGCGTTCCCAGAGATCGCGCCGGACTCGCCCTTGGTTTCAAGTTCCTCCCCGCCAGGGGGCGGGGAAGAGGGGTTCTTCGCATGGCGCCGCGCTTCCGGCTCACCGGCATCCGCAAGAGCTATGGCCCCACCGCCGCGCTCCGCGGGGTGGACCTCGAACTGCTGCCGGGTGAGGTTCACGCGCTCGTCGGTGAGAACGGGGCCGGTAAGTCGACCCTCATGAAGGTGCTCAGCGGGGCCGAACGGCCCGACGCCGGCACGATGGAACTGGACGGCACGGCATACCTTCCCACCGGGCCGCACGCCGCGCGCCAGCGCGGCGTCGTGATGATCTACCAGGAACTCGCGATCTGCCCGGACCTGACAGTCGAGGCCAACGTCACGCTCGGGCAGGAGCGAAACGTTTTCGGCTTCCTGACGGGCGAGGCGAACCGCACGCGGGTCGTCGCCGCCCTCGCGCAACTCGGTCACCCCGAGATCAGCCCGGACACGCCCGTCGCAACGCTTTCACCCGCCGGACGCCAGGTGGTCGAGATAGCCCGTGCCCTGTTGTCGGATGTCAAGGTTCTCGTCCTCGACGAACCGACCAGCGCTCTCAGTCAGGAAGACGCCAAACACCTGTTCGAACTGATCCGGGCGCTGAAGGCGAAGGGGGTAACGGTCGTTTACATCAGCCACTTCCTCGAAGAGGTCGAGGCGGTTGCGGACCGGTTCACGGTGCTTCGCGACGGCGAGGCCGTCGGCAGCGGCCGGGTGGGCGAAGTCACGCGCGAGCGGATCGTGGAACTGATGGTCGGGCGAGCGGTTGCGGAGCAGTACCCGCGCACCGCGCACGACATCGGTGGCCCCGTGCTGGCGCTCACCGATCTGGCGGGCGAGCAACTGCCCGCCGGCGTTTCGCTCCACCTGCGTCGCGGTGAGATTCTTGGTGTGGCCGGGATCATCGGATCGGGCCGCACGGAACTCCTTCGGGCGGTGTACGGGCTCGATCCGGTTCGCTCCGGGCGCGTCAGAATTGGTGCCTTCGGCGGAGGGCAGGCGACGCCGCGCGATCGTATTCGGCAGGGGCTCGGGTTCGTCAGCGAGGACCGCAAGACGGAGGGCCTGGCGCTGGAGCTACCGATCGCGGACAACGTCGCTCTCAGTCGGCTCGACGAAGGCGCCCGCGCCGGCTTCCTGTCGCGGTCGCGTCTGAGTGCGGCGGTCGGTGAGGTACTGAACCGGTTCGGGGTGAAGTTCCGCGATGCGGGGCAGCCGGTCGGTGAATTGAGCGGCGGGAACCAGCAGAAGGTCGCGCTGGCTCGGCTGTTCCACCAGCGTGCCGACGTACTGCTGCTCGACGAGCCAACGAAGGGCGTGGATGTCGGCAGCAAGTCCGACATTTACCGCCTCATCGGCGAGGCCGCGGCGAGTGGCAAGGCGGTTCTGGTGGTGAGCAGCTACCTGCCGGAACTGTTCGGCGTGTGTGACACCCTCGCGGTGATGACCCGCGGCCGGCTCTCGGCCGTGCGCCCCGTTTCCGAATGGACACCGGAAGCGGTCATCGCGACCGCGACCGGGAACCCGTAACGCGTTCTCTCAAACGAAGTACAGTAGTTTCAAGTTGGGCGATTTATGAGTAGCGGGCCGCATGGGTTTACCGGTCAATGGTGGTTACCACGCCTCCACTGTCGGAGCCCCCATGCGACCCAAACGTCAGTCTATCCGAGCCACCCCGGCCCACGCCACCCGGCACCTCCGTCCGGTCCTGACCGACTGGCTCGGCCGTGCGGTCCAACTGCCCAAGCGTCGCCGCACCTGTACACCCGAGGTGGTGTGGCGGGTGGTGCTGTTCGCCGCGGCGTTCGCCCGCTCGGTGGCCGCGGCCTGTGCCGCGATCGCCGACGCCCCGTCCGGGCAGGCCATCTGGGATTGCTTGTACCTCACGCTGCCCAAGCGGCGCCGCACCCTCGAGCGGCGGTTGCGGCCGGCCCTCCACGCCCCGCTCGGCAAGCGGAAGCGGGCGGCTCGGGTCGCGATCGACTACCACCGGATCGGGTACTTCGGGACGCCGAACCGGGACACCACCCGGTCCAAGGGGGCCGGCGGCACCCACACGTTCCACACGTACGCCACCGCGTGCCTCGTCGGGGGACCGGACCGGTACACGCTCGGGTTGACGGCCGTGGGCGAGAAGGAGCCGATGACCGCGGTGCTCACCCGGCTGTTGGATCAGGTGACGGCGGCACGGGTTACGGTCCGGGTCGCGCTGCTGGACAAGGCGTTCTTCTCGATCGCGGTGATGCGGTTGCTCCAGGCGCGGGGTGTGCCGTTCGTGATCCCGGCCGTGGTCCGGGGCCGCAAGCCCCGGCCCGGGGTGAAGGGGGTCGGGTTGCGGGCCGTGCGGCGGCGGGGCGCGGGTCGATATGCGTACACCCACGCGGATCGGGGCACCTCGGTGCGGGTGCACGTGGTGATCGCTCACAAGAGCTACCGGTACCGGCGGACCGGGGGCCGGCGGAGCAAGAAGTTACTGTACGCGGCGTGGCGGGTGAGCGGGAGCCCGGTGGCGATTCGGGACCTGTACCGGACCCGATTCGGGATCGAGAGCAGCTACCGCCAGTTGGGGCAGGTTCGGCCCCGGACCTCGACCACCGATGGGGTCGTGCGACTCCTGTGGGTCGCCGTCGGGCTGATCCTGCGTAACGCCTGGTTGTGGTCCCGCTCAGCCCGCGGCCTCGGGTGGACACTGGCGGCGGTATGCCTGATACTGTTGGCCGATGGGCTGGCACCTACAGATGGCGAAAATAAGTCCATTACTACTGCACGATCGGCCAACAAAACCAAGCCGCCAACTTGAAACTACTGAAGTACCGATGGCAACCTCTCCTGCGCCTGCTTCCACCGCGTTCAAGCTCCCGGCGGGACCGTGGATCGGCTTCGCCGCTGTGCTGGCGCTGTTCACCGCGCTCATCGGCATCAAGGGCGACCTGGGCACGTTCCTGAGCCTCGGGAACCTGCGCGTGCTGCTGCATGAGGGGACGATACCGGCGGTTGTCGCGCTGGGGATGCTGCTCGTACTCATCAGCGGCGGCATCGACCTGTCCGTCGGTGCTACCGTCGCCCTTGTGACGGTTGTTACGATGCGCGTCTACACTGCGATGTACACCGCGTCCGACCCGTCACCCACGAGTTCGGTTGTGGCGTGCGTGTGCGGGGTGCTCGCCGGCGGGCTCGTGGGTTTCGTAAACGGGTTGCTCGTGACGAAACTCCAGCTACCGCCGTTCGTCGCCACGCTGGGGATGCTCGGAATCGCACGTGGGGCCGCCGTGTGGCTCGCCGGACGCGCTACCCTCCCGTTCCCGCTCAACGGCACTCCCGAATGGGTGAACACCGTCGGCCGTGTGTCGCTCACCAACCCGGGGCTGTGGTCACTTGTTGCACTCGCACTCCTGACGGTCGTGCTGTTGCGGCTCACGGTATTCGGGCGCCACCTGTACGCCGTCGGGTCGAACGAGGCGACGGCACGGCTGTGCGGGGTGAACGTCACCCGTACCAAGGTGCTCGTATACACCCTCGCAGGGCTGCTCACCGGCTGGGCCGGGGTGATCATGTTCGCCCACAGCAACAGCGGCAACCCGACGCTCGGCGAGCAACTCGAACTCGACGTGATTACCGCGGTTGTGATCGGCGGGGCGAGCCTGTCGGGCGGGAAGGGCGGGGTGGTCGGGGCGATGCTCGGGGTCGCGATCCTCATCCTTATCAAGAACGGCGTGAGCCTGTTCAACGTTCCGGTCGAAATGCAGTATGTGCTCATCGGGGCGCTGCTGGTCGCGAACGTGAGCCTGAACCGGTGGCGTGAGCGCAAGAACCGGGCGTGAGAGCCGCGGTCAGGGCACTTTGAGTACCACACGGAAGCCCGTGAACGGGCTCGGACGGTTCGCGGGCGCTGTCAGGGGCTGGATGTTTCGTTCCGCTTCCAGCATTTTGAACGTGAGCGGCCGATCCAGTGCGAAGTTGCGGCCGCGTAGTACCACCTTTTCGGTGCCCGTTGGGGATGCCACGTCGCGCACGTCGTTTCCGCTTCCGTCGTTGAGAATTGTGCGCGTCCATTCACGTCCGTTACCCGACATATCTAGCAACTCGAAGTAGCTGATGTCCGCTCCGCCCGGGCGTCGGACGGGACCGGCCGCCGCCCGGTTGACCCACGGGGTCCCCGACCGTCGGCTCGGTCCTTCCTGCCCCTGCTGGTCGTGGAAGCCGGCCGCGTGGTCCCACTCCTCGGCGGTCGGTAGCGAGCCGTTGTAGGCGGACCGCGCGAACGCCTGCGCGTCGGTCGCGGTGACGTTCACGACTGGAGCATCGTCGCCACCGGCCCGGTACTCGGCGTTCGTCACCTTCGTTTCGGAGATGTAAAACGCGACCGACGGCCCTGGCGGTCCGCTGATGAGTCGGAACCGTACCGCTTTGCCGTTGTGCTGGGCGGTGACCCACTCCGGGACCATTTTCCCGACGAGCGCAATTTCTTTCGCTCCGGCCTCTGGCGTTGTGCCCACCGGGAACACCCATTTCGGACCTGGCGGTTCTGGCGGGCGCGGATCGACCCGCCGGGGGGGCGGTGCGAGGGTGTCATCCTTGGGTGTGTGTGGGGGGGGGGCGGTGGGGCTTCTGTGACGGATGTTGGCACACCACCGGGGCGGTTGAACAGTGCCCAGGCACCGACCGCTACCAGCGTGACCAGCGCCAGAGTGGCGGCCACGACCAGCGGTCCGAACCGGCGGGTAGCGGCATCCGGTTCCGGCTCTCCGAAGAGTTCGGGCTCCGGAGGCTCCGGTTCCACGGGATCGGGAACGGCCTTGGGGCGCGGCTTCTTTGGCAGCGAATCGATGACGACCGTACCGCCCGCTGTGGCCGTGTCGATGGCGGGCCGGCTGCCGCTGGCGAACGCGGCTACCGAACCGCCGTTGAGCGGCGGGGGCGGGAGCGGCGGTGTGGTGGCGGAGTGCCGCCCCGTAGCGGCGAACGGTATTCCGAGTGCGACCGACAGCGCCGCGACGAAGTCCGTGCAGCACCGGTAGCGCTCGTGCGGTTTTGCCGCCAGCGCTTGACGCAACACCGCGCGCTCGGGTTCGGTCACAACCTCGCTGAACTCGTACCGGCCCTCGTAGTGCGCGAGCATCAACTCGCCGAACGGACACGGCTTGAGCGGCGAGTGCCCCTGTCGCAGTTCGACGTAGGCAAAGGCGAGGCTGTAAAGGTCGCTGGCCGCGCCGCCCTCGCCGCCCCAGATTTCCGGGGCCATGTACGCGGGCGTCCCCGCGAGGCTCATGGACTCGACCCCTTGCGCCTGCGCGCGGGCTAAACCGAAGTCCGCGACCTTCGCGTGGCCGTGCAGAATGAGGATGTTGTCCGGCTTGACGTCGCGGTGAACGATGTGTTGCTCGTGCAGGAAGTCCAGCCCCTCGGCGGCCTCAGCGATGTACCGGAACAGTTCCCCAGCGGGCACCCCGGGGTGGCCCTCGGTGAGGCACTGCTTCAGCCGCCCGCGGAGCGTGCCCTCGGCCAGCTCCATGACGATGTGGAGCCGGTTCTCCGTCACCCAGAAGTCTTCGGTCGCCAGGATGTACGGGTGCCGCAGGTTCTTGATCAGTTCGAGCGACACCAGCTCGCGCTGCCCGGCCTCGCGGTCCGCGGCCTGGTGGAGGATCTTGATCGCGCGCTCGATGCCGCTCGGCTTCTTCCGCGCGAGCCACACCTCGCCGAACATCCCGCGGCCCAGCTCGCGGATCAGTTCGTACTGCTGCGCCACCTCCACCATCCCGCGGGCGGTCGGGGGCAGGTGCGGCGCCGACGCCGCTTTCACCGTGCCCGACGCCGTCACCGCGTCGAAGTCCGCCTGGACGGCGGCGAACTGGTCCGGGAACCGGTCACGGAACTGGAGCGGGTCGGGGGGCTCGCCGGCCTGAATTCGACAGCGGTACTCTTCAATGATCAGCGCAGGCGGCGCCGCCCCGCCGGGCGCGAGTTCGGGAAACCGGGCGAGGTACTCCTCGATCCGCGGCCGTTCTCCGCCGGCCCAGCGGTGCCGTAGCTCGCGCGCGACCAGTTCGGTCAGCAACTTCAACCGCTCCCCGCCGACCAATCCGTCCAGAAATTCCGCGAAGTCGGTCACACCGCCGTTTACAAGCGCGTGCTGGAACCGGTCGGCGCGGGCCGTGAGTCGGTTCCGGTCGTCGTTGGGTAGCGTGTCGGACATCGGCCCGGTCCCGGTCAGGAATGGTTCCGCCAGTGTACACGAATCTCACCCCGCCCGTCCGTGTATGGTATCCTGGTCCCGCCTGTGGCTCCGGGGGCTCTATGGCCAACCTTCTTACCACACTGGTCGGTTTCGCTCTCGTCCTGACGGCGCCCGATGCGGGCGGGCAGCAGTTCGACCGCCGGTCCCGCGAAGAGCCCGAGATCGTGGTCGAGGCGGGCGGGCGGTTCGGCGCCTGTGACGTTCTGCGGTTCTCGGGCGACGGGCGGTTACTGTTCGCCGCGGGTGACGACAAGGTGGTGCGGGTCTGGCCGTACACCAGCAGCGGCCTGGAAACGGAGCGCGCGAAGGCGCAGGTCTTGCGCTGGCGGGCGTGGCGCGAGCAGCGCGGCGGCATCCAGGCCCTCGACATTTCCTCCGACGGCAAGAACGTCGTGGTGGGCGGGTACGGAATGAAACCCAGCACGGTCGCGGTGCTCGACCGGGCGACCGGCGAAACGGTCGCACTCACGTGGCCGCTCGTGCGCAAAGGGGACGCGAACTTTAACATCGTCACGGCGGTCGCGTTTCACGCGGACGGTCGGGTCGGGTTCGGCACCGCGGACGGCAGCCTCTGGCTCTGGAACCCGAAGCCGCTTCCCGAGCCGGACCAGGACGGGCGCACCGCGGCGCCGCCGGTTCGCGTCGGCAAGCACGACTTACCGAAACGAACGGTCGGGTCGGAGCCGTTCAACCGGCCGCGGCTGATCTGGTTCTCCGAGAACGGCACCCTGGTTTCAGTCGCTCAAAGCGGTCAGGTGTATGCCTGCGCGTTCGACGACACCGCTGCCGATACCCCGGAACGGCCGCCGCCGGGGAAAGAACTGTTCAACGTGAACGCCGCCGAACCCGTGGACGCGCGGGTGTATCGCGTCGAGCGGATCGACGGCGGGCGGTGGATCGCGGTCGCCAGTGCGGACTCCAAGGTGCTGCTGTGCCGCGCCGACGGCAAACAGACGGTGCGCCTCGAACTCGGCAAGGACCGGTTCCCGCGCAGCCTCGCCTGGCACCCGAAGACGCGCGCGCTGGCGGTGGGGGTCGGTCGCGCCCTCGCGCCGGAGGGGGAGGGGCCGCGCTTCTTCGCCGAGGGGAACGACGAGGTTCGGATCTACGCCGACCCGCTCGCGAAGCCCGGTGCGGAACCGGACGTCATCACCCACACCGGGCGGGCCGAGGCGCTCGCTTTTCACCCGACAGACGCGCGCCTCGCGATTGCAGGTGGCGATGCCGATGAGATCACGGTGCGAAAACTCGACAAACCCGACGAGAAGCCGCAGGTGGTGCGCGGCGGCGGGCGGCGCCCGTGGGCGGTTAATCTGTCCGAAAACGGAAAGATGGTCGGCATTCAAACCGCGCGGGACGCCCGCTCGCTCGACCCCAATAAGCGGGGCAGCGGCCCGTGGAGCCGGTTCGATCTGTCGCGCCTGAAGGAGAGTTCCGACGAGGGCCAAAAGTGGGTCGGACCGGTCCGGAGTGCCGACGGGTGGGAAGTGGTGCCGAACTCGGATAACCGGTACGAGTGGTTCGTCGAACGCACCCAGATGGGCGAGAGGCAGAGGTTCCGACTCGAACTCGACCGGTTCCGCGATCTGGCCCCGACTTGCTACACGTTCCTCCCCGCGTCCGAGAAGCGGCCCACCCGCGTGATCGTGGGGCACTATTACGGCTGCACGCTGTTCGAACTGGTTCCCGAGCGCGCGGTCCGTGGCGGGTTCGTCGGAACGAAGGTGTACACCGGCCACGCGGGCGAGGTGACATCGGTCGTGGCGGCGAGGAGTCAGACCTGGTTCGTCACCGGGGGGACCGACCAGACGGTCGCGGCGTGGTCCCTGGAAGATTGGAAGGACGCGCCGAACCTCGGCGCGACGTTCGAGGAGCACAACGGGGCGGTGCGGGTTGTGACCCTCGAAACCGGCTCGCCCGCGTGGGAGGCCGGCCTGCGGAAGGGTGACGTGCTCGACCTCCTGGCCGTGGACCGGGTCACAGTGTTCGACCGGACGGTGAAGCTGAAGGCGGTCGGCACCCCGCAAGACGCCCTCGCGGCGCTCAAGGCCCCGAAACCCAGAATCGAGCTGTATTTCGGAATTGCGGCCGGAGAGAAGACGCCGCGCCGCGAGACGCTCACCACCGTCCGGCAGCGCCCGACCTGGAAGTGGTTTCCGGCGTTCGACAGCGCCGGCCGCATGAACGACTGGGTCGTATGGATGTGGCACGGGTCGTACTACCACACCAAAACGGTCAACGGGGACCGGCTCGTAGGGTGGCACGTCAACGCCCCGGACCCGGGCGGGCGCCCGGAGTTCTACCAACTCCAGCAGTTTGAACGGCTGTTCCATCGGCCCGACGTGATGGAGACCCTGGTGGACGCCGGTGTGGCGGCGGCGCTCCTAACCGCCCGCAATGAGCACCCGACCCGCGACCTGTTCAACAAGTCCGAGCCCGCGCCGGTGCGATTGGGCCTGGGGCACCACGAGGTCACGAACGCCGGGCTGCCCGTCACGATCACCGTCCGGGCGCGCGGCACCAACCCCGACCTATTGCCCGAGCGCGTCGAGCTGTGGCTCAACGACTTCCTCATCGAAGAATGGCCCCGTGCGGGGCGGCAACTGGACCCGCGGAAGCCATTCGAGGAGCGATACCCGATTCCGGCGAACCGGTTCCGTGCCGGCCCGAATCGTTTGACGGTGGTTGCGGTCAACTCGGCAGGCGGCCGGGTCGAAGAGGTGCAGTGGGTGCCCAACCCCCGGTCTTCGCCGGCGGCGCGACTGTTCGCGGTGCTCGTCGGTGTGAACGACTACTCCGGCACCCGCCAGATGAACGCGGGCGCGCGGAACTTCGGCGACCTTCTTCACGCCCGCAACGACGCGACCGAACTCGGCAAGCTGCTGAAGCAATGCGCCGGCGGTAACCTCCTTTACGAAACGGCCAGCGCCGACACGCACCTGGACCCCAAACGGGGCAAACTCCTCGACGCCCTGCGCGCGGTCGCCGATCAGGTTCAGCCGGACGACACGCTGGTGGTGTTCTTCGCGGGCCACGGTGACGTACTTATGCCGAACGACGGGCCGGTTCCCACAGTGGGACCGGGGTTGCCGGGCGACAAGGGCGCGTTCGTGTTGTGCACGCCGAACTACTCGCCCGCGAAACCGACAGAAACGGCGGTCGCGGCGGACGAGTTGTTCGCGGCGCTGGCCAAGGTTAACTGTCGGAAGGTGGTGCTTCTTGACGCCTGCCACTCGGGCCGACTCGCGACCACAAACATGCTCCGCCGGTGCGTGCCCAACGGGCAGGGGCCGCTCATTATCGCCGCGTGCGACGAGGGTCAGCGGTCCTACGAACACGCGAAGTACCAGCACGGGCTGTTCACGCGGGCTGTACTCAACGCGCTCGACAAGGACAGGGACTACCGCAAAGCGGACTTCGACAACAACGGGGTCGTGTCGGCCGACGAACTGTTCGATTACGTCTCCGCGGAACTCCCCGCGCTGCTCCGGGGCGCGGGACTGAGCGGGCCGCAAACGCCCGCGTCGTTCCCGCGCGACCTGCCGAAAGACCCGCTCATCAAGCGCTGAACCTGGCGAGGTGATCCGATGCGCTCGATTGCTGGTGCCGTCGCGTTAGTGCTTCTCGCTTCCGCGGGCGCGCGCGGGGCCGAACCGCTTGACCACCGGGGGCGCGGCGATCTCGCGATCAAAGCGCGGGACATCCTCAAGCGGCATTGCGCCGAGTGCCACACCGGCAGCGCAGCCCCCGGGAAGAGCCGCACGAATCTGCTCGACCACGCGCAGGTGGTCGGCGAGAAGAAGAAGCCGATCCCGCTCGCTGCTGCGGGGGAACGCTCGCTCCTCCTCGAGTTACTCGCGGACGGCTCGATGCCGCCCGGCAACCGGGCGGCGCCCACCCCGGCTGAGGTTGCGGTCCTCAAGAAATGGATCGACGCGAGCGCGCCGGGGTACCCGCTCGCGTTCGACGAGGATTACGTCCTCGGCACCATCGCCGACCAGTTCAAAAACAACCCCGACCTGTCGAAGACGAAGCAGTACGTCTCGTTCGCGCACCTCGTGCGGGACGGAGAGCCCCACCCGGACCTCGGCGCGGCGGAGCGCGATCTCCGTATCGCGCTGGCGCTCAGTTCGTCTGCACGAACCGGCGCCGCGCTCGAACCGGTTGACGAGGCGGGCACCGTGTTCCGGTTCGATCTCGTCGAACAGCAATGGCGGGGCGGTTACGTGTTCGAGTTGATGGAAGGGCGCAGGCCGACCCGGAACGCCGCCCCGACCCATCTCGACGTGTTGATCGAACGAGAGAACCCACACGCCACCGCGCTTCGGCCGGACGAACTGCCGGCGGCGCGGTTAAAGGAACTCCCAGGCCTTCGGGGGGCGGTGGTCCCGGTCCCGTACCTGCGGGGCGACTGGCTCTCGTCGTCGCTGCTGGCGCCGGCTTGGGCGCCGAAAGCCGTGTTCGGGTGGGGGCCGCGCTCGCCGCTCGCCGCAGATCTGTTTGCGTTGAGCGCGTTGCAGCGCTTAGAACCCACTGACATGGCACCGGACGGGCCAGTGGCACGGCCGTTTGCCGGGTTGAAGCCGGTTTCTGTTCCGAGTGCGGGCCCGGGGCGCATGCCGATCCCGCCTCTGTCGGCTTGGTACGCGGGTGACGTGGTGCCCCGAGAATCGCCGCTCAAGCTCAAGGTCGATCTCATCGTCGGCGCGAAGCCGGTCACGCAGGTCAAGGTCGACGAGCCGTTTACGCTGGAGGTGCGGTGCGAGCAGAAGGTGTATTTCACGCTGCTCATGGTACAGGCCGACGGCGAAGTGCGCGTTCAGGAGGTGCTGGGCGGGAATGTCCTTAAACCCGGACAGGCGCAGAGGCTGTTGCCACCCAATGGAAAGTCCTTCGTCATTGGGGGGATCAACGGTGGCGGTAAGACGGCGGTTGAACACTTCGTTCTTTTCGTTTCGGAAACGGAACTCCCTGCTCCGACGATCGTACGCAGTAAGCACGGGTCTCGCTACGTCTGGCGTTTCAGTATGGAGCCGACCGAGCGGTTCCCGTTCGAGCCGAACAAGGTCGTTCGAAAGGTGGTCCCGATCCACGTCGCGCGGGAATAGGAAGGGACCGGCGTATTCGCAGACGCGAGAAGGAACGATTGAACCGGGAATATGTGTCGTGCCGATAAAGCAGGCGCGTCGCGTTCTCGGGGTTCCATCGTCCCTCGGTCACGGAGCGTTCCCATGCGCCGGGTGCTTCTCTCCGCTCTTGCCGGGATCGGGGTTGCGACCGCATCGTCGCTCGCCCAGGAGCGCGTCGTCCCTTCGGTGATCGCGGCCGGCGGTCCGTTCAAACACTCGCGCCCGGCGACGGTGCCGTGCCCGCCTCTGGGCGTCGGGCCGCTGACGCCCGGGGCCCCGAGTATCCCGACCGCACCGTCCGAGCCGGTGCCGCAGATGGACCCGCCGGTCGCACCGCCCGGGGGGATGCCGAGCCTGCCACCAGACCGCCCTCCGGTGATGCCGTACCCGTCGCCGCCGAACCCGCTGGAACGGCGGCTCGTGGACCCGTTCGCGCAGGCGACCGAGGCGGGGGGGCTCGCGCCGCGCACGTTTAACGAGAACTTCGACGGCGACTTCGGCGGTGTGTACTACTCGCGCCGTATCACTACCGGGTTCACCACCGTTCCCCGGGTCGTTGGGTTCACCCAGCGGGTCACCGGGTTCACGCCGACGACAACAAGCACCACCACCACGGGAACCACAACCGACCCCCAGGGCGGGCGCACGACAACGACCACCATCACGAACACCACGACACTCACCCCGGTGATCGTGAACGACCCGGTGATCGTCAGTGATCGTGTGGCGCAGACACGCCTCGTGCGGCTGACGCTGGCCTCACGCTACAGCGGCGTCCTGATCACGGACAATGACAACCCGCGTCCGCAGGACCGGTTCTACGGCGGGTTCAACTTCTACGACGACATCGGCGGAAAGCTGAACCCCGGGCTGGGGCAGGTCGACCTGCAGCGCCAACTCGTGGGGTTCGAAAAGGTGTTCCTGGGAGGGGACGCTTCGTTCGGTATGCGGCTCCCGTTCCAGCAGCAGTACGGCCCGTCTGAGTTAGGCAGTTCACACACCATTGGGGACCTGACGCTCCTCTTCAAGTACGCGTTCGTGAACGACGCGCAGACCGGGAACGTGGTGTCGGCCGGGCTGGCGCTGACGGTTCCGACCGGGAGCGGCGACGTGATCCTGGCAGACGGATCGCAGGCCCCGCACTCGGTGCTGTTCCAACCCTGGCTCGGGTTCGTGCGGGTGATGGACCGCGCGTTCTTCCAGGGGATCACGAGCCTCGTTGTGCCGACGGACGGACGCGACCCGACGCTTTTCAACAACAGCGTCGGTATGGGGTACTACCTCTACCGCGCGCCGGACGCGTGGCTGACGAGCATCGCGCCGATGGTCGAGTTCCACGTCCGAACGCCGCTGTCGGGCCGCAACCCGGCCGGCCTGGTGTACCTCCAGGACCAGGTGAACATTACCAGCGGGCTGCACTTCCGCTTCAACCGGGCGACGCTCAGCGCGTCCATGTGCATCCCGGTGGCTGGCCCGCGCCCATGGGCGTTTGAAGCGATGACGTTCTTCAACTACAACTTCTGATCGGGGAACCGAGGCCAATTTACCTCGTCGAGAACGCCACGCGACTGGTTATGGGGATCGGCATCCATGTTAATAAGCCGAACCCCTACAGTCGCGTAGTTCCACACAATCCGTCACTTCCGAAAATTCATCACGCGATTGCGTGGAACATTGCAGCCACTTTCTGCAGAACAGGCGGGTATTCGGCACGGAACTTGTTACGAATTGCGATCGGCTACTGGAGTCAAGGCGGGCGCATAAATCGCCTCGTTTCGCGCCGCGTGCTAATCCTCAAAAGCTGCCGCAGTAAATGTTGCCCGATTTTGGTTGGTATGTGAATTCCGGTTGACACATCCCATCCGTCGGGTAGGTTTAGAAACACCCGTTCATCCCCGAGGATCGCGATAAACGCGATTGGCCAGGACGGCCGCGGATGCTTGGCTCCAGCCGCCCCCCACTATTGGCTGTGAGGCACCGCAGATGTCGAACCCAGTAAACGCCCCGCAACCCGCGGCCGTTGAACCTACAAACGGTTCCAAGTCCGGAACTACGCCCTTTCCCGCCGACCGCCGCAAGCGCAACATTCCCGTTGCGACGGACCGTCGTCGCGCGGAGAACGCCGCTGCCAAGCGGAAGAGTAGTGAGCGGCGCAGGCTGATCGACCCGACCACCTGTGAGCGCGACTACTCCGACGACGAGACCGAGTTCATGAAGGCAATGGACCGGTACAAGCGCGAGAACCGGCGCCCGTTCCCGACGTGGAGCGAAGTGCTTGAAGTTCTTCGCTCGCTCGGGTACCGTCGTGTCGCCGAGACGACCGAACTGCCTGGTCGCGGGGCCGGGAATGGCGTTGCAGGCGTGGACGCTTCCGCGCTGACTCCGCCTCCCGCCAAGGGGTGAGGTCGCGCCCCTCGGGTCAACTGCTTGCTGGCAAGGATGCCGCATCATGAAGGTTTTCGTCAGCGCCGGTGAGCCGAGCGGGGATCTGCACGGCGCGAATCTCGTTCGCGCTCTTCGCGCTCATTCTCCTGACACGCACGTCACCGCCTTCGGCGGCGATGGGATGCGAGCCGCCGGCGCGGACATTCTGTTCCCGCTCCCCAAGTTCGCCGTGATGGGGCTGCGCGGTGTTGTCCAGGCGCTGCCCGCACTATTTCGCATCGGCAACCTTGCGATTCATCACATCCGCACGCAGCGGCCCGATGCGGTGGTCATGATCGACTACCCGGGCTTCCACCTCGAACTCGCCAAACGCATCCGCGACTTCGGCGTACCCACATACTTCTTCGTTCCCCCGCAGATTTGGGCGTGGCGATCCGGGCGCGTCCGCACCGTGCGGAAGTGCTTCACGGGCGTACTCACGGCGCTGCCGTTCGAGGACGAATGGTATCGGAAGCGCGGGGTGCAGACGCACTACATCGGCCACCCGTATTTCGACGAACTCGCGCGGCAGCGCCTCGACCCCGATTTCTTGGTGCAAGAGCGGGCGAAGCCGGGCGTGCGGGTGACACTGCTGCCGGGTTCGCGCAACAGCGAGATTGCCGCCAACGCGCGCACAATGCTCGCAACCGCGCAGAAGATCCATGTGGCCCGACCGGACGTGCGGTTCTTAATCGGGGCGTTCAACGCGACCCAAGCCGAAGCGGTCCGCGCGCTCCTGCCCACTGGGTTGCCGGTCGAGATCCACGTCGGGCGCACGCCAGAAGTGATTGAACTCGCCGACGCGTGCCTCTCCGTATCTGGTTCGGTCAGCTTGGAGTTGATGTACCGGGCGAAGCCGACCGTTGTGATGTACTGCGTCGGACGGGTCGAGGGATGGGTGCTGAAACAGCTCATCAACGTTAAGTACATGTCCCTCGTCAACTTGCTGCTCAACGAGCCGCTGTACCCTGAGTACCCCACCTGGCACGACCGCTCGGCCGAAATGGCGGGCGAAATCGTGGGCTGGCTCAATGACCCCGCTCGGCGTCAGGCAGTTGTCGATCGCCTGATCGCACTACGGTCCCGGGCCGCGGTTCCGGGCGCGTGCGACCGCGCTGCCGCGTTCCTCATCGGGAAAACGGCACCGGCCGCGGTTCGCGCTGCGTGAACCGGCCCGATTCACGAACTCATCACCGCCTTTCCTTGTCCGTTCGTTATGATAAGTGGTGGCACACCTCACGGATTCGGAGTCCCCGGCATGGCCGAACAATTGTCGCCAGCCGTTCAAGACTATCTGAAAGCTATTCACATGCTCGGTGGCGCCGATGAGGGCGTGCCGTCCGGGAAGATTGCCAGCGCGCTGGGGGTGAAGGCACCCTCCGTCACCGGAATGTTGAAGCGGCTCGCGGACGCCGGCTGGATCGAATATTCCGCCGGCGAGGGCGCGAAACTGTCGCCGGGCGGGCGGACCGAGGCGCTCCGGGTGATCCGGCGGCACCGGCTCGTGGAGCTGTTTCTCACCAAGGCCCTGAAGCTCGACTGGAGCGAGGTGGACGCCGAAGCGGAAGCGCTGGAGCACGCCATCTCGCCGCGGCTCGAGCAGGCGATCGCCGATTACCTTGGCGAGCCGCACGAGGACCCGCACGGGCACCTGATTCCGTCCAGCTCCGGGGTGCTCCAGGCGCGGAACTTGAAGCGACTGTCCGAGTTCCGGGCGGGAGACATGGTAGTCGTGCGCGAGGCCCAGGACGACAACCCCGACCGGCTCCGCCGCTGGCAGCAGCAGGGGCTCACGCCCGGGGCCAGCGTTCACGTGCTCTCGTACCAGGAACTCGACGACCTGTTCGAGGTCGAAGTGGGCGGACGCCTCATCCGCCTCGGGAGCGAGGGGTTGGACGGGCTGCGAGGCGAGGTAATTGCGGCCCCGTCTGAAGCTCCCTAGCACGCCGTCAACTTCCCTGAACACCCGACCGATCCGGCGATGCCGGTTTCAGCGGTCGCGTTAACAGTGCAGAAAAACCCTTCACTTCCGGGCTTTTCACGCATCGGTTTTTCCCCCCGCGCCGGTTGCCCCGGTCGGCAAGTGACCTACGGTTCTGGCACCTCCGGGCCGCTCGCCCGCGAACGCCCCGAACCTTAAAGTCGCTTTCCGTTCGATTGGGGAGACCACCCGTGTTCCAGTTACTCGCGTGCAACATCGCCTGCCTGACCATCGCCTGTCTGTATTACGGGTACCGCGACGTTTACCTCCAGCACCGCAAGCGCCAGCAGCTCAACGACCGCGTCGCCTACATGCTCTGGGTCGCCGCCAACCGGATCGACTGACCGGCCCCGCCGCGGGCCGCCCGCCCCGGTTCGTGTTGCGGTGTGCGCGGGGGCCGATTGACCGCACGGGCGCCGCCCGGTACGATCACATCAGACTCTTCTCAACCCGCCCACGCGACGAAACCAAAGGTTCGATGTTCACCAAGCGCATCATTCCGTGCCTCGATGTGGATCGCGGGCGCGTGGTGAAGGGTACGAATTTCGTCGGACTCCGCGACGCCGGCGACCCGGTCGAGGTGGCCCGGCGGTACGACGAACAGGGCGCCGACGAACTCGTGTTCCTCGACATCTCGGCCAGCCACGAGGGTCGGGCGATCATGCTGGAGATGGTGCGCCGCGTCGCGGAGCAGATCTTCATGCCCTTCACCGTCGGCGGCGGCATCCGCACCATCGGCGACGCGACCCAACTCATCCAGGCCGGCGCGGAAAAGGTGAGCCTGAACTCCGCGGCCGTGCGCACCCCCGAACTGATCGAGCAGGTGAGCCGAAAGTTCGGCAACTGCGCCACGGTGGTGAACATCGATCCGAAGCGCGTCCCGCGCGGGGAGTTCCTCGCGCGGAATGAGAAGCTCGGAGCGGCGTTTACTCCGGTGGCCGCGGACGCGTCCGAAGAATCGGTCTGGGAGGTTCACGTCAACGGCGGTCGGGTCCCCACGGGCTTAGAGGCCGTGTGGTGGGCGCGGCGGGTGGTCGAACTGGGGGCCGGCGAAATCGTCCTCACGTCGATGGACGCCGACGGCACCAAGAGCGGGTACGACCTCCCGATGCTGGCGGCGGTGAGCCGTGCTGTGAACGTGCCGGTGGTCGCGAGCGGCGGGGCCGGGAGCCCCGAGCACCTGCGCCTCGCGTTCGAGGCCGGTGCGGACGCGGCGCTGGCCGCCAGCATCTTCCACTACAACGAGTACTCGATTCCGGACACCAAAGCGTACCTCGCCTCGAAGGGCGTGCCCGTGCGCGTGTAGCCCGCCGCGCGGCCGCGGAACTGATCGCGTCATCTCATTCTCGTTCGCCGAGGAGCCACCGATGCCCCCCGCTTCGCCGCCCCCGCCCCCCGCGCCCTACGTACCGATCCCGATCAACTCCCCGGAGCCGGGGCTGAAAGTCGCCACCAGCGTGCCCGGCGAGCCGCAGATCAACCAACTGTTCCGCACGGTGATGCTGCACAAAGGCTCGGACCTGCACCTGAAGGCTGGGCTGCCCGGGATGATGCGGCTCCGCGGCGTCATCCAGAAGATGAACACGCCGGTGCTG
This sequence comes from Gemmata obscuriglobus, assembly GCF_008065095.1. Taxonomy (NCBI): domain Bacteria; kingdom Pseudomonadati; phylum Planctomycetota; class Planctomycetia; order Gemmatales; family Gemmataceae; genus Gemmata; species Gemmata obscuriglobus. The sequence goes on along the minus strand of NZ_CP042911.1, from coordinate 5,715,559 downwards.
ACGCAGGAAACGCTGGAAAAGCTGATCTACCCGATCCTGCGCGAGAAAGACAAGAAGATCCTCGACGAGACCGGCGGCGCGGACTTCGCGCACGTCATCGGGAACGACGAGGCCCGTTACCGCGTGAACCTGCTCAAGCAGCGCGGCAAGTTCGCGATGGTGGCGCGGCTGGTGAACCAGTCGATCCCGTCGTTCGAGAAGCTCGGCCTTCCGGCGACCATCGAGAAGTTGTGCCACTTCGAGCAGGGGATGGTGCTGCTGGCGGGTGTGACCGGGTCCGGCAAGTCGACGACGATCGCGTCGATGCTGGACTACATGAACATGAACGAGGCGCTGCACATCCTCACCATTGAGGACCCGATCGAGTTCGTGTTCACGGACAAGATGAGCGTGGTGAACCAGCGCGAGGTGTACCTGGACGTGTGCGACTGGCACACGGCGCTGAAGCACGCGGTGCGCGAAGACCCGGACGTGATCCTCGTGGGCGAAATGCGCGACTCGGAGACGTTTGAGGCCGCGGTTCACGCCGCAGAAACCGGGCACGTCGTGTTCGGGACGATCCACGCCTCGAACGCGTACAGCACCGTCGACCGCATCCTGGGGCTGTTCCCGCCCAGCCAGCACGGGGCGGTCCGTCAGTCGCTGGTGTTCAACCTCCGCGCCGTGGTGGCGCAGAAACTGGTGCCGTCGTGCATCCCGGGCGTGCAGCGGGTGCCGACGAACGAGATCATGATCGTCAACCCGACGATCCGGGACATCATCCTGAAGGGCCAGGACGCGAAGCTGCTGGACGCGATCCGGGCATTTTACAACGAAGGGATGATGGACTTCAACAAGAACCTGGAAGACTTGTGCCTCGGCGGGCGTATCGATAAGGCGACCGCGCTGGAGTTCTCGCCGAACCCCGAACAACTCCGGATGGCCCTGAAGGGCATCAAGGTCGCGGCCAGCGGTCTCGTGTGATGTCGTTCGCATGTGGCGGCGGGATCGCCGATCGGCCCGCCGCCACGCGGCTCACTTCGCAAACGGGTCCTTCATTTCCCCTGCACGCGGCCGCGGCAGCCGGTTTGAAGGCGGACCAGCCGCCGTTGTATCGGTCCAGTAAAAGGTAACCACTTCGTTTGGTGCAGTCCTCACAGTGTCGGTCCTCACGCCCAGTTCATAATGGAGACGCACACTGTGCGTGCCGTTGTTGTTGGATTCGGACTCAAATCGTTTCTGAAGTTGTGGGGCGGCGCGGGGTGGTGAGGCACCACTTGCCGCAGCGGTAACCTTTTGCACCGAGCCGGGAAACGCGCTCTAGGGTTCGGCTGAACCCCCGGAGGCGCGCGCATGACAGACAGACAGGTTACCATGGCTGCCGTCTTCATGGCGTGTCTGCTTGTCGGCGGGGCGTTCCTTGTCACTCGGTTTGAAGCCGAGTTTCAAGCGCTGCTGGGCGGGGGCGGGCAGAGCCGCGGCGGCGAACGTGACTACCCGGACGCGCCGGAGAAACCGGGCGGAGGGGGGAAGTCGGACGGTGAAGCCGGCTCGGGCAAAGGAGGCAGCGCTGGCGGTGTAAGCAGTAGTGGTGGCAGTGGTGCGGCCGCGGCCGCCACTCCTGCTCCGGCCGCGGTTTCCGGTGAAACTCGCAAAGACGCGAAATCCGATCCGAGTGTGAAGGCGAAGGCCGACAAGCCGCGCGACGCGAAAGTCGATGCGCCCGCCGTGCGCAAAGGCCCTCTGCTCGCCCTGTGGGGGGTGCGCGTGTCAGCCGACGCGAGCGCAGAGCGGACCGGAGATTTGCCCGAGAGCGTTGCGGTCGACAACGCGGGCTTCCGGGTTCTGGTGCAGACCGCGGGTGCGGTTAATGTGTGGACACTGGGGGACCCGGCGGTCGTGCGGGTTCGGCCGAAGGACTCGCGCGCAGCGTTGGTCGCTCCGAACGGAGCGCGGATGTACTTTGTTCACGAGGGGAAGCCCGGGTGGAGCCTGGAGACCTGTGACGCAACCGGCAAGCGCGTCGGCGTGTGGGAGCCGGGCGCCGAACGGGCGCGGGGGTTTGGCCCCGTCGGGTTTCACTCCACAACACACGAGCTGACGGTTGGCATCGGGGCGGAGGGCGGCTGCTCGTTCGACACCATTTCACCCACGACCGGCCAGCCCGAACCGACCCGGCGCCTCGTCCAGGGGGCGGACGTACTCCGTGCAGATCTCCTGTTCCCGCGCAAGAATAAAATGTTGCTCCACTTCCCGACCACGGCAGGGAGCGACCGTCCGCCGGGGCTGTACTCGCTGCTCACGGACGGCACCCTGAAACCAGTCGCGGCGGCTCCGGTGGACTCGGTCACGCCCCCGGCACCGTCGCGACCGGTCGTTTCCAACGACGGTCACCGGGCGGCGGTGCTGGACGGGGCTTCCGTAAAAGTCTGGGACATCGAGAGCGGTCGGCAGTTGTTCTCCTGGGAACTGCATTCTCACCGACCGAAGGCATGCTGGCTCGTCGGCGGGCGGCTCGTGGTCGCGGCTACCGGTGGGCTCGACGGTGCTGCGCCGCCGAGGACGATACTCCAGATGTACGACCTCAGCTCGTTCAAACTGGTGGGGCAGTTCCAGCCCAGCGACTACGCTCTGCCCGAAGCGGTCTTCGCGTTCAGCCCGGACGGCAGCAAGCTCGCACTCGCCGGCCGGGACGAGGCGGCCCTGGTGGACGCAGGCGTTGCGTTCGGTCCGTCGCGGTGACGGGCCGAACTGCCGCGGGCTCACCGTATGCTACTCTTTCGCGAGCGAGTAGCAGATCAGCTCCTTGTCGTTGCGCACGAACACGCACTTGTTGGCGAACGCAGGGTGCATCCACACCACCAGCCGGCCGCGGCCTGCCATCGTGTTGGTCGGGTCGATGAGGTGCGCCCGGTCCAACTCTTCGTACCCCTTCGGAGTGAGTTTCGCAATGATGAGGTCGCCCTGCTCGTTGAACAGGAAGTAGCGGTCCCCCTGCGGGATCAGGAACGCGAGCCCCCAGCGCTCCTTGTCGCTCGGTTCGTCGTTTTCGGCGATCGCTTTCGGGGTGCGGGCGCCGCGCGTGGCCCGCATGGACTCCCACACCCGCTTGCCGGTGCCAGTCTCGATGCACCGGAGCTGCCCGTAGCTGCACACGCCGTAAATGTGCTCGCCCACCACGACGGGCGTCGCCATGATCGAACTCAGGTCGGTGGTGAGGTCCGGGGTTTCGCCGCGGGCCTTGCTCTTCCACACCACGCTGGCCTTGTCCGCACCGACCTTGAGAAGCAGCGAGCCGTTGTAGAACGAGGTTACGAACAGCTTGTCCTCGCCCACCTTGCGCGGCGTCGGGGCGGTCAGCGCGTACTTCACCTCGAACGGCACGCGCCACAGGAGCTTACCGGTGTCGGGCTCCAACCCGACCACCGCCCGGGTGTGCCAGACGATGAGCTGGCGCTTGCCGCCGAACTCGTAAATCATCGGCGGGCTGTAGCCGAAATCGCCCTGGCAGTTCTGTGAGGTCCAGAGTTCCTTTCCGGTCTTCTTGTCGAACGCGATCACCAGGCGGTCATTCGTCCCGCCGACGAGGCAGATCAGCTTGTCCCCATCGACGAGCGGGTGCGACGAGAAGCCCCACACCGGGAGGCCGGCGTCGTAGTCCTTCATGAAGTTCTTCGACCAGGCCACTTTGCCGTCGGCGACCGTGACGGCTTTCAGGTCCCCCATCGCGCCGAGCGTGTACACCATGTCCCCGTCAACGGTGGGGGTGCAGCGCGGCCCGGCGGCGTAGCTGATCGTGTAATCGACCGGGTAATCCGTGGACCACACCGGCTTGCCGGTGGCGGCATCAAGGCACTGCACGCGCTCCTTGCCCGGCACCCGGGCACCCTTCGCGAACCCGTCGCTGGGCACTTTCGCCTTTTCGGCCGGCACGAGGTCGATGACGAACACCTTGCCGCTCGCGACCGCCGGCCCGGCGTACCCGACGCCGATGTCGGCTTTCCACGCGATCTTGGGACCGCTGGCCGGGAACTTCTCGACCAGCCCGTCCTCGCGCCAGGTGCCGTCGCGCTTCGGCCCGAGCCACTGCGGCCAGTCCTCGGCGCCCACCGCCCCGGCACACACACCGAACGCGACAACGGTCAGCAACACACGCATAACGTCTCCGGTGCGAAAGCGGGATACCGGCGGCCACGGGCGAACGTGGAAGGCACGGACCAGTGACCGCTCACGTTCGACCGGAGCGGTCCCGTGTCGGTCCTGGTCCGGACGCGAACCGTTTCGGTTCTGATCTGCGTTTTCTGTAACAACCTGTGGCCGCGTTCGAGTCTTTATACCCGCGAGAACGGCCCGGCTTTCGGTCCCGTTGAAGCCGACTCGGCGTTGTCTTAAAGTAAGCTGTCGGCCCCGCGGCCGCCAGCACACTTACGAGCCCCGTCAGGCAGAACCACATGTTCGAAGGCATCACCAAATCGCTCGGCGACGCGCTCAAGAAGCTCCGCGGGCGCGGGCGGTTGACCGCCGAGAACGTGAAGGACGGCCTCCGCGAGGTCCGCCGCGCGTTCCTCGAGGCGGACGTCAACTTTACCGTCGCGACCGACTTCATCGCGCGCGTGGAGGCGAAGTCGCTGGGGCAGGACGTGCTGGCCCGGGTGGACCCGTCCGAGCAGATCGTCAAGAACGTTTACGAAGAACTCGTCGCCCTCATGGGGCCGGTGGACCACAAGATCCCCCAGCGCGCCGACCGGCCCGTCGTGCTGATGCTCTGCGGGCTCCAGGGGGCCGGTAAGACCACCACCGCGGCCAAATTGGCGCTCACACTCAAGGGCCAGAACCGCAAGCCGATGCTGGCGGCGGCCGACCTCCAGCGGCCCGGGGCGGTCGAGCAGCTCCGCACCCTGGGCGAGCAGATCGGCGTGCCCGTTTACAGCGAGGCGACCAACCCGGTCGACGTGTGCCGCAACGCCGTGGCCCAGGCGAAGAAGACGCTGTGCGACTGCGTCATCCTCGACACCGCGGGGCGGCTGCAGATCGACGACGCTCTGATGGACGAGCTGAAGCGCATCGACAAGCTCGTGAAGCCCGACGAGTGCTACCTCGTCGTGGACGCGATGATCGGGCAGGAAGCGGCCAACGTCGCCAAGACGTTCAACGACGCCCTGGAGCTGAACGCCTGCATCCTGACCAAGCTCGACGGCGACGCCCGCGGCGGCGCGGCGCTGTCGATCAAGGGCGTCACCGGGGTGCCGATCAAGTTCGTCGGGATGGGGGAAAAGGTCGACAAACTCGAGGACTTCGTCCCCGAACGCATGGCGGGGCGCATCCTCGGCCAGGGCGACATGATGGGCGTGGTCGAAAAGATCGCGAGCATCCAGCAGCAGATGTCGCAGGAGGAGCTCGCCGCCCAGCAGGAGAAGATCAAAAAGGGCGAGTTCACGATCGACGACTTCCGCAAGCAGTTCGAGCAGATCGCCAAGATGGGCATGAAGGACATGATCTCCCGGATGCCGGGGATGTCCGAGATGATCCCCGAGGGCGAGGACCCCGAGGTCGCGCTGAAACGCGTCCAGGGGATGATCGACTCGATGACCAAGAAGGAGCGCGCCGACCCCGACATCATCGACACCCCGCGGCGGCGCCGCATCGCGAAGGGGGCCGGCGTCGAGCCGCACGAGGTGAACCAGTTCCTCAAGCAGTTCGGACAGGTCCGGGTACTGATGAAGCAGATGGCGTCGATGTCGCTCTGGCAGCGGCTGAAGATGGTCACCGGGATGGGTAAAATGGGGGCCTTCCTGCCCGGCGGGATGGACCAGATCAAGACCAAGGGCGACACCGGGCATCGCAAGAGCGCCAAGGAGCGGGCCGAAGACCGGAAGAAGAAAAAGAAGCGAAAATAGCTCACAGCACCGAAAGCCGTCCGTCCCAAGTCGTAAAGTCGATCCCAGGGGCCGCTCCGGCCTTCGACTTTACGACTTGGGACTTTACGACTTTCGACGACTTACTAAGATTCCTGTTCTGGGCAGAATGACGGCATCGTAGGGGATATCGACAGTGGCAGTTCGCATCCGGATGAAACAGATGGGCCGTACCCACCGGCACTACTACCGCATCGTGGCCATCGACCACCGCCAGCCGCGCGACGGCAAGGTGATCGAGGAGCTGGGCACCTACGACCCGCACGTCAAGGAGAAGGGCGACCGCGTGACGCTGAAGCCCGCCCGCATCAAGTACTGGCAGAGCGTGGGCGCGCAGGCGTCCGAGCACTGCGCCGCGATCTTCAAGAACTTCATGAAGAAGTGGGAAGAGATCGAGGCATCGGCTGCCGCCAAGGCGGCGGAAGACGCCGCCAAGAAGGCCGCGGAAGCCAGCACGCCGACCGGCTGAGCTGAGTCCCGATGAACCGCACCATCAGGTTTGACGTTCTGACGTTGTTTCCCGGCATATTTGACGGGTACGTGCGTCAGAGCCTCCTTGAGGATGCGATTCAGGCCGGGATCGTTCAGGTCCATGCCTGGAACATCCGCGACTGGACCCAGAACAAGCACCAGCGTGTGGACGACCGGCCGTTCGGCGGCGGCCCCGGGATGGTGCTGAGCGTGCAACCGGTCGTGGACTGTGTGGCGGCCGTGCGGGCCAAGGCGGAGCCGCCCGGCAAAGTGGTGATGCTCACCCCCGCGGGCGAACGCCTCACGCAGCGGGTGGTCGAGCGGTTGGCCGGAGAGCCGCGGTTGCTGTTGCTGTGCGGGCGCTACGAAGGGTTCGACGACCGCATCCGACAGTTGTTGAACCCGACCGAAATTTCGGTCGGCGACTTCGTGTGCAACGGCGGCGAAGTCCCCGCGATGGTCCTGATCGACACCGTCATCAGGCTGATGCCCGGGGTGCTGGGCGATGAACAGAGCGCCGCGGATGAGTCGCACAGCGAAGACGGAAGGTTGGAGTACCCGCAATACACGCGACCGCGGGTGTACGAAGGATTGGCCGTTCCCGACATCCTACTGAGCGGGAACCATCAAGCGGTCGCAAAGTGGCGGCGCGAGCAGAGCGAACTGCGGAGCCGCGAGCGAAACAAACCGGGCGACGCCATTGCGCCGCCCGGGTCCGACAGCTAAGTTCAATGTGACGCGCGGCCGGCACGCGCCGCGGAAAGGGAAAGGTGGGGTATGATCTCGCCCCTCATGCAACTGATCGAAACCGGGACCGTTAAAAACGACATCCCGACGTTCCAGGTCGGCGACCGCATCGAAGTTCACCAGAAGATCCTGGATGGCGCCAAAGAACGCGTCCAGGTGTTCGAGGGGGACGTGATCGGTCTGAACCACGGCGGCGCGCGGGAGAGCGTGACCGTTCGCCGGTTGGTCCAGGGCGAGGGCGTGGAGCGTATCTTCCCGATCCACTCGCCGCGCATCGCCAAGATCGTGGTCATCAAGGCCGGCTTGGTCCGTCGCGCCAAGCTGTACTACCTCCGCGACCGCGTGGGCAAGGCGACCAAGATCCGCGACGACGTCAAGCGGCAGGCGAAGATCGACCAGGATCTGAAGGTCGCGGCGGAAGTTGCGGCGAAGGCGGCCCGCGAGGCGGCCGAGGCCCAGAAGGCCACCGGCGGCGAGAGCAAGTCGGCCGCGAAGAAGCGCGCCCGCAAGGAAGCCGAGGCCGCCAAGAAGAAGTAAGCCGTGCCCGGCACCGCATCTGCACCTGCCGACGACGAAAAGCCGCCCCCGGGCGGCTTTTCCCGCTGGCGGTGGTGGAAACGGTGGTTCGGCCGCCGCAGCGAGCGTGCCGCCGCGAACTACCTCCGCGGGCTCCGTTACCGCTTGCTGGCGGCGAACGTGAACGATCGGGACGGTGAACTCGACTTACTGGCGATTGATGGCGAAACGCTCGTCATCGTTGAGGTCCGCTCAACTTCCAGTGCCCGCCCCGACGCGATCGAACAAACCGCCGCCTCGGTGGACCTCCGCAAGCAGCGGAAGATCACCGAGGCGACGTCGCGTTTCCTGGGCCGCCGACGCCTGCTGGGTCGGATCGCCGTTCGGTACGACGTGCTTGTGATCGCTTGGCCGGAGCACGCCCGCGAACCCGCCGTCCGGCACATCCGTCATGCTTTCGAGTCCACCGGCCGCTTCCAATTCTTTACTTAAACAAACCGATTTCACCGCAGAGGGCACGAGAGAACGCAGAGAAGAAGAGAAGAGAGAGTATTGCTCATTCTTTCTCTCTGTGCCATCTCGTGCCCTCGGTGGTGAAATCGGTTTTGCGGAGCCAGTGATGTCGTTCCCCCCGGTTGACGAGCAACTCGCAGTTCTGACGCGCGGCGCGGCGCAGTTCGATGGGTCGATGCGCGAGGAACTGAAGAAGAAGCTCGAAAAGAGCTTCACCAGCGGCAAGCCGCTCCGGGTGAAGTACGGCATCGACCCGACCGGGTTCGACGTTCACCTCGGGCACACGGTGCCGCTCCGCAAGTTGCGCCAATTTCAGGAGTTCGGTCACACCGCCGTTCTCATCATCGGCACCGCGACCGCGGCGGTGGGCGACCCATCCGGGCGCGACGCGAGCCGGCAGGGCTTAACAACCGAGCAGATCGACAAAAACGCTCAGACGTACCTTACGCAGATCGCGAAGGTGGTCGATGTCAGCAAGGCCGAGGTGCGGCCCAACGGCGAATGGTTCTCGAAGTTCACCTTCGCCGACATGCTGAAACTGCTCGGGCACACGACGATGCAGCGGATGATCGAGCGCGACGACTTCACGAAGCGCATCAAGGCCGGGGCCGCGATCTACCTGCACGAGTGCCTGTACCCGCTGATGCAGGGGCACGACTCCGTCGAGATCCGCGCGGACGTGGAACTCGGCGGCACCGAACAGCTTTACAACCTGATGGTGGGCCGCGACCTTCAGCGGGCCGCCGGCCAAGAGCCGCAGATTTGCCTCACGATGCCGATCCTTCGCGGCACGGACGGCGAGAAGAAGATGGGCAAGAGCGTCGGGAACTACATCGGGCTGAACGAACCTGCCAAGGACATGTTCGGCAAGACGATGCGGATTCACGATGAACTGCTCACCGAGTGGTACGCCTTACTTACGGACCGGTCGCACGAGGACGTAACCCGACTCCTCACGACACCGCTGGAAGCCAAGAAAACGCTGGCGGCAGACATCGTGCGCTTCTACCACGGTGAAGAGGTTGCGTCCGCGACGCGCGCCGACTGGGATAACGCGGCGAAGAACATTGACCCCGTTAACATTGACGACATCAGCATACCTGCCGACAAGATTAAAGACGGCGCGATGCTGGCCGTCGACCTGATCGCCGAAACGAAGCTGACAGCAAGTAAAAGTGAGGCGCGGCGGAAGATCGAGGAGGGGGCGTTCAACTACGGTCCCGGCCGCACCAAGCCCGCCGACGTGAAGGCGACGGTCCCGGTCACTGACGGACTAGTCATACGCCTCGGGCGGAAGATCCTGCGGGTGCGGCTCGGCTGAGTCGCACGCGGGCAGTTCGACCGTATCCCGTTACTTCTCTTTCGGCAGCAACTTCATGGCAGCGAGGCTCATCGTCCGTACACCCGTGCGGATGCTGGGCTCCGGGACCGGAGCGTAAGCATCGGTGTGCATTCCCGGTAGGCGCGGCGCTTCGGGCTTTTGGGCCGCGTCGTACTTCTCCTTTGAAATAGTGCCGATGAAGTAAATGAAGATCGGCGTTTTGCCCTCCGAATAACGGCTGAAGTCTTCCGCCCCCATCACCGGCTTGCGGTTGCCGCGAACGCTCTCTGCGCCCAGAATCTCGCGGAACAGACCGCCGCACTTCTTCGCCAAATCGATGTCGTTGTAAGTCGCGGGCGTGAACTCATCGAGGCTCACCTTCACTTCCGGGGCGGGCGCGTTCGCGCCGAGAGCGGCGGCTTTGGCGATGCGGTCGATGGCCTTCAACACGCGGTCCCGCGTGGCGGTGGTCGTGGTCCGCACGGTAAGCTGGAGCTTCACCTCGTTGGGGATGATGTTGTGCTTGGTGCCGCCGTGGATCGAACCCACGGTCACTACAACGGGGTCGAGCGGATCCGTCTCACGACTTACAATCGTCTGTAAATCCAAAACAATCCGCGCGGCAAGAACAATTGGATCAATCGTCACGTGCGGGGACGCACCGTGCCCTCCCTTCCCTTTCACCAAAATGTCGACGGTATCGGAGTTGGCCATTGCGAGTCCCTCGGAGTAACCAAGGGTGCCCACCGGATAAAGCGGGTCGGAGTGTAGCGCGAGGGCATAATCGGGTTTCGGAAACTTGGTGTAGAGCCCGGCGTCGAGCATCTGCTTCGCGCCGGCGACGATCTCCTCAGCCGGTTGGCCGATGAACACCACGGTGCCGCTCCACTGGTCTTTCAACGCCGCAAGGACGCGAGCCGTTCCGATCCAGCTCGCCATGTGAATGTCGTGCCCGCAAGCGTGCATCACCCCCACCTCGACGCCGTCGCGGTTTTTCACGCGAACCTTGCTGGCGTAGGGCAGTCCCGTTTGTTCTGTGATCGGTAACGCGTCCATGTCCGTGCGAATCAGTACGACCGGCCCGGGGCCATTCTTCAGCACCGCGACCACGCCGTTTCCTCCTACCTTTTCGGTAACATCACAGCCGGTTTTCCGCATCTCGTCTGCGAGACGCTTTGCGGTATTCACTTCCATGAGCGATAGTTCGGGATGCGTGTGAATGTGCTGGTAAAGGGCCACGAGCTGCCTGATCTCGCCGTCCAGTTTCTTGTCCACGGCGGCGAGCCGGGCTTGGACCCACTCCGGTGCTGCGGGGGGTGATTTCGGAACCGGTTGCGCCGGTTGTGGGGTGGAGGTCGGTTGTGGTTCGAGGCCGGAAACGGTCAGCACCGAGAGGAGTGCGGCGAGCGTGGCGAGCGGACGGTGGGGCATGGTGGGGCCTTTCGGGTCGGGAGTGAGTCGCACGGTCGCTGGCGCGCGAAACGGGTGGATTTCGGGGTTCAAGGCCACTTGGCGAACGTAAAGTGGATGAGACACTCTGTGTTTCGGGTCACAAGGAGAGGAGCGCCATGATGTCCGCCAAAACTCTAACAGTCCAGCAGCGCAAATCGATTTTCCACGCCCTCGTCGAGGTACAGGACTCCAAGACCTTGACGATCGCGGAGTCCAAAAAGCAGGTGGCGTCGCAGTACCACATCACGAAGGAACAACTGGAACTGATCGAGCGGGAAGGGGTTGCGAAGGATTGGCCGCCGCTGGCATGAGTTCGCCTGCGTATGGAATCCAGAGGGCCGAGGGCCGCGGAAGCACCAGTCGCTTCCGCGGCCCTCGGCCCTCTGGATTCCATACGCAGGCCGCGTGCGTCAGCTACTGAAGCGGTGCGGGAACAGGCTCATTTCGGCGCCGAACACGAGTGACATGTTGATCGGCGTAAGAACTTCTCCCGGCGGTCCCTGGCACTGAATCGCGCCGCCCCGCAAGCACAGCACGTCGTGCGCATGTGCTTGAACCATGTTCAGGTCGTGCGACACGAGCAGCACAGTAACGCCGGTCTCGCGGTTAATGGTCGCGATCAGGTCGTAGAACTTTTTCAGCCCGCCGAAGTCGATGCCCGCCGCCGGTTCGTCCAGGAGCAGCAACTCGGGTTGCGGTTCCAGCGCCAGCGCCAGAAGGACGCGCTGGAGTTGCCCGCCCGACAGCCCCTCGACCGGTCGGTTCAGGCAGTTGTCCACATCGACGCGTTTCAGCATCTCCAGGCTTTTGGCCGCGGTCCGCTTCGAGATGCCGAAGAACAGCGGGCGCCGCGACAGCGTCAGCGCCAGGAAGTCCCCGACGGTTAGCGGGAGCCGGGCGTCGAGTGTGAGGCGCTGGGGCACGTACCCGATCGCCTCCGGGTACGGCTTGGAGTGGTCGTGCCCGCAGTGGAACTTGATCTCGCCCTTGTGCGGGTACTCGTTGACCAGCGCACGCAGGAGAGTCGTCTTGCCGGACCCGTTCAGTCCGATCAGTGCCGTGATCGTGCCGCGCTTGATGTCCGCGGTCACGTTCCGGAGGATCGGCCGCCCGCCCAACTCGACGCTCAGGTTGCGGAGCGACACCAGCGGCGGCGCCGGCGCTTCGGGCTTGATCATTTCATCTTCTCGGCGAGCCGGTCGATGTTGTCGCGCATCTTCTTTTCGTACCAGTCCGGGGTCAGTTCGTCGGGGCGAACCGTTTCGAGCGTGTCGAACTCGACGAGCACCGGGTCCGTGACTCCGCTGTTTACGAGTTCTTTTCGCAGAATCTCACCCTGAGAACTGGTCGAATACTGCGGTTCGGTCAGGATCACCCGAACCGGAGAGGTTTTCTTGGTGCAGATCCGGATCAGCTCCGTCATTTCCTTGTTGCTCACGTCCTGGCCGGGCTTCTTCGTCAGCACCCCGCGGACGTTGAGCTGGAAGCACTCCTCGAAGTAGGCCAGCGAGTCGTGGAACGAAACCAGCTTCTTGTCCTGCTTGTCTTTGAACTTCTCGGTGCCGTACGCCTTCACCGCGTTGAGCTTCTCAATGTACGCCGCCGCGCGGGCGTCGTAACCGGCGGCGTGCGCCGGGTCCTTGGATTTCAGCTCGTCGCGGATGAACCCGACCAGCTTCGCCGCGTGCGTCGGGCTGAGCCAGACGTGCGGGTCCGTGTCGTGCTTGTGGTCCGCGCCGTGATCGGCGTGCGTGCAAAACCCTTCGCACAGGTCCTTCTTGTCGAGCTGCTCGCCCAGCTCGATGATCTTCATGTTCTTGTTGCCGGACCTGGTTCGCATCACCTCCGCCTTCTTCTCGTCGAGCCCCAGGCCCACGACGAAGAAGAGGTCGGCCTGGGTCACGAGCGCGATGTCGTCGGCCGTCGGGTCGAAATCGTGCGGCCCTTTCGAGGTCATCACGTTCTTGACGATCGCGTCGTCCCCCGCGACGCTCGCCGCGAAGCTGTACAGGGGCGCGAACGACACCACCACCTTCGGCCCGGCGTGGTCGGCGGGCCAGTCGTTTTGCCGCTTTCCGTCCGGCGTGCCCGAGCACCCGGGCACGAGCAGCGTGATCGCTGCGATCGCCGTCACCAGGCCGGTCGCCTTCAGCAGGAGCACGCGGTTCATTGCGAGCCTCCGTCGAGAGGGATAACGTCGTAATACCGAGATGATTTTACCGCGGACGAGGTTTGAAGACAAGGTACACGAGATCAGGAAAGGCCAGCGGACCGGCTGCGACGGGGCAGGGCGGATGATGCGGGATGTATGGGTTGTCCCGGTACGAGACGGGGCTTCGCGCTCGCTGCGCAAATTTGGTTTGAGTTCGGCTGCGGCTACGGCCGATGTTGCTCCGGTGCGAAGTACCGCGCGGAGGACGGTCGCGTGACGCAGGAGCTCAACGTGCTGGCCTTGATCAAAGGGACCGAGCGGTTCATATTCGTTTACGACGATTACAGCAAAGACGAGCTGATCGACGACATCCGCGACAAGGCGGCCGACCCGGCCGTGGCGCTGAACTGGTTCGACGCTTCGGTGCTCACCGAGCGCGTGCGCAACCCCGCCGCCGAACCCGACCCCGCGGACCTGCTGGACGAATGATATTGGCGTTTGCTGTTGGAGCACGGCGGCCCCGACCGGACAATCGCGCTGCGGCTCGCGTTGGAATCACACGCGCCGCGGCACCCCGGAGGCCCGACCGATGACGCTCGAACAGGGGCTCGCAGACTTTCTCACACACCTCGGGCTGGAAAAGAACTCCTCCGACAAAACGGTCAAGTCTTACCGCGAGGACCTCACCCAGGCGCTGGGGTTCGTGCGCGACCGGACCAAGAAGGGGCACGTCGCGGTGGGCGACTGGACCACGCGGACCGTGCGCTCGTTCGTTTCCTGGCTGCACGAGCAGGGGTACGCCAAGAGTACGATCGCCCGGCGCCTCGCCGCGGTGCGGTCGTTCAGCAAGTACCTGTGCCGCGCGGGCGTGCTTGATGTGAACCCGGCGCTGGCCCTCCGCGGCCCGAAGCAGGACAAGAAGCTCCCCCACTTTTTGACGCTGGCGGATGTGCAGAAACTGCTGACGGCGCCCCCGGCGACCGATTGGGCGGGGCGGCGCGATCGCGCCGTTCTGGAGACGCTCTACGCGTCCGGCATTCGGGTTTCTGAGCTGGTCGGGCTGGACCTTCTGGCCGTTGACTTGAACGATGGTGTTATCACGGTTCGCGGCAAGGGAAAGAAGGAGCGGCTCGCGTTGCTCGGTCCGGACGCGGTGAAGGCGATCACCCTCTGGTACGAGGACCGCTCCGCGCTGCTGGCGCGAACCGGCCAAGAAACTGAGGCTGTGTTTTTGAACAACAAGGGCGGCCGGCTGACGACTCGCAGCGTCGGCCGCCTGTTGTCGCACCACCTGAAGGTCGCGGGCCTCGACCCGCGGACCAGCCCGCACACGTTGAGGCACAGCTTCGCAACACATATGCTCGATGCCGGGGCCGACATCCGCGGGGTGCAAGAACTCCTCGGCCATAAGAGTTTGGCGACGACACAAGTTTACACGCACGTGACCACTCAGCGCCTCCAGCAGAGTTACCAGAAGGCCCACCCGCGCGCATGAACGCGGGTGGGAGGACGCCCTTCCGGTTGAATGAGCCGCGCCCGCACCAGCCCGGCGGTCGGCGGTGGAGCGTTTGTGCAGTGCCGTTACGCACCAGGGGTTCGCTTCATGTATTGTCCCGACACGCGCATGCGCGTCCTGTTCCCGCTCGTGACCGCCGCGGCGCTGTGGCCCGCACTTCCGGCGGTCGCGCAGCCGGCCAGGCCCGCCGCGCAGCCTCAAATTACGTGGTGGACGGATTACAACACCGCCCGCAAGGAGGCGCAGGACAAGGGACTGCCGCTGCTCATCGTCTTCGGAACGGAGAACTGTTTCTACTGCCGCAAGCTCGAGTCCGGGCCGCTCAAGGACCCGGCCCTCGCGCCGCTGCTCGCGTCCGGCTTCGTTCCGCTGAAACTCGACGCCGCCAAATCGCCCGAACTCGCGAAAGCCCTGAAAGTTCAGCTTTACCCCACGACCGTGTTGGCCGCACCCGACGGCAAAATCCACGCCTTTATTGAAGGTTACATTGAGACCGCGCGGCTCGCCGAGCAGATGAAACGCACGCTGACCGCGGTGAGTACGACGGACTGGGCGGCGCGGGACTTCAACGAGGCGTCGAAGGCGCTTGCGGCCAGCGACTACCCCCGGGCGGTGACGCTCCTGAAGGGCATCACAAAGGACGCTGGCGATAAGCCGGTGGGGGTGAAGGCGAAGCAACTGCTGACCGAGGTGGAGCGGGTCGCCGCCGGTAAGTTGGCGGGCGCGAAGCAACTCGAACAACTCGGGCAGACCGCCGAGGCGATGGACGCCCTGGCCGAGGCCGTTCGCACCTACGCCGGCACGCAGACCGCTGCGGACGCGGCGGTGGCACTGGCGGACCTCGCCGATAAGCCCGGTGTCGTTCAACAGCGTCGGCTCCGGATCGCGCGGGACATACTCGCTGTGGCCCGGGACGACTTCCGCGCCGGGCGCCTCTACGACTGTATGCAGAAGTGCGAGCAGCTTGCGCTGGCGTACCCAGAGTTGCCGGAGGCGAAGGACGCGGACCGTCTGCTGGGCGAGGTCAAGAGTAACCCCGAGCGGTTGGCGCGGGCGTGCGAGCAAATGAACGACCGCACCGCGGCGATGTACTTCGCGCTGGCCGAGTCGTGGTCCCAGAAGGGGCAGAGCGCCGAGGCCGCGACGTGCTTGAAGAAGGTGATGGCGCTGTGCCCGAACACACGCCACGCCGATCTCGCACAGACCGAACTGACGAAACTCCAAGGGCGAACTGCCCCCGCGGTTCCGGCGGGCTTGGTGAGACCGTAAAGATCGTAAACAGTACGGCAATCGCATTGTTAACGATCCGGTTGGTCGCGATTGTTTCTTGTTGCACAGGCACTCCTGTCTGCGCGGCGTGAGAAGGTCGCACAGACAGGAATGTCTGTGCCGCAAAGACGGAGGCCAAAAAGATATCCGCAATCGGATAGATAATCGATTGGTAGCCTAATCTATCCAGGCTCAAATTTTGCGAGGCGCCATTGCGGCTAGAAACGTAGCGGAAACAAAAAGCGGGCGGGATGTGGTCTTCCGCAAACTGTCGCCCATTCAGTTCGCGTTAGTCATCCCGCCCGCACACTTAAAATGCACTCGGCGTGCCAGTCGAAACCAATCACGCGGTTCCAGATCGCTTCGCTTCGAGTTCCTGCCAACGGGTGTACAACTTCTCCACCGCAGCTTGTGCCTCTTCCAGCGCCTTGCACGCGGCGGTCAGAGCGACGTGGCTATTGCCCGCCGCGCTCACTTCCGCCTCACGCCCCGCAACACGCTCTTCGGCCGCCAGAATCGCCGCTTCGATTCCGTCAAACTCTTGCTGCTCCTTAAAGCTCAACTTCTTCGGTTTCGACGGAGCGGGAGTGCTGGCCTTCTTCGTTGTGGCAGCCGCGGGCGCTTTTGCGGCCCCGGTCGCGCGCTCGTAATCCGAGAGCCACTGCCCGACACTCCCGTAACTCTTGGCCCTGCCGAACCCATCGAGTCCGATCACCTCGGTACACAAACGGTCCATCAGGTCTCGGTCGTGGGTGACCAGCACCACCGCGCCGGGGAACTCGTCGAGGCTGTCCTCAAGCGCTTCGAGCGAGGGGATGTCGAGGTCGTTGGTCGGTTCGTCCAGCAGCAGCAGGTCCGCGGGCTTGAGCATCAGTTGCGCGATGCGCACGCGTGCCCGCTCGCCGCCGGACAGCGCGCTGATTTCGACATCGAGTTGCTCGGGGCGGAACAGGAACCGTTGCGCCCACCCGCCGACGTGTAGTTGTCGCCCGTTGAACGTCACCTGGTCGCTGTTGGGACTGAGTGCGACGCGCAGCGGTTGCGAAAGGTCGAGCGTCGAGCGCCCCTGCTCGAACATCACCGCGCGGAGCCCTTCGGCGCGTGTCACGCTGCCGGCGTCCGGCGCGAGTTCGCCGGCGAGCACCTTCATCAGGGTGCTTTTCCCGCTACCGTTCGGGCCGAGCAACCCGAGCCGGGTTCCGGGGCTGAGGATCAGGTCGATGCCGCCGAACAGCGACCGCCCGCCGAGCGCTTTGCCGATGCCTGTCGCGGTGATGAGCTTCTTGGTTTGCCGGCCGGTGCCGGCGAAATCGATCGCGGCCTGACCGGCCGCGGCGGTGCGGTAGTTCAGTTCCGCGAGTTCGTCGCGCCGGGCCGCCGCCTCGCCGATGCGCGACCGCGACTTCCGCCGCTGTGCCGACTCCTTACGCCCGAGCCATTCGGTCTCGCGGCGCACCTGGTTCGCAACCGCGTCGCGCAGTTTCGCCTGGGCTTCTAGGAAGGCGTCGCGCTTGTCGGCGAAGTCGTCAAAGCTCCCGGCGGTCCGGAACGACCCACCCGGGTACACGCGGCTCACCTCCAAAATCTCGTCGCTGACGGCGCGGAGGAACGCCCGGTCGTGGGTGGCGACGAGGTACCCAAATGGAGCGGCCCGCAGCAGCTTTTCCAGCCACACGACACCGGGCAAATCGAGGTGGTTGGTCGGCTCGTCCATCAGAAGCAGGTCCGGCTCGCGAACCAACTCCCGAGCGAGCGCGAGCCGCTTCCGCCACCCGCCGGAGAGCGTGTCGGCGCGAACCTCGAAGTCCTCGAACCCAACCTGCGTGAGTGTGATCGCGGTACGAGTTTCTCGCTCGTGGTCTTCGAGGTTTTCCTTCGCGAGAGCCTTCATCAGAACTGAATGTACGGTGTCGCCGGGCTCGAACGTGTCATCTTGTGCCAGGTAACCGACCCGCACGCCGCGCCGGAGGGTGCGGGTGCCGCCGTCAGGTGTTTCGATGCCCGCAAGGATCTTCAGAAGGGTCGATTTGCCGGCCCCGTTCGGCCCGATGAGCCCGACCCGCTCGCCGGCGCGCAACTCGACACTGAGGCCGTCGAACAGCGGGCGCGGGCCGTAACTCTTGCTCAGTTCCTGGGCGGACAGCAGCAACGACATGATCCGTTCCGTAAAGTCGGGGCGCGGGTTTCGGCCCCGCGGACATGCGTTATCATACAAGTCCGAACCCGTTCCCGGGGGCGCCGGCGTGGCCGAAGACGAACCGTTTATTCGCGCCCTGTTGGCCGCGCCGGACGACCGAACCGCCCGGCTCGTTTACGCCGACTGGCTCGACGACCGTAGCGACCCGCGGGCCGAATACCTGCGTCTCAGCGCGCGACTCACGGAGTTGCCGCTTGGGTCCGACGAGCGGCAAACTGCACGGGAACGAATGTTGACGCTCCAGCACGAGTTCCCGTCGTGGTGGCTGGCGGTTGTCGGCTATCGAGCGGTGCCCCAAGCTTCAGACCGGGAACGGATCGCGAAGGCGGCGAGCGTGCTCGGACGTTTGGTCGAGCGCACGGTGAACGGACGCACGGTGATGACCGAGGCAGCCGCGGTCAGTGGACTGACGGGCGCGGGGGCGGTTCTTGAATCCTGGTCGTCGTGGAATAACGACGACATCGAATACTGCTTCCAACTGAATGACCGGGATGGACGGGAGGCGTCTTGCGAATTACAGATTTACGACCCGGACTTTCCCTGCGGCCCAGAGTTTCTTGAGTGGTATGGTGATACGGCGTTATTAATTTACAGAGGAGTGCGGCACGGCCTGTATGCATGCCGGCTCGGGTTCGACGGGGCGGCGGCTCACCGCGAGCTGGCACTCGGTTACTCTCCGTGGGTGATCAACGGCCGCGAACTCGGCATCCGACGCAGTCACGGCGACCACATCTACCGGCTGTCGGTTCCGGACCTCGCCGAATTACACCCGCTGTCGCTCGTGCAAGCCGTCGCGCGGGGCCTACTCCCACCATCTTAGCGCGTCAGCCATGCAATGTGATCTCCCGGCAGACGTTGTGGGCACCGCTCGGCTGTGCGGCGCCCACAACGTCTTTAGCGGTGGCACATCACCGCCGGGACTCAACCGTTACGGAGCCGCGACGTAGACGCCGGCGTTGTACCGGAACGCCGAATTGCTCGTGTCGCGGTAGTAGAACTGACCGGCGATCGACCAGATGTCGATTACGCCGCTCGCGACCGACACCGCGAAACTACCGGTGAAGCCGTTGTACCGGTGCAGCGCCCCAGCCGTGCTCCGGTAGAAGACCTGATCCTGCCCGACCGCGAGATCGGCCGTCCCGCTCGCGACGACATCGAACGCGCCGGTAAAGGCGTTGTACCGCAGCACATCCCCATTACTGCGGCGGATGAAAGCGATGCCCTGCCCCATTACGAGATGGGTGGCGCTGCTCGTGACGACGTCGAACCCGCCGGTGAAACCGTTGTACCGCAGCACGTTCCCGTTACGCGACAGGATGAAGCCTTGCACGCCCGCGAGTTGCGCAATGCCCGTGGCAACGTTGTCATAACCGCCAGTAGAACCGTTGTACCGTAATACCGCTCCGTCGTTGCGCAGGATGAAGAACTGGCCCGCGCCCGAAGCGATCTGAGAGACCCCGGTCAAGGTTACTAGGCTGAACGCACTCGTTCCGTTGTACCGCAGCAGTGCCCCGTCGTTACGACGAGCGTGGAGTTGCCCCCCACCCGACGCGATCTGGGTGATGCCGGTGGCGAGGGCCGACCCGAACCCGCTCCCGTCGTACCGGAACACCGCACCGTCGTTGCGCAGGATGAACAGCTGACCCGAGCCCGACGCGATCTGCGTGATGCCGGTGGTGAGGGTCAGCCCGAACCCGCTCCCGTCGTACCGGAACACCGCACCGTCGTTGCGCAGGATGAACAGCTGACCCGAGCCCGACGCGATCTGCGTGATGCCGGTGGTGAGGGTCAGCCCGAACCCGCTCCCGTCGTACCGGAACACCGCACCGTCGTTGCGCAGGATGAACAGCTGGCCCGAGCCCGACGCGATCTGGGTGATGCCGGTGGTGAGGGTCAGCCCGAACCCGCCCGCGTCGTACCGGAACACCGCACCGTCGTTGCGCAGGATGAACAACTGACCCGAGCCCGACGCGATCTGGGTGATGCCGGTGGTGAGGGTCAGCCCGAACCCGCCCGCGTCGTACCGGAACACCGCACCGTCGTTGCGCAGGATGAACAACTGACCCGAGCCCGACGCGATCTGCATGACCTGCGACGTCAAGAAGGTGCGCGACCCGTTGGCTTCCTGGCGGTACACGTCCCCCTGTACGTCGAGCACGAGTGTCACGGATCCATTGGAAACCGTATCCGCGGTCCCGGGCGACACAGGTGCCGGGGGCGGAACCAATCCCCACCCAAGGTCGAGCAAGCCCGCGGCGTCCAGCAAGGACCAGCCCACCCGGCTGCCCGCGTCGAACGTCGGGTCCAGGTTCGCCCCCAGACCGCCAACCTTGATCCCATCCGCCCAGTGCCCGCCGTCCGGGGCCAGCGGGACGGGGGCACCATAGACCGCAACGGCATAGGCTCCGGTGAACGTGCCACTACTAACCAGACCGCTCCACTGAGATGTAGTCCCGATCCCGAGCACGTGCCCCAGTTCGTGCAGCGCGACCGAGTAGAAGTCGACTTCGTTCGCGTCCAGCCCGACCGTGGTTTGACCGAAGTGCCAGGCCTCCGAGCTGTCGAACGTGATGCTCCCGCCCCACGGCGCGAACCCGCTGTGGCCGCGTGTGGTCACGGCGTTGTCCCACCCGGGAAGGAACGGACCCACAAGGAGCGGGATGGTGCTCTGGCCCGGCCCGGCGAGCGCGAGGGTGTCCGCGGGACCATCCAGCGCGCGGCCCCCGACGTACACCCGGATCGTGTTCGCGTCGACGACCAAGTTTGACACGCTCGCGGTGTAGCCGGTCGCCGGGTCCAGGAACGACGCCACCCACGACTGCCCGGGGTAGTTGGCGGCGTTGATGGCGCCGAGGCTCGCGTTCAGGCTGTTACCCAACTCGGTCGCCACCTCGCTCATCACCGCCCGGGCTTCCGGGTTGTTGAACAGCCCACCCGCGTCGCGCGAGTAGTCCAACACGACCGCCACCGCCGGCACCTCGCGGGCCTCAAGGGCCTCCATGTTCAGGCGCAGGAACTTTTCGCGCGGGTTCGCGGGCGGGCGCTTCGAGACGGCGCGCGCGCGGCGCGCCGGGTGAGACCGCAAACCAAAGAGCGACAGCATGCAACACCTCATGTCTGACCAACGTGCCACCGGCCATGCACATGCCGGGGTCGGTAAGGATGATATCGCGGCGCACACTGTTCTCAGAGCTGAGTTGCGAGAATTTTCGAATTGTGGTTGCACAAAAAAACCGGCACGCAGAAGTTATATCAAAATAAAAATACACGTTAATAATATTAAACTGAATTTATTATTAAATTAACAATAATATAATAATCAAACTTATTGAGAATTTATACCCTATTCGATCTCGTAAGGAAAATGGTAGTTCGGGAGGCTCCATTGCCCGCGCAGTGCGTGGTTTTAAAGTGGAGCGCGAAGGCGCGCTCATTTCGAACGGTAGGGAGTGTTCCGCCACGCCTTCGTTGTAACAGCTCAGACACCGGCGGGCGTGCCGAGGCGCCCGCCGCGAGCCCTTCAACTGATATTGATTCGACCGGGCGAGTAGCAGTCGGTTTCGCTTGGCCTTTTCGGGCCATGGGTACTGCTCGGCGCGGCGCCCCGTCGGTCGGGGCGCCGCGCCGAGCGCAGCAGTTCCGATCGACGGGTATGACTCGGTCCGGGTCTCGTAGGCATCAGGTGCAACGGCTCAACTTGTACCGCAAGTTGGTCTGGATTTTATGTCGTACGCGATCATGGGCCGGAGCTTCCGAAGGCCGCGCCAGAGGGTCTGCGACCCCGGCACGCCGTCGCTGGGGCGGTTCATGTGCCCGCCCAGTCGCCCCAACGCCCACACGAACCCCCGAACCCGCCAGTGCGGTTGCGGCCCCCCGGACCGCTAGGTGCTCAGCACCCGCACCGCGCGCCCCCCGACCGCGCCCGCGGCCGGGTCGTCCTGACGCCCCGGGTCCCGGGCCAGGTCCCGTAGTTCCAACAGGGCCACGGCCAGCACCGACGTGATTCCCACGGCTGTCGCCAGGACGGCCCGGGTGCGGTGTGGAAGGTTCTCGACCCCGCACCCGGTCTTGAGCGCCTTATGGTACTCCTCGATGATCGGGCGCCGTTGGTAAATGCTCACCACCTGCCGCATGCTGGCGATGTCCCCCACCGCCCGGTCCGTCCGCAGGAACCACTCGACGCCGGTATCCCCGGCCGGGATCTCGACCTCCCACACGCGGACCACCGGCACGGTCACCGTGCCCCGGCCCCGCGGGGCCGGGACCGTGCCGGTAGCCCAACACCCCTGCAACTTCACGGGCCGGGACCGCCCCGCCCCCTCGCGTGCCTGGCCCCACCAGCCGGCCCGGGCCGGGAACGTCCGCAGGTGGTCATGCAACTTCGCGCCTGCCCCCTCGCCCCCCACGCGTCGGCGGTTCGACTTGGACCGGATCACGAACGACCGGCCCGCACCCACGAGTTGCTCCAGGAACTCGAACGTGTCGGCGCCCCGGTCGCACACGTGCACCCAGGTGCGGCCCGCCGGCGCGTCCCCCCGTGCCCCCCCGTGCCCCCCCGTGCCCCCCCGTGCCCCCCCGTGCCCCCCCCGTGCTGGCTCTCTCGGTCTCGCCTCCCGGCCATGCCCTCGGCGGCCGTCACCGCGGGCTCGACGCGCCGGTGCCGGATCTGGTTCGCCAGACCGAGGATGGCACCGGTCCGCGCCACCGCGGCCCGCGCGTTGTGGCACTCCCACCCGCGCCCGTGACTGTTACCGATGGGACCCAGACCCCGGATCGCGCGCCCGGAGTAGTCCAACTCGGTGGTGTCGTGGAGCACCAAGACCACGTCCTCGGTCCGAGCCATGCGGTCGAGCGTCACGCGGGTGTGCGTGGCCCGAACGGATGCGTGCGTGGCCTGGGGCCGGTTCACGATCCTCTGGAGCGCGCGGGCGTCGGCCGGGTCGGCGAACGCGGCGGACCACGACTCGGCCTCGCGGGCGACGAGGATGTCGGCCAAGTCGATGATCCGCCGGTTCACCCGCGCGTCACCCAAATCGAGGCCCGAGAAGTGGGTCTGGCCGAAGCTCGGCGCGGCGGTGGGAGTCAGGACCGGACCCTCCGAAGGAATGAGAGGGACCGCACAACCGCGCATCTACCTCGTGTCAACCCCAAAATGTGGTACAAGTTGAGGGGTTACAGTCCGATCCCGTGCCGGGGGGGGAGCCGACGGGGCGAGGACTGGACACTCGCTACCGCCCAACTGGCAATTCGCTGCTACTTTGCTGGGGCATCGCTACCCATGAATCACGTCCTCGAAACCGGTGTGCAGTCCTTGCGCAAAAGCAAAAACGGTTCCAACGGTGTTCGATCGCCATGCGGTAATGTGCGTTGGTGGTAGTACTACTCCGTTACCTCGCCACAACTGCTTATTTTACAACGTGTTATGCACACGCCTCCGGAATGAACCTTGACGGAACATCTTGTAGGATCTGGACTTGAGTCAAATGGAATGCTCACTGCCAAGGCGGAATGTTTGCTGCTCTCGTGAACGGACTAGCCAGAATTGCTGGGATTTGAACCCGTTGCGGGGGCACGGACCTGTAGGTGTAGCTCGCCATAAATCGCGACAATTTAATTAGTTGTGGCGAAGTAACGGAGTAGTAGTAGAACTTGTAACAAATTCGGCTCGCACGTGCGGTTCGCTCCTGCGAACAAAAATCGGTGCCGAAGACGTTGTTGGGTAGTGGCTGCGATTCCCAGAAGTGCCCGGATGACGGAAATGCTTCGAAACAATACCTCCTGCGCCGACGGTTCGGCACGGTAGCGGTCCGCGAACGGGACGGGACGCCCCCGCCCGGGGCTGACTCGGGCGTCTCCCCTTGACCTTAAACGAAACCCGACCTGTGCAGTCCGAAAAAGCGCTTGCGGTCGTCACCCGTGGCACCGAATGGAGCGAGACATGCCGTGGCTGACCGCCGGATGGTGAACGTGGATACCTTGGCCAATCCGTCGGGAGCGGCCCGGAGCACCCGGCGCAAGGGCGCCAGGGACCACACCGCCGCGCCATCGGCCTCGGGGCTTGTGGTGCGGGTCACCTCACGCACGATCCGATCCCGAGTGGTCGCGCCGTACGTCGGCGTGCGGCCGCCCCCGTGCCGCGGGTCCAGAGTCGCCAACTTCCCGGTTGAACCGCGCCACCAGGTGGGACACCGCATCCCCACTTCGGCGGCCGACGGCCCGGACCGCATTCTGGTACTCGGAACCATTTGCGACTACCAGAATCATGACCGCGCGGGCCACTCGCACCGTCGGGGCCGTACGCGGGCCGCTCACCGCCGTCAGCTTCTGTCGCTCGGCATCGGTCGGCGCGCGGAGTGGGTCCTTCTTACGGCGTGAAATGATGACATCCGGATGCAGGTGCATCCGAGATGTGGCTCAGTGGGCAATTTATGGCTACGGGCGTGGCAAATGACCACCAGTCGCTACTCAGCGACTGACTACTTCGGATACCAGCCGCGCGGCGCTCGACGCCCGGCTCATGTGCGCCGACACCTGCTCACAGCAGTTGCCTCCGCACGGCTGAAGTGTGCCATCTTCGAAACCGGTGGCACACGGCGCGTAACGGCGCGGGTTGGGAGTAACTGAACAGATTTGTTTCGCAGCCGGAGAACGGAACGGGTTTGAGAGAACGGCGGCTCACGCCGACTGGCGGTCGAGGAATTCGAGCGTAACGGAGCGGGGAACGGTGACCACGAACCGGGTCGGACCGGTGCCCGACTCGTATCGCACATCGCCACCGTTCTGCTTCGCGAACTGCCAGGCGGTCGGCAACCCCAGCCCGCGCCCGCGCCCGGCGGAGCGCCCGCAGTAGAAAGGATCGAAGGCGTGTTCGAGGGCAGCCGCGCCCAGCCCGGGGCCGCTATCTTCAACGACGAAGGCAACGAACTCGTCGTCACGTTCCGTACACGAAAGACGGACCCAACCGCCGCTCCCGGCGGCCTCAATACCGTTGCGAGCGACGGCGGCGAGGGCGTGCTTGATCTGAGCGCGATCGGCCCGAACGAACGAGTCGCCGGACACGGCCGCGAGTTCCATGCGGACGTTCTTCTCGGTCGCGAGCGGGGCGAGTTCGTCCCGCACCAGCCCGAGCAGGTCACCGGCGGCGAGCCGGTGCGGATGGGGCTGGGGCGGCCGCGCGAACTGCATGAGATCGCGCACGATTCCCGTGATCCGTTGCGTCTGGCGTATGACGGACTGAAGGGCCTCGCCGCGGTCCGGATCGGGCTCGGTGCGGTACAGGCGCTGTGCGTGCCCCGAGATGACCGCGAGTGGGTTGTTGATCTCGTGCCCCGCGCCCGCGGCGAGTTCGGCCAGCGCCCGGAGCTTCGCGTCCCGGGCACGGGCGTCGGCCTCGCCCCCGACCTGGGCAACAGCGCGGTGCAGATCGTCGAGCCGCTCTTCGAGGCGGGCGACGAGCGCCGCCCCGTTCCGCCGGCGGCTCTCGCTGGCCATTTTGAGCAGGTTAACGACCAGCGGCACCTTGTGCGGGTTCGGGTCCAGCACAGGCGCGGGCGCCTCGGCCGGTGGGGCCGCCGGCCACAACTCTTCGACAACGGCGTCGGTGAGTTTGAGTTCCGCGAGAAGTTCCGCCCGCCCGGCGCCCTCGGTCAACCCGAGCGAACCGAGCCGGCGTTCCGTTTCGAGCGCCGCGAACTGCGCGAGCAGAAACAAGCCGAGATCGGGAACCAGCGCCCGGGCGGCGGCGATCGGCAGGTTGAAGTTCCCGAGTACGCTCGCGACCCAATCGGGGAGCCGCCAGCGGTTCGCGAGCCGCCGGGTGACGGCTCCTTGGTCGAGCCCCCAGATGGCGGCTTGTGTCGCTGACGCGGCCGGCGCATCGGGATCGTGCAGCGGTTCGCGGGCCGCCCCGGGATCAACGGCCGCAACGGCGACCCAGCCCAGCGGGGCCAGCGCCGCGAGCGCGGCTGCGCGCTCCGCACATGCGCGGCGGGTGTGTTCGGCAAGGCGACGCGCGAAAGCGGCGGCGGCGCGGGCGAAGGCCCGACACCGTTTGGCAACTTCGCACTCCGGATCGACCCACGCCCCGGGAACCGCTTGCAGGTGGGCGGACGCGGTTGACGGCAGCGACGCCGCAGACAGTGCGGATGGGCAGAACAGGCTCTCGGCCGGCGCGACCGATGGCGGCACGAACCGAAGGAGGAACAGCACCAAGGCCACGTCAGCGGCCACGGGATCAGCCGAAAACGGTCGCGCGAGGCCGGCGGGCGCCTCCGCGAGCCGGATCAGACCGTCCGTGTTCGGGCACAGCCACGGCAACGCTGCCGCGGCCCGGCCCACCGCCTTCCCTGGCACTGGAAGTCCTCCACACACAAAACGCAGAGTTCGGAAGTCGGAACGAACGGCAACAAACCGGAGGGGCGTGTTGCGTTTTGAATTCCGAACCCCCGCGCCGCTTTCCGAATTAAGCCAACACCCCGGTCTCGATGTCCAGTTGAGCGCACATCTTCTCGATCAGATGGTCCACGTCGAACGGCTTCGGCAGGAAGTCGTCGGCCCCGGCGAGTTTCAGCTCTTGCACCTTGTCCTCTTCGATCATGCCGGAGATGCAGATGATGCGCACGTCCTCCATTGAGGCGTCGGCGCGGACCCGGTGGCACACTTCTTTGCCGTTGATGTCGGGCAGCATCACGTCCAGGATGATGAGGTCCGGGCGGTAGTCCTTCACCATCATCCCGGCGTCGAACCCGTTGGACGCGATCCGCACCTCGAACCGGCCGTCGGCCTGGAGCGCGTCGTTGACGACCTGGACCAGTTCCGGCTCGTCGTCCACCAGCAGCACCTTGCGCTTGCCGCTCTCCAGGGCGTCCGTCGGGATGCCGTTGTCCTTCATGAACTTGTACAGCGCCTCGCGGGGGATGCGCCGGAACTTGCTACCCGGAACGCGGAACCCCTTGAGCTGGCCGTTGTCGAAGCAGCGGATGATGGTCTGCTGGGAGACCTTGCAAATCTTGGCCGCTTCGCCGGTCGTGAACACCGTCTTCATACGCGCATCCACCTGGCCGGCTCAGCCGGCTCGCATGGGGGAGATCCGCGCACGGCCGAAACGACCGAGCCGAGCGGCGGACCGAAACAATTCGTCCGTGACTCACGCAGGACACATCCGGCACCGCGCGGCGCCTCAACAAGAGGCGAGTGCTGCGGCGGAGAGGCAAAACAGCGGACCAGTCCGGGGTGAAGCGACAGTGGCGGTGGCATAGATCGGAGCGGCCTCAACTGCCTCACCCCATCATACCCCGGCCCCCTGTCCGATCAACGGTGCGAACTTCACGACGACCAGGCGATTTGCCCAGCCGGCCCGAATCCCGCCCGCGTCACCGACACAAGGCGCCCAGAGCGCGCCGCCCAAGCTCCACCCGCGCGAACCGCGCCGCAAACTTCTTCCAGCCCCGGGCTCCTGCCGACTCGGTCGCGGAACTCATCGTCTCCGTAGCTACCGTAGCCCGACCGCTTTACCCGCTTTCTCCCACAGGAGGGCGGGAACTCGTCCGGCTGTGACGGACGCCCAGAGCGTGCCTCCGCGACCGACCCCGCGGGTTTCACCGGTTACCCGGCTTCTCCCCAACGGGCAAGCGGCCCATAACGGCTCAATCCAGATAAAGCAACAGCATTGCGAGGTCGGCCGGGGTGATGCCGCTGATGCGGCTCGCCTGGCCCAAGCTGACGGGCCGAATGCGACTCAGCTTCTCACGGGCCTCGTGCCGGAGCTGTCCGACCCGGGCGTAGTCGAACGCGTCCGGAATGCGCCGGTTCTCCAGCCGCTGGAACCGCTCCACCTCTGCGGCTTGCCGGTCGATGTACCCGCTGTACTTGGCTTCCAGAACCACCTGCTCGACCACGTCCGGGCGGGCGTCCCACTCTGCCAGGGCCGGGCACCGGGCGACCACCTCGCTCCACTCCACCTCGGTGCGGCGCACCCAGGTCGCCAGCGAGTCGCCGCCGCTCTTAGTGGACCTTAGCACGCCCTGCAGATCGGAAATGCCCTTCTCCTTCCGCTCGAACCGCGCCCAGTCGGCGACGCCCACGGACCCGACCTTCCGGCCGAGCGGGGTGAGGCGCCGGTCGGCGTTGTCGTGCCGCAACAGCAGCCGGTACTCGGCCCGGGAGGTGAACATCCGGTACGGCTCGTCCACCCCTTTCGTCACGAGGTCGTCGATGAGCACGCCGATGTACGCGGCGCTGCGGTCCAGGACCAGCGCCGGCTCGCCCTTGAGCTTGAGGGCGGCGTTCAGACCCGCCACGAGCCCCTGCGCCGCCGCCTCCTCGTAACCGGTGGTGCCGTTGATCTGGCCGGCGAAGTACAGCCCCGCGACCGGCTTCGTTTCGAGCGTCGGGTGGAGCTGCGTGGGCGGGGCGTAATCGTACTCGACCGCGTACCCCCAACGCATCACTTCTGCGTTCTCCAAGCCGGGGATCAGTTTCAGCATCGCGGCCTGCACGTCCTTGGGCAGGCTGGTGCTGATCCCGTTGCAGTAGTACTCGCGGGTGTTCAGGCCCTCGGGCTCCAGAAAGAGGAGGTGTGAGTCCTTGTCCGCGAACCGCACCACCTTGTCCTCTATCGAGGGGCAGTAGCGCGGCCCGCGGCCACAAATCTGCCCACTATACATGGGGGCGCGGTGGAGGTTCGCGCGGATCAGGTCGTGAACCGCCGCCGTGGTTTCCGTCGAATGGCAAACCACCTGCGGAACCGTGATCTTCTCCGTACTGAAGCTGAACGGGCGCGGGACCGGGTCGCCGGGCTGCTCCTGGCACTTCGAGAAATCGATGGTGCGGCCGTTAAGCCGGCAGGGCGTGCCGGTCTTGAAGCGGGCGAGTTCGAACCCGGCGTCCGCGAGGCTAGCACTCATCCCTTCGGCCGAGGCGTCGCCGGCGCGCCCGCCGACGGTCTTCGCCTCCCCGGTGTGCATGATCGCTTTGAGGAACGTGCCGGTCGTGAGGATGACCGCGGGGGCAAGGTACCGGGTGTCGCCGCGCGCCACCACCCCGACGACGCGGCGCGTGGCGGGCGAAGCGGAGTCCGCGTGCGGCTCGAGCAGCAGCCCTTCTACAAGTTCCTGTCGAAGGGTGAGGTTCTCCTGGTCCTCCACCCACCGCTTCATCGTGAACTGGTAGAGCTTCTTGTCGGCCTGGGCGCGGGGCGAGTGCATCGCCGGCCCTTTGGACGCGTTAAGCACCCGGAACTGGATGCCGCTGGCATCGATGCACTTCCCCATCACCCCGCCGAGCGCGTCGATCTCGCGGACGATCTGCCCCTTGGCGACCCCGCCGATCGCCGGGTTGCAGCTCATCTGCGCCACCGCGTCGGCGTTCATGCTCAGCAGGCACGTGCGGAGCCCGAGCCGGGCGGCGGCCATTGCCGCTTCCGTGCCCGCGTGCCCCGCGCCCACCACCACCACATCGAACCGGTACTCCAGGTCGCTCACAGCCCCCTCCCCCACGCGCGTCGGCCGACGGTACGCTGAAATCCATGATAGCCGTTCTCGACGGCGCGCACGGGACCGAATCCCTCCCGTGCGGGGCACTCGTGATTGAGGGCGCCCCACGCCAGCGGGAGGGGTCCGGGAACCCGATTTTTTCCGAATCGTCGTGTCGCGGCGAGCGGGCAGGGGCACTAATGGGCCGAAGCGGGAGGACAGCCATGCCGTTCGGGTCGTTCGTGCGACAACTGGGCGAAGGGGCCGATTCGGAGCTGCTGGATCGGTTCATCGTGGGTGAAGACCAGTCGGCATTCACCGCCCTGGTCGGCCGGTACACGCCGACCGTTCTGGGCACCTGCCGGAGGGTGCTCGGGCACACCCAAGACGCGGAAGACGCGGCCCAGGCGGTGTTCTTACTGCTCGCCCGCAACGCGGCCCGGGTTCGCCGCCCGTCCGCGCTGGGCGCGTGGCTGCACGGGGTGGCGGTGCGTGTGGCCCGCAAGGCCCGGCGCCGGCGCCGACGGGTGCAACCGCTCCCCGGCTCATCGCCCCCGGCCGCACCGCCAGCGCCGAGCTGGGAGGACGCGCGGCTGGTGATCGACGAGGCCCTTGCCGCGCTCCCCGAACCGCTCCGCGCGCCGCTGGTGCTGTGCTACCTCGAAGGGCTCACCCGGGACGAGGCGGCGGCCCGGCTCGGCTGGCCGCTCGCGACGCTCCGCGGCCGGCTCGAGCGGGGCCGCGAGAAGCTGCGCGCCCGGCTCGCGCGGCGCGGGTTCGCGCTCGCGGTCGGGCTCCTTCCGGTGCTGCTCGAAACGCCCGTGGCCGCGGCCCCGAATTGGAGCGCGCACACCGCCGCCGTCGCAACGGGTACCGCCCCGCCCACGCCGGCCGTCGCCGCACTTGCTACTGGAGGATTTCCCGTGTTCCGACCGCTCGTTTGTTTCGCCGCGCTCGCCCTCGCCGGGGCCGCAACTGCCGGTTGGTACCTGACCGCGCCGCCCGAACCGATCGCTCCGCCGGCGCCGAAGCCCGTCGCCCGCGCGTTGGCCCCGGACCCGCAAGCCGGCTTGCCAGAGAAGTTACTTGAAGGCGCGTGGCAATCCACCGCCGCAGGCGACGGAGCTGTGCGGACCGAAACCCTCCGGTTCGTGGACGGCAAGCATCTGGTGTGGCAGGTCCACCTCCGCAGCCCGGGTGTCGACACGAACGCCACGCTCCGGGGCCGGTACGAGTTGAAGAACGGCACCCTGACCTATCAGGTAACCGACCGGTGGGCCGGTGAAGAGAGCGTGCGCGTGCGCCCCGAGGACGCGCTGCGTAAGTACCAGCTCACCTGGGCCAAAGACCGCACCGAATTCGAGCTGAAGAACGCGGACACGGGGACCGTCCGCAAATTCCGCGCTCTCAAGGACAAGGAGACAGTCGCGCCGGTGCCCGATGCGCTCAAAGCGATCGAGCGAAAGATCCAGAAGGAACCGAAGTACGTCGGCGAACCGCGGTACCTGCTCCTGGCGTTCGGCCCCGAAGCCAAGTTTCTGGTTTGGGCGGTGTCAGACGGGACCACGCTCTACGTCGATCGCAACGGCAACGGCGACCTCACGGACGACGGCGAGAAGTTCGCCCGCCCCAAGCGGGACCACACGTCCGGAACGCGGCGCGCGCTCACGTTTACGGGAATCGAGTTGACCGAGCCCGGTGGGACGACGCACAAAATTGAGGTGCTCACCGTCTTGTACCTCGAAACCGGGAGCGTGGCCGCGGACGTGCTCGCGCAAGCCAAGGGACGCCCCCTCCAGAGGGCGCTGGGTGACCTCTGGTGGGGGGACGCGGCGAGGACCGCGCAGGTGCTCCTGTTCGGCGGCGCGGAGGTGGTCTGCCGCCCGTGGGTCTCGGGCCGATCGCTGCTGAACGCCGCCGCACCGGCCGAATTCACGGTCCAGGTCGGCACGCCGGGGATCGGCCTGGGCAGCTTCACCGCCTTCTCGAACGACCAAGTACCGAAGGGGGCCGGGCCGGTGGCGGAAATCGAGTTCGAACCGCTCGTGGCCGGAGCGAAACCAATCACCGTGACGGTCAACCTCACCGACCGCGACAGTGGAGACAAGTTCTTCGCTCGGGTGACCGTCCCGGACGGCGTCAAGGCCGGGGTGGAGGCGGCCAAGGTGAAGCTGAGCTTTCCCAACTGTCCGTGGGGACCGGTGGGCGCGTCCACCCACCGCGTCGATGTGAAACCGAAATAGGCCGGTTGCGGCGTTCGAGCGAAACGACCTGTTGGAGAACGGCGAACGCCGTAAGGCCCGAACTTCAGCGGCTCGCCCACCGCATTTGAAGAGGAGAGGCCCCAGGCACGGCGAACCGGGCCTGGAGCACCCGATCACATCGGCCGAGTCAGGTCAATATGCTCACGGCCGCGGATCGGGAAGCGTCCATGAGCACATCACCGTCGAACCCTCGGCACTGGCCGCGCGCCGCTTCCGTCACCGCCAAGCGGCGGTGATCCGCTGATAAAATCCGCAGCGCCCGGCCGCGCCCGGGAGTGCGGTGATGAACACGTTTGAGACCGTTCGTGGTGCGTGAGAGTCGTTTTTCACAATCGCACGCTTCCCATCGCGCACCCGTCGATTATGATTCGGGGAACTTGTATGCGCGGGTCGCAGGTAAACGACTTTAACGCACCCAATCCCGCTCTTTACGTCCAATCCTTTACCGAGTGAGGCCGCCCGTGCCGATCCCCCTCACCGCCGGAACCGAGACCGGTGCCCCGGAGCCACTCGCGTCGTTCCCGGTCCCCGACTCGCCACCTACTCCCGTCAACGCGAGCGAAGACACAACAGATACCGCTGCCCGAATCGTCATGAACCGCGGACCCGAGGATACGTTCCAACTGCCCCAGATCCCGGGCTACGTGGTGGAAAAGTTCGTTGCCTCGGGGGGCACCGGGGTCGTATTCCGCGCCCGCCACCTGGCCACCGACCGGCTCGTGGCGCTGAAGCTCATCAGCCCGCGCGGCGCCAGCGACGAGATCGCGCACGAGAGGTTCCTGCGCGAGATCCGCACCCTCGCCCAGATCAAGCACCCGAACGTGGTGCCGGTGTACGACGCCGGCAACTGGCATGGGTTCCCGTACTGCACCATGGAGTTCGTCGCGGACGGCACACTCAACGGCCACCTCGAGCGGTTTCGTAAGGATCACCGCGCGGCCGCGGCGCTACTGGCGAAGGTGGCCCGCGGGGTCCAGGCGCTGCACGACCAGGGGATCATCCACCGGGACCTGAAGCCGCTCAACATCCTGATCGGGCCGGACGACGAACCGCTGGTCGCGGACTTCGGGCTCGCGAAGTGTCTCGGCGACGAGTCGGACCTCACGCTCACCGCGCTGCCGCTGGGGACGCGCATGTACATGGCCCCCGAGCAGACCCTGGGGCGGCGGCAGGATTACAAGGCTCCGTGTGACGTGTGGGCGCTGGGCGTGACCCTGTACGAGGTGCTGACCGGGCACCGCCCGTTCGCCGACGACGGGCACCACGACGTGTATCACGTGATCCGCACGGCACAACCGGTGCCGCCCGCTGCACTGTATGCGGACGTGCCCGCGGCGCTTCAAGCGATCGTACTCAAGTGCCTCGCCAAGCGCCCGGGGGACCGATACCCGACCGCCGCCGAGTTGGCAGACGACCTCGACCGCTGGCGCCGCGACGAAGCGGTTCGCGCGCTGCTCGAGTCTCAAGCCGAAGCGGCCGCGCGTCAGGCAACCTTGCCCGAGAAACCGCTACACTGGTGGCGAAGCCGTCGCGTACTCATCGCCGCCGCGATTGCCCTCGTCGCAGTAATCACGACAGCCGCATTACTTCTGCAGAAGCCGCCCCAAGACGAGCCACCTCCGACCGAGCGACGGCCTCCAGAACCCTCATTCGGTGAGCGAATCGCAGCCGGCGGGCCGGTCGCGATTACCGACGACACCGGGCTCCCGTTGATCGAACCGGTTAACGAGCCGGACCACACGCTGATGCGCGACACGATCGACAACTACGTCAAGTTCTCACACACGGGCACCGGGATGGCGAACATCCTTGACCAAGAGCTTCCGCCCGACTACCGGGTCGAGGCCATGATCGGGACAACGTTCAACACCACAGTCAATGCGCGAGCCGGCATTTACGTCGGCCGGCGACTGTGGGAAGGCCTGCCGTTCAAACACGAATCGTTTTTCGCAGCAACCATTGGCCCCGAGTTCGTTAATGCGGAGCGCCGCCTCGCCGGCACCTTCGAGAGGTACTGGTGGGCGCGCCACGAGAACGGACTCACTGGCAACCACTTGCGGGCGTGGTCACGCTGGCACCCGGAAAACAAGAACGAAAAGCTGCGGTTCGCGAAAGTGCGGATCGATGTCCGCGGGGACGCCATCGAAGGGGAGGTCGACGGGCACCCGATTCGACCACTTTCCGCAGGCATTATTGGCGTGGACCTCAACAGCGCGCTGCCATTCAATGGGCTGGGCCCAGCGCTATCGGAATACACGTTCCGCCCCCCTTACCTCGGCAAGGGAATCGGCATCTACTGCCACTCGTGCGACTGTGTCGTCCGCAACCTGACGGTGACTAAGCTGGCCCCGAAACCGTAACATCACAACCCTTACCCTATGCTCATCAAGGGATTTTACCGTGCCCAAACAGCCCAAGGAACCTACTATTAATTCTGCGACGAAACGGCAGGCCGCCAAAAAAGTCGCCGCGCCGAAACCGGCCGCCAAGAAGACCGCGGCCACGCAACCAGCGGTCAAAAAGCCGGCCGCAAAGAAAGCCGCCAAAAAGAGTTCGGCACCGGCCCAGTTCACCGCGCTGCTCGTCGACGCGGCACCGGCCATCACGTCGCCGGCCGCCGGCCCGGTCACGGCGAACACAGCTCTGACGGTGACCATGACCACGAACCGCAACGACCTGCCCTACGAGATCACGCTGCTTGACACGACCGGCGCTCCGCCCTCGGTCGTATACACGGCCGTTGTCCCGGCCCCGGGTGTGAGCCCGTTCACGCACACGATCCCGGCCGCCAACCTCACACCGGGGCGCACGCTCAAGATCCGTGTGAAAGTGGACCCGGCGGCCGGCTCGACCCCGCCGAACGGCACCGACGAGGTCATCGTAAACACCCTGAATTCCTCTTCCGCATCGCGGGCGGCGCAGTAGTCTCTGGCGCCGGGCGCCGGTAGAAAACCCTCCCGGCGCGGGTCGCAAAGACCTCGCGCCGCCCGCGAGGACGCATACATGGATCTGCTTTCTGACGCCCGGGCCGGGTTCGCCGGTATCGACGCCGACGCCGCGCTCAAAGAGAAGGCGCTCGGCAACCTCGAGACCTGGCTCACACACCCGGACTTTGCGGCCTACCGCCCCCAAATCGAGCACCTGTGCGGCGCCGGCGCGTGGTCCGTTCTGCTCGACTCCTTCTACCAGGTGATGCCGTTCGGCACCGGCGGGCGCCGCGGCGCGGTCGGCATCGGCCCGAACCGCATGAACCTGTGGACCCTCGGCGCCAGCGTCCAAGGGCACTGCGAGTACCTGCGCCAGCGGTTCCCCGGCGTCGCGCCGCTGAAGGTGGTGCTCGCGTTCGACGTGCGCCAGTTCGAGGACAAGCGCAAGGTCTACAACCCCGCCCTGCCGAACCCGGTGCTGCACCTGTCCAGCCGCGAGTTCTGCCAGCACGCGGCCGGGGTGTACGCGGCCAACGGCATTCAGGCGCACATCCTCCCGCCGGACAGCAAGCGGTACGTCCCGACCCCCGAGCTGTCGTTCACCGTCCGGTTCCTGCGGGCGCACGGCGGGCTGAACATGACCGCCAGCCACAACCCGCCCGACGACAACGGGAGCAAGTTCTACGACGACCGCGGCAGCCAGTTGGTCCCGCCCGAGGACCAGCTCATGAGCGAGATGGTCGATCAGGTCACGGCGATCAAGCACGTCCCGTTCGCCGACGCGGTCCGCGCCGGCAAGGTGCAGTTCCTCGACGACGCGCCGCACCGGGCGTTCATCGACCTGTGCCGGCACGAGAGCGTGCTGGGCGTGCCGAAGGCGGACGAGCTGCGGGTGGTGTACACGCCGATGCACGGGTGCGGCGGGTTCTGCGCCGGCGAGGTGCTGGAAGCGCAAGGGTTCCGGCCGATCCCGGTGCCGGAGCAGGCGACCCCGGACGGCCAGTTCCCGAACGTCACGAAGACCCCGAACCCGGAGGTGCCCGAGTGCATGGACCGGGCCGAGCGGGTCGGGCTGGAGACGGGCGCCGACCTCATCATCTCCACCGACCCGGACGCCGACCGGCTCGGCGGCATGGCGAACCGCTCGCCGGACGGAAAGGGCACGTTCCGGTTCCTGACGGGCAACGAGATCGCGGCCCTGCTCACGCACTTCAAGCTGGCCCAGCTCGCGCGCTCGGGCTCCCTGCCCGCCGCACCCATCGTCATCACCACGGAGGTGACCACCGGACAGGTCGCCCGCATCGGCCGGCACTTCGGGGCGCAGACGATCGCGGACCTGCTGGTCGGGTTCAAGTACCACGCCGACGCCCTGTGGCAGATCGAATCGACCGGCCAGTTCGGCGACGTCCGCGGCACGCTCAAGGATTTCGTCATCGCGAGCGAAGAGAGCCACGGGATCATGGCGACCGCCGGGGTCCGCGACAAGGACTCCGCCTGCGCCGCGCTGCTGCTGGCCGAGGCGGCGCTCTACCAGAAGCGCCAGGGCAGCACGCTCGTCACGTACCTCGACGAGCTGAACCGCCAGTTCGGGTACTTCCGGAACGAGCTGCTGAACATCGTGCTCACGGGCCTCGAAGGCAAGGTGAACATGGGGCGCATGCTCGACGCGCTCCGGAGCAGCCCGCCGAAAACGATCGGCGGCCTGCCGGTCACGGGCTTCGAAGACCTTCAGGACGAGAGCGGGCGGATGGGGCCGTTCAAGGGTGACACGGATAAGGCGGCGCGCAACTTCCTCATCTTCCGGCTGACCGGGGACGGGATCGGGGCGAAGGTGTGCCTCCGCCCGAGCGGCACGGAGCCCAAGGCCAAGGCGTACATTGAGGTATCGTGCCAGCCGTGGAAGCCCGGAACGCCGCAAGCGGACTGGGACGCCGCGTGCGCCGAGATCGACAAGCGGGTGCAACTCCTCGCGACCGACTTCCTGACGCAGGCGCTGGCGACCATCGGCCAAGCGCCGACGCCCGGGGCCGACAAGCTCAGCCGCTAACCGCCCATAAAACGTCGGTCGCAGACACAACACCCGGGGGCGGTCCAGGTGTGGTCATTTCTGAACGCGGAACAGGAGTTCCGCTTCCGAAACCGCCCCCGGGGACGTGGGAGCGGCGCCAGCTTTCTTGACGACG
Source organism: Gemmata obscuriglobus (assembly GCF_008065095.1). Taxonomy (NCBI): domain Bacteria; kingdom Pseudomonadati; phylum Planctomycetota; class Planctomycetia; order Gemmatales; family Gemmataceae; genus Gemmata; species Gemmata obscuriglobus. Next base: position 5,678,666 of record NZ_CP042911.1, on the reverse strand, counting down.
ACCCCGCGAACGGTGGAAACGAGCGCCGCGCGGTCCTGCGGGGTGGAGTACGTGGTGAACCGGCCGCTCTTGGCGCCGGGCGGGAACGCGGGTTGGTCCCCGGTCGTCGCGATCACCCGGAGCCGTTCGTGGCCCTGACCGTCCGTCGGAAGGCTTTCGAGAACGTAGCTGGCGTTCCCGGGAACCACCCGCTCCGTGCCGGCGGTCAGCCGGTCGTCGAGCTCGTTGTCGTTCGGGAACAGGCGGGTCACTTGCCCGCCCGGTTCGAGCACCCACACCGACACGCGACAGTCCGCTGCGGCCTTCAAATGCAACTTCATCGGCGTCCCGGGTACCAGTTGCAGCGAGCCGTCGGCCGCCTTCTTCGCCGCCGGGGCGGACAGGTCCACCTTGAGCTCGAAATCACTGCGTGCGATGCCGGGCCATGCGACCGCCTCGCCGACCGCCTGCTGGACCGCCTCGACCGGACGCGGCTCGGGGTCTGCCGCTTTCGGCTTGTCGCGGGTTAACAGGAACGCGGCCACGCACGCCAGCACCGCCGCCACACCCGCGAGGGCGAACGCCACCAGTTTACCGCTCTTGGTGCGCCGCCCGGGGCACTCCTGGGGCGCCGGTTCGACCGGCGCCGCGGGTGCGGCTGGGGGCGCCGGCCGAGCAGCGGCCGGTATCGGCTTCGCCAGCGCGGCCCCGAGCGACGGAACCGAGTCCGCCACGTTCGCGAGCGGCACGCGGCCCAGCGACGGCACGCTACGGGCCTTCGGGAACGGGATCTTTGCCGCCGACGGGGTCATGCTGGTCGAAGGCGTGAGGTACTGGTCGGCGATCGGGCCGAGCGCCACGAGCAGCTCTTGGGCGTCGGCGAACCGGTCCGCCGGCGCCTTCGCCAGGCACCGGAGGCACAGCTCCTCAACATCGGCCGGAATGTCGGCACGGCGCTCGCGGGGCGGCACCGGCGGCTCCATCACCACCTTGATGAGCAGGTCGGTGACGCTGTCCGCGTGGAACGGGGCCGTGCCCGTGAGCATGAAGTACAGGATCGCGCCGAGCGAGTACACGTCGGCCGCCGGGCCGACCTCCTTGCTGTCGCGGGCCTGCTCGGGGGCCATGTACGCGGGGGTGCCGACCACCTGCCCGGTGGTGGTCAGTTGGGCGTCGGCGGACGCCCGCTTGGCGAGCCCGAAGTCGGTGACCCGGGGCCGCTCGTCCTTGTCGATCAGCACGTTCGCGGGCTTCAGGTCGCGGTGGACGATGCCGTGCCGGTGCGCGTGAGCCACCCCGCTCACGGTTTGGAGGAACAGCGATACCAGCATCGGGATCGGGGCGGCCGGGTGCGCGTCGATGTACCCGCGGAGGTTCGGCCCCTCGATCAAGGCCATCGTGAAATACGGCTTGCCGCCGATCTCATCGATGTCGTAGATGGGAACCACGTTCGGGTGGTCCAGGGCGGCGGCGGCCCGGGCCTCCTGGAGGAACCGCTGGGCGGCCTCTTTGTCTGTTCCGGTGTCCAGTATCATCTTGAGCGCGACGAGCCGGTCGAGCCCCTTCTGCCGGGCCTTGTAAACGACCCCCATTCCGCCGCGCGCGAGTTCACCGTCGAGCTGGTACTTCCCGAAGTTGCTGCCTTCCCCCACGTCCATGATCTCGGTAACGGTCATGGCCGACGGTCGCACGCGCACCACGGTCACGTCCGCGGCGGTGGCCGCGGCGTCGCGCTCGGTGTCGTCGGCGGCCTGCCCGCGCGGCTGGCTCACGGCGGTCTGGTCGTGCGGCGTGTTCGGCAAGGGCGGGGTCATGCGTTCCCCTGTGTCGGTTGGCGGTGGGTGGGACTGAAGAGACGGCGGCCGGCGCGGAACAGTGCGGCAACGTACCCGCGTGCCCACCACCCCACAACCGTCCCGAGCACCCCGGCAGCGGCGTAGGCGTAGTGGTCGGGCGCCGACACCGAGGCGGAAACCGGTTCGACCGGAACGGTCGTTGCCGGTCCCCCATCGGGGGACCGCTCTCCCCCGGGCAGGGCGGTCGGCGTAACGGCATTCGGGTTAACGTTCGTCGACGGGAGCGTCTCCGGATTCAAACCGACCAGCGCGACGAGCACCTGCTGGTCGGCGCCGGTCGCCTCACGGTAGATCCGATCGACGAGCCCCAAGCTGTCGCCCGCGGACTCGCTGAACCCGGTAACCGCACGAGACTGGTCGAGCGGGAGCACCGGCGGGAGCGGGTGCCGCCCGTCCGCCCCAAGGTACACGGGCAGCGCATCGTTCTTCGAAAAGGGCTGGTTGTGCGCGGGTGGCACGGCACCGCCGCGCGGGCCCTGTGGGCCCTGCGGACCGTCTGGCCCGCGCGTGCCCCCCCCGGTCGCACCCAGGTACGCCAGGCGCTCGCCCTCGCGCGCGCTCCGCTGCTCGTCCTCGCGCCCGGCGTCACGCTGCCCTTCCTCGCGCGCGCTCGCGCGTTCGGCAGGACCCTGCGGGCCTTGTGGGCCTTGCGGGCCTTGTGGGCCCTGTGGACCCTGCGGGCCTTGTGGCCCCTGCGGACCCACCGGCCCCTGCGGACCCACCGGACCTGCCGGAGGTGCAAAAACGTTCGGCCCACGCGGGGCGCCGAGCGGGGGCGGAGCCCCGGGGCCGCCCGGGCCGATGGTCGGGGCCGGCGCGGCGGGGAGCCCGGGACCGGAGAGCGGGGTACCCGGGGTGCCCGGCGGCGGGGTTCCGGGACCGGGGGGCGGCGCGATAGTGAGCGCGACGAGCGCGACCGTCGGCGGGGGGTAATCGCTGATGAACTGGCTGCCCACAAATCCCGATCCGCCGACCACGCCCGGCAGGTTCTGGAGTTCGAAGACGAGGGGGAGCTGCCCGATAAACAGCGGATCGTTCGTCGAGTAGGTGATCCCGCCCGGCGTCGCCAGGAACGCGTTGATGTCCGCCAGCTCACCGGAGAGCACGAGCGCAGCGCCGCTCGCGGTCACGGACAAGCCGGCCGGAACAGTCGCGGGATCGAACGTGAGCGAGCCCACGCCGGGCGTGATGGTGAGTGTGTGTGTGTCTTCGGGCAACTCGGCCGGGTCGACTACCTTGTACAGCCCCGCCAGGCTGAACGGCTCCCCCCCGCCGGGGCCGAGCACCGCCGGGGCCAGTACCACTGCCGGGGCGAAGAACCGCAGGCCGGCCGTCACCGGGAACACCTGCTTGGAGTCGCTGGCGGTGCTGCCATCGGATAAGTAGGATTCGCTGTCAGTGACCGTGCCGGCAGCCTTCAGTGTGGCTCGCCCGCTGAACCCGGCCGGCGGGACCAGGACGAGGGAGTTGAGCAGCGCCCGGAACGCCAGCGGGTTGGTCCCGGAGAGGTTCCACTCTCCCGGCCCCGCGGGCGTGACGGCCGTGCCCCCCGCCCACAGAGCGAACCCACCGGAGAGCCGCGCGTCGTCGGCGATGAGAGTGATGGTGAGCGCGAGCGTCTCCGACCCGTCGGCGTCGAACCCCGTCGAAACCGCGAGGAAATCCGGCGGGAACGCGAACGGGCGGTCTGGGAGCCGGATCTCGGTTGTGGCATCCCAGAACGCGTAAAGGGTCGACGCGGATGGCAGCACCTGCACAGTCAGCAGGCCGGCGTCCGTCATCGAGTCCGCGCTGTCGATGACCGCCAACCCGATGGGCACATCGCCCCCCACCCCCGGAAAGGCCGTAAACGTGAACCCGGCCTGGAGAAGGCTACTGATGGCAGTGCTGCCGCCGACGAGTTGCACGATCGCGGTGCCGTCGCCGGTAACAGCAACATTCAGGGACGAAGCGAGGGCCTCGTCGACATCGAGCAGCCCCGCCGGCGTACTCAGGGTAGCGGTGAGGGTCGAAGTGACCGGGGTGAACACGTCGAACGAGTTGCCGCCGAGCGTCGGGTTACCGCTGATGACGAGGCTGCCGCCCTCGGTGACTTGGAGGTACGGGTCCGTCGGCGGCGCAAAGGTCGGCGAGGTGACGACGGGCGCGAGCAGCTCACGTTCCTGAAGCCGTTCGACGAACAGCCGCGCGCGGTATCGCGGCAGTTCGGATCTGGTACGGAATCGTAGCATGCTTCGCCAGCGGTGCATCGCGCCCTCGGTTGAACTCGGGGCCTGGGTGAACCTCCGCTGGCTACCGACCTCAGGTCCGATATGGGAGGTGGATCGGTAGCGTCGCAGCGCGAGCGAGGTTTTTCCGGAACTGGACGACTCTAGCATTTTTTCGACCCCGGCGCGCCGGCGGTACAACCGTTGTAATGGACCCAGTCGCCCCCCCCTGCAGCACACGCCGGCCCTGAGTAACGGACATTCCTGCACGGACGAAACTGTATCGCGGCAGTTAAATTGCGAGCCCCGGCACTAGATCATCCTGTCGGAATCCCCATGCCATGAGTGCGGCGAACTCCCCCAAGTTCACACGTAGAGTGGGTGACTATCATGCGTAAACTTGAAAGAATTTTCAACAATATAATTGTAATATTATTTAATTGTATTATAGATCATGATAGGTCAGATTGATCTGTGGCCGTCAGGTTCGATGGCCTAGTGTAACCCGACGGCCCCGGCGACGACGGCGGCGTGCTCGGTGAGCCTCTGGCACCGGGCGGTGAGTGTGGCGGTGAGGCCCTCGAGGGTGTCGAACACCCGGTTGGCCACGCCTTCACGGACGAGCGGCCATAGGTGCTCGGCCGGTTGCAGCTCCGGGGTGCGGGGCGGGGGCAGCCGGTGGAGCACTACGTTGGGCGGTATTACTAACGCCTTGGCCGTGTGCCCGCCCGACCCATCCACGATGAGCACCCGTACCTTACGTCGACCCGGGTCCGCCCACCCGGCAAAGTCTGCCGGGGCCTGAACCATGCACACGGCATTCGCTTTAGGCAGGACCAGGAACCGGCTGCGACCGCTGGTGGGGTGCCCGAACCCGTACACGAACACGGACTCGAACCGGTGCCGCCCGCTACTCGTGGGCCGTTTCCCGTGCAACGCCCACACCCGCCGGGCCACCGGCTTGAGCCCGAGCCGCAGCTCGTCCTCGCACCACAACTCCACGTCCTTGTCCGGGTTCTCACGCCGCAACGTCGTCAGCCGCTGGGCCAGCCCGTCAAAGCCACTCCTGTTGCTGCTCCCGTGTGGCCGCCTTGGGGTGCCGCGGGCGCGGCACCACCAGCCGGAACCCGAGTTCCTTGAGCCACTGCCATCCGGTCTGGTTCACCACCTCCACCCCGAACCGCTCGCGGACCCACACGGCCACCTTGGGGCCGGTCCCACCCCGTCCGGTGGGGATTTATGGAGCGCCGCCAACAGGGCCGCCTGCTGCGGCGGATCCAGCTTGTACCGGGTCCCATTGTCCCGCCGCCGGTCGGTCAGCCGGTCCGGGCCATGGGCGTTTTACCGCTTCAGGATGGCCGGCCCCCAAGCCGGGGTGAACCCGACCAGTTTGGCCGCCGCGGTCGCTGACATCGGGCGCTCCGGGCGGGACACCAGCCACACCACGTGCCAGCGGCTCTTCTCCGCGGCGTCCGAGCAGGTCCGATACCGCTCATCGATCTGTTCCACCGTCAGGTGCGAAGCTACCGGTAGTTGCGCCATGATTCACCCTCCACCCATTGGAGAGGGTTACGGATCAATCGGATTCGGTATCACACCCGAGCTGTTGGGCGATCTCTTCGTTCTTGAGACCATCGAACGCGAGCAGGATGATTTCCGCGCGGTGGGCCAACCCGCGCGCACACGACCGCGAAACGACCAGCGCTTGCAGCACCTGCTGCTGACGTTCGGTCATGACCGCCTTGGCTACCATCCCACGGCATGACATCTGCTCCGGCAGGACGATCTTGCGTCCGGTGGAGATGATGGCAAAGTAGGCCCTCGGTTGGAAGCCCGATTCAGCCGCGGTGATCTAGTTGCCACAAGTTGGGCGATCGCGGCTGTGTGCGCCGTGTAACAGCGCGGACCGGGGTTGTAGCACTCCCCGGCCCGCGGCCCGGTCGAGCAGATCGGGCGTCACATCGGAGGGACGGCTATACCATCGGTGCTGGTTCCGTGCAGTAGGGATGTCGCGAGGTGAACGTACGCTTAGGGAGATGCTGAACGTGTCCGAGAGCGGTCCGGTTGTGGGCGCCTGTGTTGGTTTGTGCCTTTGCGGCACAGGCATTCCTCAGTAGTTGCCACGGCTACGGCGTATTCGGTAGTTCGGTCGCTGCTGGGGTTTGCGCCATTGGTCCGGTGGTGGTGGTGGTGGTGGTGGTGGTGGTGGTGGTGGTGGTGGGTGTGAAGATGATGATCAGGTCCCAGCAGGTGGTGGCGAGTGTACCGGTGCTTTCGGTCATCCACCACGCGCGGATCAGCAGGCTCACCCCGACCAGGAGCAGCCGGTACATCGGGTCGTCGCTGGTGGTACGGGCCAGGCACTCGCCCAACTGGCGGTAGCTGGTCTCGATACCGAACCGGGTGCGGTAGTCTAAGTGACTGTCCCATATGTGGCGGTTGGGTGGGTAGAATGGTCCATGCGAACCCAATCCTACCCGAGCGACGTGACCGACGAGCAGTGGGGGCTCATCGAGCCACACATCCCCGTGTACCCCGGCGGCCGTCCCCGCACCACCGCCCTGCGGGACGTCACCGACGCGGTCTTCTACGTGCTGCGGACCGGTTGCCAGTGGCGGTACCGGCCCAAGGACTTCCCGCCCAAGTCCACGGTCGGGCGGTACTTCGACGAGTGGCGACACAACGGCACCCGCGACACGATCCATGACCTTCTCCGCAAAAAGGTCCGCACCGCCGAGAGGCCGTACTCGCCCCGGACGACCGCGAGCGTGGATAGCCAGTCGGTGGACACGACCTCCGGCGGCGAGGAGCGGGGCCGGGACAACGCCAAGAACGTGGACGGGCGGAAGCGGCACATCCTCGTGGATTCCATGGGGTTGCTGCTGGCCGTGCTGGTGACGGCCGCGAGCGTCGATGATGCCAAGGCGGCGGCCGAACTGTTCGGCCGGCTGGACGAGCAACCGATGGGGAAGGTGCGCCGGGTGTTCGCCGACCGCAAGTACCACAACTACGCCCTGTACGAGTGGGTCGAGACGAACGCCCGGTGGGAGCTGGTCATCGTCCGCCGCCCGGACGGGGCCAAGGGGTGGGTGAAGTTACCGCGGCGGTGGACGGTGGAGCGGACGTTCGCCTGGCTGGGGACGTGCCGGCGGTTGTCCAAGGACCGGGAGAAGACGGTGCGGTCGTCGGAGGCGTTCGTCAAGTTGGCCATGATCCACCTGATGCTCAACCGGCTTGAGCCGAAAGGGGGCGACGCCGAGTTTCAATACCACACGGTGGCATAAATCTCACATATGGGACAGTCACTTACACCACCCGGGGCAACCGGTCGAACCCGTCGGAGCACGCGAACACGAGCGGCCGCCGGCCGTCGGGTCCGGGCACCACCGCCACCCGCACGGTGGCCGAATCGGCCCGGCACTTGCGGCACCGGATGGTGTGCTCGAACCACCCCCGGGTGCCGCGCCGGAACAACGGCTGCACCGCCTTGCCGCGCCGCACCATCGGGATGATGAACCGGAGCGGGCGTCGGGCCAGCGCGTTGGCCACCCGGGCCGAGTAGAACCCGCGGTCCAGGAGCACGTACCGGACCTTCACCCCGGCCCACCCGAGCTGGGCCCGGAGCCGCTCTCCCCGGGCGTCAGGTGTGTCCCCGGGGCGCATCGCGGTGAGCCCCAGGGTGTGCCGGTGACCGGGCACCAGGGCCACCGCCGTGGCGTACCCCCAGAACCACTTGGCCCCGTCCTTGGGTTTGCCCCCGACCACTCCGGGTGTGTTCTCGTAGTCCCCGTAGAACGGCCGCGGGTGGGTGCCGATGGCGATCGGGATCGGGTGCTCCTGGAACGACCGCGGGAGGTGCCGACGGAACCCGGCCGCCAGGTACCGTTCCAGGGTGTCCCGGTCCCGCGGCAGATCCCCGGCCAGGGCCTTGCGGACCGTCTCCCGGCCCACGGCGGCGACCCGCCGGGCGACCGCCGAGAGGGCCACCCGCAGGGCCGACGCGACCAGCAGGCACCGGGCCACCGCCACCCGGGTCACCGACGGACCGTCGGTCAAGTGCAGCACGTCGGCCAACGCGCCCGCCCAGGCGTGTTGGCTCCGCACCGCGACGGCGGTACATCGGGAACGGCGCATGGCGAACTCCGCTCAATGGGTTGGCAGCACAAACCATTGTCAAGGAAACTCATGCGCCGCTCAACCACCGTGGCAACTACTGATTCCTGCCTGTCCGATCTTGGGGCGCCGTACAGACAGGCATGCCTGTGCCACAAGAAACAGACACAACCAGCCGGATCGTGAATAAAACCGGTTGCGTGCCGAGGGTACGCGTCAGGCGGAAAATGTTTCGAGGGGAACGTCGACCCGCCCGTTACGAATCATGAGGTGCCGGACCGTCGGGGGGGCGGAGCCAAGGGCATCAATCCAAATGCGGACGTGCCCGCCTTCCGGAGAGCGGGACGGGGTCACCGCCCACGCGGCACCGCCGTGGAACCGCAACAGCCACGCCTCGACACGGATCGCAAGCAATCCCGGGCTGTTCCATGCCTCACCGCGGATGCTCTGCAGCCAGGCATCGATGTCAGCGAGCAACTGCTCGTGCGGGTTCATGGTACTGCCTCAACTCCCGTTGACAGGTTGTCAAGAGATGTAAAGAAGCTTACCGACAGGTGCCCCCAGATTGCCAAAGGGGAAACCCTAGTTCGATATGGATCTGGTAATCGTACGTTTTGTTTATTTTGTTAACATGAATTTGATTTTTGCACCGCCCGCTACTCGGTTTTGCTACGCGGCTGGCGTAGCCGCGGTGCTGGCCGCTGTGAGGAGATGTGCTGGTGCGTTACCGCCGGCCGGGCGACGTGAACATGGAGGCGGCTGCGCTGATCGGCCGGGTGAAGCTGGCGCAGTGGCGTGAACTGCTGTGCCGGAGGCGAACGGCGAACTTTTCCGTTTGATTTGCCCATTCAAACGGATACGGGCCGGGAGCACCCCGGCCCGCTTGGGCTCTGGCGATATCAACTTTCTCCACAGGCCGCTTCTTACTGCAGCGGCAGCGTTTCGCCCCCTTGCGAACTCCCGGCGGCGCGCCAGGTCGGCAGGTCGATGCTGTTGCTCACGAACCGCACGCTCCCGTCGCAGAGGGCCACGTTGATGCCGCCCGTGTGCCGCGACCGGGCGACGAGCTGCCGCGGCAGCGCGTTGACGTCGCTCGTCGTGGTGCAGGGGTACAGGGCGTTGCCCGGGCCGCACCCCGCGCCGGTGATCACGTCGGTCGAGCTGCTGCTGTTCGGCAGTTGGAACGTGGTGAAGCCGGCCGAGCCGCCCCACCAGAGGAAGCCCCGGTAGTCGCCCGACCCGCCCGGCGCTTGCAGGATCTCGGCGATGGCGAGGGTGTTACTGGTGCCGTCGGAAATGCTGGCGATGGTGTACTGCTTGCCGGTCTGGGCGTACCCCGCGTCGTTGTTGTTGGCCACGTTGGAGGGGTCGCCGTAGAAGCCGAACGGCGCGCCGCCGAACGTGGTGCAGCCGGTGCCGATGGTGGTCCCGCCGGTGCAGCCGTTCGGGATGTTCTGCTGGTACAAGCTCGTGTTGCCCGCGTTGAGGACGTAGCTGTGCAGGGTGTTGCTGCCGACGAGGCCCGGGGTGTCGCTCGGGCAGGTCAGCGTTTTCAGGCGGGTCTGAACCACGGTGGCGTTGCTCCCGTAGTTGGCGACGCCGAAGTTCGGCTGCGCGAGGGCGTACAGGCTCTGCTGCTCGATGAACGGCATGGCCGGGACGATCCACGTGCCGGCGCAGCAGCCGCCCGGCTGGCTCACCCCCGGGAGGAACTTCTGGTACGTGCTTTCGTAGTTCATGTTCGCGAGCGAGAGCTGCTTCATGTTGTTCTGGCAGCTCATCCGGGCGGCGGCCTCGCGGACCTTCTGCACGGCCGGCAGAAGGAGCCCGATGAGAATGGCGATGATGGCGATGACGACGAGCAGTTCGATTAGCGTGAACGCACTTCGGTGAGCACGCATCGAGCACCTCCTGGAAAAAAGGACGCAACGGATAGAGGGAGGGCATGGGCGAAGTTGGCCCCGCGCTCCCCGGCCGAGGGCCGTGGGCGCGGCGGCCGGGCGGATCACTTGATGTCGAAGTCGAATTTGTTCGGCCCGTCGGCCTTGATTTCCACTTGCTGCTTCGACTTCCCGCCCCATTCCGGGGGAATGGTCGGCTTCTTCGTTTCCGATTTGTTGCTGCCGGGCAGGTTGCTGCCGCTCGGGGTCAGCGGGGCGTTGGGGTCCACCGGCTTGTTCTCCTCGCCGCTCGTCGAGACGCGCACCAGGTACATCCCCGGCTGGAGGCCGTTCGCCGCGCTGATCGAGAAGTTGCTGCCGACCAGAACAGCGGACGCGGACGTGTTCTGCTTCTCCAGCGGTTCGAACAGGACCACCCCGTCCGCGAGCGGAACGCCCTTGACCGAGACGCTACCAGAAACCGAGACTTTGCCGGCGGTCTTGCTGTTACCAGAGCACCCGACGAGCGCGGGCAGACCGAGAAGGAGCAGCCCGACGGCACAACAGCGCAGCATGGGACCCTCTAGAAGGGCGAGTGACGTTAAAAAGTAATAGATCAAGTGTTTGGAACTTTGTCTTAACTGCGGCCGAATGTCAGAAGGGCGAGCTTGTTGAAGCGGTCATCTGCGAGAGAGGGCGAGGGCGGGTCAAAACTTATCTATAGGAATGAAATGTGAAGAAGCAGTGAGGAGGGCAACCCTGATTCGGGTGGACCGGCCCGTCCTCGTTGGCTTCGACACGCCTTTTGCAACGGCTGGGACGGTTGGTGCGGTTTCGTGCTTTTGCGCCCCCGCTAATCTCATCTGTTTCCACCGGCACAACCCCGCAAACCGGCCGCGCAAGTTGCTCCGGCAAGACGCCGACAAATCTGGCGTGCGAACACGGGCGGCGTGTGGCCCGCGTGGGACCAGTTATCGGCGGGGCGTTGGTGAGGGTGCGGACGGCGGTGGGTGAAGCGTGAAGGGGCACCCTGGGACGGGCCAAGAGGCGCGGGTCACTTCCCGCGAAAACAGTTCGCGGGGCGGCACAGATCCGGTATCGTTAGCTTGTCCGTTGTCTCGGTTTCGCTTCCCATTCCCATTCTGTTCGGAGGGCGTCTTAATGGCGATCCGTGTTCTGTTCTTAACCGGCTGGCTACTGCTCGGCGTCGGCGCCGCAGTCGCTCACTGGTTCGGGCCGGGGGTGGACGGGCGGAAGCTCGACCTCGCCGCCCGACACCTCCGCACCGCTGAGAAGGCGGTCGCGGCCGAAGACTACTCTTCGGCGGTCGAAGAGTTCGGCCTGGCGCTGAAGGCCCTCCCGGAAGGGCGGGGGGCCGAGGCGCGCAAAATTCGGTTGGAGAAGGCGAAGGCCCAGATGCTCGCGAGGCAGCTCCCGGAGGCCCACAGCGAACTCCGTACCCTGGTGGACGAGATGGCTGCGGACGGGGGCGCAGATCCGAAGGTACTGGCCGACGCCCGGTCCGCTCAGGCCAACAGCCAGTACTACATGACCTGGCTGATGCGGCTCGAGGGGCAGAACCGCGACGTGTGGGAGCCGGAAATCGAGTCCTCCCGGCAGACCTACAGGCTGTTAGCCGAGCAGGCGGACAAGCGGGGCGACGCGACCGCGGCGGCCAAGCACCGCGAGGACCTGGAGTCGTCCATCCGGCTCGCCCGGCTCGAACTGTCCGAACTGCAGGGCTTACCGCTTCCCTCGCAGTGACAGGGCTGTGGCAGCGGCCGGTCCGGTCGCAATCCTGGTAAGAAGAGTGGCCCTCCTAAACAGAACGACATCCGCAGCGCCGGCGGCGCTCCGCCGATCGATGACAGTGGGCACTGAGCCGAGACACCGGAGCCCCGGCGGGCCGGTGCAGTACCGACCCGCCTTTCGGACTTGCCAACACGTCCATCACCGCAGACGACCCGCATCTCTTGATCTTTCGGTCCTCCCAGGTCCGCTCATCACCTCGGTCTAAAGTCGCCGATCACCTAGCATATTCGGTAACAACGTTCCGTTCGCCACGTTTTGCCTTGTTTCGGTTTTACACACCGTCTGCCACTGCGTCGGGTACTGCTTCCCGTCCCGCCTGGTTACCTTTGGCGGTTCTGTGGGCGGAACAGGCGCCGCTAGGAAGGAGCGAAGAAGCCGGCGGGTGCATCGGGGGCCTGTGCAGAACGCCGGGTTGGTGCCAGTTAGAACGGATGCTCCACCTGCTCGAATATCGCTGCGAACTTGGGTGTGGGGCGTCCCCACCGCAGTCGCACTCTCCGGGGGCTCGTCACGTTAGCCCTGAACTGCGCGACTCAGGCGGTACGAATTTCTTTGCCCGATGGCGGCGCCCTCAATCGAGCAATCGCGCCCGCTCACAGCTTGGCGCCTCGGTGGCGTGCTGATCTAATCACATTCGAGCTGTCGGAGCGGGACATCGAGTTCAGCCCCGATCGCGTGCAGCGCGCGGGCGAGATGGTCCCGTGTTTAGTGTGCGATGTCTCACGAGCTAGCAGTAGTTTTGGCGTAAGAGGCGTTGGGCCTTTCGTAGCAGGAGCGAACGTGCGCATTTTCATTGCCGTCGCGGCACTCACCATCTCGTGCGTCACGCGCGGCGTGTACGCGGATGTTCCCCGAGAGTTCTCCGCCGAAGCCCTTCTCCTCCCCACGCCCCCTCAGGAGGTGGCGGCCGGGACGTTCGAGCAGTGTCAACGGGAGGTCGCGGAGAAGCCCGGAACAATCACGTACTCTCGCGTGGAGTACGACAAGAAGGTGTTCTGGGTGATCGATACCCACACCGGCATTGGGAACTCCTACAAGAAAGTCGCCGTCTACTCACCCAAAAAAGATGGGACGTTCCGGCGGTGCCTGTTGGCGGACCTGGAAGGAGTCGTCCATCTCGCCGTGGCGGTGGACCCAAGGACCGGAATGTTGGAGTTGCGGGAACAGGCCAACAGCCCCCTCAAAGGGGCGGTGATACTGTCCTTCAACCTGAATGTCGCCGGTACTGGCATGTCACCGTGAGGCCGAACCCGGCCCTGTACCGGACCGCTGTGGAGTGCGGAGTTTTTAACCCGTGTCGCAACGTGTGTAGCCGGTGATCTGATTGTTCGGCACAGAGAGGTTTCCTGAATGTCGGATCGGAGCCGGAGTCGAACGGGCGGGTTGTCGCCCGCCGCGCAATCGGTGGTCTGCGCCTTGGTCGTGATGCCCCTGGCCGAGGCCGCCGTCTGGGCCGTTTTGCGAGCGGTTGGCGGCGAGGCTGGGGCAATGGTCCTGGCGGGCGTCGGGGGCGGCACGTTCTGCGGGGTATACGCTTTTGGCCCGACCCGCTGGTTGGCCGATCCGGACATCGCGGGCTGGTTCGGACGGGATTATCCGCTGGCCGCGCGGGCTATCTGCGGCTGCGGTGCCGCTCTTGGCTTTGGAGGGGCCGCAATCGGTCTGTTCGGTGGCTGAGGGCGGCGAACTCAAACCGGCGCCGCGCCTGACACCGATCGCGGTATTGGGACGCATTGCCGCTCGGGATGTTGCGGTACAGGGGTGCTGTTTGTTCGTAGGATAATATGTCTGTCATCGCGGACATCGGCGCCGTCCTGCGGCTGACGCCACAGGACGATTTGGTGATCGCTTCAAGCGACGGTGTTTACAACGTTTGCAAGGACGAAACGCCGTTCTACTTCCAGGTGAAAGGCCATCTCTTCGACGGGCAACTCTTCTACGGGCTGTTCGGTCCAGTCTTGAGCGGACCGTCTCGGTACCGAGGATTGATTTGCAACATTCTGGTTCGGACGGACGCAACAAATTGGAACAACGAGGTCCGGAGTCAGGTCAATTTCAAAGTCGGTCGCGGTGCCGTGACGAGAAACCATCGCGAACATTTTGGCCATCCGGATGGCACGCGCCTGGAAGGGCCTTCCATCTCACGATTCGGACTCGTTGAAGTGGTTAACCCGGCGGAGGCGAAAGACGCACCGCAACTGGCCGTTACAGTTCGTCCTACGGCCGGCCCCGACACGTTCTCTGAGGTCGAGTTGGTTGGCACGTGCCCTGGGTTGGTGTGGCTGGCGGAACAGATCCTGCGGGTGGCCCGCGCCGAGCCGGCGCAGCACACGCACCTGGACGCCGAGACGTGCGGACCGGTGTACGTCTCGCCCGATGGGTGGCGGCTCACCGTCTCGCGGCTGGAGCGGCTACGGTGAGCGCGGCATGCCGAACCCCCCCGCTACACCTGACACCGCCGTTGGGCTTGTGACGCACCGCTCATCCGGTGATGGCGGTGCGGTTGAGTTGTTTATGCGGCGTTGAAGCCGCGGACCGAGGAGAGCTTTACGTGAGCCAGGGTCTGACGGCGTACCTGGTGCCTCGTGATGAGGTTCTGGCCGCTCCCGGGAGCGGGGATCGCGAGCTTGTCACGGATATCCTGGAGTCGTTCGCCGAGGACATCGAGCAACTCGACAGCGACTTCGAGACCGGCGACCCCGATTGCTGGGAGGGGCCGACCGCTGCCGGGGCGGTGGCCGAGCTGATCGGCAGCCGCCCGAGCATGGACGAGGATGACGCCGGGCTGTACGCCACCGCGTTCGAGCTGGTGTGCCGGTACTACGGTGCGTGGGCCAGCAACAACTACTTCAGTCCCTGCCGGGTGGAGTGGTTCAATCGCCTGGACGGTATTCTTACGGCCGGTGGTGTGCCGCTGTCGCTCGTCAATCTGTGGTGCATCGCGCCACCTCTCCGACCGCCGTGGGACCGGCTGCTGGAGTTCGGCCATTGGTCGGCGGGTGCCATGCTCGCGGCATCAGCCCCGCTCGGCCGGCTGCTGCCGACGGTGGCCGACGCCGAGGAGCGGGCGGCACTCGTTACCGTGGCCGGCTGGTTACGGGCGGCGGAGGCGGCGCCCGGTTCGATCTTGGTCGGCTTCTTCCGGTGAGGCGGTCGCGCCGAACCCGGCTCTGCTTCGGACCGCGATTGAATACGTTGTTTCTAGCACCGAGCGCGTGGCCCCGCGGCCGGTGACCTGTTTGTCGGCCCCGGAGTCTTCGTCGAGTGAATGTCTTCGATAAGGTCTGTGCCTCGCTGGCGTTCGTGCTCGGTGCCTTCTTCCTCGTGACGGGAGTGGTCGGGGCCGTCCTTGGGTGTCGCGCGCACTTCACCCTGCCGCCGGTCGTCGGGGCCTTGCCCGCGTTTGTCGGGTGGGGAATCGTGCGAGCGGTATACCTGGCGTGGCGCCGGCGTCCCGTCCGGCCACCGGATCAGTGGCCGGACGGGTTCCGCCCGCTTCCCGACCGGCTGGGGACTACGGGCCAAGGGGCAGGCGGCTCAGCCGAACCCGGCGCTACACCCGATACCGCCAGGTAGTGTGGATGGACTCGCTCCATTTTAAGTGCAGTGCCGGTGAGCTTACTGGTTGTTAGGTCATCAGAGGGCGTGCCGTGGCGAATGCGTTGACGAAGCCGATTGCGCCTCCTCGGCCGAGTGGCGCGCCCATGCCACTCGCCGCCGGTGCGGCGATCATTGGTGGTGGATGGCTGCTGACGGTGGTGTTCGTGAGTGCGGTCTTGCCTCGATTCGTTCGCGTGTTCGACAAACTCGCGGCCACCGGCGTCGAAATGCCTGTGCTGACTCGTATGCTCATGCCACTCGGGCGGTTCGGCGCCGGACCGGCCGCGATGATCGGCACCGGGGCCGTTGCGCTGTTGGTCGTCGTGTACGCCGGCTGGGTCCGGGCGCGGCTGCCCGGCGGGCGGATCATCCCGGCGTTGGCCGTTGCAGCCGTTGGGGTGATGACGTTCATCGTGTGCGTCGCGGCGGTTCTCTTGCCCGCAATTATTCCGTCAGATTGAATCTCCGGTGCGAACCGGGCGCCGCACCAGACCGCGGGAGAGTACGTACTTCGTGACCGGGTCGCGTTGTGCGTGGCCGGTGAGACTGATGCTCGATAAATGGAGGGTTGAATGGATGGTGATGAAGCGAAGCCGTGGAAGCGGTCGCGGGATGACACCGACGAGCGTCCGCTGGTCGATCGCGCCGCCGCACTCCGCCGGGTCAAACCGCCGGCCATCGCGCTGATGCTGGTCGGGCTCATCAACAGCGGGTTGGGCGTGTTCATCGCCGTCATGGCGTTCGTGGTGGGTGGGATGAACTTGGGCGGAGCGGAAGGTGTCATCGGTCTGTTCCACGCGCTGGCCGGGCTCGTCACCTTCGCCGGCGGTCTCAACCTGCTCCGCTTGGATGCCTACGGGCTCGCGCGCACCGGGAGCATCACTGCGATGGTGCCGTGCGTCTCCCCGCGCCTGATCCTCGGGCTGCCCATCGGCGTCTGGGCGTTGGTCACCGCCGGCAGCCCGGACGTTCGCGGCGCGTTCCGTGACCGGAAGGCGTAGAGTCCGAACCCGCCGCGGCACCGCACCGCTGCACAGAGCTTGCTTCTCGCACCGATTGCGATGCGCGGCCGCTGTGCTGTTTGTTCATCCAAGAAGAGGGCGCGGATGGTGGAAGCGTACCTGTCGTACCTCGGCGATCATGCCGTGATGACCGCGATGGTCTTCTTCGTCGGCCGAGCCCTGCGGCGGGGCATCGGGGCCGAGTCCGAGGCCCGCCGCATCCACGGCCGGTACGTGTTCTGGTGGGCGGTTGGTGCGGTCGCCGTCGGCGGGCCGCTTGGGCCGCTGGTGGCGGGCGCCGACCTGCCCAACGGGGCGATCGGGTTCGACCTGTTTTGCTTGCTTGGCGGGTTGCTGGCGGGCACACTGCACGGGGCGATCGTGCTGGCCGTCCGTCCTCCGCAGCCCTCGGTTGCGGGAGACTCGGACGCCGAACGAGTCGCAGCACCAAACCGGCGGGGCTTGTAGGCTTTCTGGAACGTGTTGCTCGCTCGTGCCCAGCCGGCAGGTCAGCTTTATTTTCGTCGGCGGAGGGCAAAGAGGTGGAGCCGCTGCAAGAACTGCAACAGCGTATCTGCCGCACCTACGGAGCAGGGTTCGAGCCGCCCGCGCCGGGATCGAAGGTCGGGCTCGCCATCCCGACGCTCGATCGCATCCCGATCCACGGCGTCCGGCTGGCCCCGACCGACACAACGTGCGGATGGTACATCTACGCCGGCGGCGAGTGGTCGGACGCCGCCGACTTCTACCAGCCGTTGTGCGTCGAGCACATGGCAGATTACTGCCGCCTCGCCGTCCCGTTCCTCGGCCTGCCGCCGGGCTGGCGGTTTATGATAGACGGCCAAGGCTTCATCGACGTTTGGCAAGACGCCGAACCCGGCGCGCCTGCTGACACCGCCGTCTGATTTGGGATGCACCGCTGTTCGGGTTGTGGCGTTGCAAGCGAGATATACTTTACTCGGTCAGGAGTGAGACATCTTCGAACTCCTGGAATTGGAGTGTCATGAGCGCGGCCAACGGTTCGGCGTGGGCGGTGGTCAGTTGGCTCAGCGTGTCCTCGATGGCGGCCCTGAAGGTGGCGAAGTTGGGACGGTACTTGCCGTAAACGCTCCTGCGTTTGAGGAGCCGTCGGAGGCGTTCGATGAGGTTCAGGTTGTGCGAATAGCTGGGCAGGTACAACAGGGTGATTGACAACTCGGCCGCCCGCGCCTGCACCACCTTGTTCCGCTCTTAGCGCGCGTTGTCCAGCACGACCGTGACCGGGCCGACCGACCCGAGGGCCGCAATCTTGCGGAGTAGCTCGCACATGGTATCGGTGTTCACTACCGTCGTGTTGGTGACCGACACGCATGTCCGGGTGACCGCGTTCCACGCGCCCCGCACGTTGAACCGCTGACGCCCACTCGCGGCCCGAACGAACACCCGCAGGATCGACCACCGGCAACACAGGTACGTCCCGTACACGCAGTGGTCGCGTCCACGAACTACACGTGCCCACGCCCGGCGACGGCCGCATCCAAGCCGGCCTCAGTTGCGTGCCGAGGAACCCGCGCTGGGTCGCGAAGTGCTCGGCGAGCGCTTTTTGGGGGGATCGGGATCGCCCGAACGCGCATCGCTGAACCCCAGTCCGGCCAAGAACACGCGGGATTGAGTCGGCTGGCGACGGATCCCGGTCAGCTGCTCGATCCGGTCGGCCGTCTGGGCGGTGGTTCGAACCGGGTTGGCCGTGAGGGACGCTCGGACCACGTCGGAATGGGTGGCTAAGGCGCTGACCGGGCCGGTGACGCCCCATCGGCGGAGCCCGTCGAGTCTGCCGTCCTTGTACGTCCGGACGTACCGCTGGACGGTCGCTCGCCCGAGTCCGGTAACGGTTGCGGCTCGCTCGCGGGTATCGCCGTGGTGGAGCACCCACAACACCATCATCTTGCAGCGGACGTCCGTGTCACGCTCGGCGTTGACGGTCCGTTGCTCATCCTCGGTCCGCGCGATGTGGAACCAAGCCAACGGGACGGCTCCGGCGGGCGGGTTCACCTGATCGACCGACCCAGACCAACGACGACGGAAATGGATCATTCACCGCCGGCCGGCGCTTATCTGGTCCAGCCCTTCGGGGCTCAGCCCGTGGGTGACGTGTACTCCGTAACACAACTCGAGGAGTTCCTCGATTGCCACCCACCGACCTCCTATTTCGAACCGCTTCGTAAGGAAACACATCCGCACGAGATCGCCCGGCGCAGCCGGCTTAACCGTGTCACGCAGGCGCGCGTTTTCACCCTCCAAGAAGCTCGCAACCCCTAGCGCTTTGTTCACTTCGGCCTGCGATTCGAGGTATTCAAGAGCCAAGGCGGTCGAGTCCGCGAGCGACTGAAGCCACCGCACTTCGGTGGCCGTCGGGCGGGCCGTGTCAGCCCAGTACACGGCCAGTGCCCCAACCGGGCCGAGCGAGCGAATCGGGACCACTGCCAAACTCTTCACGAACGTCGGTCGGTACGCGTCGTGCGGGATCCGGTCGTCGGCATAAATGTCAGGGATCAGAGCCGGCTGGCGGTTGAGCATCACCCACCCGCTGATACAGGCCTCGAGCGGGAACCGCTTGCCCTTCCACAGCGGGGCGATGGCGTCTTCGTCGACGTAGTAGCACTTGTCCCCGTCGCGCAGAACGAAGCACGCCCCGTCGGCGCCGGTGAGGCGCCGGGCCGCGACCTTCGCGATGTCTGTGATCTCGGCCAGCGAGCGGACCGATGAGAGGCGCTGGACCACCTCGAGCAAGCAGTCCGTTTGGTCGAGCCGGGGGAGAGCGTTCACGGTTGGTCCTCCGACCGAGACATCCGATTACTTTAGCTCATAGTACCACCGCCGGACGGCCCGAATCCGATCGGAATTGCGAACGCGAAGGGGCATCCGCAACGTTGGCGCCTGAACGCAGCAGAGCGAACTACGACACCGGTTGTGGTTTGTGACGGTTGGTTGATCGATTAGGTTTTGTCATGTTCGTTTATGAGGCGCTCACGAGAGGTGAGGGCTCCGGAACGGGCAAAGACGCGATTGCCGTCCGGCGCTTGTAACCGCACCCGGCCCCGGTTCCGCGGCGCGATCCGGGGGCCGCTTTGGCCGAATATTGGGACGCTCGGTATAGTTGTCGGTGGCGACACAAACGCGGACCGATCGCCGTCCCCACTGAAACCGTCAACGGTGTCCTCACGTCATGGACTGGTGGTTCCACTTCCCGGCCGTGTTCTGGTGCGTGACGGTCTTCACCCTCGGGCTGATGATCGGGTCGTTCCTGAACGTTGTGATCGCCCGGCTGCCGTACGAAAAGAGCCTCGTGTGGCCGTCGTCCCGGTGCTTCGCGTGTTACCAACCGATCCGGCTCACCGACAACATTCCGGTCCTGGGGTTCTTGCGCCTCCGCGGCCGGTGTCGAGCGTGCGGTGCCACCTTTTCCGCCCGCTACCTGTGGGTGGAGGTCGGAACCGGGGTCGCGTTCCTGGCCCTGTTTCTCGCCGAAGTGCTGTTCAACTGGTCCGGCATTCCGGGCATGAAGTACAACTACCTTGGTGCCGACGGAGCGTTCCCCCCGGCCCGGTTCTGGGCGCTGTTCCTGTACCATGCCACCCTCATGTCGGGGCTGATCGCCGCTGCGGCCATTGACGCGGAACACCGTATCATTCCGGCGCAAGTGACCTATACGGTCATGACGGTCGGCGTGATCGGGGGAGTGCTGATGCCGTGGCCGTGGCCGCAACCGGCTGCGGCCGTCGATGCCATCCCGCCCCATTTTACTTCGTGGATCCTCGACGACGTGGCGGGGAAGATTCCGGTCGGCGTTCAGCCGTGGCCGTTTTGGGGGCCGACGTTCGATGCCGCCCCCCCGGGCAGTTGGAAGATGGGGCTACTCAACAGCGTGATCGGTGCGTTCGTTGGGTCCCTGGTCGTTCGGGCGACCAAGTGGTTTTTCGAAACCGGGTTCGGGCGTGAGGCGCTGGGGTTGGGGGATGCGGACCTGCTGATGATGGCCGGCGCGTTCCTCGGCTGGCAGATCCCGATGCTGTCGCTGTTCACTGGCGCGGTCGCCGCACTGGTGCTGAAAGTGTTCGAATCGGTGTGTTGGAACTCGGCTCCGGCCGCGCGCCAAGGTTCGTCCGCCGGCACCCCGGTGAGCGGGCCGGTGCAACCCCGCGAGTTGCCGTTCGGCCCGGGGCTGGCGATCGGCGTCGTGGTGACGTGGTTCGCGTGGCCGTGGCTCGGCCCGAAACTGCAGTTCCCGTTCTTCGACGGGACTACGATGCTCATGTTGTGCGGGTTCATGGGTGTCGGGTTGCTGGCCGCCGCGCTGTTCATGCGCCGGCCGGCGGAGACGCCTTTGACCGCGGTAAAATAACACCGTGTTGCGTTTTTCTCCCAATTGAGGTGCGTTCGATGGCAACAGTGATCGTGGATTACGGGATGGCGAATCTGCGGAGCGTCCAGAAGGCGTTCGAGCAGGTCGGCCATAACGCCACGATCAGCGGCGACCCGAAGCATGTGGCGACGGCGTCGCGCGTGGTCCTACCGGGGGTCGGTGCGTTTCGAGACGCCATCGCGCGGCTGCGCGAGACGGGACTCGACGAGGCCGTGCGGCGCCACATTGACGCGGGCCGCCCGTTCCTCGGCATTTGCCTCGGAATGCAGTTGCTCTTCTCGCGCAGCCACGAAGACGGTGTTCACGCCGGGTTGAATGTGTTCCAGGGGGACGTTGTTAAGTTTCCCCCGTCGCCGGCGCTGAAGGTGCCGCACATGGGCTGGAACACGTTGAAGCTGGTCAGGCCCGATTGCCCACTGTTCCAGGGACTGCCCGCGGACCCGGCGGTGTACTTCGTCCACTCGTATTTCGCAGCCCCAGCCGCAGGTGAGATCGTTGTGGCGACCGCCGATTACCCCGCACCGTTTTGCTCGGTGGTGTGGAAGGGCAACGTCTACGCGACACAGTTCCACCCTGAGAAAAGTCAGCGGATCGGTGTTCAGATGCTCCGCAACTTTTCCTCTCTGTAATTCGTAACGCCGGACGTGCCGGGGCCGAAGAACCACATAATGGATCTTCGGCCCCGGCACGTCCGGCGTTACGGGCAGTTGACTACTTCTTCGGTTGATTGAATCCGGCCGGGTCGAATTCGTCGCCGCCCACCGGCCCGGTCGGCTTGGGCGGAGTTGCCTCACCGAACCCGCTGGCCGGCGGGATCGGCGGTGCCGCGGGCAAAGCGGGCGGCTTCGGCAGCGCCGGCGCGGTAGCCGGAATCGCCGGGAGCGGCGGGGCTGCGGACGGGACCGACGGAGCACTCGGAACCCCTGGTGTGGCCGGCACCGACGGAACCGCGGGCACCGAAGGTAGAGCGGGGGCCGGTGGAGCCGCCAACGGAACCGACGGAATCGCGGGCGACATACCCGGATCGACGCTCGGGGCGGGTGCCGCCGGAACTGCCGGCGCGGGGACGGAAGGAACGGCCGGGGTGGTCGGAACTGGAACCACCGCCGGACCGGCCGGCGGAAGGGACGGCTCGATCGCAGGTACTCCGACCGGCGGAAACGCGGGCGCAGGTGCTACCGGAACCGGAGCGGCTGGCGTGGACACTTCCGAAGCGGCAGGAATCATCGGAGCCGTTTTTGCAGCCGTGATTGCGACCCAGGCTTCGAGTGTTCGGTAAGCAACCGCCTGACGCGTGGCGAACGACGGCGCCCGCTGCCCGCCGTGCGCCTGGAGCGATTTTAGGAGCAGCGGGCTGGCCGCCGGGTCGTCCTTGCGCAGTTGCCCGGCGACGGTCCACAGGTTCGCCCGTGTCGCCTTCGGTGTCGCGTTGGCCGGATCGACTCGGGCCATCTTGAACGCCCCAGCAATGTCCGGTTTCGCGTGGCACTCGGCGCATTGATTCGCCAGAATCGGCTGCACTTTCGTCGCGAAGAGCTTGATCGCTTCGGGCGGCAGGTCCGGGTCGCAGTCGTTCGGACCCGCTGGCGCGGTCGGGCGTGCGGACAGTTGCGTTGGGAAGTTCGGCGGCGCGGGCGTGTTCATTTTGACAGCAGCGCCGGACGGGAACTGTTGCAGCATGAGCTCCAGGGAGCGCACGAGCGACGCCGCGTCGGCGTTCGCCGGTTGCAGCTTTTGCACCTCACGCGCCTCGGCGAGGGCCTGCTCGCGGAGGCCACTGAACATGCACCACCGCGCGACCTTCAACCGAGCCGTGGCGTCGGTCGCCGGCACCTTCGCGAGCTGGAACTTGTACACCTCATCCTTGTTGTTCGCGACGAACTGTACTTGCCCCTTCCCAAATTGTAGGTCCAACGCCCCCTGACGAACGACGACGATATCGCCGCGAAGCGTCACCCCTCCCTCAATGATCTTGTCATCTTTCAGAACGACATATTTTGTCCCGGGAAGTGCTTCTTCGTGCGCCGGCGTGCTGCCACCGACGACTGCGAGCGCGAGGGCGGCTGGAGCCGTCTGGACCGGCGGTTGCAGCACCGGTGTCGGGACCGGGAGGGGCTGCGCGGGAGCTGCGGGCGGCGTGGGAACCGGTTGCGGCGCGGGGCTCGGCAGTACGACCGGATCAACCGGCGCGTCGGGCTTGGCCGACGGGACGGCCGGGCGCTCGGCCGTTCCCGGTGCCGCAGGCGCGGGGGCCGGAGCCGGCAGCGGTGGGACCGCCGGGGGAGGGGGCACGGCCTCCACTTTGGAGCCCGGGATCGGATCCGGAGTCGGGAGCGGCAGAACCGGTGCCGCAGAGGGCGCAGGTTCTGAAGCCGGAGGCGGGGGCGGGACCGAGGGAGTCGGGATTACAAGTTCCGGCGCCGGAACTGGGGGCACGCTCACCGGAGGGGCGGGCGGCGGCACCGGCACGGCACCCGCAACCGTTGGGATCGGCAGCTCGGGCAAGCTCGGTGGAACTGCCGCCGCGGCCGGAATCACCGGCAGAGGGGGGAGTGCTGTGCCAACCGGGTCGCTGTGTGCGACCGGTGTCACGTGTGGCGGTGCCGCGAGTTCGGCCGATGATGCGCCGCTCGGGATCGGGAGGGACGGCCGTTCGTCCGGTTTGGCCTGGGCTGTGGGCATACCCAGCGGTTCATCCGGCGGGGCCGGGACGGCGGGCAGCGGCAGACGCGGTACATCGGCCGGTGGCGCGGCGTTCACGGCCGCTTCGACCGGCGGCAGTGGGCCGTTCAGATTCGGGAGCTGGGCGTACACGACCAGCGCGGCCACGGCCACAGCCGCGCCCGTGACGAGGTAATAGGTTGTTTTCATAGTTCCGCCCGCCATAGCGACGGGCACTCAGCTAGACAAGATCACTTCGCGGACAGGGCCGTTCCTTGTTCCACACGGCGTGTGCCGAAGCAGGGAAGAACAACAACGTATGTTCACTTCGGACCTCAACAGCGCGGCGTGAAACAAGGAACGGCCCTGCTGCGACGCAAACCGTGTCGGGACCCCCCGCAGTCTGAAAAAGTGAAGTTCGCTCTGCGCGCCTCCGGCGGTAGCCGGTTGTATGGTTGGGTGAGAACCACCAACGCCCGGAGCGGCGATGTCGCGAATCATCAGACGCTGGCCACAACAGGCCCACGCGTGTCCCGTACCCGCCGAACCCGTTTCCACCCTGCCCCCGCCGGACGAAACCGCGGAACGGACACTCTTCAGCGTGCCGACCGGCGCGGGCACGCGGGCACGCGCGCCGGTCACGTTCCCGGGTTACGAGATCCTCGACGAACTCGGGCGCGGCGGCATGGGCGTCGTGTACAAAGCGCGGCACCTCGGCCTGAATCGGCTCGTGGCGCTGAAGGTGATCCTGGGCGGGCCGCTCGCGCGCGACGAAGACAAGGCCCGGTTCCGCATTGAGGCCGAAGCCGGGGCACGGCTGCACCACCCGAACATCGTGCAGGTGTACGACGTCGGCGAGTGTGCCGGGTTCGCATACATGGCACTGGAGTTGGTCGAAGGCGGCACGCTCCGGCAGTGGCAGAACGGGCACCCGGTCGCGGCGCGGGACGCGGCCCGGCTGGCATCGGCCGTGGCCCGCGCGATCCACCACGCGCACGAGCGGGGGATCATTCACCGCGACCTCAAGCCCGCCAACATCCTGCTCGCGCAGGTGGCGGGTTCGGGGGCGGGGCCCGGCAACAGCGACGGGACCGACGGGCTGCAGCTTCCGAACGTGCGCCCCAAGGTGACCGACTTCGGGCTCGCGAAGGCGCTCGCCGGGGGCACCGACCTGACCGGCACCGGGGTGCTGTGCGGGACCCCGAATTACATGGCACCGGAGCAGGTCAGCGGGGCGCCGCCGGGCCCCAGTGTGGACGTGTACGGGCTCGGCGCGCTGCTGTTCGAAATGCTCGCGGGGCGCCCCCCGTTCGCCGGCTCGGACGCCGCGGACGTCCTGAACCAGATCCTCCGCACCGAAGCCCCGGACGTGCGCCGCCTCGCACCGCGGGCGCCCCGCGACCTGGCGGTGATCGTGGCGAAGTGCCTGGAGAAAGTCCCGGCGCGGCGGTACGCGACGGCGCGCGACTTGGCGGACGACCTGGACCGCTATCTGGGCGCCAAGCCGATCGCCGCGCGCCCGGTGGGGCCGGCGGGGCGGGCGTGGCGGTGGAGTCGGCGCCACCCCGTCGCGGCCGGCTTCCTTCTCATTTCCAGCGCCGGCTGCTTGCTCACCGGCGGGATGGCTCTGGAGCTGCTGCACTCGCGCAACGGCGAGCGCGCGGCCCGCGACACCGCCGACGCGGCGCGGCGCGAGGCGGAGGAGCAGCGCGCCGCCGCCGAGCGGACCCGGGACGAACTGGCCCGCGCGCTGGCCGCTGCCGAGCGGGAACAAGCCACCGCGCTGGCGGAGCACGCCGCCGCGGTGAAGCAACAGGGCCACGCGGACGCGGCCCGGAACCAGTCCGAAGCCGACCTGCGCGTCGCGGGGCGGGTGATCTGCGACGCGGTCCGCGAGCTGGCCCGCGAGCCGCGGTTCGCGGACGACGAGCTGCGCGGCACCCGGCTCCTGCTGCTGGAGTCCGGTCGCGCGTTCTGCACCTCCGTGCTGGCCGGCAAGTCCGACACGCCCGAGTGGCTCCAGATGCTCGCCGACGTGTCGCACTGGCTGGGCTACCTGGAGGCCCGTAACGACAACCATGCGGGGGCGGCGGCGGAATACGGGGCGGCGGCCGACGCGGCCGGGCGGTGGGCGCGGAAGGAACCGGCGAACCCGGACGCGCGGGGGCGGCGGTGCGAATCGCTCATGTGCGCGGCGGGGGCGCTGGCGAGCCTCGGGCGCCTCGACGAGGCCGAGCGGGCGTACCGCGAGGCCGCCGGGCTGATCGAAGGTGTGGTGGCGGAGCGGGCGAAGCTCCGGCACCCGCTCGAAGGGGCGGAGCGGCGCCGCGCGCGCGAACTGTACGACCGTTGGGCGCGGCTGCTGCACCGCCGCGGGAACCGCGCCGACTGTGAGCGGGCCGCGCGGAAGGCACTGGACCACGCGCGCGAGCTGCCCACAACCGGCCCGGCCGGCGGGGAGCACCTGCGGCTCGTCCAGTTGGCCCACCAGGGGTACGCGCACGCGCTCGGCGCTCTCGGGCGCTGGGACGAGGGCGAGAGGCAGTTCGCTGCCGCCCTCGAGGTCGCGGACCGGCACCCGGTGCTGGGGCCACGGGACGCGCCGTACTCCGCGGCCCGAGTGGGGGGGCTGCTCGAGCTGGCGGACTACCGGCACGCCCGGAACCACCCCGCCCGCGCCGACGAGGCGTTCCGCGAGGCGGTCGGCACGATGGAGCGGTCGTTCGCGGCCCAGCCCGCGGACGCGCCCGACTCCTGGCTGAGCGTCGAACTGGCCCGGGCCTGTATCCGCCACGCGAACAGCCTCCGCGCGCGCGAGCTGACCGCGGACGCGGAGAAGCGGTACAACCAAGCGCTGGGGGCGCTCGCGCCGGTGCTCCGCCGCGCGCCGGGGTTCCGTCCGGCGGTCGACGCGGCCTCCGACGCCCGGGCGGGGCGCGCGGAGCTGTATGATCGCACCGGCCGGCACCGCGCGTCGGCGAACGAGTGGGCGGCACTCGCCGACGAGGACCCGCGGGTGCGGAACCGTTCCCGGTGGGAGCTGAACGGGTTGCACGCGCGGTTGCGCGCGGGCGACTGGCGGGGCGCGTACGACGCCGGGCTGTGTGCGCTGGGGAAGCGGCAGCCGGGCTGGGCGTCGGCCGAACAGGGGCTCGTCTGGTGCCTGGTCGCCAAGCAGATCGGGGCCGATCCGGCTCTTTCGCCTGAGGACCGTGCGGTCGCGGCCCGGGAAGCGGCGGACAACGCGGTCCGGTGCCTGGAAGCGGCCCGTTCGGCGGGGGAGTTTGAGAACCCGGGCCGGCTGGAGTGGTACGCGGCGCGGGCCGCGGACTTCGCCCCCGTGCGCGACCGGTTCGACCCGAAGCGGAGGTGACGCGGGGGCCATCCGGTTTTGCGCGTGGTGCCGCGAAAACGGACTGGCGGCTCGGGCGGGCGGGGTTACAATCTCGCCACCTCCCACCCCGCGCCGGAGCCGCTCCGCATGATCCGCTCGCTTGCCGCCCTCGCCGCCCTTGCCTTCTCCGGTTCGCCCGCGTTCGCACAAAAAGACCCGCCCGTTCCGGACGCGGTGACGTTCGAGAAGGGCGTCGAGTACACGAACCCGGACGACCAGCACCTGCAACTCAATATCGCCCGGCCGAAGGGCGACGGGCCGTTCCCGTGCGTGCTGTGCATTCACGGCGGCGGGTTCCGCGCCGGCTCGCGTGAGGGGTACAACGGCCAGATCGTCCGGCTCGCCGAGCGCGGCTACGTGGCTGTCACGGTGAGCTACCGGCTGGCGCCGAAGTACCCGTTCCCGGCCGCGATCCACGACACCAAGGCCGCCATCCGCTGGCTCCGCGCGAACGCCAAGAAGTACGGCATCGATCCCGACCGCATCGGCGTCACCGGCGGGTCCGCGGGCGGGCACCTCGCACAGTTCCTTGGCGTCACCGCCGGCGTCAAGGAGTTTGAAGGGGCGGGCGGTAACTCGACGTTCTCCAGCGCCGTGAAGTGCGTTGTGAACGTGTACGGCCCCAGCGACTTCACCAAGTCCTACGGCAAGAGCGTCGACGCCGCCGAGGTGCTGCCGCTGTTCCTTGGCGGGAACCTGGAGAAGGCGCGGCCGCTGCACATCAAGGCGAGCCCGTTGTACTGGGTGACCCCGAACGCGGCCCCGACGCTGTGCGTCCACGGCACCGAGGACAAGTACGTCCACGTCGAACAGGCCGAGTGGCTCGTGGACAAGCTGAAGGCCGCAGGGGTGGAGGCCGAACTGCTCAAGCTCGAAGGCGCCGGTCACGGGTTCAAAGGTAAGGACGCCGAGACCGCCGAGCGGGCGACGATCGCCTTCTTCGACAAACACCTCAAGCAGAAATAAGGGGGGCGTCATGTCCCATACGGGGAAAGTGGCCCTGGTGACCGGGGCCGGGTCGGGGATCGGCCGCGCGGTGGCGCTCGCGCTCGTGCGCGAGGGCTACCGCGTGGTCCTCGCCGGGCGCCGGGCGGACGCGCTCGCCGCTACCGCCGCGTTGGCGCCGGCCGGTGCCGGTGTGCTGCCGGTCGCCGCAGACGTGACCGATCCGGCCGCCGTTCGTGCGCTCTTCGGGCGCACACAGGAGGCGTTCGGCCGGCTCGACGTGCTGTTCAACAACGCCGGGGTGAGCGCGCCCGCGGTGCCGCTGGAGGACCTCACCTTCGACCAGTGGCGGACGGTCGTTGACGTGAACCTGACCGGCGTGTTCCTTTGCACGCAGGAGGCGTTCCGGCTGATGAAGGGGCAGGCCCCGCGCGGCGGCCGGATCATCAACAACGGGTCCATTTCGGCAACCGCCCCGCGCCCCAATTCCGCGCCCTACACGGCCACCAAGCACGCGATCACGGGTCTGACGAAGTCCGCGGCGCTGGACGGCCGCAAGTACGACATCGCGTGCGGGCAGATCGACATCGGGAACGCCGCCACCGAGATGACCGAGCGCATGACCGGCGGGGTGCTTCAAGCGAACGGCACCGTCGCCCCGGAACCGCGGATGGACGTGGAACACGTCGCGCGGGCGGTCGTGTACATGGCGGGCCTGCCGCTCGACGCGAACGTGCTGTTCATGACCGTCATGGCCACGCAGATGCCGCTCGTCGGCCGCGGGTAGCAAATGCCCGTCGGCGTGATTCGTGGTGGCTGAACGGGAAGGGCAGCGAGTGAGTTTAACTTGGGGGGGCCGGTTCTCTGCGATTCTTGGGGGCGTCTGGTCGCTCCGGGCCTTACAGCAGGGGCGTTTCGCGTTTGTGTCTGGGTTGTCGGAGCAAGACCCCACCGCTCGCCAACCCGGCGCGCGGGACCGTCTGATACCAAATCCGCTTGAAGAGTAACTACTCGGCAGTGCGTCGGTTGCACCCGCCGGCTGACACCGGCGGTTCGACGAGCCGCGGTCGAACCGCCGGTGTCAGCCGGCGGGTGGCGCTCCCAATCACCGATACTCTTCAATCGGATTTGGTATGACGCACGCGGCACGTGCGCGGCCGTCCGCACCCCACGCCGTCGCGCCTGTGCCGTTTCTGATACACGTAGCCGGTAGTATTGCCGCGTTCTTGACGAGCCGCGACCGCCAGGGAGCGGGAGACGTGGCACCACTCCCTGGCGGTCGCGGCTCGTCAAGAACGCGACACCGCAGGTGGGTTCATGGGTGAGTTCAGCGCAGGTCGCGCAGTTCGAGCAGCAGCGCGTTCAGTTCGTGTGCGGGCGCGTCGGTCGGCAGCGTGCTCGCTTCGTGCGCGGCGGCGAGCCGGTGCTCCCATTCGGTAAGCTGGCGGGTGTGGAACTCGACATCGACGGCGCTCAGGGCACCGAACTCGGCGCCCGCCTTGCGCTCGATCAGTTCGGGGACGAAGGGGAGTTTGAACCGCTCGTTGAGCGTGGGCAGGTGCGTTTCCACCTCGCCCGTTTCGAGCAGGTGAACCCCGGTGAGGGCCACCCGGTACGCGTACAGGAGCGTTTTGGCGCGCTTGGGGCTTTCCTTCTCGAACTGCTGCCGCTGGGTGTGCAGGAACCCCCGGTAGTGGTTGTAGCAGTGCTTCGTCACGCATTTCGCGGCCACGGGGCGCAGCCGCGCGAGGAAATCCGCCCCGTGCGCCACGAGCGGCGAGAACACCTGTTCCAGAACGTAGCCGTTGTGCTTGCACAGCATCCGCAGGTACTTGCCGGCCTCGTGCGCCACCGCCTCGACCTCGCGCCCGTCGAGCGTCCCCTTCGGCTCCAGGGTTTCGGCCGGCGGGCGCAGCCCCGCGAGGGCGCGGAGCGGCGCGCGGAAGCACCCGCGCAGGTCGATGTCGCTGTCCGCGGACGGGAACCCGTAACTGTGCGACCCGCTGACGGTCCAGAACAGCGCGTCGGGGACGCGCTCGTTGGCCCAGCGGGCGAGGGCGGTCAGGTCGAGGTCGTGTGACGTGGGCACGTCGTTCTCTGTGGAGCGCGGGCGTCCCGCCCGCTTTCGGGTTTGCGTGTCAATCTGCTGAGGAGTTTTCTCGTGTGCGGGGCCAAGAGCGGGCGCCCGCGTTGCACCGAGAACAACGTCAGCTCGTGAGCCGGTCGAGCGCTTCGCGGTACTTGTCGAGGGTGCTGTTCACCACCCCTTCCGGCAGCACCGGCGGCGGGCTGGCCTTGTCCCAGTCGCTCGCTTCGAGCCAGTCGCGCACGAACTGCTTGTCGAACGACGACGGCGATTCCCCCTCGCGGTACCGGTCCTTGGGCCAGAACCGCGAGCTGTCCGGGGTCAGCACCTCGTCAATCAGGATCAACTCGCCGCTCGGGAGCCGGCCCCATTCGAGCTTCGTGTCGGCGAGGATGATGCCGCGGCTCTCGGCGTGCGCCGCCGCGCGGCGGTACACGTCGAGGGTTTTCGCTTTCAGCTCGGCCGCGGTGTCGGCCCCGGCCGCTTTCGCCATCACCTCGAACGTGATGTTCTCGTCGTGCGCGCCGTCCTCGGCCTTGGTCGCGGGGGTGAACAGCGGTTCGGGCAGTTTGCTCGCGAGCCGCAGCCCCTTCGGGAGCGCGAGCCCGCAGACGGTGCTGTGGCGCTGGTACTCCTTCCAGACGGACCCCAGCAGGTAGCCGCGCGCAACGCACTCCACCGGCACGACGGTGGCCTTTTTCACGAGCATGACGCGCCCCTCGAGTTCCTCGCGCTGGAACGCCGGCGGCAAATCAGAGAGGTTCGCGCTGATGAGGTGGTTCGGGATGTTGAGCCACTTGAACCAGAACAGCGTCATCTGGGTGAGGATCTGGCCCTTACCCGGGATCGGCGTGGGGAGCACCCAGTCGAACGCGCTGATGCGGTCGGTCGCGACGATGACGAGGGTGTCGCCGAGGTCGTACACGTCGCGCACTTTGCCGCGCCGCGGGGTGTGTCCGGGCACCTGACTTTGCAACAAGGGGTCGGCAGACATGACGATACACGCGTGGAGTTAGAATGAACATCGGGCACGCGGTCATTCTAGGGGCCGCGGCGCTTCGGCCGGGCGGCGGTGCGTTCGGCGTTTATTCCGGGCGATTCTGAAAGGGCGCGAGCGGGCCAGTGGCCCACGCTCCGGTAACCCATGCTCAAGCACGAAGTGCGACTCATCGACCCGGACGAAGAGGCCGTCGTTGAAACCATCACGCGGGCCACGGAGGCGGCGAACAAGCGGTGCCGGTCGCGGCTGCTCGACGACAACCCGGCGCGGTGGAAGAAGTGCGCCCGGGCGATCGCCGGCGCGCCGGAGGGGCACCAGATGTTCCGCGGCGGGCGCGGGGGCGTCCCGGCGACGCAGGTGCTCGCGGCGTGGTGGACCGACGCCATCGGGCGCAAGCACGTGGTGGTGCGTGGCCGGCGGGTCGAGCACGACGAGGCGAAGCGGCTGCTCTACAAGGAGGATCTTGAGAAACGGCCGCCGCTGTTCCACGCGTACCCCGAGTACGTGTGCCGCCGCACACTGAACGGCGCCGAACAGGTCGTGTGCGCGTGCGGCTGCGGGGCGGTAGGGACCCCGGAGTCGCTGAGCTGGATGGGGCCGATGTGCGGCCCGTGCTTCGACCGCAAGGAGGAACTCGGCCCCGACGGGCTGCGGGCGAACTTCCCGGGCGTGCTGTACGGGGACCGCGAACCGCTGCGGGCGGTGGCCTGCGCCCCGGACGGGAGCCGGGTGGCGGCGCGCGAGGGCGACACCCGCGTTTCCTACTGGGACATCGTGGACCGGACCCGCACGACGATGACGTTCGACCAGCGGGTGCTGTCCGTCGGGTTCACGTCCGACGCCCGGCACCTGATCGTCGGCGGGGCCTGGGCCGCTGACGGGTACGAGGTGACGGTGTTCGACCTCTCCGGCGATCAGCCCGTGCGCGTCGAGACGGAGCACCCGTTCGGGGCGGCGGTGCTGGCGGTCCACACGCTTCCGGAGCCCGACCTCGTACTGGCTCACGCCTACCGCTCGACGACCGGTACGGGACACGCCGAACTGGTGCGGGTGCCGTCGGGCGAGCGGGTGCGGGGGTTCGTCGCGGACGTGGGCACCGCACAGAGCGCGGTGTCGCCCGACGGATCGCAATTCTTGCAGTGTGGGAGCCCCGGACGGGTCTACGACATCAACTCCGGGCGCCGGCTGATGGACCTCGGTGAGGCGCCGCTCGGCACCTTTTCGCACGACGGCCGGCGGGTGTTCGTGTGGAACCAGGGGCTTCGGGCGCTGGACATCGCCACCGGGGCGCTGCTCGCGAACAGCAGCCGGTCCGTCCCGCCCAGTCGCTTGGGACTCGTCACGGCGGTTGCGGCCGATCCGGGCGGCGAATTCGTTTACGCCGGAACTTACGAGGGCCAGTTGTACGTCTTCGAGGCGGGCTCGCTCCGGCCGCACGCCCGGTTCGACTGGCACCTCGGCCCGATTGCGGGGCTGGCGGTTTCGGCGGACGGGGAGAAACTGTTCAGCGCCGGCGGTGACGGGTGCGTGAAAGTGTGGCCTATCCGCGATCTGCTTCGCGGGTGATCGGAGGACGAGCCGAAACGCTCTCCTGCCATCAGCACTGCAGCGGACCTGCGCGCGGCGCTGGAGCCTCGTAGGCCGTGCCGCGTCACACGGGTCGGCTCGGGGGCGCGGGTGATACCGAATCCGGTTGATGAGTATGCACGCCGTATTCTGTAGCCGGCCTCACAGAGGCCGGTGCGACATCGGTCGTATCGCACCGGCCTCTGTGAGGCCGGCTACAGAAAGTAGTTACTCTTGAATCGGATAGGGCGAAGTGTCGCACTTGCGTACCTCATCACCTACCAATCGCGCGGTGTTGCTGACGCGCTGGCGGTACTCGATCCCACCCGACACCGCCCGAACCGGCTTGTGGTGAGCTTGGGTGAATCAGTGCTTGACAAGCCGGGCGCGCTCGGTCCGTTTGACGACTGGTGTGCCCGGCACGCTCACATTCAGTTATCCGATTACTACGACGAGATGGAGACGGAATTCGAGGCTCTGGAGGCGCAGGGGGCCACGAACCGCATTTGTCCGTGAGGGGCGCTACACAACGCCCTTTGCCTTCGCGTCGTCGAGGATGGCTTTCGTCGCGGTGGCGCCGACCCGGGTCACCCCGATCGCCCGCACCTCCATTAACTTCTCGAACGTGCGAACGCCGCCTGCGGCCTTTACTTGTACCCACGCCGGGCTGTGCTCGCGCATCAGTTTCAAGTCTTCGATCGTGGCACCGGTTTCGGCGTAGCCGGTGCTCGTCTTCACCCAGTCGGCACGCACCTCGCCGCAAATCCGGCACAACTCGCGCTTGTGTTCGTCCTTCAGGTAAGCGTTCTCGAAGATCACCTTCACCTTTGCGACCCGGTCGTGAGCCGCACGCACCACCGCCGCGATGTCGTCGGCGACGTAGTTCCACTCGCCGCTCAGCACCTTGCCGATGTTGACGACCATATCGAGTTCGGTGGCCCCGTCGTCCATCGCGCGTTCGGCCTCGAACACCTTGACCGCCGTAAGGTGCGCGCCGTGCGGGAACCCGATGACGGTGCTCGCCTGAACGGTGCTCCCCGCGAGCAGTTTGGCCGCGAGGCGAACGGCGTAGGGCTTGATGCACACCGACGCGGCTCCCAACTCGCGCGCCAGCAGGCAACCGCGCTCCAGGTCCGCGTCGGTCAAGTTCGGCTGGAGCAGTGAGTGATCGAACATGCGCGCAAGTTCGGCGAGCGTGGGGTTCGACATCGGGCACCGAGGAGGTAAGGAGAATCCGGGTTAGGAGCGTCCCCGTCAGGATAGGACCCTTGCGCCGCCGCCGACCGACCTTGATCGGTTCCGGGGTCATGGTATGCGTGGAGTAACGCTCGAATCCATGAGCACTGACCCGGAGAATCCCCCATGCTCCGAATCCCGCTCGTCGGGTTGCTCGCGCTGTCTTTTGCGGTCACCGCGTCGGCGGAATCGCAACCTTATAAAGCAGTTGTGATCGATGAAGAGGTCAAACTGCGCGCCGGCCCTACTGACAGCTTCCCCGATACCGGTACGCTCCGCAAAGGCGCCACGGTCCTCGTGGAAAAGGACGAGGGGAACGGTTGGCTCGCCGTAACCAGTTACGGTACTTCCGTGAGCTGGGTACAAACCCACTTCATTCGAGACCCTGCCCGCGAAAGCGCCGAACTTGGCGGAGAACCGACGCGCGAACTGGCCGTTCCACGAAACGTGATCGTCCACAGCGATGGGGACGACGTTACTCTGGCAGCCGGTAAAGTCGGCGTCAACCAACCGCTCGACATTCGCCGCGTCAAGATCCCGCACGGCACGGAACTCGTCTTGCTCGGGCCGAAAGCGACCTATCAGGGCAAAACGTGGTACATGGTCCAGTCGCCCGCGGGAGACTTTCGCTACCTGCCCAAGACCGCATTGCAGCTCGAAAAGGCCGCAAGTAGCAGCTACACCGTTCGCGTCAACGAAACGATAACCCCCTTGCCCCCTGGTGCGGATGCCGGGGCGAAACCGTTGTCCGCGACGCCCGCGGGTGGAGCGATTGCGTCCGTCCCAGGCCCCGCGGTTACACCTGCGGCCGCCGACAGCGCAACCGCAAGCAAGCCCATCGTGAACCACCCGCTTTGGGCACAGGCGGAAGCGGCCGAGCGCGAGAACCGGCTCAGTGATGCGGAAAAGCTCTACTACCAGTACGCCGCGGAAATACGCCGGACGAACGGCGACTACGACATTGCGACCCTGTGCTTCACCCGCGTCCACGCCATCCACGAGAAGCAGCGCGGCACGACCCGCACGGCCACGGCGACGCCAGTGCCGAACGCTGTGCGGCCGGCGGGACGGGACGAACTTGTGGCGCGTCCCAGCAGCAGCGGCGAGCGCCGGGTGACGGTCGGGGTTCCCGAGCCGTTGCCCCCCGCCGCCGATCCGCAAGAGCGGGGCGGGTGGCACGCGGGTACGCTCCGGCGGTCGAACATGACGCCGGACGGCCCGAACCGTCAACTCTACATGCTCGAAACCCCGCAAGGCGTGGTAGAACTGTACGTCGCCGCCGGTGCGGGCGTTGATCTGAACCGTTACCTTGGGCGGCGTGTGAACGTGTATGGTTCGCCGACATCCCGAACCGGGCTTCAGAAACCGTACCTCGTTGCAACGGACGCTGAACCGCTGCGGTAAGCCGCACGCTTACGAACCGCTGCTCGCTGGGGCCGCGGTCGCGTCCGGAGTTCACGCCGAAGATCACCCATCTCGAAACACCCGCACGGATCATTTGGCGATTGCGCATCGGTCGTGCGGGTGCTGAACGTTGTTGCTGACATGTCAGGGAAGTAAAGCGGCTTCTGCGTGAACGGCGGGGGCTGGTGATCGCGGCTACAAGCCGTGGCCGCGGATTATGGGCTACGGATGAGCCGTTCACCGAACCGACTCGCCCACCTCCGACCTGGGTGAGCGGTATCGGATGCGGTTTCATCCGATCGCGGCCGGTGCGAAGCACCCCGCGGCTGGGGCGAACCATTCTGGTTGCGATCACTTCTCGCGCCGAAACTCCAACACGAGGCGACCGCTGCCGGCCGGAGCTTTGAAGTCGTCGGGCATCCCCTTGGCGGCCGTTGCCAAATCCAAGCACAGGCACACCGTGAGCCGGCCATCAACGACCTTCAAAATGCCGACCGCTTGGTAGTCCAACTCCTTGGCCAACTCCTTTTCGGGATCGAAGAGCCACATCGCGTGGCCGTTTTTGACCGGTAGGACGTGAACGCCAAAGCGATACTGCTTCTTCCCGTCGGTCAATTGGAGAGTGCGGTTCTTGAACTCCAGTCTGGGAGGGGCCGCGGCGTCGATCGGACGCGCCCGGCCGTCCTCCTGTCCTTCGGTCGCCACCCACCGCCCCTCGACCGCCGGCCACAGCCCGGCCAGGGGCGTCCGCAGGTACAGAGCGGGGGCCGCGTAGTCGATGACCGCGGCGTAAGATCGCAGGTGCGCCTGGCCCAAGAGCCCGTTGATCGGCCGCGCCTTGCGGCGTTGGACTAATGCGTTATTCATGGCGGAAAAGTCGAACGCGGCCAACGTGATCGTGTCGGTCGTGGTTCTCGTGTCGAAGTCACCGAGCGACAGACCCCGGAGGGAGACTTCTGCGCCGTCTAGCTCGCCCCCGGTGCCCACTCCGGTGACCTCCCGCCCGGGCTTCAGTCCCAACTTCTTGACCACGCTCGCGTCCAGGGCGGAAACTTCGGCGCCCGTATCGAGGAGCAGGCGGGCGGCTTCGGTTCCGCACTTGCACCCGACGATGAAACCCCACCCGCCTTCCTCCTCGGTGAGCGGGACTGCGACGTAGCCCCGCTTTTCCAGCACGGTCCGCAGCGGATCGGGTGCCGCAAGGGGCCGACCGGCCGCGTTCTCGCGCTGGAATTCCAATAGAAGGTGACCGCTACCGGTCGCCGTCTTGAAATCCTCTGGGAACTCTTCGCCCTTTTTCGCCTTGAGCGGGTCGAGACAGAGGCAAACCGTTAGCTTGCCGCCCGACACCTTCAACAACCCGCCGGCCTCGTACTTCAGCTCCTTGGCGAGTTCCTTCTCGGGGTCGAAGAAAACCAACGTGTAGTGATCCGCCTCCGGTCTGACGTGAAGGCCGAAGGTGTGCCGTTTGGTCCCGTCGGTGAGGTAGAGCCGTCGGTCCTTGAACTCCAGTCGGGGAGGGGCTTTTGGGTCGATCGGCCGCACGCGCCCGTCCTCCTGACCGCCGGTCGCGACCCACCGCCCCTCGATTTCGGGCCACAGGCCGGCGAGCGGCGTGCGCAAATAGAGTGTTCGGTTGGGGTAGTCGATGACTGCGGCGGTCAGCTTCAAACCCCCGTCGCCCAAGACTCCTTCGATCCGTTCGTGCTTGCGACGGTCCCGGGCGGGGTTGCGGGCCGAAAGATCGACAGATCGGAGGGGCAGGGTGTGGGCCATGGTCCTCGTATCGAAGTCGCCGATCAACAGTCCCCGAACGGAAACCTCATGGCCCTTCTCGATACCTCCGATGCCGACGGACGGGAGTTCGCCCCCGGGCTTCAGGCCGAGGTTCTTGACAAAGGCCGCGTCGAGCGTGGATGTCTCCGCCCCCGTGTCGAGGAGCAACCGACACGGCTTGTTGCCGACCCGGCATGCGACCGTGAACCGTGGCCCCTCGTCTTCGCTGAGCGGGACGGCGACGTAGCCCCGCTTCTCCAGCGCGGTCCGCAGCGGGTCGGCCACCGCCGGCACGGCCGCGGGCGGCTTCGGCTGGCCGCTGGCCTGTGCGGTGAGAAGGGCGGCCGCCACGGTGACGAAAGCGGCCAGCGTCCATGCGCGGTTCATGCTGAGCCCTGTCGTTTCAAGTTCGCGCGGCCTCGGCGATCGGCTGAGCGTCCGCAGTACGCCGAGCATACTCCCACCTGCTGACGGAGGCGGTTCGACGAGCCATGGTCGAACCGCTTCGGTCAGCAGATGAGTGTCGCATACACGTGGCGAAATTGAAACTACTAGAGTCAGTCCTTCAAGAAAGGTCACCGGGGACTGGTGCATCGTGACCCGGTGGCAGAACAGGAAGTGGCCGGAACAATTGGGCCAATCGGGTATCGTGGCGGTGACGGTTGCCGACCACGCTTCCGTCTCACCCTGCGTGCCGATCCACCGCAGCATGTCGTGCGTCGGGGTGCCCGCGTCCGCTCCGACGAACTCCGTGACGGAGAGCGTTTGCGTGTCCAGGCCCGGGACGCGCAACTCCGACGAGTCGGCCCGGCCTGCAACCCAGGGCCTTTCCTTATTTCACCTTGCTTACACGAGGGAACGTGGCTATGTGGGGCGCCTTCTCGCAGCCAGGAAGGTACCCATGTCTCCTTGCACCCTGGTCGATGCCCTGGCGGCGGTTCCCGATCCCCGCAGCAAGCACGGCCTTATCCACCCACTCGCCCCCTTCCTCGGACTCGTCGCCCTCGCCATGCTCATGGGGCGCACCAGCCTCAATGGCATCGCTCGCTTCGGGCGACAGCACGGACCCGCCCTCGCCCATGCCCTCGGCTTCCGACGCGGCAAGACCCCGGCCGTTTCCACGCTCTCCCGCACCCTGCGACGCTTCGACGCCGACCAACTGGAGCACGTCCTCTCGTACTGGATCGCCAGCCGCGTCGACCCGGCCGCCTTCACACACATCTCCATCGACGGCAAGACCCTTCGAGGCTCTCGCAACGGCGCGATCCCCGGTCAGCACCTGCTGGCCGCATACGCCCCCACCGTCGGTGCCGTACTCGCCCAGGTCAAGGTCGATGCGAGCACCAACGAGCACAAGGCCGCCTTGACGCTCCTCGGCATTCTGCCGCTGCGAGGGAAGGTCGTGGTCGGCGACGCCATGTTCTGCCAGCGAGACCTGGCCGAGGAGGTGGTCGGGGCCGGCGGCGACTACGTGCTCACGGTGAAGGACAACCAACCCGGATTGGGGATCGACATCCGAGCCGGGTTCGCCTTCGAGACCGCCGCCCGATCGATCGCGGCGGCCACTTCCCCCTGGGGATCGGCCTCCGCCCGCCCCGAGCCGCATCGCCACGACCGTCGATAAGGGTCACGGCCGCATCGAGAAGCGGACGCTGCAAACGACCTCGATTCTGACGTGCTCGCCGACGTGGGCGGGGGTGAAGCAGGGCTTCCAGTTGACGCGTGAGCGGACGGTCCGAGGCCAAACGACGGTCGAAGTGCATTTCGGCATCACGAGCCTGTCGGCCGAGAAGGCGGATGCGGCCACACTCCTGAACCATGTGCGGACGCACTGGCGCATCGAGAACGAACTGCATTACGTGCGTGACGTGACACTGGGCGAGGACGCGTGTCGTGTGCGCATGGGGCACGCACCACAGGTGCTGGCGGCGCTGCGGAACGCCGTGGTGCACCTGTGGCGTGAGGTCAAGGCGGTGAGTTGCCCGGAGGCGATCGAGCGGCTCCAGATGGACCCGGCAATGGCCAAGGGACTTATCGGAGTTACGTAGAGTGAATCAAGGAAAGGCCCTGGCCTGCAACCCGGTCCCGGTTCGGTTTGGTCTTTACCTCTCACCCGGTTCGCCTGTATTGACACGTCAGCCGCTTTCCCGCCGGGGAGAGGGCGGTTTCGTTCGGCCTCCCGGGACGCGCAATGACACGGACGGTTCTCGCGCTCGCCGCGCTCCTGGCCTCCACCGCCCACGCGCTCGCGGGGGATGGCTTCGACTACGCGCCGCCGGTCGCGCCCGCGCCGCCGGACCTCGGTGGGCTCGTGACACGGCTCCTCCTGTTGACGCTCGCACTGGTCGGGCTGTGCGCGGGAACGGTGTGGTGGGCCCGACGCGCGAATCGGCCCGCGGGTGGGGCCGGCGACGGGGGCGGGCACCTGAAGCTCGAAGGGAGTTTGCCGCTCGACCGGACGTGCGCGGTTCACCTGATTGCGGTGGACGGCCAAACCGTGGCTCTGACCACCGACGGCACCGGGCTGCGGTCGCTGGTTGTTTTGTCCGAGACGTTCGAGACCGCACTCGAAGCGGTCGGCCGAAGGGAAGTGATTGCGGAAGCGGAACCGGAACCGGCGGCCCCGGCCCCGAAGGAGCCGGAGCCGCCGAAGTGGTCAGCGGATGATGTTAGCCAGCTCTTGCAGCGTATCATTCGTCGAGCTGATGGTCCGGGCGTTCACCTGGAACCCGCGTTGCGCCACGATCAGCCGTGAGAACTCGATCGCGATGTCCACGTTCGAGCTTTCCAGCGCCCCGCCCATGAGCGAGCCGCGGCCGCCCTGACCGGCCAACCCGATCAGCGCCTCGCCGGAGGCCACCGACGACCGGAAGTAGTTATTCCCGCTCCGCAGCAAGCCGTCCTCGTTGTTGAAGCCGGCGACCGCGAGCTGCGCCAGGTTGATCGTGCGCCCGTTGGTGAACTTACCCTGGACGATGCCGTCCGCGTCGATGCTCACGTCGGTCAGGGTACCGAACCCGGACCCGTCCTGGCCGATCGCGCTTGCGGTGGTGGCGCCACCGAACTGGGTGAGCCCGTTCGTGAGGCCCGCGGTGCCGAGGTTCAGGGTAATGGTTTGGGCCGTGTTGATCCCGGGGAGCGCGTTGGCCCCGAGGGTCAGCGTCAGCGTCACCGGCGTGTTGGCGGTGCCGACGATTTGCCCGGTCGAGTTGAACGAGATCGGGCCGCCGGTCAGGGTGACCTGGGCGGCGTCTGCGCCGCTCACGAGCACGCTGGGGGTGTACGTGTTGGCCGCGGTTTTGGTGAACGTGACCGTCACCGCGCGGGCGGTGCTCTGCGCGTCGTAGACCTGGATCGCGGTGGTGGCAACCTCGCCCACCTGCATCGCGCTGCTCAGGTTACCCTGGTAGTCGATGTTGGTCGTCGCGATGCCCGCGGCGCCGGTGCCGAACGGGATCTGGATGTCGAGGTTGCCGGGGATCTGGAACTGCGGGTCGCCGGCGTTCGAGGCCCCGCCCTCGCCGACCGGCCCGAACCGCTGCACCCGGAACCCGGTGCCGGGGTCGACCAGGTAGCCGGCCGAGTCCACGCCGAACGCCCCGGCCCGTGTGTAGGCCACGTCCTCCACGTTCCGCATCACGAAGAACCCCCGGCCCTGGAGGCCGACGTCGAGCGACCGGCCGGTGGGGTTCAGGTTGCCTTGCGTGAACTGGGTGCCGATCGATCCGACGCCGACCCCGAACCCGACCTGCGTCGGGTTGACCCCGCCGGTCCCGGCGTCCGCGCTGGTGCCCGAGCTGAGCGTCTGGTACACCACGTCGCGGAACACCATCCGCTGGTCCTTGTAACCGGTGGTGTTGATGTTCGCGAGGTTGTTGCCGATCACGTCGAGGGCCGACGAGTTGGTGGTCAGACCGCTGGAACCGACGAAGAGAGCGTTCAGAGACATCGTGCGAACTCCTGGTGTGCGGACGCGTGGTTGAGGAACGAACGAATACGTTAAGGTTACGGGTCGGTACGTGGACCACCTGACCGCCCGGGCCGAGGCCCGGGCGCGGGGAGTAATGGTTGTTTCGGGGCAGCCCGGGGCGGGCGGCTTACTATTTCACGCTGTTGATCTGGTCGAGGAGCACTTGGTCGGAACCCACCTGCAGGACGAATTTCCCGTCCTGGGACTGCACCGAGGTGACTTTCCCGGTTTTGGCCGGTTCGCCGGTGAGCGTGTACTCGATCGTCTTGCCGACCAGGTCGGCCCCCTGGGTGATCTGCTGGAGCTTGAGCATCTCGCTGAAGTTCGCGTTCAGGCTCTGGATGCCCGACACGGTGTTCAGGGTCGCGAGCTGCTGGATGAAGTCCTGGTTGCTCACCGGGTCGAGCGGGTCCTGGTTCTGCAACTGGGCGATGAGCAGTTGAAGGAACTGGTCCTGGCCGACGCCGGCCAGGGCACTCGTGCCGCTTGCCATAACGGGTCTCCTGCGAACGTGGTTGAGGGGGTCAGGCCATCACGTCGATCGCGCCGCTGGCGCGGGCCGGCACCGGGCGGGCGCCGGTTGGGACCGCGCTCTGGCGTGGCAGTTCGGCGGGGAACTCGGAGCGGTACCCGCCCCACTCGCCCCCGCCGGTCCCCGCCTGAGCGTTCGCGTCGGTCGCGACGCTGAAGTTCTGCACCGACACGCCGGCGTCCTCGAGGCGCTGCCGGAGTTCGGGCAACTGGCTCTCAATCATTCGGCGAACCGCGTCGCTCGACACCACCACTTGTCCGTGAATCGAGTCGCCGTCGGAGACCAACCGGATCTTCAGGGCCCCGAGTTCCGGCGGGTCGAGCCGCATCTGGAACTCGGTCTCGCCGCCGCGGGCGACGACGTGGGCGTGTGTGACGATGTGGTCTGCGACCTGTACCACCGGGTCGGGGGTCTTGACCGCCGTGGGGGTCTGCGCGGCAGTGACCGCGTTCGGAGACTGGGGGACCGGGGCCGGCGCGCCGAAGGTCGGGACCGCGTCGTCCGCCGCACGGGTGCCGGCCCACCGGTCGGTCGGCTCGGCGAGCGGGCTCGGTGCGAGTTTCACCGCCGTGTTGCTCGCGGTCAGGGCGTTTGCGGCGTCGGTCCCCGCGAGCACCTGAGTGAACGCGGTCGGGACGGTTGGCACGGCCGGTGCGGCTGATAGCAGCGGTGTCGTCGGCGCCGCAGCGTCACTCGGGAGCAGCGTGGTCGCGGTGGACGCGATCGCGGCGAACCGGTCGCCCGCGGTGTTCGGGCGGTCGCCGACGGACGCCGACGGAACCGCCGGGGCCTCGACCGGTGCCGTCGGTGCGGTCACCGGAGCGGGCAGCGCGGCTTCGGTCACAGGGGCGGCGGGCTGCGCCGGCAGAAGGCCGGAAACGATCGGTGCCTGGGCCGGTACCACCTGCCGCTGCC
Organism: Gemmata obscuriglobus; assembly: GCF_008065095.1. Classification (NCBI taxonomy): domain Bacteria; kingdom Pseudomonadati; phylum Planctomycetota; class Planctomycetia; order Gemmatales; family Gemmataceae; genus Gemmata; species Gemmata obscuriglobus. The sequence goes on along the minus strand of NZ_CP042911.1, from coordinate 5,636,331 downwards.
CGGACTCGACCGCGGCGGTCGCGGCCGCGAGGCCGGCGGCCTGAGCCGGTTGCGGTGTGCTGGCTGTGGGAAGCGGGACAGTAGTCGGGCTCGGCGCGGTAGCTGCGGGTTGGGCCGCGGGCACCGCGTCAGCGGGCGGGGTGGTTTGGGGGACCGCGCCCGGGGCCGGGGCGCGGTTCTGCCGGCTGGCGTCGGCGATCGCTTGGCGGAGCAGCGGGTTGGTTTGGGTCGGCTGCCCGGGTTGCTGGGCGGCGCTGAACTCGGGGGCCGTGAGCCGTTGCGCGTCGGTCGCAGTTTGGCTGGTCGCGAGCGGGGTGCCGTCGGTGCTGATCGGTGTGTTGGCCGCGGCGAGTTGGGTCAATCCGAGTTGGGCGGCGAGGATCGCGGCGGCCGCATCGCTGGCGGCCTCGGCGCTCTCCCGCTGGTCTTCTTCGACCTGATCAGCGGCCGCCTGATTGGCCGCCTGGGTGTTGGCCGCCGTCTGGTTCGTTTCGCGCACCTGTTGCGGGTCGCGGGTGGCGGTCGTGGTTTGCGTCAGGATCGTCTGAAACGGGTCCGTCGGTGTACTGCTCGTGGTCTCCCGCGGACCCGAGGAGCCGGTCGCTTGTGTCGCGACTCCGGCGGAGGTCACACTCGACACGGCTGTTGCCATCGGTGCTGCTCGTCTTAGGGGGGGGATTCGTCTCGGATGAGCAACCCGTACACCTTCTGTACACGGGCCCGCATCCAGTAGCTCGCAAGTTCCGGACCGTCGGCGACTGCATCGAGCCAACGCCCGCCGGTCGCTGTCGTCTTCTGAAGCAGCTGTTGCAGCTCGGCAACGGCCGCGCAGAGGTCGTCCGGGAGGTTCTCGGTCCGGGTCAGTTGCAGTTCCAACGTGGCGACCAGCGCCGTGAGTCGGGTGACCAACTCGGGTGCTGCGTCGCCGACTTTGAACCGCTCGCCGAGTTCGGCCGTCAGTTCAGTCGCGGCTCTCACGGTTGCTCGCAATTCCTGTAGCACGAGAGCCGCGGGGAAATGAGTTGTGAAAGCAAAAAAATGCGCGAGGCCCGCTAATCGTTAGCGGTTTTTTGGCCGCTCGCGCAGTTTTGTAAGCTGGGCCTGAAGTTCTTCACTGGTGCGCAGCAGCGCGACCTGTGAAACGGCCGAAGAGGCGACGAACGGGTCCTCGTTGGCGTCCCCGACCTCGCGGTAAATGGGCAGGGCCTCTTTGGCGTGCCCCAGGCGCCGCAGGCACGACGCTTCCATGAACCGGGCGAACGCCCGATCCTCCGCCGAGAGTTCTTGTAAGTTCAATTGCCGGAAGGCGTTGAGAGCGGAATAAATCTCGTTCGCGCGGACCAGATCCATTGCGGATCGGAGCTTGTCCGTGGCGAGCGGGGAGAAGGCGGCGCCGGGGGGTTTAGGTTTGACTGCGGGCGGGGCCGGTGGCTGCACGACGGGCGGTGGCGCCTTCTCGATCCGCTCGAGGAGTTTTTTGAGGTCGTTCGTGAGCCGGGCGCGTTCGGCGCCGGACGATTCTGCGGTGGCACGCTCACTGGCCAACGCCGCGGTGTCGGCCTTCAATTTGTCCAGGTACGCCGGCGGCTGGGCGGTCGCCCCGGCGACAACGGCCCCGAGCAGCAGGGCGACGGCGGAGCCGCGGTACAGTGTGAGCCTCATGAGTCGGACCTCACCGGGTGTTTGTGGGTTCGGCGGCTATACCCGGGGTGCCCGTGGGACGCAAGTTCGTCCCGGACTCAATCCTTGAGTAGCGTCCCCGCCACCTGTTCCCAGTTTACCTCTTTGAACGCGCTAAACAACAGATCCTTGTACACTTCCGGCATGTCCTTGGGGACCGTGCCCGCCAGGTCGGACGCCAGGAGCTGGGACAGTTGGGCGATCTCGACCTCTTCCGGGGTTCGGCTCTCGTTGACGGCCTTCTGAGCCGCGGCCGCCTCGCGGACCCGCTGGGCCTCGCCCTTCCAGTGCCGCGAGCGGGCGGCGTCGGCGTTGATCCAGTTCAGGATGGCGGCCGTGCTGGGGCTCGGCACCCCGCCGGACGGCACCCGGGTGCCGCGCCCGCCCGCCACCTGGAGCTGGCCGGCGACCGGACCGGATGAGGGCGTTTCGAGCACCGCCCCGTCGGAGACCGGCTTCTTGCTCACGCCCGCCGGGTCGATGAAATAGTTCGCCACCGACTGGCGCACCTTCACGTCCTGGGCGCCGATCCACATCACGAGGAAGAACGCCATCATCGCGGTCACGAAGTCCGCGTACGCCACCTTCCACGAGCCGCCGCCTTTTGCCATGTTGCCCTCGCCCCGGAAGCCGGATCAGGTCGGAAAAGAAGCAGGAAGTCGAAACCCCGTGCCGCCGCGGGGGCCGAACACGGGGCACGGTCGGTCCGCACGTCGCGCCCTGGGCGCGGGGGCGCTTCCACGCCCGTCTCCCCGGTTAGCTGAACATGGTCTTGAGTTCGGCCTGGTTCGGCCGGCAGTCGGTGCTGATCACCCGGCGGGCGCGGGCCACCACGTCCTTCGGGCTGGCCCCGTCGTTCATCGCGACCACCCCCACGGCCATCGCCTTGAGGAACAGGATCTCCTGGTCGCCGAGCGCGTGCATACGGGCCGCCATCGGGGCCACGAACCCGTAGGCCGCGAGGATCCCGAGGAACGTCCCGACGAGCGCGGCACCGACCTTGTACCCGATCTCCTCCACCGGGCCGCCGATCGCCTGCATCGTCACCACGATCCCGAGCACCGCGGCCACGATCCCGAACCCGGGCAGCGAGTCGGCCGTCTTGGAGAGCGTGTCCACCGCCGCGTTGTGCTCGCGCTCGACCACCTGGATCTCCTCCTCGAGCCACTCGGTGAGCTGGCTGCTCTCCACGGTGCCGTCGAGGATGAGCGCCAGCGAGTCGCACAGGAACTCGCGGGCGTGGTGGTTGCCGTTCAGCTTCGGGTACTCCCGGAGCAGCGCGCTGCCGTCCGGGTTGGTGATGTGCGAGTCGAGGGCCAGCAGCCCCTCCTGGCGCACCAGCCGGGCGAGCGCGTACTGCAGTTTCAGCAGCTCGACGCAAGCGGCTTTGCCGTACGGCGACCCCTTGACCGTTTGGAGCGCGCCGCGGATCAGGTCCTTGATCACCTTGACCGGCGACATCATGATGAGCGAGCCGAGCGTGGCGCCGCCGATCGTGACGAACTCGGACAGGTGAATCAGGGCGCCGATTTTGCCCCCGGCCATCGAGAACCCGACGAGCACGGAGACGAGCACAATCACGCCGCCGACGATTACGACCACCGGTGCACCCCCGTGTGCGGTTGGTTGGAGACAAAGCGAGATGAGGGAAGAATCGAAGGCGGCGCGGGATTTTTGCCTGGGCAGAACGGGGCGGTTGCGCCGGTCCCGCGGCCCCGCCCGCGGCGCACGGGCCGCGGGACCGGGAGCCGGCCCACAGTTGCCCCCGCCGCCTGGCCGATGGGTCTTGGGTTCCGGTCGCCATGGAGGGCCAGAAATGCGCGGCTTGTTCGTACTCGCGGCACTGTGTGCGGTCGCGCCGGCGGTCCGGGCCGACGAGGCCGACGACGCGCTCGCCAAGAAGCTCGGGGCGGTGGTGCGGGACCCGCGGCACCTGCTGCAGGCCCGGGTCGAGGCGGCCAACACGCTCGGCAAACTCGGCCCGCTGGCGAGCGCCGCGACCGGCGACCTGGCGGCCGTTCTGGAGCGGCTGCGCGGCCGCGAGCAGGAGCCGCTTCAGGAGGCGGTGATCGACGCCCTCGGGCAGATCGGCGGGCGCGCCCGCGTTACGCTCCCGGCCCTGGCCCGGGCCGCGAACCGGAGCACGGACATTGATGCGGCGCTGCGGCGGGCGCGCGAGTCGATCCTCGCGGCCCAGGAGGTGCCGCGGGACGTCGAGCTGCTGGCCCAGCAGCTCCTGAGCCGGGACGCGAGCACCCGGGTCCGGGCGACGAAGGCGCTGGCCGACCTCGGGGTTTTGGCGCGCGGTGCGGCCCCGGCCCTGACCCTGACCCTCCGCGACCCGGACGACGACGTTCGCCGCGGCGCGATCGCGGCCCTGCGTGTGGTTCAGCCGAACGAGGTGTCTGAGGCCCTGGTGCGGGCGATCGCGAGCGATTTGAGGAGCCCGGACGCCAACGCGCGGCTGATCGCGGCGCGGACGCTCGGCACGCTCGGCGCACCGGCGGCCGCGGCGGTGCTGGATTTGGACGCGCTCCGCAACGACCCGGACCCGGACGTGCGTCGGGCCGCCGTGGTCGCGCTCAACCGGATTCCGCCGCCGCCGCCGCCCGCAGCGGTCACCAATCCGTGATGCCGACTGCGGTGTGTCACGTTCTCCGTTGCCGCCGTGAGCGCGGCCCGGGCGGGTCCGACTTCTCCTTGTGGGAAGCCGGACCCGCCCGGGCCGTTGCCGTGTTGCCGGGAACGTGCGTTAGCCGTGGCTCAGTACACCGTTGCGGTGGACTTTCAGCCGCTCGCCCAGCTCGAACGTGGCCTTGCTCAGGAGCCGCGACACCCGCGACACCGACAGCTTCATCACCTCGGCGATTTCCTTCAGCCGCAGGTCTTCCTTGTAATACAGGGTGACCGCGATCCGCTCCTTCGGCTCCAGCTCCTGGATCGCGTCCCCGAGCTGCTGGACCGACTCCCAGCGCTCCATTTCGGCGCCGGGCTCCTCGCCGCCGCCGGCCGGCTCCAGGCCGGTCGATTCGGACGCCTGCTCCCACGACATGGTCTTCGCCATGCGCTCGGCCGAGAGCGTGTCGGTCACTTCGTCCTCGGACAGCCCGGTGGCGGCGGCGATGGCCTCCACCGTGATCGGGTGGGGCAGGGTGCGGCACGCGCGGCGGACCAGCGCGAGCCGGGCGTGAACGTGCTGCGGCAGCGGGCTGTTGCGCCGCATCTCGTCCACGATCGCGCCGCGGATGCGGAGGTACGCGAACGTCTTGAACTGGGCGTTCCGCGCGGGGTCGAACTTGGCCGCCGCCTCGACCAACCCGAGCACCCCGGCCGACTCCAGGTTCTCCACGTCCACGCCCGGGGGCACGTCGCCGATGAGGCGCCCGATGACGTGCTTCACCAGGGGCAGGTGCGACACGATCAGCTCGTCGCGCCGCTGCTGCTCCGCCTGCCGCTGGTACGCCTGGATGTTGCCGGTGTTCAGGTTGCCGCTCATGGTGTTGGGACTCTGGGCGCGGGGACGGCGCTAAGGCCGGGGTTGCTCAAACATCGCGGCGACGGACGAGCCCTCGCCGGTCAGCTCTTCGGGGCGGATCACCGCCACCGGTTCCATCAGAAGGTCGGTCGGGATCTCCTGGTAGGAGACCACGCTCAGGTCGTGCAGCGCCCGGGCCAGCGAGTGCCGCAGCGCCCGCCGGAGGCCGGCGTCGCACAACAGGGCCGCCTCGTACCCGCGGGCGCCGGCCTTGCGCAGCTCGGCCGCGACCCGCATCGTGAGCTGTTCCAGCCGGGACGGGTCGATGATGAGCTGGTTGTTCTGCACGGCCCGCTTCAGGTCCAGCTCGAGCCGCGGGTCCAGCACGATCGCGCGGATCCGCCCCGTGGGGTCGCGGAACCGGTCCACGACCGCGCGCCCGAGGTCGACGCGCACCCGCTCCGCGAGTTCGGCGGGGTCCTTCACGGTCGGCGCGTGGGCCGCCAGGCTTTCCAGGATGCGGGGCAGGTTCGAGATCGGCACCCGCTCGTCCAGGAGCTGCGTCAGCACGCGGTGCAGCAGCCCCATGCTCACGACGTTCGGGATCAGGTCGTCGACCACCGCCGGCGTGGTCTCGCGGACCCGGTCCACCATCGACTTCAGGTCGTCGCGGCCGAGCAGCTCGCCGGCGTGCCGCCGCACCACCTCGCCCAGGTGCGTGATGATCACATTGGGCGAGTCGACCACGGTGAACCCGGCGGCCTCGGCTCGGTTCCGGTCGGCCTCGCTGATCCACTTCGCGGGCAGCCCGAACGCCGGCTCGCGGGCGTCCTCGCCGGTCAGCGGGACGCGGGCCGCGCCGCCCGGATCGATCGCCAGCCACAGGTCGGGGCGCACGTCCCCGCGGGCCACCTCGCGGCCGCCCAGCAGGATGCGGTACGTGGGCGGGTCGAGCTGGAGGTTGTCGCGGACCCGCACCGCGGGCACCCACAGCCCGCTCTGCTTCGCCAGGTCGCGCCGCAGCCCGCCGATGCGGTCGATCAGACCGGGGCCGCGCCGCGCCGACACCATCGGGATCAGGGCGGCACCGATTTCGAGGCTCACGCGGTCGCTCTGCAGGAAGTCGTCCAGGTACCCTTCGACCGGCGACTTCGACGGCGCGGCCGCGGCGGCGGCCGCCGCCGCCGCTTCGGCCTTCGCCGCGGGCGGCAGCTCCGGCACCCGTGACATCCGCCGCGACAGGAGCAGCAGCGCGACGCCCAGCGCCAGGAACGGCAGCATCGGCATCCCGGGCACCAGCGCCAGGGCGATCAGGATGAACGCCGCCAGCCGGAACGGCCCGGAGGCGGCCGAGAACTGTCCGCCCAGCTCCTCGCCCAGGCTCGTGCCCGAGGTCGCCTTCGTCACCAGCATCGCCGAGGCGGTCGCGGTGATCAGGGCCGGGATCTGCGTCACCAGCCCGTCGCCGATGGTCAGGATCGAGTACCGCCGGACCGCCTCGGCCAGCGGCATCCCCTTCGTCAGGCCGATGATGAACCCGCCGAACAGGTTGATCGCCGTAATAATGATGGCCGCGACCGCGTCGCCCCGGACGAACCGGCTCGCACCGTCCATCGTGCCGTAGAACTCGCTCTCGCGCATCAGCGACGTGCGCCGCCGCTTCGCCTCGGCCTCGTCGATCATCCCGGCGTTCATCTCGGCGTCGATCGCCATCTGCTTCCCGGGCAGCGAGTCGAGCGTGAACCGGGCGGCCACCTCGGACACCCGCCCGGCCCCCTTCGTGATGACCACGAACTGGATCACGATGAGGATCAGGAAGATCACCAGCCCCACGATCAGGCTGCCGCCCACGACGAACTTGCCGAACGCCTCGACGATGGTCCCGGCGTCCCCGTTCAGCAGCACCAGCCGCGTGGTCGCCACGTTCAGGGCGAGCCGGAACAGCGTCAGGAGCAAAAGTAGCGACGGGAACGTCGAGAACTCCAGTGGCTGCTTCACGGTCAGCGTGACCAGCAGCAGCAACAAGGTGGCGCTGATGTTGAACGCCAGGAGCATGTCCAGGACGATCGTCGGTAGCGGCACCAGGAAGATTACGAGCAGCCCGAGCAGCGCCACCGACAGGAGCAGTTCGCTCCGCAGGAGAGGCGAGCCGGACGCGGGTGTTGTTTCGTTCGCCATTGTGGGGTCCGTTGGAGACTTCTCGCTGAACGCGACAACTTCATGATGCCGGCTTTCTGGTCTCCACACCCTTCGACTGTGTATCCGGCGTGACCGCGGTTTGTTTTTGGGTCAAGCGTTGTTGGTGCCAGCGATCCAGGGCCAGGACGATGAACCGGACGATGGTCCTTCGCCGACGCCATTTGTACCGCACCTTTTCCAAGTATCGGAGGCGCCGATTGGTGCGCTCCACGTGGTTATTGGTCCGAACCCGTCGAGCGTGGGGGCTGTGCAGGAACGCCATCATCTTGTCGAACTTCTCGGCGCTCAGCAGTTCCAACGCCGAGGACAGGTCGGGATCGGATTGGTACTGTGCGTCTCGGACCAGAGCCGCCCGACGGCACCGCGCTTGATGAGGGCTTTGCTCGGGGTCGAACAGCCGATAGATCCGAAGCGCGAACGCGCGGAGCGCCCGCAGCGCGGGCAGGTAACCGAACATCTGGCTGAGCCAGCGGCGTTGTCGCCCATCCAGATGTTCGGGTCGGGTCACGATCAGGTGCCGATGCTTCCACACGAAGTGCCCTTGCTCCGTCTTGGTCTTCCCGCGGCGTGCCCGGGCCTGTTTCTGGGCCTTGCTCGGCCGGCCCCGACGTCGCTTCCGTCCCCCTTTTCGGGCGAGCGCGCGTCGGAGCCGTCGCAGGGCATCGAAGACATGGGTATTGATGTCCTTGAGGACATGGAACACGCACAGCTGGTGACGGGCGTGGGGCCACAGGTCCGCCAACACGGTGGGGTACAGGTTCGAGCCATCGGTGACGACCACTTGGGGCAAGAACCCGTGGTTCCGCAGGTTGTTCAGGAACCCACGCATATGGGCCTGATCGTTGGCCGAGACCACGGCGAAGGCCACCGGGAAATCGCCGATCGGGTCGGTGGCCAACAGGAGCGTGCGGTGGCCCAAGTGCAGCTCGTCGATGCACAGGGTGCCCGAGAAGTTGTCAAGCGTCCACTGGCGGTACCCGGGCATGTCGGTCTGGCGCACCTTCCAGTCCAGGCAGTCCGAGAGGAACCCGTCGGACAGATCCAGGAGGAAGTCCCGACGCAACGCCTGTTGGAGCCGATGGGCGCTCATGCCGTCCTCGAGGAGTCGGTCGATGACGGCCTCGCGAACGCGGTTGGTGTACTCGGCTCGAGGTTCGATCCCTTCGATCTGAGAGCGGAAGGTCTTGCAACAGGCACAGGTGGCGCGGTATTCTCCAACGGTCAACTCGAGGAACACGATTTCCCCGTAGGCGATGTCCCGAACGCGGCGGGTGTGGGTACCTTTCCGCCGTCCCCGTTCTCCGCACCGGGGGCACGGGAAGGTCTCCGGGGCACAACTCTTCGACACAACGCGCACATGAGCGCGGTCCATGCCGGTGTCCTTGATGGGTTGGTGTGGTAACCCCCAAAAAGGCACCGGCTGGACTCTTTCACAAGATCAATCACCGCAACGCAGTACCCGCTGTCGCGTCCAGCGAGAAGTGTCGTCCGTTGCCGCCGTTTCCGGCGACAGCATGATTTAGAACGTGCCCCATTTCGTGGGGCGCGGAAGTTCGCCAAGACGCAGCAAATCGCAAAACAGTTTACAGCCCGGCTCGGACGTTTCGGCTCCGGCGCGACATCCGGTTTCGGTTATTCCGACACTCATTCGCGCCGGGCCACAATACTGTGGCCCGGCTCACAACTACAGTGTCCCGCCGCGCATCTTCATCACGAACGCCAGCACCTCGGCCACCGCCCGGAACAGCGCGCTGGGGATCTGTTGCCCCTCACGCACCGAGTGCAGCGCGCGGGCGAGCGGGGGGCGCTCGAGTACCGGCACACCGGACTCGCGGGCGCGCTTCGCAATGCGGAGGGCGAATGCCCCTTTGCCCTTCGCAACCACCACCGGGGCGCTGTCGCGGTTCGAGTCGTAGCGCAGGGCGACGGCGTAGTGCGTCGGGTTGGTGACCACCACCGTCGCCTTCGGCACCTCGCTGAGCATCTTGCGCTTGGTCCGCTCGCGGGCGATCTGTCGGACCCGGGCCTTCACGTGCGGGTCGCCCTCCTCCTGCTTCAGTTCCTGCTTCAGCTCCTCTTTGGTCATCATCAGCGACTGCTCGAACTTGTACCGCTGGTACGCGTAATCGAACACCGCGACCAGCGCGACCGCCCCGGCCAGGTAAAGGGCGAGCCGCATCACGAGCGCCCAGGCGACCGGGGCGGCCTCGCCGATGCGGCCCATGCCGATCGACGCGATGAGGCCGCCGCGGCCGTTCAGGACGTAGTAGGCGACCCCCGCGAGGGCCAGCACCTTCGCGACCGTCAGCAGCCCGCGGACCACCGACCCGAGCGAGAACAGCCGCCCGAGCCCGCCGACGGGGTTCAACTTGTCGAGGTTGGGCTCCAGCTTCTCGGTGTTGAGCTGGAACCCGACCTGGGCGACCGACGCCCCGACACCCACGGCGAGCAGAAGCCCGAAAAAGGGGAGCATCGCGCCGATCATCCGAAGGGCCGTGCGGCCCAGCAGTTCCGCCGCCTCCGCGGTGCCGAACTCCTCGCGGCCCACCCGCGGCAGGTCGGCACGGAACACCGTGATCATGGTGGCCCACAGGTCCGGGCCGAGGTACCGCAGCCCGAGCACCCCGGCGACCAGCACGAGGCTCCCGACCAGTTCGGCGCTGAACGGCACCTGGCCCTGGCGCCGCGCCTCCTCGCGCCGGCGCGGTGTCGGGTCTTCTGTTTTCGACTCCTGGTCGACGTCCTCGGCCACCGGTCAGCCCCCCAGCAGTTTGGGAAGGGCGTCGCCGGTGCGGCCGACGATCGCGGTCAGGGTCGTGACGAACTCCGGGACCAGCACCAGCCCCGCGATCAGGGCCACCAGCACCTGGAGCGAGAAGCCCACCGAGTAGATGTTCAGTTGCGGGGCGGCCCGAGCCATCACCGCCAGCGTGATGGAGAGCAGGAACAGGCACAGCGCGAGCGGGGCCGCGAGCAGCAGCCCCATCTCGTAGGCGCTCGCCAGCCCGGTCACCATCGGCCCCGCTTCGGGGACGACGCTCCCGCCGATGGGGAGCGCGGCGAAGGACGCGTGGAACGCCATGAGTACGATGTGGTGCCCGTCCACGAGGAGGAACACCAGCGCGCCGGCGGTCTCGAACACGTTGGTCAGCGGGCCGCCCGACTCGCCCCCGGCCGGGCCGAGTTGCGGGGAGATGTTCAGGCCGATCTGCTGCGTCACGAACTCCCCGGCGATGCGCCCGGGGAGCAGGAACAGCCCGAACGCGAAGCCCATCGCGACGCCGATCAGCGCCTCGCGCGCCAGCACCAGCCCGTACCGGAGCGGGTCCACCTCGCGCACGCTCCCGGGCGGCGCGGCCGCCAGTTCGGCGCCGGCGGGGCCGACGTAGAACGCCGCGAGCACGACCACCATGCCGGCGCGCACCGTGCGCGGGGTGCGCGCGGCGAACAGCGGCATGACTGCGACGAACGCGCCGATCCGCGCCAGTAACAGCCCGAGGGCCACGCTGGAGAGCGTCACGTGCCGATCCCCGCGGCGTAGGCGAACATGCGGTGGGTGAACGCCACCGCCTGTTGGAACGAGAACCCGAGCGTCACCACCAGGGCGAGGCCCACGAGGATGATGCGCGGGACGTAACTGAGCGTCTGGTCCTGGATGCTGGTGACCGTCTGGAAGATGCTCACCAGGAGGCCCACCGCGAGGCTGATCACTAGCGCGGGCAGGGCCACCACGAGGGCCACCAGGAACAGCTCCTGGGTCATGCGGATCACGTGTTCGGCGGTCATCGCTTCCCCCGGGGCAAGTGGTCAGAGGCCAGAGGCGTTGGGCCGGTCCTTTTGGCGCCCTCCGGTTGCGGCCCCTCTCAACCGCGTCAGCCGTAGCTGAGCGCGATGGCGTAGGTCACGAGGTGCCAGCCGTCGGCGAGGACGAACAGCAGGATCTTGAACGGCGCCGAGATGGTGACGGGCGGCATCATGACCATACCCATTGAGGTGAGCACGCTCGACACCACGAGGTCCACCATGAGGAACGGCAGGTAGATGCAGAACCCCATGATGAAGGCGGTCTTCAACTCGCTGATCAGGAACGCGGGCACCACCGTCAGGAACGGGGCGTCCTCGGCCTTCTCCACGGTGTGCTTCGAGAGGTGCAGGAACAGCGCGAGGTCCTGCTTGCGGGTCTGGCGCAGCATGAACTGCTTGTAGATGTCCGTGCCGGTCTTGAACGCCTGCGGGCCGGTGATCTGCTTTTGGAGGTAGGGCTGGTACGCCTTCTGGTCGATCTCGGCGAAGGTGGGCTGCATCACGAACAGGGTGATGAACAGCGCCAGCCCGGTGAGGACCAGGTTGGGGGGCACGTTCTGCGCGCCCAACCCCTGGCGCACGAACGACAGAACGATCACGACGCGCGTGAAGCACGTCATGGTCATCAGGGCCGCCGGGAGCAGGGCGGACAGCCCCAGCATGAGGGCGGTCTGGACCGGCGGCGACAGGTTCTGGAAGTTCAGCCCGTTGGGGCCGTTGACGAAGTCGGCCAGGTCGCCCATTGCTGCTCTCCCTGCGGCTCGGGGCGGGCTTTACCGCGAAGGGGGCGACGAGTCAACCCGGAGAGGAAGCGGGCGGCGGGCGGTGTGTAGAAGCCGACCGCTCGCCCGTCCCCGCGCGGGGGTGGCTGACGCACGCGGCACGCGGTGCCGTCCGCACCCCACACCGCCGTGCCTGTATCGCTTCTGCGCTCAGCGCAGGTCGCGCAGTTCGAACAGCCGCGCGTTCAGTCCGTTTGCGGGCGCGTCGGTCGCCCGCGTGCTCGCTTCGTGCGCGGCGCCGAGCCGGTGCTCCCATTCGGTGGTTCAGCTTCGGGACCGGTTTTCGCGATCTCAAACAGGTTTCCCTTCGCGCCTGCTTTGTGGCTTCGGTTTTGCCGCTTTCGGCTCGGGCGCTGAAGTCGGTGTGATAGACACCACCAGCGACTCGGAACCGCCAAGTTGGGCATTCCGGGCCAGGATCAACTTTTTAGGGGCGATCGCCCGGTAGCTTTCCTCGATCCATTCTTCCAGCAGGTCTGTTGGCACCTCGTCGCCGGGCCGAAACGTGCATGTTACCCATCCGTGCCGGCCGAGCCCGTAGCCGGCCGGTGTCGCGTAGCGCTGGGTCAGCGCGTAGATGCCGGAATCGGGCAGCTTCATGCTGGTTCTGAACTGGTCACCGAGTGCTGCCATCGTGACGAATATTTTGCCCCGCACTTTGATCCCCCGGTGCCCCCACGGGAACTCTTCGGTGGCCCCGGGAAAGCCGAGCGCGTGCGTCCGAAGTGCGGCCTCGGCTTCGGCGAAGGGGGCTTGGTCCGGCATGGCTCGGCGCGCTCGTCTGTGGTAGATTGGCCCGTACCGGTGTTGTAACGTTGATGGTCGTCCGAATCGACCGGCGGCCGTTACTCCGATACAATTCCGAGTCTACCGGTTCGCGCACCGACCCGCACGCGCCGACCCGGTCGGTCCCGCCTCTCGCTGCCGAGGGACGCCATGCGCTTCGCTTTTGCACTCGCCCCACTGTTGGCCTGCGCCGCAACACTGGCCGCGGCCCCGCCGTCGCCGAACCCGTCTCAGTCTCCGAACCCGAAAGACCTCGTGGTCCCGGATACGGATCTGTCGAAGGCTCGCGATCTGGTGCGGAAGCTCGGCAGCGAGCTGTTTACCGAGCGGGAGGAGGCCGAGCACGACTTGAACGCGATGGGGCGGCTCGCCCGGAACGCCCTGCACGAGGGCGCGCACAGCGACCCGGACCCCGAAATCCGCGCCCGGTGCCGGCAACTCCTTCCCCGGGCCACCGCCATTGAGATGAAAGCCCGGCTCGACACGTTTCTGGCCGACGCCGACGGCCGGTACGAGCACGACCTGCCCGGTTGGACCCGGCTCCGCTCGACCGTCCGCGGCGAGTGGGCGGCGTTCGGGTGGACCTTCAGCACGCGGCCCCAGGCCGACAAGGCGGCCCGCGAGATGTTCGTCGAGTTCCTCAAGACCCCCGGCGGGCGCCGGCTGCTCACCGCGATCGGCACCGGAGAAAACCTCGGGCCGCTGGTGGCGGGCATGAAGAACGAACTGTACTACGCTCGCTTCCCACGCGGCGGCGGCGCGAGCCGCATCCCGAGTCAGATGGAAGTCGCGGCGGTCCTGTTCGCGGACTCGCTCACCCGGCCGAGCGCGAACGTGCGGAACACGCTGTTCACCAGCGTGCTGACCGCCTCCGGTATCGCACAAGCCGCGCAGGGGACGGACGATAAGGCGGCCGCGCTGCGGGCCGTGCTGGAGGCCTGGATCGACACGCGCACCGACGCGTACGAGATGTACGCGGCCATGACCCTGGCGAACAGCAGCCATAACCAGCCGGCGGCGTTACGGCTGGCGGTGCGGCTCTTGAGCGCGCCCGGCGCCCCCGGCTCGTACCGCGGACAGGCGATGTTGACGCTCGGCCGGTATCAGTCGAAGGAGCACCTGCCGACGCTCGAGCGGCTGATCGGCGACGACGGGATCGTCACCACAATGACGACCAGCGTCAATGGTGTGGTGACGCGGTACACCATCACGGTGGGGGATCTGGCCCTTGTGGCGGCGGTTCAACTCACCGGCCAGAAGGTCGAAGCGTACCACATTCAGGACCGGCTCAAGGGGAGCGCGGCCGCGTCGACCAGCTACACCCGGTTCCACATTCCCGAGGAGAGCCGCAAAGAGGCCGCGACGAAGTACGGGTGGTGGCGCCTCAAGCAAGCGTTGAAGGCCGCGAAGTAGTTAGCGGCGCCGCGGCCCGATCGTCTTTGTAACGGGGCGCCACAAGGCGGCCGCTTTTCTGATTGGCGCGGCCCCCCGGATAGGCCATCTTTAATGAGGTCACGCGCGGCGCGCCACCGGGGCGCCCCCTGGTGCGGCGAGGGCAACTCATGATTCGGCTTCGTGCGGCTCTGTTCGCGTGTGCGGCGCTGGTCGCGGCTCCGGTCCTCGGCGCGTCCCCGGACCCGAAGGACCTGGCTGTCGGCCCGGAACAACTGTCCAAAGCGCGCGAACTGGTCCGCCGGTTGGGGAGCGAGAACTACCGGGACCGCGAGGAGGCCCAGAACGCGCTCGCGAAAATGGGGCGCCTTGCGCGGCAGGTGCTGGTCGAGGCCGCGGGCACCGAGACCGACCCCGAGATCCGAACCCGGGCGCTGCGACTGTTGCCCAAATCCGAGGCGGACGACCTCCAGGCGCGGATCGACACCTTCCTCGCGGATACAAACAGCAAGTTCGAGCACAACCTGCCGGGGCTGAAAACGTTCCGCGCCACGCTGGGGGCCTCCGCGGGGGCACGCGCGCTGTACGTCGAGATCCTGAAGTCGCCGTACAACCTGGACATGCTGGCGGCGATGGACCGCGGCCCCGTGGAGGGCGGGCGGGCGGTATCGGACCGTCGGAACACGCTCTACAGTGACATGATCCAGCGAAACGTCGGGCGCGTCAGCACCCGCACGACCCCGCCGAAGCAGCCCACGCTCGCGGACATCGCCGCGGTGCTGCTCGCCGAGACCGTGATCCCCTACGAAGCCATTCCCAAGACGACGATCCAGTGGCAGCAGGTGAGCGGTGTGCTGCTGTTCAACCAGAACGCCTCGATAACGGCGATCAACGGGACCGGGGCGCACGCAGACGTGTACAAGGTGCTCGCCGGCCGCTGGCTCGCCACCCGTAACGACCCGCTGGACCTGTCACAGCTCGTGTACCAACTCGGCAACGGGAACCTGAGGAACTTCCCCGAAACGCTTCCGCTGCTCCGCCGCATCGTCGTTCAGGACAACGTGCAGGGGTACGCGAAGGGGCAGGCGCTGAACTTCCTGGTGCAGCAACGGGGAAAAGAGGAGGCCGCGTTCCTGAAAGCGGTCATGCGGAACGAGGTGCGGGTCGGCGACTACCCGGAGGCGTTCAAGAAGGGCGAGAACCCGGACAAGCTGGTGTCCGTAGGTGCCGAAACCATGGTGACGCAAGTTTGGTTCCAGCGGAACCAGAACGGCGGGGCCGCTGACATTCACACGGTGACGGTGCGGGACGTGGCGTTCGCGTTCACGATCACCCAGGCCGGGTTGAATATGAAGGACTTCGGGTTCGAGACCGCCCCGCACCAGAGCTTCACACCGACACCGGCCGGGTTCGGGCAGTACGCTTTCACGTCGGAGGAGAAGCGCCAGAGCGCGTTCGTGAAGTTTGGCTGGTGGCAGATGAAAGAGGGGATCAAGAAGCGAGGGATTATCCTGCCGAGCCTCCGCGACCGTTAACGGCCGGTCGTTGGACACGCGGGCCGCGCGCTCGAGTTCGAGCGCGCGGCCCGCTTTTTGGAGCCGTTGGGGCGGTCACTCGCTGCCGCCGTAGGCGCCGGTGGGGTTCGGCCGGTCCGGTGACGCCGCCGGTAGCGCCGCGGGGGGAATTCGGTCCTCGCGGGGCAAACTCGGCGGCAGCGGCGGTTGCCGCGACCCACAGGGCTCGCAGGGCACACAGCAGCGGAAACATCGGCAGCACCCGGTTCCCAGAACCAGCACCACGGCCACGACTAGCAGTACCAACGCGCGGGGGCGCATCTCCGTTTCCTCCTGCGAGAGCCGCAGGTTGCATACCCCGCCACCTCGCTCCCCACAAGGCAGACTCCGGGCGCGGTCGGCGATTGCCTCTTGCCGCGTTCGGGTGGATAATGGAAGAACAAGTCTGCCGTTCTCGACCCCGCTGCGGGACCAACGAACATGGCGATCGAGTTCAACTGCCCGCACTGCCAGCACGCTTACCGGCTCAAGGACGAACTGGCCGGTAAGACCGCGACCTGCAAGACCTGTCGCAACAAGATCACCATCCCGCAGCCGGTGACCGTTCCGGCGGGGCCGCCCCGGATGTCGGCCGAGGAGGCCGCAGAGGCCGAGGCGAAGGCCCTCGCGGCCCTCGCCGACGAGCAGGCACAGGCCGAGAGCGATCCGGCCGAGCAAGTGATCCCGGTCGAGTGCCAGCACTGTAACCACAAGTGGACCGAGCCGCTCGCCCGGGCCGGCAAGAACGCGCTGTGCCCCGAGTGCCGCCACCGGATCAAGATTCCCGAGCCCACGCAGGACCAGCTCACGGACTGGCGGCAGCAGCACACTAAACGCCCGAGCCTCGCGAAGCCCGCGTTCGAGAAGCCCGCGGACGCGATGGACATGGGCGATGTCCAGATCGTGACCGGCGTTTCGCTGAAACAGGCCGGGGCGGACGGCATCGAGTACGAGCCGCGGTCGGTCAAGCGGATGGCGGTGTTCGGGTTCGTGATCCTCGCGCTCGTCGGCGGGAGCATGTACGGCGTTGTGTCGCTGTTCCGCAGCCGGGGCGTAGCGCAGGAAGATAAGCTGATGCAGAAGAGCCTGGAGGAGTTCGGCCAGACGGTCGGCTCGCTCCCGGCGAACGAGGCACCGGCCGAAGTTCAACTGCTCGGCGCGGTGCTCTCGATCGCGGCCGGCGAGCACGCCGTGCGGCACAACGACCCGAAAAAGCTGCAAGAGGCGATCGAACACTTCGCGAAGGCGCGCGACGCGGTCCGCAAAGCCCCGCCATCCCCCGTTCGGTACGCGGTGGCCGCGGAACTCGCCGCTGCAACGCTGCTACTCGCCGGCGAAGAACAGCAGATCCGCGACCAGCTCCGCATCCGGTGGACGCCGGAATCCACCATCCGGCCGCGGCTCAACGAACGGGTCTACACGGTTCATGAGGAGCTGCGCCTCACGCTCGCGCTGTTGCAGGGAGCCGAGTTCGATTTCAAGAACCACCTCGCCCGACGGCTCGCCCGCGGCCTCGCGCAACGGGGACAGGCCGCGCTGGCGGTGGACCTCATCCCGCTGACGCTGTTCGCCCCCTTCGAACAGGATGAAGGGCGGGCGCTCATCGCGCTTGAATTGTACCGGCTCGACAAGGGCTCGCCGCTCGTGCGGAAGGTGATGGACGAACTGAAGGGCCGCGGACCGGCTCTGATGCAGGGGACACCGACGCCGTCGAGCGCCCAGACGCTGTTCCTGGCGCTCGACGGCGACAAGCCCCGGCAGTTCATCCAGCCGCCGGCGACCGACCCGGTGTCCGACGCCTCCCGACTCGCCTACGCCGGCAAGTACCTGCTCGACGGCCAGCCCGACGAGGCGCTGAAACTGGCCCAGCGCCGCGGCACCCCCGAAGGCCAGGTGCGGGCGCTGGTGCTCTGTGCGGACTGGTCCGCCGATCCCGCTCCGGCCCTCGACGCCGCGCTCGGGTTGATCGCCGCGAACCGGTCCAACAAGGCGTTTGGCTACTCGGTCCTCCGTTTGACGCAGATTGCGGCTGAGAAGGGGCGGCACGATCAGGCCAAGGAGCTGGCGAAGCTGATCGGCGACGACGGGCTCCAGGCGTGGGCGCAAGGGTCTGCGGCGGCGTTCCGGTCCGGCGCGTCGAAGGAGCGGGCCGACGACAGTTGGGCCGAACTGCCCGCCGCCGAGAAGATGCCGAAGGACCTCCGGGCCGGTCACGTTTGGGGGCGGCTGTGGGCGGCCCGGCACAACACCCGGCTCTCGCACAACCAGGGCGCCGAGGTGAAGGCGGTGAGCGCGTGGCCCACGGCGGTCGGCCCGTTCGGCCGCGCCGGGGTCGCACTCGGGCTCCAGGACCAGTAGCGTGTGGCCGTTCGCCTCGGTCGGCACGTTGGCCGTGTGGGAGTTGCGCCGGCTGGCCCGGCGCGGCCAGGCCATGCGCGTCCGGTTGGTGCTCCTCTACGCCCTGTTCCTCACGTTCCTCGGGCTGACGGCTTACTCGTTCTCCCCGTTGCCCCTGCGCCTCATTTTCCTGTCCCGCTTGCCCCCGCTCTCGTTGCGCGAGTGCGCGGAGTTCGCGAGCACGTTCGCACTGCTCACCCTCGAAGCGCAACTGATCGCCGTGGTCGCGGTGACGCCGGCGCTGGCCGCTTCGGCGGTCGCCGAGGAGAAGGACCGGCAAACGCTCCCCCTGTTGCTCATCACGCTGATGAGCGACCGGGAGATCGTGTTCGGCAAGGCGGCCGGGCGCATCGCGTTCGTGCTGGCGGCGGTGCTGGCGGGGGTGCCGGTGCTCATGATCACGGTCCTGTTCGGTGGCATTGATGTGCGGCTGCTGGGCGCGGGCTACGCTCTGACCGTTGGGACCGTGGTGCTGTGCGGTGCGATCGGCGTCGGGGCCGCGTGCCGCGCGCCCGACTTGCGGTCCGCGGTCGTCGGCGCTTACGGGCGGGCCGTGGTACTGGTGTGCGGCGCCTTCGTGCCGCCGTGTCTGTTAGCGACGCCGTTCGGCGTACTGGTGCTGGCTTCCCGGTTCCGACTTTCCGACACCGATTTCTTGGTACTCGCGGTGGGTTACCCGCTGCTTCAGGTGCTGATCGGGTTCGCGCTGCTGGCCCGGGCGGCGGGGGCGCTGCGGCTCCGCGAGGCGACGGCCGGCCCGCCACCGGTGACCACGTACCCGCCGCCGCCACGGCCGGCGGAACCGCCCCTCATCCGGCCCGAAGACGAGGTGCCGCCGGACCTCCCGCCGCTCGATCCGGCCGATCCGGTGCTGTGGAAAGAGCGGTGCGTGGGCTGGCGCCCGGCGTGGACCTTGCCGCTGGCGTCAAAGGTGCTGAGGGGGCTCGCGGCCGTGCTCGCGCTGCTGTGCCTGTTGTGGGGCACCTGGGCCCAGGTCGATCGGTTGGTGCGTGGTCTCAACGCGGGCGACGCGTCCCGGTCTCGGACTCTGTCGGCCGTTGAGGGCGGGTGGCTGCTGATGGCCGCCGGAGTTCTGGCGGCCGGGCGCTACCTCCTCCCGGTGGCGGTCGGGGTGAGCGGGGCGGTGGCGGGGGAGCGGTTCCGTGCCACACTCGATTCGCTCCTCGCCGCCCCGCTCGACCGGCGGGCCGTGCTGCGGTCGAAGGTTCAGGCGCACGCGGAACGCGGGAGCGGGTTCGTGGCGGTCGCGGTGACCGCCGTGGGGATGGCGTTCATCGCCGAACAGGGCGTGCGGGTGGGGGTAGCGGCGGCGGTACTGTCCGCATCCGGGATCGCGTTCGTTATCGCACTCGGAGCGTGGCTGACGGTTCGCTGTGTGGCGGACGTGCGGGCGTTCCGGCTGCTGCTGCCGGTGGCCCTGTTGGCGGCGGGCTGGCCGGCGGCGGTGTGGAACGCCGCGCGGAGCGAACTGGCGATCTCTCAGGAGGATTTGTTTCGCTGGCTGTTGGCCGCCGCGGCCGTCTGTGTTTTAGCCGCCGCCGGGTTGTGGTGGCGCGCGGGCCGCGATCTTGTTCGCGGTGTGTGATCGGGTTTCGGGGCTCGCGCCTCTGGCTCCGCGGCCGGGAACGTTTGTAACGTTTGGCAATGAGCCGCGGCCGCGCGGGAGCGGATGGTGTGCCGCTCCCGCGCGATCACGACTGCCTGCTTCGGGCTCACGTTTCCATGAGGAGCCGCAGTGGGTCGCTGAAGAGTTGCGCGAGCCGCACCGTGAACCGGCACCCGTCGGCGCCGTCGATGACCCGGTGGTCGTAGGTCAGGCTCAGCGGCATCATCAGCCGGGCGACGATCTGGCCGTCCTTTACGATCGGCTGCATCGCCGACTTCGACAGCCCGAGAATGGCCACCTCCGGGTAGTTTACGATCGGGGTGAACGCGGTCCCGCCGATCCCGCCGAGGTTGGTGATGGTGAACGTGCCGCCGCGCATCTCGTCGATGCTCAGCTTGTTGTCACGCGCCTTGACCGCGAGGGCAGAGACCTCCGCGGCGAGGTCGCGGATGCTCTTCTTGTCGGCGTCGCGGATCACTGGCACCACCAGCCCGCGCTCGGTATCGACCGCGATGCCGATGTGGAAGTACTTCTTGAGGATCAGCTTCCCGGCGTTCATGTCGTAGGAGCTGTTGAACCGCGGGAACTCCTTGAGCGCCGCGACGCACGCCTTGATGGCGAGCACCGTCATCGTGATCTTGGAGGCGCCCTTCGGGAGCTGGTCCACGAACCGCTTGCGGCCCGCTTCGAGGTCCGTGATGTCGGCCAGCTCGTGCTGGGTCACCATCGGCATGGTGCGCCAGCCGGCGGTGAGGTTCTTCGCGATCGTCTGGCGGATGGTCGCAACGTCGGCGACCTCGACCGCGCCGTACTTCGAGAAGTCGGGCAGCGGCGGGAGCGCGTACTTGTTAACGACGACCGCGTCGGCCGCGAGCGCCCCGCCCGCGCTGCCGCTCTCCTTGGCGCGGGTGCGCTCGCCCTTCACGAAGCCCTTGAGGTCGTCCAGGGTGACGCGGCCGCCGCGGGCCGTGCCCTTGACCTCGGCGAGCGCGACGCCCAGCTCGCGGGCCAGTTTACGCGTAGCCGGGCCGGCTGGAATAATCGCCTTTGTGGCGCCGTTGCTCCCGTTGGCGGACGCCGCATGCGTCGGCTGCGGTTGGGGCTTTGCCTGTTCAGTGGCGGGTTGTTTCGTCGCGGGCGGCTGGGGAGTTGGGGCGGACGCCTTCGGCTGCGGTTGAGGTGCAGCCCCGCCGTTGAGCGTTAGCAGCGGGCCGCCGATGCTCACCTTGTCGCCGGGCTTGACGTGGACCGCCTCGACGGTGCCGTCGGCTTCGGCGGCCACTTCCATCGCGGCCTTGTCGGTTTCGATCGCGACAACGTTCTGGCCGGCTTTCACAGCGTCGCCGGCTTTGACGAACACCGCGGTGATGGTCCCGCCCTCAATGCCCTCGCCGAGCGCGGGGAGCGCGAACGCGGTCGCCGCGCCGCTCGACGGAGCGGGCGCCGGAGCGGCCTTTGGGGGCGGCTCGGGTTTCGCCTCGGCCGCGGCTTTCGCGGCCGGTTTCGCTTCCGCCTTCGGTTCGGCCTTTTGGCCGCCGCCGAGTTTCAGGAGTGGGGCGCCGATGCTCACCTTGTCGCCGGGCTTCACCAGCACAGCGTCCACGGTGCCGTCGGACTCGGCATTGACTTCCATCGACGCCTTATCGGTCTCGACGGACATCACCGGCTGACCGGTGGTGACCGTGTCGCCGGGCTTCACCAGCACGGAGGTGATGGTTCCGCCCTCAATGCCCTCGCCCAGGTTCGGCAGATGAAAGTCCATGTGTGGCTCTTTATGCTTGCTTCGCGTGCTGTCGAAGGTTCGAAAGTCGAAGGTCGTAAAGCCGGAGATTGTTGTGCGGCTTTACGACCTTCGGGTTGGCAACGTGTGAGCCGGTCCTCATACATGAACCCGCAACGGGTGCCGCTTTCTTGACGAGCCGCGACCGCCAGGGAGCGGGATACGTGGCACCGCTCCCTGGCGGTCGCGGCTCGTCAAGAAAGCGGCAATATTACCGGGTATGTGTATCAGACCGTCCACGGGTGCGGTGCGCCCGGGTTCAGGCCCAGTTCCGCGACCGCCTTTTTGACGGTGCCGGGGTCGAGTTGCCCTTGTTGGAACAGCGAGTAGAGCGCCGCGACCGCCACGTTCTCGGCGTCCACTTCAAAGAACCGACGGAGCGCCTTGCGGGTTTCCGAGCGGCCGAAGCCGTCGGTGCCCAGCGCGAGCAGCCGGCCGTTGAGGTACGGTGCCACGGTCTCGGGCAGCGCCCGCATGTAGTCGCTGGTGGCGACGATCGGCCCCTTGGTGTTGCCCAGCACCTGGGAGACGTAGGGCGTTTTCTTCGGCGCGTCCGGGTGCAGCCGGTTGTGGCGCTCGCACTCGATCGCGTCCTTGCGGAGCATCTGGTAGCTGGTCGCGCTGTACACGGTACTGGCGACGCCGTACTTCTCGGCGAGGATGCCTTGCGCCCGCAGCGCCTCGTTCAGGATCACACCGCTGCCGAGCAGTTGCACCTCGAGCTTTGCGCCCTCGGGCCGCACCGTCTTCACCGGGTACAGGCCTTTGATGATGCCCGCGCGAACGTCTTCGTTCGGCATCGCGGGCATGTCGTAGCTTTCGTTGTAAATGGTGAGGTAGTAGAAGCACTCCTCGCCCCGCACGTACATCGCGTTGATGCCCTCCTCGACGATCACCGCGAGCTCGTAGGCGAACGCGGGGTCGTAGGTGCGGCACGTGGGGATGGTCATGGCGACGAGGTGGCTGTGGCCGTCCTCGTGCTGGAGCCCCTCGCCGTTGATGGTGGTGCGGCCGGCGGTGGCGCCCATCAGGAACCCGCGGCAGCGGGCGTCGGCGGCGGCCCAGGCGAGGTCGCCGATCCGCTGGAACCCGAACATCGAGTAGTAGATGTAGAACGGGATCGTGTTGACGCCGTGCGTGCTGTACGCGGTGCCGGCCGCGATCCAACTCGCCATGCTGCCCGCCTCGTTGATCCCCTCCTGGAGGATCTGGCCGGTCTTCGACTCCCGGTACTCCGACAGCGAGCCCTTGTCGACCGGCGTGTAGAGCTGCCCGACGCTGGAGTACATGCCGAACGCCTTGTACATCGGCGGCATGCCGAACGTCTGGCCCTCGTCGGGCACGATCGGCACGAGGAGCTGGCCGACGTTCGGGTCGCGGCAGAGCTGGGTCATGAGGTTGACCCACGCGAGCGTCGTGGACTGGCCCTTGCCCGCGATCGTGGCCGCGTACAGCCGCTCGAACCCCTTGCGCTCCGGGGGGCGGCACGGCACGAACTGGTTGTTGCGGAACGGCTGCGGCCCGCCGAGCGCGGCGCGGCGCGCCCGGACGTACTTGGCCTCGGGGCTGTCGGCCGACGGCCGGTAGAACGGGATGTGTTCCAGCTCCTCGTCGGAAATGGCCGGCAGCTCGAACCGCTCGCGGAACTGGCGGAGCGCGGCGAGCATCTGGCGCTTCGCCTTCTCCTCCGGCTTCATGTCGGGCACGGCCTCGATCTGCACCGCCAGCTTCTTGAGCTGGTGCGTGGTGAACTTGCCCTGGCCGCCGTCGCCGGGGATGCCGTAGCCCTTCACCGTCTTCACGAGGATGACGGTCGGCTGCCCCTTGTGTTCGGTCGCGGTCTTGTACGCCGCGTACACCTTCAGCGGGTCGTGCCCGCCGCGCTTGAGGGCCGCGACCTGCTTGTTCGAGAGGTGCTCGACCAGCGCCTTCAGCTCCGGCGTGTTGAAGAACGTGTCGCGGATGTACTGGCCGCGGCGCTCGGCGTCCTCCTCCTCGCTGATCAGCTTCCCGGCCTTCACCTCGTCGGCCGTCCGCATGTCGCGGCCGACGTAATTGCAGTACTCGCCGTCCACCACCTCCATCATGCGGCGCGACAGCGCCCCGGTGTGGTCGTTTCTGAGTAGCTCGTCCCAGTCGGTCCCCCAGACCACCTTGATGACGTTCCACCCGGCGCCGCGGAAGATCCCTTCGAGCTCCTGGATGATCTTCGAGTTGCCGCGCACCGGGCCGTCGAGCCGCTGCAAGTTGCAGTTGATGACCCAGGTGAGGTTGTCGAGCTTCTCGCGGCCCGCGAGGCTGATCGCGCCGAGCGATTCCGGCTCGTCGCACTCGCCGTCGCCGAGGAACGCCCAGACGCGGGCCTTGTCCGTTTGGGCCAGGCTCCGGTCGTGCAGGTACCGGTTGTACCGCGCGTGGTAAATGCTCATGATCGGGCCGAGGCCCATCGACACCGTCGGGTACTGCCAGAAGTCCGGCATCAGCCACGGGTGCGGGTAACTCGAGATCCCGCCGCCCGGCTGGAGCTCCTGGCGGAAGTTCGTGAGCTTGATCTCGTCGAGTCGGCCCTCGACGAAGGCCCGCGAGTACATGCCCGGGCTGGCGTGGCCCTGGAAGAACACCACATCGCCGGGGTGGTCCGCGGACTTCCCGTGGAAGAAGTGATTGAAGCCGATTTCGTACAGGGTGGCCGCCGACGCGAAGGTGGAGATGTGGCCGCCGACGTTCGTGTTCTTGTTCGCCTTGAGCACCATCGCCATCGCGTTCCAGCGGACGATGCTCTTGATCTTCCGCTCGACCGCGCGGTCACCGGGGAAGGGGGCTTGCAACTCGACCGGAATGGTGTTGACGTACGGCGTCGTGATCCCGCCGGGCATTTTTGCCCCGCCGCGCTCGGTCGCGGCGATCAGCGTCTCGAGCAGGAACTTCGCCCGCTCCGGACCGCCGTGCTTGAGTACGGCCTCCATCGCGTCGAGCCATTCGGTCGTTTCCTGCGGGTCCACGTCGTCGGGGAGTCGAGCGCTGGTGTGTGCCAACACGTCGGGGGTGACGAGCATCGACAACGTCCTCGTGAGCGGGCGGATGGCAGGGCAGGAACCGCGAGTGGCTCGGCTCTTCTAGCAAGGTTAGGATAGGTGGGTCCTTCCGCGTCGTCTATACGACCGGACGCCGCCCGAGACCGGGAGCCACGCATGCGCTTGCTGCCCATTATACCCCTCACTCTCGGCACCCTCATGGCGCTGGCCGCGGCGGAACCGTCGAAGCCGCCGGTTCCGGCCCCGACCGCCGTGACGTTCGCCAAGGCCGGCGCGCCGCTGGGAGAGGTCGTCGCGGAGTTGTCGAAGCAGTCCGGGGTGCCGATCGCGGTACCGCCGTTGCTTGTCAACGCCAAGTGCGGGGCCGCGTTCGACAAGGCGCCGTTCTGGTCCGCGTTGCAGCAGAGCGCCGACACGTCGGGCGCACGGATCGTGGTGCGCGAGAGCGGGGCGCGGGTGGAACTGCTCCCGCGCGGCGACTCGAAAGAGATCGCCGCTACGAGCGGTCCGTTCCGGGTGGTCGCGAAGGGGGTCACCGGCCGCGCGCTGCTCGACGCGGGCGCCACGTTCCACGAGGTCGCCTTGCTGGCCCATTGGGAGCCGCGACTGAAGGTGTACCGGATCGACACCACGCCGCGGGTCAGCAAGGTGACCGACGACCGGGGGTCGAAACTCCGGGACACGGGCGGGTCGGCCCAGGTGCTTCCGTCCGGCGCGACCGCCGAGATGAAAGTGCAGATCGAGGGCGTCCCGCGGACGGCCCAGCGTCTGACCGCGCTCGCGGGGGCGTTTCACGCGACCGTCGCCGACCGGCTGCTGGAGTTTAAGTTCGAGGCGCCCGGTGGAGCGCTGCCGCCGCCGCAAACGTTGGGAGGCGTGACGGGCGCGCTAAAAAAGCTTCAAAAGAAAGGCAACACATGGGAGGTCGTGCTGGAACTCGGTTACCCGTCCGGGCAGCCGGTGTTTCAGAGCTTCGAGGGGCAACCGTGGCTCCGCGACAACCGGCTGCGGCTCCGCTCGCCGGACGGGAACTTCGTAACGATCGACGAGTACGAGATTCCGCAGCCGGAACAGACGAGCCCGCTGCGCGTCATCCATCGGTTCGACGAGAACGCGAAGGCGGGGTTCGCTAACCCGACCGGGAAAGGGTGGGCGCTCGTGTACGAAACGCCCGCGCCACTCGCCGATGTGACCGTACCGTTCGAGTTCAAAGACGTACCCCTGCCGTAGTGAAGAGGTGGTGCGCGGAAGTTCCGATTGCTCACCGGTTGTGGACCCTACCGGCCAGTGGCGATACGACTCAAATGTCTGGAGCTGAAGAGCTTCGGGTCAAAAGTCCGATCGTCGAAAGTCGTACAGTCACAAATCCAGTGATAATGATGGTTTGTGACTGTACGACTTGCTGACTTGACGACTTTTGACTCGCAGTCCTGAAGGTTCACGAGGCGCCCGCTTGTCGGCGTGGGTGATCGGGATGTCGGCGAGGGGCGGTCCGATGGCAGCCGGAAACGAGTTGAAGTCGATTCCGCAACCCCAATGATGTGAGCAACTGGAAGGGCTGATATCGGCGGTTCGACCACGACCCGCCCGGCGTCTTGAAGGCAGCAGCGGTTGCCGCTTGTATTCACGTCGCTGGGCTCGGTGCGGGGCGGGTGAACGTCATTTGTGTTGCACCGGCCTCGCTGTGGCGGCGATCAAGACGGTCGCCCATTTACCCGGACGTGTTCCGAACTGTTGCCGCTTGGCCGTGCTGCCGTGAGACGGTTGCCAGGAGTGCTGTCAGCTCCTGATGGTTCACCGGCTTCGTGAGGTGGTGGTCGAAGCCGGCCCCGCGCGTCTGCCGGCGGTCGTCCTCCGTTCCCCACCCGGTGACGGCCACGAGCAGCGCCCCGACCCCCTCCGGCAGTTCCCGGATCGCCTGCGCCACCCCGCAGCCGTTCGTCCCCGGTAGCCCGAGGTCGAGGAGCACCGCGTCGGGGCGGAACTCGCGCACCAACGCGAGCGCGCGCGGGCCGTCGTGCGCCACCGCAACGGTGTGCCCGCACCCCGACAGGACCCACGAGAAGCTCTGCGCGACGGCCTCGTTGTCGTCCACGACGAGCACCCGGAGCGGTCCGGCGGGCGCCGGCTGCGGGCCGGGCGGGGGCGGCTCGTTCGTCGCGGCGAGCGGGAGCCGGATCACGAACTCGGCCCCCCGGCCCGGCCCCGCGCTGCGCGCGTCGATCGCCCCCCCGTGCAGCTCGACGATTTGTTGCGCCAGGGTCAGCCCGACGCCCAGGCCGCCGGGGGCCTGTTCCTGGAGGCGCCGCTCCTGGACGAACATGTCGAACACGCGGGGCAGCAGTGCCGGGTCGATGCCGGCGCCGTCGTCGCGCACCCGGACCACCGCCTCCGTTCCGTCCCGGTCCAGCGCGAGCCAGACGTTTCCGCCGGGCGGGGTGTACTTGGCGGCGTTCGTCAGGAGGTTCGAGACGACCTGCGCCAGCCTGACCGCGTCCCCGCGCACGATCACCGGCTCCGAGCGGCGCTCGAGCGACAGTCGGTGCCCCGCGGCGCGGATGTGCGGGGCGCTGGTCTCGACCGCCGTTCGGATCACGTCCGCGAGCGCGACCGGCTCGCACCGCAGTTCGACCGCGCCGCGCCGCACGCGGCTCAGGTCCGTCAGGTCGTCGACCAGCCGGGTGAGCAACCGGACCTGCCCCGCGAGCAGCGCACCGGCCTCCCGCAGCCGCCCGTCGTCGAGCCCGCCGGAGCCCAGGAGGTGGGCCACGTCGGCGATCGGGGCCAGCGGGTTCCGCAGCTCGTGCGCCAGGGTCGCCAGGAACGCGTCCTTTTGGACGTCGGCCCGGAGCAGCGAGGCCTCGCGCTGCTTCTGCTCTTCGATGTCGGTGGCGGCGCCGAACCAGCGGCGGGTTCCGCCCGGCCCGCCCACGGGCTTGGCGCGCGCGAGGAACCAGCGGTACACCCCGTCGGCCCGTTTCAGCCGCACCTGCGCCTCGTGCTCCCCCCCCCGCGCCCGCGCCTCGCGCCAGGACCGCCGGTAGTGTTCTCGGTCGTCCGGGTGGACGGCCCCCGCCCAGCCCTGCTCGCGCGCCTGGTCGGCCGTGCGGCCGGAGTACTCCCGCCACCGGGCGTTGGTGTACTCGGGGCGCCCGTCGCGGTCGCTCACCCAGATGATGTGCGGGGACTCGTCGGCGAGGAGCCGGAACAGCTCCTCGCGGGCGCGCAGGTCGTCCTCGGCGCGCCGCCGGGCGGTGATGTCGATCGCGACCCCGCCGAGGGCGATGACGCGCCCGTCGGGGCCGGAGACGGGGAACCGGACGGTCGAGAAATGGGTCGGCCCGTCGGGGGTGCGTACCGTTTCTTCCGAGACCTGGGGCACACCGGTGCTGAGGGCGTGGCCGTCCCGCTCGGCGATTTTGCGCGCGAGCGGGGCCGGGAACGCTTCGGCCGGCGTCCGCCCGAGCACGTCCGCGGCCCGCACCCCGAGCGCCGCCTCGCACCGCGGGTTGAACAGCAGGTACCGCCCGTCCGCCCCGGTCATGAAGATCAGCGCCGGGCTGTGATCGACCAGCTTCTGGAGGACCGCCCGCGTCCGCTGCAGCTCCAGCTCGGCGGTCTTGCGCGCGGTCACGTCGGTGATGGTGCCGAGCATCCGCACCGGCCGCCCGTCGTCGGCGTACGCGGCGCGGCCCCGGGCCGCGACCCAGCGCCCGCCCCCGTTCGGGAACACCACCCGGAACTCGCACTCGAACAGGTCGCGGGCCGCGACCGCCCGGCGGGCCGCCGCCCACACCCGCTCGCGGTCCTCGGGGTGGAGCACCCGGTCCACCCCGTGTGCGGTGCCGTCGAACGCCCCGCCCGGGTGGAACGACGCGGGGACCTGGTCCGATTGCCACGCGATCGTGCCGCCGGTCAGGTCCCAGCTCCAGAGCCCCGTCGCCGATGCTTCCAGCGTGCGCCGCAGTTGCTCCTCGCTCTCCCGCAGCGCGTGCTCCGCCGCGAGCTGCGCGGTCACGTCCTGCGCCATGACCAGGCGCGCGGGCCGGCCGCGGAACTCGAGCGGGTGGGAGTAGATGCGGGCCTGGATCAGGTCCCCGCTCTTGAGTCGGTGGCGCCACACGCCCGAGTCGGACAGCTTCCCGCCCGCCGCGGCGACCGCGCCCGGCAGCCGCGCCGCGTCCTCGGCGGGGCGGATGTCCCGAAGGGTCATCGCCAGGAACTCGTCCGCCGTGTACCCGTACTTCGCCACCGCCGCCGGGTTGACCGCCAGGAACGCCAGCGTTTCCGTGTGGTACACCCACATCGGTAGCGGGTTGCACTCGAACAGCAGCCGGTAACTCTCCTCGCTCGCCCGCAGCGCCGCCCGGGCCGCGACCTGCGCGGTGACGTCCCGGGCGAGGGTGACGGCGAGGCGCCGCCCGCCGGCGGTGAACGGGCGGATCCGCAGCTCGACGGGGAAGACCCGGCCGGACGTGTGCCGGTGCCGGGTCTCGCACGCGATCGTCTCCCCGGCGTTTAACCGCTCGGAGTTGTTCGCGAGCTGCTGCGGCGTGAGGTCCGGGTCGAACGCGAGCGGGGAGAGGCCGACCAGCTCGGCCCGCTCGCACCCGAGGGACGCGAGCGCCTGGCGGTTGACGTCCAGCACCGTGCCGCGGTCGTCGTGGAGGAAGAACGCGTCGGCGGCGTGGTCGGCGAACGCCCGGAACCGCTGCTCGCTGGCCCGCAACTCGTCCTCGGCGCGGCGCCGGTCGGTCACGTCGTGGCTCGTGACCACCACCAGCTCCGTGCCGCCCGCGGGGCCGGGCACGCGGGTCCCGCTGTACTGTACCACCCGCTCGACCGGCACGTCCGTGCGCCGCACCGTCAGTTCGCACACGCCCACGTCCTCGCCGCGCAGCAGCCGGGAGAGGGGCCATTCGTCGAACCGCAGCGGCGGGCCGCCGACCGGCGCCAGGACGAACGTGTCCCGGAGCGCGGCGAGGTTCCGCCGTGCCTGTTCGACCCGCTCGTACCCGTGCATCCGCACCGCGGCCGGGTTCAGGTCCAGCAGGTTCCCGGCGGCGTCCGACACCACGACTCCGTCGGCGAGGCGGTCCAGCGCGGCGCGCAGGTACGCCGTGGTCCGGTCGGCCGCTTGTTGCGCGCGCTTCTGGTCGGTGAGGTCCCGCACGACCACGACCGCCCCCGGCGGCCCGGAAGCGGCGGACCAGGTGACCCGGCGCGCGGCGTAAACCCGCCCCTCGCTCCCCGGCACCTCGACCGACTGGCCCGCGGGGCCGCGCCGACGGAGCCAGTCCGCGAGCCCGGCGGGCAGGCACGCGTTCGCCTCACGACCGACCAGTTCGGCCGCGGGCGGCCCCGCGAGCGCGGCCGCCTCTGCGTTCGCGAAGAGCACCCGCTCCCGGTGGTCCAGGACGAACACCGCGTCTGCCACCGCGTCCATCGCCCGTCGGAGGTACGCCGTCGCGCGGGCCTCGGGTTCGTGCCGCCGGAGCCGCACGAACCCGAGGCCCGCGGCCGCGCCGATGGCGAGCCCCCCGGCGGCCCACACCCCCGGGGGGAGCCGGCCCGAGTCGTCCGCGGCGCACAGCGCCCCCAACAGGATCAGCACCGGCCACGGTCCGAAGGGGGCGTGTGCGACCGGTCCGTTTGCGGTGCCGTGCGATGCTACCGGAGCGGCCCCGCTTGGGCCGCGCGTTCGCTGTTTGGTCATCAGAGAGGTTGTCAACCGGGTCGGCGGGCGCGGGGCGCAAGTTGCCCGTGGCCCATTGTTGAGACTACGCAACCGCCCCGGTCGGTCTCAAGAGCCAAACGGGGCACGGCTCGCGGGGGTGTGATGTCAGGGATGAAGTGTGGGAATTGGGCGGCGGTACCGCTTTCGGTCCGTCGGTTCGCCGGGCGGGGGGCACTTCGGGTGCGGACCGCCTCCGTGCCAGCGGCGGGCCGGGCGCGCACCGTTTTAAGGTGCGCGCCCGGCCCGCCGCTGGCGCGCGTGACTACTTCTTTGGCGCCGCTTCCTTGCGTGCCGGCAGTGCCAGGCGCAACGTGTCCCCGTCCGTCGCCCACGTGACGCTGGTCCCGTCCATGAGGACGTTGAGGAACTCGGGCAGCGTGAGGTGGTCGATCTCGATCGGGCCGACCGCCCACTTCAGTTGCGCGGCCGCGTCGCTGTTCACCTGCACCTTCCAGCCGGCGGTGGCGGCGAGCGCGTTGAGCACCTCAAGCGCCGGGCGGCGGGAGAGGCTACCGCTCACCTGGAGCATTTTCGGCGCGCCGAGGATGCGGTGCACCTCGAACGTGTCACCGGTCGGGGTGGGGGGGGGCGCGCTCGTCGGCAGCCATTCGAGCCCGTTGGTCGGGCTGGCGGAGAGCAGGGGGCGTGCGCTCGCGTCCCGGGGCAGCGGCTTCGCGCCGGCCGCCTGCAGCGCGATCCGCGCCTGGAGGTGTTGAATGTCCTTGCGCACCGCCGTGCCGCGGAAGCCGGGGGCGCCGGACCGCAGCAGCGCGCGGTTCGTCAGCGCGCGGGCGATCACGTACGACCCGTCCTGCGTGGCGCACCGGGCCTGGCCGAGTAGCGCGACCACCGACGTGACCGTGTCCGGGTCCGCCTCGGCGCGCTGGTACGCCCCGGCGGCCTCGCCCCAGCGGCCCTGGCCCTCGAGGCACAGGGCCTCGCGGAGCGTCAGCGCGGTTTCGCTCGGTCGGGGGTCCTTCTTCGCGGCCTTGAAACACGCCTTGAGGGCGTCGTCGAACTGGTCGCTCCGGATCAGCTCGTCGATCTCTGCGGTCGGGGCCTTCGGCGCGGCCGCGCCCTCGGCGTGCTCCGCGGCCGCGGGTTCGGGCGGCGGCCCGTGCGGGCCGCCGGCCGCAATGAGGCTGACCAACCCGCCCCACCCGGCGCAGGCCAGCACCAGCACCAGCGGCATCAACCGGGAGCCCCCCTGGACGACGACGGTTTGCACCGCCGGGCCGGCCGTCAGACCGGCGGCGCGTGCGGCGGCGTCGAGGGCGTCCTGCTCGGCCATCTGCCGCTCGGCCTCGGCCATCGCCGCGGCCCAGGCGTCCTGTGACGGGTCCGGCGCGGCGTGAGGTGCCGGGGCGGCGGCGGGCGCCGGGGCGGGAGCCAGGGTGCCCACCGGCGCGGGCGTCACGGGCGGCGCGGGCGGGTCCGAACCGCCCCACCGGGTGGCCGCCTCCGGGCTCTCCTCTTGGCCCGGCGCCGCCAGGGGCTTGGGCGTCGCGACCAGGTCGAACCAGCACGTGCCCGCCGGGCCGGAGAACACGAACCGCGTGGCGGGCGCGTCCGTGGGCATCATCATGGACACGTTGCTCCCACGCACCGTCGTGGGGAGCGACATCCGGGCCTCGATCTTCTGCTTCGCCAGCCGGCCGACGACGTCCCCGGCGATCACGTTCACGATCTCACCGATCACGTCGCCCATATCCACGCTGTCGAACGGGATGTCGAACCCGGCGAACGTGCGGGCGAGTCCGACCGCGGCCTCCTCGGGGAACGCCAGCGCGAACGCCCACTGGATGTCGCCCACGAACGAGATGGTGCTCATGATGCCCGCCTGGTCGACGGCGTCATCAATCTGCGCGTCCGGGACGTGCGTCAGCCCGCACGAACCGCTGAAGAAGGTGGCCGCCGCGCCCTCGACGGCCTCGCTCACGGCGGGCGGGAACGTGTTGGCGGTGGGTAGTGTTGCGACCATCGGTCTGTACTCGGTCGATGTCTGGGGCGGTGCGTCAGAGGGGCGCTTCGGTTACGCGCGGCGAGCTGCGCTCGTTCGCTTGTGCCCCGTCGGCGCGTGCAGGTGTTAAGAGCATAAAACGCGAATCGCGGGTTAACAAATTGCTGCGGTTTGCGGTGCGGGCTCATAATCTCCGCTCGCACAACAAGCTGTCGCCACTCACCGGTCTCCTCGCATCCGGCGCGACATTTTCGGTCCCGGGTGCAGGCGGGGCGTGAGGTGCGAGCGAACCCTCGTGCGCCGGCGCGAATTCGGCCCTCGGGTTCCAGAGTCTTGCCGATCCGGAGAGAACAAAATTCTGCGGCGGCGGAGCGCCGGGCGGACCGCGGCTGCGTGTGAAGGTGATTCCAGTAGTTTCAATTAGAGTTGCGAGTGGCACGAATCGTTGGAGCGTTTTGGCGGCCACTGGGCCAAATTAGAACCTGGAACTCGAAGCTATTGTGTTTTCCTTGGCTGTCGCTAGTAAATTAACACGTTAAAGCAACCGGTGAGCCCAGCAGCGTTTTCTGGCTAAGGCCGCGCACACAGGATTTGATCGCCGGCCCGGCTGCGGCGTTTGGCGCGCCGGTGCAGGGAGAGTGTGGCGCATCCAAACGGTCAACACGACGCGAGAGAACGTATGACCCCTCTGGACGACTCGACCCTCGCAGAACTGATTCGTCGCGCCCGGGCCGTCGCGGCGCGTGCCTACGCCCCGTACAGCCGGTTCCGGGTGGGGGCTGCGGTTCTCACCGGCGACGGGACCGTCTTCGACGGGTGCAACGTCGAGAACGCGTCCTACGGGCTCACGATCTGCGCAGAGCGAAACGCCGTCTTTCAGATGGTCGGGAGCGGGCGCACCGACGTTGCGGCGGTCGTGATCTACACGCCCACGCCCGAGCCCACGGCCCCTTGCGGGGGGTGCCGGCAAGTGATCAACGAGTTCGGACCGAACGCGCTCGTCGTGAGCGTGTGCGACGGCCCCGGCGTCATCACCCAGCGGCTGGCCGAACTGCTTCCCGGCGCCTTCGGTCCGAGTAATCTCGGCTCGTAGTCGCGCACGTTTACCCGATCAGGTTGTCCAGTTCGCTCATGCGCGGTGCGTGCGCGGTGCTTTCGCACATCGATTACACGGCACCCGATTTGCTCCCCGGTCAGTTCTCGACACGGGGAGAATCGCGCGCGCATGGAACGGTCATTATCGAGCAAACGACACGACCCCTCTCCTCAAGTACCGACTCCTGAACCGTTTCGCGGCGACCTGTTCGGCCCGGACCGCCTCGCGGACCTGGCCCGCTCGCTCGCCGCGGGGCCGGCGCATGTGAACCCGGGTTCACATGCGCTGCTGGCCCGGCTTCGCGACAACGCCGCGGTGCTCCGCGCCGCGCGGGACGCCGCGGCCGAGGCCGCCCGCGCCGAGCCGCTCATGCCGGACGCGGAGTGGCTGCTCGACAACTTCTTTGTCATTGAGGACGTGCTCCGCGAGGTGCGCACCGACCTCCCGCGCGGGTACGCCGACGAACTGCCCGTGGCCGCGGACGGGCCGCACCGCGGGCACCCACGGGTCTACGCGCTCGCGGTCGAACTGGTCACCCACACCGACAGCCACCTCGACGACGGCCAGCTCCTCCGGTTCGTTCGCGCGTACCAGGAGGTCGCTCCGCTCACCACCGGCGAACTGTGGGCGGTGCCGATCATGCTCCGGCTCGCGCTGATCGAGAACCTGCGCCGGCTCGCCGACCAGATGCTCCGCACCCGCACCGAGCGGGCGCGGGCGCTCGAATGGGTCGGCCGGACCGAGACCGGGGCCAACCGGCCGCTCCCGGAAGGCAGTTCCGATGCGTTCCTGGTCGGCTGGCACCAGGCCGTGCGCGACCTCAGCGAAACGAACCCGGGAATCTCGGACGTGCCCGGCGACCTGAGCGAGGTGCTGCGCCGCGAGCACCGGCGGCAGGCGGCGAACCAGGTCTCGGTCGGGAACTGTGTCACCAGCCTGCGCCTGCTGAACGCGATCGACTGGGGGCAGTTCTTCGAGCACGCGAGTCTGGTCGAGGAGGCGCTCCGCGCCGAGCCGACGGGCGTGTACCGGCACCAGGACGCGGCCACCCGCGACCGCTACCGCCAGGCCGTGGAGCAACTCGCCAAGGCGGCCCGGCGCGACGAGGCGGACGTCGCCCGGCACGCGCTCGCCCGGGCCGCGCAGGGCGCCTCCCCGCGCGAGCGGCACCTCGGATACCACCTCGTTGCGGAGGGGCGGGGCGCGTTCGCCCGCGCGCTGGGGTGCCGGTTCAAGTTCCGCGACCGGTGGCGCGCGCTCCTGACGGACCGCCCGAATCTGACGTATTTCGGCGGGCTGACGCTGATAACGGTGTCGCTGGTCGCTCTCGCCGTCGGGCTCACGGCTCTCGTCACGTCGTCGGTGTGGCTGCTCGTGCTGGTCGGGCTCGCGGTCCTGCTTCCCGCGAGCGAGGTCGCGGTTGCGGTGGTGAACGCGGCGGTGTGCCGGGTGCTCCCGCCGCGGGTGCTGCCGAAGCTCGATTTCAATTCCGGCGTGCCGGCCGAGTGGCGCACCATCGTCGTCATCCCGGGGATGCTGACGAAACCGGAAAGCGCGGCGGCGCTCTGCGAGCGGCTGGAGCTTCACTACCTGGCGAACCCGGACCCGCAGTTCCGGTTCGCGCTGCTCACCGACTGGGCCGACGCCCCCACGGAAACGACGCCGAACGACGCCGCGCTGGTCAAAGTCGCGGCCGACGGGATTCGGAAGCTGAACGAGCGGCACGCCCGCGGCAAGGCCGACGTCTTCTTCCTCTTTCACCGCAAGCGCCAGCTCAACGTGTCCGAAGGCGCGTGGATGGGGTGGGAGCGCAAGCGCGGGAAGCTCGACGAGTTCAACCGCCTGTTGAAGGGGGACACGAGCACCAGTTACACGGTTCAGACCGGCGACGCGGCGGCGATTGAGGCCCGGTTCGTCCTCACACTGGACGCGGACACGGTGCTGCCGCGCGACGCCGCCCGGCGGCTCGTTGCGACGCTGGCGCACCCGCTCAACCGCCCCGTGCTGTCCGCCGACGGGCGCCGGGTGGTCGCGGGGTACGGGATCTTGCAACCGCGGGTCAGCTTCCTCTACAAGACCGGCCTGCGGTCGCTGTTCGCCCGCATCTTTGCGGGCTCGGCGGGCATCGACCCGTACTCGAGCGCGTCGTCGGATGTGTACCAGGACCTGTTCGGGTGGGGCACGTTCACCGGGAAGGGGCTGTACGACCTGGAAGCGTTCCACGCGACCGCCGGACACGCGTTCCCGGAGAACAGCATCCTGAGCCACGACCTGATCGAGTCGAACTTCGCCCGGTGCGGGCTGGTCACGGACGTGGAGGTGTTCGACGACTTCCCCGCGAAGTACCACGCCTACGCGAAGCGCGAGCACCGGTGGGTGCGCGGCGACTGGCAACTGCTCCCGTGGCTCGGGCTCACCGTTCCGACCGCCGACGGGCGCAAACCAAACGTGCTTACGCTGCTGGGCCGCTGGAAGGTGCTCGACAACCTCCGGCGCAGCTTGATGCCGGCCGCGCTGGTGGCGCTCCTCGCGTTGGGTTGGACCGTGCTTCCCGGGGCGGCGTGGGCGTGGTCGCTCGTGGCGCTCGCGGTGCTCGCGGTGCCGCTGCTGCTCCAACTGGTTCTCCAGGGGCTCGATTTCGTATCGAGCCGGACGCCCGGGGCGGTGCTCCGCGGGGCGCGACAGAGCCTGCCCGCGACGTTCTGGCAAGTGGTGCTGGCCGCGGTGTTCCTGCCGAACCAAGCGGCGCTCGCGCTCGACGCCGTGGGGCGGACGCTGCGCCGGCTGCTCGTCACCCGGCGGCAGATGCTCGAGTGGGAAACGGCGGCGGCCGCCGAGGCGCGGCTCGGGAGCGGGCTGCGACAGTTCGTTCGGTCGATGTGGCAGGCGGTGGCGCTCGCGGTGGGACTTGCCGCGCTGGTCGCGTGGACGAGTCCCGGGGCGCTGTGGGCCGCGGGGCCGTGGCTGGTGGCGTGGGCGCTGTCGCCGGTGGTCGCGTGGCTGGTGAGTCGGCCGCTGAAGGACGCCGAGGCCCCGCTGGCGGCGGCGGATGAAGCGGAGTTGCGCCGCACCGGGCGTAAGACGTGGCGGTTCTTCGAGACGTTCGTCACCGCCGAGGACAACTGGCTCCCGCCCGACAATTACCAGGAGGACCCGCGCGGGGTGGTGGCGCACCGCACGTCCCCCACCAACAAGGGGTTGTTGCTCCTGTCGACGCTGTCCGCGCACGATCTCGGGTACGTAACGCTGACCGAACTCGCGACACGCGTGTCCAACACCTTCGACACGCTCGACCGGATGGACCGGTTCCGCGGCCACTTCCTGAACTGGTACGAAACCACCACGCTCCGCCCGCTCCCGCCGGACTACGTGTCCACTGTGGATAGCGGGAACCTGCTCGGCTGTTTGCTGGCGGTGAAGAACGGGCTGCGGGCAAAGGCCGATGAGGTGGTTCCGTCGCCGGCGGCCCCGCGCGGGCTGCTCGACACGCTGAACCTGGCGGCGGAAAACCTGCCCGCCGGCGCGGCCGACGCGTTGCGCACGCACCTGGCGACGGCGCCCGCTTCCTTGCTCGCGTGGGCCGACTGGCTGGAAGGGGCCGACAAGCTCGCCCGCTCGCTCTCGAACCTGCAAGGCGCGGGCGCGTGGGGGCCGGCACTGGTCGCGCAGATTCAGGCGCTCCGGGCCGAACTGGAGACGGTCTGCCCGTGGCTGCCGGTGCTCCGGGCACTGTCGCCCGGCGAACGGGGCGCGGCTCCACTCGGCGAACTCGACACCCCGCACAGCCCGCGGCACTGGGCGAAACGGCTACCCGCTTTGCGGGCCGAACTGGAGTCCCGTTCCGTTGCGGAGCCGCTGTCTGAATCTTTGGGGCGGTCACGCGCGGCCGATCTGGTCGCGCGGCTGGAGGAGGCCGCGGGGCGGGCCGAGCGGTTCGCGGACGCGATGGACTTCGGGTTCCTGTACAACGAGTCCCGGCACCTCTTCAGCATCGGTTACAACGTCCCGCTCGAGCGGCTCGATTCGGCGCACTACGACCTGCTCGCGTCGGAGGCCGCGCTCACGAGCTTCCTCGCGGTCGCGCGGGGTGTGGTGCCGCGGAAGCACTGGTTCCAGCTCGGCCGCCTGGTCACGACCGCCGGCGGCGCGCCGGGGCTGATCTCGTGGGGCGGGACCATGTTCGAGTACCTGATGCCGCGGCTGCTCCTCGCGCCGCCGCGGGGAACGATGCTCGACGTGGCGCACCACGCGACCGTCGCGCGCCACATCGAGTACGGGGTGGAGACCGGCACCCCGTGGGGGGTGTCGGAGTCCGGGTTCGCGGTCGTCAGCGCGGAGGGTGACTACCAGTACCAGTCGTTCGGCGTGCCCGGGATGGGGCTCAAGCGCGGGCTGGGGAAGGACCTGGTCGTCGCGCCCTACGCGACCCTTCTGGCGACGATGGTCGACGCCACCGCCGCGATCGGCAACTTCACGATGCTCCGCGGGGCGGGCGGGGAAGGGGAGTACGGGTTTTACGAGGCGATCGACTTCACCCGCGACCGGCTCAAGAAGGGCGAGCGGTGGCGGGTGGTGAAGTCGTACATGGCGCACCACCAGGGGATGGGCCTGTGCGCGATCACCAACCGCCTGCTGGGCGACGTTCACTGCCGCCGGCTCCACGCCGAACCGGCGGTGCGGGCGGTCGAACTGCTGCTCCAGGAGCGGGTGCCGCTCGACGCCCCCGAGGTGCGCGCCCCGGACACCGAGACGGAGGGAGCGACCCCGGCCACGGCCGCGTCCGAGGTGAGCCGCCGGCTCACGACGGCCGCCACCCCGGCGCCGCGGTGCCAGTTGCTCTCGAACGGGCAGTACACGGTTCTCGTGACGAACGCCGGGGGCGGGTTCAGCTCCCGGCGCGGGCTGGCGGTGAACAAGTGGCGCGCGGACCCGACCCGTGACCCGCACGGCTCGTTCGTGTACGTGCGCGACCCGGCGACGGGCGTGGAGTGGTCCGCCGGGCACCAGCCGCTGTGTACCCCGGCCGATTATTACGAGGTCATTTTCTCGGCGGACAAGGCCGAGCTGCGGCGCCGCGACGGGTTCATCGAAACGCAGACGGAAGTGGTCGTGGCCCCCGACCACGACGCCGAGGTGCGCCGGGTGACGCTCGTCAACCACGACACCCGGCCCCGCGCGCTCGAGGTCACCAGCCTTGTGGAGGTGGTGCTGAACGACCAGCGCGCCGACCTCGCGCACCCGGCGTTCGGGAAGCTGTTCCTCGAAACGGAATGGGTGCCGCAGTACGACGCCCTCATTTGTCGCCGGCGCCCGCGGGCGCCGAGCCAAAAGCCGGTATTTGCGGTTCATCTGGTGGCCGCCGACGAGCACGCGGGCCGCGCCACCGAGCACGAAACGGACCGCGCGAAGTTCCTCGGCCGGCGCCGCGGGCCGGGCGAGCCCGAGGCGCTGACGAAGCGGCTGTCGGGCACCGTGGGGTCAGTGCTCGACCCGGTGTTCGCGCTCCGCAAAACCGTTCGCATCCCCGCGGGCGGGCGGGCGACGCTGGCGTTCGTCACCGCGGTGGCCGACACCCGCGAGGCGGCCCTGGCGCTGGCGGACCACTACCACGCGCTGCCCGCCGCCGACCGCGCGTTCGATCTCGCCTGGGCGCACAGCCGGGTCGAACTGCGGCACCTGGGCATCACGGCCGCCGAGTCGCACGTGTTCCAGCGGCTCGCCGGGCACGTCCTGTTCCCGCCCGCCGCGCTGCGTTCGGCCGCGTCGCTGCGCGAGAACCGGCTCGGCCAGCCGGGGCTGTGGCGGTCCGGGATCTCGGGCGATGTGCCGATCGTCGCCGTGTGCGTGTCCGATGGGGACGGCATGCCCCTGGCGCGGCAGGCGCTCAAGGCGCACGCGTTCTGGCGCGGGCGCGGGTTCGTGGTGGATTTGGTGCTGCTCGCCGACCGCCCGGCGAGCTACCGCGAGGAGCTGTACCAGGACCTCGCCGCGCTGGCCCGCGCGAGCGACAGCCGCGACGTCATCGACCGCCCGGGCGGGGTGTTCGTTCGTAAGGTCCAGCCCGGCAGCGAGGACCGCACGCTGATCCTGGCCGCCGCGCGGGTGGTGCTGTACGGCGACCACGGCACCCTCGCGGACCAGATCGACGCCGTCGCGCGGGGCAGCAAGTTGCCCCCGGACCTGGTGCCCACACGCGCGGGCGAACCGAACGTGACCGAGTGCAACGCCGGAGAGGGCCTTCGCTTCTTCAACGGCACGGGCGGGTTCAGCCCCGACGGGCGCGAGTACGTCGTCACCGGCACGCCCCCGGCGCCGTGGATCAACGTGATCGCGAATTCGGTGGTGGGGTGCCTTGCGACCGACGCCGGGCCGGGAGCGACGTGGGCCGGTAACAGCCAGTCGAACCGCCTCACGCCGTGGGCGAACGACCCCGTCACCGATCCGCCGGTCGAGGTGGTTTACCTGCGCGACGAGGAGACCGGGCACTTCTGGAGCGTCACCCCGCGCCCGTGCGGCGGCCCGACCGAGACGCGCCACGGGCACGGGTACACGACCTACGCCGCCGACCGCGACGGGCTCTGTACCGAACTCACGCTGTTCGTGCCGGTCGCGGACCCGGTGAAGGTGTTGCGCCTCAAAGTCACCAACCGCGCCGGCCGCGCGCGCCGGCTGTCGGCCGCGCTGTTCGCGGACTGGGTGCTCGGGACCAACCGCGAACACACCGCGACGCACGTCGTTACCGAGGTCGATCCGAACTCCGGCACCCTCCTGGCTCGGTGCGCTTTTAACGAGGATTTCGGTTCGGCGGTCGCGTTCGCGGACGTGAGCCTGCGGCCCCGCACGCTGACCGGCGACCGGACCGAGTTCCTGGGCCGGAACCGCTCACCTGGGCACCCCGCGGCGCTGCGGCGCGTCGGCCTGAGCGACCTCGCCGGGCCGGCGCTCGACCCGTGCGCCGCCCTCCTGGGGCGGTTCGAGTTGGCCGCCGACGGCACGGCCGAAATCGTGTTCGTACTCGGTCAAGCCGTGGACGCGGCGACCGCGGCGAAATTTGCGACCGAGTACCGCGATCCGGTGCGGGCGGAGCAGGCGCTGCGCGAGGTGGTTGCCGCGTGGGAGCGCCGGCTTTCAACGGTGCGGGTGCGCACGCCCGAACCCGGGCTCGACGTGCTGGTGAACGGGTGGCTGCCGTATCAAGTGTTGGCGTGCCGGTTCTGGGGGCGAACCGCGCTGTACCAGTCCGGCGGCGCGTACGGGTTCCGCGACCAACTTCAGGACGCGATGGCACTGCTGTACGCCGAACCCGCCCAGGCGCGGGAGCAGATCCTGAGGGCCGCCGCGCACCAGTTCCCGGAAGGCGACGTGTTGCACTGGTGGCACCCGCCGACCGGGCGCGGCGTCCGCACCCGCTTCTCCGACGACTTCTTGTGGCTCCCGTACGCTGTGGCCCAGTACGTCGCGGTGACGAACGACACGACCGTCCTGAACGAGGAGGTGCCGTTCCTGCGCGGCCCCGCGCTCAAGGCCGAGGAGCAAGAAGAGTACTTCCAGCCGTCCGTGTCCGAGCAGACCGCGCCGATTTACGAGCACTGCCTGCGGGCGCTGGCGCACGGCTGGAAGCTCGGCCCGCACGGGCTCCCGCTTATGGGGTGCGGCGACTGGAACGACGGCATGAACCTGGTCGGCGCCGGCGGGACGGGCGAGAGCGTGTGGGTGGCGTGGTTCCAGATCCTCGTGCGGAAGCAGTTCGGCGAACTGGCCGCAGGGCACGGCGACCCCGACACGGCCCGGCGCCTCGCGGCGGAGGCCGAGCAGCTCCGGGGCGCGGTGGAGGAGCACGCCTGGGACGGCGACTGGTACTTGCGCGCCTGGTTCGACGACGGCACCCCGCTCGGGGCGCGCGCGAACGACGAGTGCCGCATCGACTCGCTCGGGCAGTCCTGGGCCGTGCTGTCCGGCGCGGGCGCCCCCGACCGCGCCCGGCGCGGGGTGAACGCCGCCCTGGGGCATCTGGTAGACCGTGACGCGCGGCTGGTGAAGCTGTTCGCGCCGCCGTTCGACCGCGGGACGCTCGAGCCCGGGTACATCAAGGGGTACGTTCCGGGCATCCGCGAGAACGGCGGGCAGTACACGCACGCGGCCATCTGGCTCGTTCAGGCGCTGGCCGGCCTCGGGCGGGGGACCGAAGCGGTTGCGCTGTGGAACATGCTGAACCCGCTCGCGCACGCCGCAACCCCTGAGGGTGTGGAGCTGTACAAGGTGGAGCCGTATGTGGTCGCGGCGGACGTGTACGGCGTGGCACCGCACGTCGGGCGCGGCGGGTGGACGTGGTACACCGGCTCTGCGTCTTGGCTCTACCGCGCCGCGCTGGAAACGATCCTCGGGTTCACCAAACGCGGCGACCGGCTCTCGTTCGATCCGCGCGTTCCGTCGGAGTGGGGTGAGTTTGAGATCGAGTACCGACACGGCGGGACGGTGTACCGGTGTCGTGTCGAAAACCCTGATCGGGTCGAATCCGGAGTTCGCGAAGTGTGGCTGAACGGCACGCAACTTCCCGAACTCGCGATCCTGCTGCGCGACGACGGCCGGGAACATGCCGTTCGTGTTGTCCTTGGGGCAAAAAGTGCCAATTGACTAGGCAATTGTGAATAGTTTGAAGGATCGTGCGTTCCTGGACTTGTTTGGCGCGCCATCTGCTTTATGCAGTGCGACCTCTCCGGTCACCTTAGTGAGGAACGCTGTGAACAACGCCAAACCGACTTCCGACCGTCAATCCCAAGCCGAGGTCGCCCGCGCAGAAGAGGAAACGCTGATCCTTGACTACCGGGCCGAACTGTCACCGTCGCAGATGGTCGAGCAGAAGTTGATGAACCGGCTCAAGGCGTCGCCGCTCATGGTGAGTCAGATCCAGCGCCGGCTCAAACCCGGCCCGCGCTAGGGCCGGGGCTCCGTTCCCCGTTCGACACCTCTCCGAACGTTGCTCTGATCACCGCTTCCGCACGGGGCGGTGATTTTTCTCGCGCCTCCGGGTACTGCCGCTCG
Organism: Gemmata obscuriglobus; assembly: GCF_008065095.1. Taxonomy (NCBI): domain Bacteria; kingdom Pseudomonadati; phylum Planctomycetota; class Planctomycetia; order Gemmatales; family Gemmataceae; genus Gemmata; species Gemmata obscuriglobus. The sequence continues at coordinate 5,593,986 of NZ_CP042911.1, read as the reverse complement.
GGGCGCGCACATCGAGGATCGCAATGGCTGGCAAACCGAACCCTGCCGTCGCCCGGTTCAGTACCGAGGTCCGGGAGCTGTTCGAGACCGCCCGCAAGACGTGGCGGATGTTATCGAAGTCACACCGGGCGGCGCTGCTCGGGGCGGTCGCGGTGATGGCCGTCGGGGGGATCGCCGCCACGGCGCTGCCGCTCCTCTCGGGGCGCCTTGTCGATCGGGTGGCACAGGGCGTCACGGGCGACGAGCCGAAGGCCGCGGTGCTCGAAGCGGTCGCCCTCCTTCTGGGCGCGATCGCGATCCTCGTGTTCCTGCGCGAACTGCTTCAGGTGCTGCGGCGCTTTCTGGTGGAAAACACCTGCACCCGGATCGAGCGGCACACGAGCGTGAAGGTGATTTCGCACCTGATGCAGGCGGACCTGTCGGGGCTGACGCACGAAAAGGTCGGCGCCCTGCACGGTAAAATCTTCCGGTCGGTCGGCGGGTTCATGCGCCTCTTGCGGCTCTCGTTCCTGGATTTCTTCCCGGCGGTCGTGGTGGGCGTGTTTGCGATCGGTACGGCGATCTGGAAGCAACCGTGGCTCGGGCTGGCGATGCTCGGCGTGATCCCGGTTTCGATGAGCCTCACCGTGTGGCAACTGATGTCGCAGAAGCGGGTCCGCCTGAAGCTGCTGCGGGTCAACGAGGAGATGGACGGCACGGTGGTGGAACTGCTCGGGGGCCTGGATTACGTGCGGGTGGCGAACGCGCACGCGCACGAGCTGCGGCGGGTCGCGAAGGCCGCCGAGCAGAAGCGGTCCAAGGAGCTGAGGCACCACGTAGCGATGTCGTTTTTCGGCGCGGGTAAGGCGATGGTGGAAGGGCTGTTCCACGTTGGGGTGCTGGCGCTCGCCGCGTACCTCGCGATCAACAAGCACATCAGCTTCGGCGACATCCTCACGTTCTCGATGCTCTACCTGAGCGCGATGGCCCCGCTGAACGAGATCCACCGCGTGCTGGACGAGGGGCACGAGGCGAGCCTGCGCGTGCTCGACTTGCAGGAGCTGATGTCGCTGCCGGTGGACGCCTCGTTCCGGACGCCGACGCACACCGAGCCGCGGCTGGACGACACGGTCGCGGTGGTGCGGGTCGAAAACCTGCGCGTCGATTACACGCTCTCGGACGGCCGCCCGGCGCCGGCGCTGCGCGGCATCGACCTCACTATTAGCCCCGGCGAGACGATCGGCGTGGCGGGCAAATCGGGGTGCGGGAAGTCGACGTGGCTGAAGGTGCTGATGCGGCTCCTTCACCCGCGCGAGGGGCGCGTGTCCCTGATGGGCGTCCCGCTCGAAGAGGTGTCGCGCGAGACCATCAGCCACCTGATCGGGTACGTCGGCCAGAACCCGTTCATCTTCAGCGGCACGATCGAGGAGAACATCACCTACGGGTGCCAGCGGTGCCTGCCGGAAGACATCGTGCGGGCCGCGAAGATGGCCTGCATCCACGACGAGATCGCGGCGATGCCCGACGGGTACAAGTCGGCCGTGGCGGAGCGCGGGGCGAACCTCTCGGGCGGGCAGCGGCAGCGGATCGCGCTGGCCCGCGTGTTCCTCCAGAACCCGCCGATCCTCGTCCTCGACGAGGCGACCAGCGCCCTGGACACGATTTCCGAGCGCCGGGTCCAACAGGCGATCGGCACCGCGACCCGCGACCGGACGGTGATTATGGTCGCACACCGGCTCAGCACGTTCGCGGACGCAGACCGCATCTTCGTGTTCGACGACGGCCAGCTCGTCGAAACCGGGGCCTACAACGAGCTGATCGCGCGGGACGGCATGTTCGCCGAACTGGTCCGCGCGGCGCAGTCGGGGAAGACGGAGATGCACTCACCGGTGCCCGCAGGGGCGTGATACCGCCGCGCCACCGACGGTTCATGCGGTCGGCGGCGCGCATCACAAAATCATCCACCGCGGCGGCGGAGGTGTAACGATCGTTATACCTCCGCCGCCGCGGTCGCCGGTTCCGGGTCGAACCAGCGGTACACCGCCGGGATCACGAACAGCGTCAGGAGCGTCGAAGTCACGAGTCCGCCGATCACCACCGTGGCGAGCGGCTTCTGCACCTCCGCCCCGGACCCGCTCGACAGTGCCATCGGGATGAACCCGAGCGTCGCGACCAGCGCGGTCATCAGCACCGGGCGCACGCGCATCATCGCCCCTTCAAAGGCTGCGCCCAGCGGGTCGGCGCCCGATTTGCGCAGCTCGACGACGTAGGTGACCAGCACCACCCCGTTCAGCACCGCGACGCCGAACAGCGCGATGAACCCGACCCCCGCCGAGATGGACAGGTCCATCCCGCGGAGCCACAGCGCGAACACCCCGCCCGACGCCGCCAGCGGCACGTTCAGGAAGATCAGCGCCGCGAGCTTCGTCGAGTTGAACGTGGAGTGGAGCAGCACGAAGATCATCAGCAGCGCGACGGGCACCGCCACCGACAGCCGCTTGGTGGCCTCTTGCAGGTTCTTGAACTGCCCGCCCCACGCGACCGAGTAGCCGGTCGGCAGCTTCACCTTCTCGTCCACGGTCTTTTGCGCGTCGGCGACGAACCCGGCGAGGTCGCGCCCGCGGACGTTGCACGACACGACCGCCCGGCGCCGGATGGCGTCGCGGCTGATCTGGCCCGGGCCGTCCTCGAACCGCAGCTCCGCGAGCTGTTCGAGCGGGATGGGGCGCCCCTTCGCGTCGGGCACGGTCACCTTCTTCAGGCGCCCCAGGTCCTCGCGCACGGCTTCCGGGAACCGCACCTGGAGGGGGAACCGGCGCTGGCCCTCGTACACCTCGCCCACGTCCTTGCCGCCGACCACGGCGACGGCGTCGAGGGCGGCCCGGGCGTTGATCCCGTGCCGCGCCAGCGCGTCGCGCTTGAGGATGACCCGCAGGTACGGCAGCCCGCCGGTTTGTTCCACCGCCACGTCGGCCGCCCCGGGCACCTTCCCGACCGCCGCCGCCACCTCTTCCGCGGTCGCGCGGAGCTGGTCGAGGTCGTCCCCGTACACGCTGATCCCCACATCGGCCTTAACCCCCGCGACCAGCTCCGCCACGCGCAGCTCGATGGGCTGCGAGAAGGCGTACACCTGACCCGGCACCTCGGCCTCGAGCTTCTCCTCCATCGCCTTAACCAGTTCCTCCTTGCTCGCGAACCGCCAGGTGCTGTTGGGCTTCAGCGTGACGATGACGTCCGTGAGGTTGATGGTCATCGGGTCGTTGGCGATCTCCGGGCGGCCGCTCTTGCTGACCACGGAATCGACCTCGGGCATCTCGCGCAGGCACTGCTCGAGGCGGGTGGTCATCTGCACCGACGTTTCGAGCGACGCGCTGGGGAGCCGGGTGGCCTGGATCGCGACGGACCCCTCGTCGAGCTTCGGGATGAACACCGCGCCCATGTGCTGAACGGTCCAGGCGCTCAGGAGGAACGTCGCGGCCGACGCCAGCACCACCGCCCGCGGGGCGCCGACGGCCAGGCCCAGGAGCGGGCGGTACACCGCCTTCGCGAGCCGCACCAGCAGCGGCTCGTGCTCGGACACGCTGCGGAGGAAGATCGCCGCCAGCACCGGCATGAGGAACAGCGCCAGCGCCAGCGAACTCAGCAGGGCGAAGATCACCGTCAGCGCCATGGGCTTGAACATCTTCCCCTCCACCCCGCGGAGCGAGAGGATCGGGAGGTACACCAGCAGGATGATGCCCACCCCGAACACGACCGGGCGGGCCACCTCGCGGCACGCGTCGCGGACCACCTCGAGCGGCGCGCGGTCGTCCCGGTGGTGGTGCCGGTGTTCCGCCACCCGGCGCACCACGTTCTCGATCAGCACCACGCTGCCGTCCACGATCAGCCCGAAGTCGATGGCGCCGAGGCTCATCAGGTTGCCCGACAGCCCGGCGTACCACATCCCCACGAACGCGCCGGCCATTGCCAGCGGCACCGCCAGCGCGACGATCAGCCCGGCCCGCAGGCTCCCGAGCAGCACCAGGAGCACCACGACGACCAGGACGCCGCCCTCGACCAGGTTGGTTTTGAGCGTGTGAACGGTGCGCTCGACCAGCTCCGTGCGGTCGTACACCACATCGATCTCGACGCCCTCCGGGAGCGTCTTCTTGATCTCCTCCATCTTTTCTTTGCTGCCGCGCACGACGGCCCGCGAGTTCTCGCCGGCGAGCAGCATCACGACGCCGACTACCGCCTCGCCGCGGCCGTCGCGGGTGGTCGCGCCCTGGCGCAGCACCGGGCCGAACTGCACGTCCGCCACCTGATGGACGTACACCGGGGTGCCGTCCCCGCGGGCATCAAGGACCACGTTCCGCACGTCGTCGAGCGAGCTGATGCGCCCCTCGGCGCGCACGATGCGCTGCTCCTGCGACTTGAGCAGCAGGTACCCGCCGCCCTCGTTGGCGTTGTTCTCATGAAGGGCGGTGAACAGCTTTTCGAGCGGGATGTTGAACGCGCGCAGCTTCTCGGGGTCGGGCCGCACCTCGTAGGCGCGGAGCTGCCCGCCGTTGGTGTTCACCTCGATCACCCCCGGCACGCCGCGGAGCTGTGGCGCGATCTGCCAGTCGAGTATTTCGCGGAGCTTCATGAGCGGGTGGCTGTAGCCCGGCTTGTTGCGCACCTCGAACTGGTAGATCTCGCCCAGCCCGGTGGCGATCGGGCCGGGCTTCGGCGCGGGCACCCCGGGCGGGATGCGCTCGCGGGCCTCCGCCAGCCGCTCGTTGACCTGCTGGCGCGCCCAGAAGATGTCGGTCCCCTCCTCGAACACCACCGTCACGACCGACAGCCCGAACTGCGACACCGAGCGGATCTCCTCCACCCGCGGGAGCCCGCTCATCGCGGCCTCCACCGGGATCGTGACGCCCTGCTCGACCTCCAGCGGCCCGAGCGCCGGGGCCGTGGTCATCACCTGCACCTGCACGTTGGTCACGTCCGGCACGGCGTCCACGGCCAGCCGGTCCGCGGCGTACAGGCCGGCGGCGAGCAGAAGGAGCGAGCCGAGGATGACCAGGAAACGGTTGCCGATGGCGAAGTCGATCACGCGCGCGAGCATCCGGTTACTCCCCCACCATCTGGTCTTTGAGCAACTCGGACTTGAGCACGAACCCGCCGCGCACGACGACCGCTTCCGCCGGCCGCAGCCCGTCGAGGATCTCGACCGCGTCGCCGGACTGCCGGCCGAGCGTCACCTCGCGCTTGACGAAGGTGTCCTCGGCCGTGGACACGAACACGAACGGCTTGTTCTCGTGCCGCAACACCGCCCCGACGGGCACCTGAACGACGGGCGCCGACGAGCCGCTCTCGAACCCGATTTCGGCCAACATTCCGGGCTTCAGGGCGCGGTCGTTCGATCCCGGTTTGAGCGGCCGGTTGGCGGCCTCGGCGGTCAGGGTGAGCGTGCGCGACGCCTTATCGACCAGGTCCCCGGTGTGGACCACCTTCGCGGGGCGCTCGGCGAGCCCGGCCACCTCGGACCGGAACGTCACCTCCCGCCCGTCGAGGTCGCGCACGAGCGGCAGGTCGGGCTCGAACACATCGGCCTGCACCCAAACCGTGTCGAGGTCGGCGAGGACGAACATCTGGAACTGCGGTCCGACCCGTTCGGACGTGACCGCGTGCTTCTCCACGACCGTCCCGGCGAACGGCGCGCGCACGCAAAGCAGCGCCGCCTTCGCGCCTTCGGCGATCGGGTCGAGCGCGTTCACGGCCTCGGGCGTCATGCCGAAGGTGAGCAGCTTCGCCTTGGCCACGTCGAGCGTGGTTTCGGCCTCGCGGAGCTTCAACTCGGCCTGGCGCACCTGGAACCGCACCTGGTACCGCAAGTCTTCGACGAGGCTCGCGTAGGCCGCGTCGGCCGCGTCGGCTTCCGCCTGGGCCTTCAGCACGACCGATTCCGCGACCGCGCCGCTGGACGACTTGAGCGACGCGAGTTGCGCGCGGAACTGGAGCCGCCGGGCGGAAGCGCCGAGCAGGTCCGCGCGCCAGGTGCCGATGGGCTTGTCGGCGAGCTTCGCTTCGATCTCCGCGGCGGGGGTGCTGGCTACAAGGAGCTTGAGCAACTCGGCGGCGTTGGTCATCGTGGTGCGGGTGCGCTCGGTCGCCTCGCGCTCCGTAGCGGCGGCGATCCGGGCCTTCACCAGTTCGAGCTTCAAGAACCCGAACTCGCGGCACTCGATGACCGCTAGCACGTCGCCGGCGGTCACCGTCTGGCCGACCCGAACGGGAACCTCGCGGACGATCCCCTCGGCCGGCGGGCTGATGTGCGCGACGCGGTCCTCGTTCAGGGCCACGCGCCCGGTGCGCCAGGTGACTGTTCGCAACGGCCCCGCTGTGGCGGGAGCCGTCTCCACGCCCGCGGCGGTCTGCTTCGCTTTCGGCATGGTCACCGCGTTCTTATCTTCTTCGGCCTTTTTCTCCTCGGCCGCGCGCTCGTCCGGCTTCCCCTTCGCGCCGACCGACAGTGCGACAGCGGTCGCGCTTCCGCCGGCGATCCCGACAAAGGCGAGCCAAAGGACGACTTTCAGCCAGCGCGGCGTCGGGCGCGCCGGCAGAGCAGGGGACGGGGCCGCGACCGGGGGGGGCGGCGTGGGTGTGTGAACGCTCATGAGTTCGCTCGCTGTGCTTAGGCGTGTCCAGTTCGGCTCGAAGCCGTGACCGGGGAACGAGCGCGCGGCGCCGGGAGTTATCGGGCGGCGCAAGCGCGGACGGGTGCGAACGGGAACGCGCGGCGTGGCCGCCGGCGCGAGGGACGGACGGGTGAGGAGGGGGCTAAATTGTGAGCGCGAGGAACCGGACGTACAGCGGGCAGCGGACCGGGAGGTGAATGCGGTCGTCGAGTCGCGGGGCTACAGGTGCGTCGGTGTCACGGAGGAGCGGCACCAGCGCCGGTGCCAGTTCTGCAATAAACTCCGGGGCGAGGTGCTTCTCGCGTTCTGGTGAGGCCGTGGTCGATTCGACGTACACGGCGTCGGCGTCGTGATCCCACGGCGGCGCGGATCGGGCACTGGCGGTGTCCGCACATTCGGCATCGAAACACGCGCGGAGCCCGTCGGTCGCGGGGTCCGACCCGAACAGGTGGAAGTGGAAGTGCGGGTGCCCCTCGTGTGAAGTTCCGGTTGAACCGCCGGCGTGCGCGTGCGGCACCGCGGCGAACTGCGTTAGCAGCAGGCACGGGATCAGCACGAGATTAACGAACAGCCGGACCATGCGAGGGCGGGCGAGGCGTTGGGGCGAGAAGCAATATGGCACTATCAGGCTAACGTACCGCGGCGGTGTGTCAACTGCTTTCACGGATCACGGAACTTCGGGGGGGCGCGTCAGGATTGGGTGGCTCTTGGCGAGCGGTCCCCTTGGCGTTTAATCCACCACGCGCCGCGGGTTCGCATACACGTTCATCCCGGACGGCCGGAGGAACCCGATGAGCGTGATTCCGAACCGCGTAGCCAGTTCGACCGCGAGCGACGACGGCGCCCCGACGGCAGCGAGTACCGGTATGCCCGCCGCGACCGCTTTTTGAACGAGTTCATAACTCACCCGGCCCGACACCAGCAGCACGCGACCGGACAGCGGCACCTGTCCCTCGTTGAGCGCCCGGCCCACGAGCTTGTCGAGCGCGTTGTGCCGGCCCACGTCTTCGCGCACCGCCACCAACTCACCCGCGGCGGTAAACAGTCCCGAAGCGTGAACCCCTCCGGTGCGCGCGAACACCGGCTGGGCCGCCCGCAGACGCTCCGGTAACTCCGTCAGAACCGTTCGCGAAATCGTGAGCGACGATTGAACTGCCGGCGCGTGTAGTTCCACCGACTCCAGCGAGCGCTTGCCGCAAATCCCGCAACTCGAGTTGCTGTAAAAAGGCCGGTCCAGGTTGAACGCCCGGCGGGCCACCATCAACCGCACGTTCAACACGTTCGCGCGCTCGGCGTCCGGGCGCTCGAAGGCGATGATGTCGTCGGCGTCCGCGATGACCCCTTCGCCGAACAGGAAGCCTGTGACGAGTTCCTCGTCGTGGCCGGGGGTCCGCATCAGCACGGTTACGGGCCGTCCGCCGATGCGCAGTTCCAGTGGCGCTTCGACCGCGATCGTGTCTTCCCGTTCGGAGCCGGCGGCGCTTGAGGTGAGCGTGAACACGACCGCGCGGGCCGTTGCCGGGTCGGTGTCGGACGGTTGCGGATCGGTCGTCTCAGCCGGGTACATGGAATAACCCTCCCGGCAGATTCTACCGCCCTGTTGACCGCGCCCGACGAATATGAGGTCACCCGGGTATCGGAGACGGCTCAACTCCCGGCCTGTTGTCAGCTCTTGTACGAAACGACCGCCTGCTGCGCGGTCGGCGGGAGCGGCCGAAACTCGCTCCGGGCGAAGCCCGCACGGGCGAAAATACCCTCATACTCGGCGAACGTGTACGCGTCGCCGTGGGCCGTGCTCGCGAGCATCGTCAGCGCGAAGCTCGCGGTGGGCGGCGGACTGACGCGGTCCGGGTTCGGGATGAACTCCAGCGTCAGCGCGCGCCCGCCCGGGGCCAGCGCCGCCAGCGCCCGGGCGGCGATCCGCTCGCACGTCGGAACGTCGAAGTGGTGCAGGAAGTTCGTCAGGAGCACGACATCGTAAGGGCCGCCCCAGTCGGCCTCGAACGCGCTGCCGGGGATCAGCGCGTGCCGCGCCGAAACGCCCTCGCGCTTCGCGTTCTCCGACGCGACCGCCAGCACGTTCGCCCAGTCCAGCGCGGTCACGTGGGCGTTCGGGTAGTCCTTGGCGATCTGGATGCCGAACAGCCCGTGCCCGGCCGCCACATCGAGCACGCGGAGCGGCCGGTCGCGGTCCCCGCCCACCAGCTCCGAGAGCAGTTGCGCGGGCATCATCATCATCGGCCCCATCGCGCGGGCGAACGCCACCCACACCGGGTTGTCGTGCGAGACGGTCCCCTCGTCCGAGAACGCCGTGCCGCCCTTCCGGACGGCGGCGGTCAGCTTACCGAAGCTGTCGCGGATTTGTGGTGTGAGCAGGAACTCGAACGCCCCGCCGAGGTACGCAGGCGAGCCGCGGGTGAGAAACACCGCGGAGTCGGGTGTCAGCTCGTACCGCTCGCCGGTTTTGGTGATGAAGCCGAGGATCGTGAGATAGTCCGCCAGGATGCGTACCCCGCGGACGGAGGCGCCGCTCGCGGCCGCGAGTTCGGGCGCCGTGCCCGCGCCCTTCGAGATGTGGGTGAACAGCTCCAACTCGACGGCCGCGCGGAGCGCCTCCGTGCGCTGGAACGCGTTGATCGTTTCGAGGAACAGGGCGGGGGACGCCATCACGTACTCCGTATCGGTATGGGCCGGTCGCAGTAATGGTACGCACCGACACCACGCCCGACCGGCGTCACTCGCTCCCGGGGAGCGGTGCGAATTGCGCCGCGTGCGCCAGGTGCGCCGCGCGTTCCGCCGGTCTTTCAACGGTCTGGTTGGAACGCGATGTGCATTCGAGTTGCAGGATCGATTACGGTGAAGTATCCGCGACACTCGGGGCCGCGCCATGATTCAGCCGCGTCAGGGATTACGGTGGGCACTCATCGGGGTCGGCGGTCTGCTCGCCATCGTCGTCGTACTCCGCGTCGGCCTCGGCGTGTACCTCGCGACTGGCGCGGGTAAGGGGCTCGTGGCGCGCAAGATCAGCGCCCAGATCGGGATGCCGGTCGAGGTGACCAGCGTCCGGCTCGGGCTGGTCACCTCCTCCATCGGGTTGAAGTTGTTCGACCCCGCGGCGCCGGCGGGCGGCAAGTCCGAGGTGTTCGCCGTCGAGGACGCCTCCGCGGACATCTCGCTTTTCGGACTGGCGACCAGCCGCATCTCGCCCCAGCAGGTGACGTTGCGCGGCGTGAACCTCACGCTCCACGTCAGCTCCGACGGCAAGGTGGTGACGACACTGCCGAAAATGCCGGAGAGTGGCGGCAGCGGCGGGGGTACCCTTCCGAACATCGTGCTGGCCGACGGCCGGTTGACGATCCGCCAGGACGGTCGGCCGGAGTTCGCGCTGCACAACCTCAACGCCACCGTGACGCCGGCGGGCGACCGGGTGGTGATCGACGGCACGATGGACGACCCCGCGTGGTCGCAGTGGACACTGAAGGGCGAGATCGCGAAAAACGGCTCGGCGGGCGAGGTGCGGTTCGAGACGCCCGACGGGCCGCTCACGATGGATCGGTTGGAGTCGGTGCCGTTCGTGCCCGCGAGCGTGTGGAAGAGCATCCGGGCCGACGGCCGCGGCGCGGTGGCGGTGCGGCTCTGGACCGACTCCAGTGCCGATGTCCACTACGCGGTTGACATCAAGCCGAACGAAGCGTCCCTCACCCTCCCTGATGCGAGCGTGACGCTCGCGAAGGTGACCGGACTGATTAACCTGACCGGCGCGAAGATCAAGCTGGTTGGTGCGAAGGCCCAACTCGCGGGCGGGACACTGGCCGTGGACGGCGTCGCCGACTTCGCCCCCGAGCCGACGCTCGTGACGCTGAAAGCCACCGCCGCGAACCTGGACCTGAAGCAACTGCCCCCGGAGTGGAAGCTCCCACGCGACATGGACGGCAAGCTCCAGGGCAGTGCGGACGTGTCGCTCCAGGTCTTTGCCGACGGGCGCCTGGTTCCCAGCGGCAGCGGTGAGGGGGCGATTACAGGTGTCGAGATCCGGCTCCCCAAGGGGAGCATCAAATCCGACGATATTCCGATTCACCTGCGAACGGCCGGCAACCAGCTCGAGTTCCAGCGGATGCCGAAGGGCACGGGCGCGCGGCCCAAGAACGCGCCGGTTCGCACGGCGGCCCGTCAGGATAAGAAGCCCGCGGACCCGCCCCCGCCGAAGAAAGAAGCCGCAACGGGCGGATCGGTGCTCGACGCGACCGTGCGGTTCCGCGACATCAACATCGCAGAGCTGCTCGAAAAGCTCGACGTGAAGCTGAGCTACAAGATCAGCGGGAAGGTGACGGCGGAAGCAACTATCGCGGTCCCGGTGACCTCGGCCGCGAGTCAAACCGCGTACAAGTTCACCGGCAGCATCACGTCGCCGGCGCTCACCCTCGAAGGGCTCACCGTTCGCAACCTGTCGGCCAAGATGAGCTACCAGAACGGCAAGTTCGCACTCACCGAGTTGGTAGGGGCGATCGATCAGCCGGCAAAGGGTGGCGCCGCGCCCGGTACGTTCCGCGGCACCGTGAACGCCGCGATCGACCCGCCCGGCGAGGTTCACGCCGCGCTGACCATTGATCGCATCCCCGTCGGCGAGGTGCTGAAGGCGCTGCCCGGTTTCCAACTCGGCGTCCAGGGCACGGCGTCGGGCGCGGTCACGCTGACGGCCCCTTACGACAAAATCTCGGAGCCGGCCTTGTGGGGCGGTTCGGGGGAGATCTCGTCGAGCGAACTCGTAGTTGAGGGGCGCACCGCGAAGGACATCAAGCTGTCCGCGACGGTCGAGAAGGGCACCCTGACCCTCAAAGAAGCGAAGGTGGCGCTGGAGGGCATCCCGATCGTGGCGGACGGGACGCTCGGGCTGTCCGGCCAGTACCCGTTCCGCGCGACCGTGAAGACCACCGGGACGAGCGTCACCGACCTCCGCAAGCTGGTGCCGGAGGTGAAGCTCCCGGCGCCGGTGGAGGGTGTGCTCGAAACAGACACTGCTCTCACCGGGACGATCTCGCCGCTCACGTACAACGCGACCGGGACCGTGACCGCTTCCAAACTGACGCTGGCGAAGTCGAGCGCGAACCACATCGGGCTCAAGTGGGCGCTCACTCCGGAACGGTTGGTCGTGTCCGATCTGAAGGCCGACGCCTTCGGCGGCTCGCTGACCGGCTCGGCCGACGTGCCTTTCGCGGCCGACAAGAGTGGCTCGTTCGGGGTGGAATTCAAGGAACTCGACGCCGCCGCGGCGACGGACCTGGTGCCCGATTTCCCGGTGAAGATCGCGGGCAAAGTGTCCGGGAAGGTGGGCGGCACGATCCCGCCCGCGAAGGAGGGGCAGGCGCGCGTCGGGAACCTGGACGTGGACCTCAGCGCGCCGAAACTGACGGTGCAGGGCATCCCGGCAGAGCGCCTGGCCGGGAAAGCGGCGTTGAAGGGCGGGGCGGTAGAGTACGAGCTGGAGGGCAAGACGCTCGGCGGCTCGTTCGAGATCAAGGGGCGCTACCCCGGGCTGAAGAAGGATGACGAAAAGGCGCCCATCGGAAAGCGTGACCGCGGATCGTTTCGCTTGATGGGTGCGGACCTGTCGCGGGTCGCCGGCGGGCTGGGCTTCGATGCACTTCGGCCGCTTCGCGGCCGGCTGGATGTCACGTTCGATTTCGACAACGACCTCTCGGCCGGGAACGGGCGCATCACGCTCACGCGCCTGGAGTGGGGCAGCAACATCGTTTCGCAAGAGCTGATCGGTTTGCTGGTACTCCGGGACAACATCCTACAGCTTTCGGAGGTGAGGGGCCGTATTGCCGGCGGCGAGCTTCGTGCCCGCGGCCTCGTGCGGCTCGAACAAACCCAGCGGAACTACTTCACCGTGACGCTCACCGGTGCGGACGCGAAGAAGCTCCTCGCACCGCTCGGCGCCGACTCGCGGGACCTGATCGACGGGCCGGTGTCCCTCATGCTCAACGCGCGCCTCGGGAGCGAGGTGCGCGGGTCGGGTACGATCTCGCTGCCACGCGGTAGCGTTTCGGGCGTTCCGGTCACCGACCTGCGGGTGCCGTTCACCTTCGCCAGTGCGGCCGGGGGTTACGGGCGGCTCGCGATCCGCGAGGGGACGGTGAACGCCGGCTCCGGACGGGCGACGGCACACCTCACGCTCGATTGGGGGCGCGAGGCGCGGCTCGACGGGGAGGTGCGCTTCGTGGACGTACCCATCCGCACGATCGCCCCTTCGCTGGGCGAAAACGCCCTCCTCGGTAATGGTCGGATCACCGGTCGGTTCGACCTCCAGGGGAGCCGGGTGCGCTCGATCGACGATGTGAACGGCACGCTGCTGGCGACCCTCACGAACACGTCGGTGCGCGAAATTCCGATTCTTCAGCAGGTTACGCCGTTCTTGAACACCACTGGGCTGGTGAAGCCGTTCCAGTCCGGCGACGTTCGGGGTAGCCTCCGCGGCGGCGTGTTCCGCGTGCAGCGGCTCGCGCTGGCGAACCCGTCCGCGCAACTGTTCGCGGAGGGGACTATTACGACCGGCGGGCGGATCGATATGAACGTCGTGGCGCACACCGGGACGATCGGCCCGGACGTGCCCGGGTTGCGCCTCTTCGGGTTGCGGTTGCCCACATTCGGCCCGATCCCGGTCACGCTGATCCGGGATGTGAGCGACTTCCTTTCGAACCGCACGGTGCGGCTCTCAATCACCGGTCAGACCAGCAACCCGGTGGTCAAGGTTAACGTGGGCGCACTATTGACCGATCAGGCCGTGCGGTTCTTCCTGTCAAGGTATGTGCTTCCGGCGGAGGCCGCCGGGGTGCTGGGGCTCGGCGCCGGCATCGGGTCCATGAACAGCAAATAGGACGGTTGTAGGGAACGTGCGAAGTTGGGTGAAGTGAGGAACAGGCGATTGAAGCGGTACGTTCGCGCGAGCCGATAACACTGGCACTTCCGGTATTCCGGACAGGAGATCCGTGTTATGAAACCGCGCGTCCACGCCGCGATCGCCCTGAGTTTGGGGCTGTTGGTTGCCACGGGGTGTTCGACGATTGGCGAATCGCTGGGATTCAGCACGCCGACCAACCCGCTGAACAAGAACGCGAAAGCCATTCGCGACACCGCGCCGGTTCCGGCCCCGGTGCCGCGCGAACTGGCGATGGGGCTGTTGCCCGCGCACGTCGTCGAGCCCGGTGACACCTTACTGGTTCAGCCGGTGGAGCTTGATTCGCCGGTTCGCCTGCCGCCGGACCAACCGGTTCAGCCCGACGGGACGATCGACCTGGGCCAGTACGGTCGGCCCGTCGTCGCGGGTAAGACCCTTCCGGACGTGGAGGTGGCGGTCCGCGAAGCGATCCGGGCGAAATCGAAGGGGAAGGAAGGGGAGCCGGTGGCGATTACCGTGCGCCTGCTCGCGAAACCTGGAAAGGTGTTTTACGTGCTGGGCGAGGTGAACGCGCCGGGCGCGTTCCCGATCACCGGGCACGACACCGTGCTGTCGGCGATCACCCAGGCCGGCGGCCCGACGCGCCGGGCGTCGCCGCAGAACATCATTGTGTCGCGGCCCACGGCCCCGGAGGGCTGCCGGATCGTGTTGCCGGTGTGCTACACGAACATCGTCCAGCTCGGCGACACCTCGACGAACTACCAGCTCATGCCGGGCGACCGCGTGTTCATCCCGAGTAAGGGCACGTTCGAGGACATCCTCGGCGGCCGGCACCGTCGGCCCGGCCCGTGCGACGGCCCGCAGGTGTCGTGCTTCAGTGGCGGGTGCGGCCCGACCGCTGGCGGGTACGCTCCCGCGACCGGGGCAACGGTGCCGGTGCCCGCGCTGCCCTCGGCCAACCAGTGATGCGAAGCCGGTTAAACCTCTCGGCGGCGTCGGTTGCACCCGCCGGCTGACACCGGCGGTTCGACTGTGGTTTGTCGAACCGCCGGTGTCAGCCGGCGGGTGGCGCTTCACCCCACGCTACCACGCTACCACTCATCCGTTGTCGAGTGCAGAGCCCGTCACGCCTTCCAGTTGGAGCAGCAGCGCCTTCGCGGCGAGTCCGCCCGCATACCCCGTCAACTTGCCGGACGATCCGATCACCCGGTGGCACGGACCGATGATCGAGATGGGGTTCTTCCCGTTGGCCGCGCCGACCGCGCGCACGGCCTTGGGGCGCCCGATCTGCCGGGCGAGGTCGCTGTAACTGCGGGTCTCACCGAACGGGATGCCGAGCAGCGCCCGCCACACCTGCTGCTGGAACGGGGTGCCGGTGACGAAATCGAGCGGCACCGAGAACTCCTTGCGCATCCCCGCGAAGTACTCGTTGAGCTGCCGCTCCGTTTCGACCAGCACCGGGTGACGAGCCTCTTTGGGGCCGATGTCGATCCGCACGCGGAGCGGACTGTCATCCTCCCACAGAATCGCGACCAAGCCTTTTTTGCTCCCCACGAGCGTGAGTTCGCCGATCGGGGATTTCATTGTCTTGTGCGCGTAACTCATACCGAAGTCTTCTTGGGTGTCGTGGCGTTAAGGACAGAGCCTAACCGAGTGTGCGGCTGAGCGGACATCGTGCCTGGCGAAATTGTGGTGTGTGACCGTCCGAGTGATGATGATTTTCGCTCACCGCACGGAGCCCACAATGCGAATCACGAACCGGGAGGGGTACACCTACGAGCCGGTGCCGGTTGTCGCGGACCAATCGCATCCGCCGGAGCAGATCGCCCGGTCGAAGGCGCTGTTCCGGGCAACACTTGAACTCTGTAACCAGTTAGGGCCGGTCGGCCGGGTGGCGCAAAGCGTGTTCGCGAAATATCCGACCCACGCGGAACGTGCCCGCATCGCCGCCGCGATCGTGGGCGTCGAACCGCTTGAGTTGCTGACCACAAACATCTGCTACGACCTCTTACTCGGCGCCAGCGCGATGGGGTGTTCGACACTCGCGCTGGCCGGTCCGAGTGGCCCGGTGCTGGCCCGGAACATGGACTGGTTCCCGCCGGTCCAGGTTGCGCAAGCCAGTTGTCTCGTGAACGAAGAGTTCGGCGTGAACGCCGGCTTTCTGGGGATGCTCGGCGCGGTGACAGGGCTTTCGCGGCGTGGGTTCTGTTTGTGCCTGAACGCCGCGTTCGGCGGGTTCGATCCGAGCGGATATCCGGTGCTGCTGTTCTTGCGGCACGTTCTCGACACCGCGCGGGACTACGGTCAGGCCGTCGAGATGGTGGAGCGTGAACCGCTCATGTCCGGTGGGATCATTACCGTTGTCGGGTCGCGCAACGACGAGCGCGTTGTGATCGAGCGTACCACCAAAGATGCGGTCGCGCGCAGACCGATCGGCTCGGCTCCGCTGGTGGCGACGAACCACTTCCGCAAGTTGTCACGGCCGCAAGAGTGCCCGCGCTACGAACACCTGACGGCGCACGCCGCCGGCACACCGGCGCTGGAAGCACTCACGAGCCGGAGCGTACTCCAAGATATCACCGCGCAGCACGTCGTCATGTGCCCGACGGCGCAAACGGCAGAAATGTACGTCCCCAGTCACATGCTCGCGGTCGCGGCACCACCGGCAGTGACGCCGGCAGACCTGTATCGGTACTTCGTGAGTTGATCGTGGGTCGGTTCGTTCAGGCGATTTTGTGAAATTTGAAATGATTATTTAAACCAGAGGTGCGACTTGCGGGTGGCATTAAGAGTTGCGGCTTCGTTCCGGCACATGTATTCATAAAGGCAGATTTTGACAGGATCGACAGGATTCACCGGATGAAGGCAGACTAATTTGAAATCCTGTTTATCCTGTCGATCCTGTCAAAATCATCTTTGCCCATCCATTGAGCGTTGGTGCGACACGCCCTCGTCTCGGGCCGGCCGCGCTGCCCCAAGCGGATTTCATTCCGCTACGCGCTCTATGGCTTGAGTTCCTTCAGGCGGATGTTGCGGTACTCCATCTGCCCGCGGTCGGCCTCCAACCCGATCGGGCCGGTCGCGGGGACCTTCATCTTGTCGTTCAGCACCTCGCCGTTGCAGGTGCAGTGCGCCACCTCGCCCCGCACCACCACCACGATCTCGTTCCAGTCCTGGGGCTTGTACTTCTTGAGGTTCTTGTACGGCCCGGCGACGAGGTAGTCGCGCACCTGCAACTGCGGCCCGCGAACGAACAGCCCGCTGTCCGCGTTGACCCCCGCGCGGAACTCCAGGCGCAGCTCGAAGTCCGTCGGGAACTTGGCGGCTGTCCACAGTTGGTTGAGGCCTTTACCGGGGTTCACCACGAGTACGCCGTCCTTCGCAGAATACCGCTTGTCGGACGATTCCGTCTTTCCGTCGAACCCCTCAAACGTGGCACCCTTCATGTAACCCCAACCGGTCAGATCCTTGCCGTTGAACAGCTCTACGGTTCCGGTTTCCTTCGCGTGCAGCCGCGCCCACGCAAGGCCCGGACGGTCCACGCGGAACGTCACCACGCGGTTGAACTCGACTTCCGTGACGTAAGCGGTCCGGCCGTCGGGACCGCCGAAGCAGATGTTGCTCGGCTTCTTCCCGAGCACATCGATCTCCTTCAGGATCTTGCCGTCCGGCGACATCTTCACGACCGTGCCCGCGCCGTAGCGCGTGATGTACAGGTTCCCGTCCACGTCGCAGCGCATCCCGTCAAAGCCGTGGTCGTCGAACTTCTTGAGCAACTTCTTTTCGCCGAGCGTGCCATCAGCCTGGATAGGGAACGACCACACGTTGCGCTGAGCGCTCTCGTTCACGTAGAGCATCTTGCCGTCGGGCGAAACGTCGATCCCGTTGGTGGTGCCCATGTCGGCCGCCACCTTGGTGAACTTTCCGTCGGTCGCGACCTTCCAGAGCTGTCCGGTGCCCTTCGCCCAGTTTGGGTCGGAGGCGTACAAGGTTCCGTTCGGGGCGATCGCGAGGTCGTTGGGCTGGTTGGCGGTCGGCTCGTGCGCGAACACCGCGACTGCCTTGGTTTTGGGATCGATTTTGAGGACGTTGTGGCCGGTGTAATCGGCGACGTACATGAACCCCTTGGTGTCGAACACGATGCCGTTACCGACGCTCTTTTCGGGCAGGTCGATGTACACGCTCGGTTGGCCGCCGGGCGCGATCACCGCGATGTCGCCGTTCTTCCTGGTGCCGTCGCCGTTGAGCTTGAGGTTCACGACGTACAAGTTGCCCGCGGCGTCGCAGCACGGCCCCTCGATGCCGGGGGTGAAGCTGTTCTTCTCGGTGAGCGGTTTCGCGGTGAACAGTTCGTCTTTGTCGGCGGCGCTCAGTGTGGCGGTCAGACCGAGCAGCGTCAGCGCGAGGACGTGGCGCATGGTGGTAGGGCCTCGTGGGTGGGAGAGTGATTGTGTCGCGGTTACAGCACGCTCGCAAGCTGCAATTCGCACGCACCCGAGATTGCCGCCGCCGGGCGGGCGGGTATCTTCACTGCGTACCAACCGGGTTGCTTCAGCTCGTCGCTCTGCGACAGGACGATGTTGCGTCGTCCGAGCAACTGCCTTCACACCCCGCGCGGGGAGCGCTGTTCCAGCACCGCTATCCGGCCGGGTCACCCGGTCGGACAATCGGTCTGGTACAACCCCGCAATTCGTGGTTCCGATTGTCCGACCGGGTGACCCGGCCGGGCGGTGCCGTGAGCGCTCCGCACCACAGGTTGAGAAGTGGAGCAACCCGGGAACACGCCGCGAGCAAGCTCGCGGCGTGTTCGTTTTCGCAGTTTCGGTTGTTCTCCGTTCGGCGCTTGTAACCCACACCCGCCTGCTGACGCAGGCGGTTCGACCAAACCTCGACGAACCGCCTGCTGACGCAGGCGGGTGTGAAACGTCGACACCCGCGCACCAACCGCGACGAACTGGACGGCGACGGGTCACCGACTACCACTTCGCTAGCGTTCGGCTGGTCACGGGCTGGGTCATTTGCTCCCTCCGAATCACGCGATTGGACCTCGATTTTCGCTATCGGAATCAACTCGAAATCCGGTCCGTTTTCGTGGGGAAATGTGCTGTAACGTGTTGTGATGGAAATGGTTGTGGAAGTGTTTTGCTCGTGACGGTGGGACCGTTGCTCCCGTGTGAGTCGCGGCTCTGCTGCTCCGATTGGCTGGCCGGAAGTAGTTCGGACTTCCGGAACTACCAGGAGCGGTAGAAAGTTGTGGTAACGGACCCGCCTCCGGCGGCTGAGTGCGTGGACCTTGCGGCGTCTGGCTTCGACTTACGACCTCTCCATTGACGGGTGTGTCATGACGAACGACGAATTCCGCACCTACGGCCATGCGCTGATCGACTGGATCGCGGATTATCACGCGGGCATCGCTGCGCGGCCGGTGCGCGCGACTACCGAACCCGGTGCCATCAAGGGCCAACTTCCCACCGAACCGCCGAGCGACGCCGAGCCATTCAGCGCGGTCATGCGCGACCTGGACGCCGTGCTTCAACCGGGGCTCACGCACTGGCAGCACCCGCGGTTCTTCGGCTACTTCCCGTCCAACGACGCGCCCGCCAGCATCCTCGGCGACATGCTCGCCGCCGGACTCGGGCAACTCGGGCTGAACTGGCAGTCCAGCCCCGCGCTCACCGAACTCGAAGAGGTGTCCTGCGAGTGGGTGCGGCAGATGGTCGGGCTGTCGCCGGCGTGGAGCGGGGTGATTCAGGACACCGCGTCCACGGCCACCCTCCTGGCGCTGCTCTGCGCCCGCGAGCGCGCGACGAACTTCTCCCTCGGCCGCGGCGGGCTCCAGGCGGAACCGAAGCCGCTCACGGTGTACGTTTCGAGCCAGAGCCACAGCTCCGTCGAGAAGGCGGCGCTGCTGGCCGGGTTCGGTCGCGACAACCTCCGGGTGGTGCCTGTCGATGAGTCGTTCGCGATGCGCCCCGACGCGCTGGAATCGCTCGTCCGCGAGGATGTAGCCGCGGG
This sequence comes from Gemmata obscuriglobus, assembly GCF_008065095.1. Taxonomy (NCBI): domain Bacteria; kingdom Pseudomonadati; phylum Planctomycetota; class Planctomycetia; order Gemmatales; family Gemmataceae; genus Gemmata; species Gemmata obscuriglobus. Next base: position 5,574,429 of record NZ_CP042911.1, on the reverse strand, counting down.
GAAGGTGCCGTGCGCGGTGGTCGCCACGACGGGCACCACCGCATCGACGGCGCTCGATCCGGTGAAGGCCGTTTGCGCGGTCGCTTCGCGGTACAACCTCTGGGTCCACGTGGATGCGGCAATGGCCGGCTCGGCGATGATCCTGCCGGAGTGCCGGTGGATGTGGGACGGCGTCGAGGGCGCGGATTCGCTGGTGCTCAACCCGCACAAGTGGCTCGGGGCGGTGTTCGACTGCTCGCTGTACTACGTCCGCGACCCGCAGCACCTCATCCGGGTGATGTCCACGAGCCCGAGTTACTTGCGCACGGCGGCCGACGGCAAGGCGCCCAACTACCGCGACTGGGGCATCGCGCTGGGCCGCCGGTTCCGCGCGCTCAAGCTGTGGTGCCTGATCCGCGGCGAAGGGGTGTCGGGGCTCCAGACGCGGCTGCGGCGCGACATGGGGTACGCGCGGCGGTTCGCGGACGAGGTGGCACAAACCCCGAACTGGAAGGTGGTCGCACCGGCGCCGCTCCAGACCGTTTGTGTGCGCCACGAACCGCCGGGGTTGGAAGGCGATACACTCGACGCGCACACCCGCGCCTGGTGCGAGCGCGTGAACGCCTCCGGACTGGCGTACCTCACCCCGGCCGTCCTCGGCGGGCGGTGGATGGTGCGGGTGTCGATCGCCGGGCTGACGACCCAATGGGACGATGTTGCGACGACCTGGGGCGCGATGCGCCGCGCGGCCGAGGCGGCGATTTGAGGCGCGCCCGATTGCCTTTCGGCGCGCGGCGGTTTAATCTGTCGTGCGCCTACCTTCCGGCTTCCCTCTCGCACCACTGGAGCCTCGTCACATGCGCTCGTTCAAGGCCGCGCTGCTCACCGTTTCGGTGAGCGTGCTCGCGCTGGGCACCGCCCGCGCCGACGTTAAACCGCACCCGATCTTCTCCGACAACATGGTGCTCCAGCAGGGCACCGAGCTGACCGTCTGGGGCACCGCCGGGGCCGGCGAACAGGTCGAAGTCAAGCTCACCCGGCAGGCGCCCGGGCAGGCCTCCGCCGCCGCTTCGAGCGTCGCGGCCGACAAGGACGGCAAGTGGGTCGTCAAGCTGCCGAAGCAGACCGCCGGCACCGGCTTCACGCTGGCGATCAAGGGCACCAACACCGTTGAACTGAAGAACGTCGCGGTGGGCGAGGTGTGGGTGTGCTCCGGCCAGTCCAACATGGAATGGTCGGTCAACGCCGGCGAGTCGCCCGAGGACGTGAAGAAGGGCGCCGAAAACCCGAACCTGCGGTTGTTCACCGTGCAGAAGCGCACCGCGCCGCACCCGATCCAGGACCAGAACGACCTCAAGCACTTCACCAAGTGGTCGGTCAGCGGGCCGGACACCGTGGGCGGCTTCTCGGCCGTGGCGTACCACTTCGGCCAGAAGCTCCAGAAGGAACTCGGCGTGCCGGTCGGGCTGATCCACACCTCGTGGGGCGGGACCCCGGCGCAGGCGTGGGCCAGCCTCGAAGCGCTCGACGCCGACCCGAGCCTGAAGTACTACGCCGACTCCGCCCGCGCCGCGGTGAAGGGGTACGAGAACTACGACGCGAAGAAGGCCCAGGCCGATTACGATACGTCGCTCGCCAAGTGGAAGGAGAACGCGGACAAGCTGAAGGCGGCCGGTAAGCCGGTCCCGAAGGAGCCGACCAAGCCCGGCGCCACCCCGCCCGCGCTCGGGCCGGGCACCCCGGGTGTGCTCTACAACGCGATGATTTACCCGCTGCTGAACTTCAAGGTGAAGGGCGCGATCTGGTACCAGGGCGAGTCGAACGCGGGCAAGGCGTTCGAGTACCGCACGCTGTTCACGGCAATGATTAAGGACTGGCGCAAACAGTTCAACTGCGAGCTGCCGTTCATGCTGGTGCAACTGGCCCCGTTCCGGGGCGGCGCCAGTGGGGTCGATTACGCCGAACTCCGCGACGCGCAACTGTACGCCACCAAGGCGCTCCCGAAGACCGGCATCGCGGTCATCACCGACGTCGGTAACGAGACCGACATCCACCCGAAGCCGAAGCAGCCGGTGGGCGAGCGGCTCGCGCTGGCGGCGCTCGGGATCGAGTACGGCAAGAAGATCGTGTACTACGGGCCGACGCTCAAGGACGTGAAGTACGCGAGCGGCGCCGCCACCCTGACGTTTGACAACGTCGGCAGCGGGCTGGTCGCGAAGGACGGCGACCTCGTGGGCTTCCAGGTCGCCGGCAAGGACGGGAAGTTCGTTCCCGCCAAGGCCGCGATCAAGGACGACACGGTGGTGCTCAGCAGCGAGCTGGTGCCGGAACCGGTCGCGGTGCGCTACGGGTGGGTGAACTTCGCTAAGCCGACGCTCAACTTCTTCAACAAGGAAGGGCTGCCGGCGACCCCGTTCCGCACGGACGAGGCGCCGTACACCACCCAGCCGCGGCCGAAGAAGTGACCCGCCGAGCCCGGAAGATGTGAGCTTTCGACGGGCCACAGGATAGAAAGATCTGTGGAGACGGTCCGCGCGTTCGTCCCGTGAGCCCGTCGGAAACTCTTGGCGTGTTGTGGAGGGCGTATGCGGCGTGTGGTTGTTGTGGGCGGCGGGGTCGTCGGGGCGTGCAGTGCGTACGCGCTGGCGAAGGCCGGGAAACAGGTCGTGATCGTCGAGCAGAAGGGCTTCGGCTCGGGCAGCTCGCACGCGAACTGTGGGTACGTGTCCCCGAGTCACGTGCTGCCGTTCGCCGGGCCGGGGGCGATCGGGTCCACGCTGAAAACGCTGTTCCAGCGGAACTCGCCGCTCAAAGTGCGCCCGGGCGTGGCGCTCGCCAACCTCGGCTGGTTCCTCGGGTTCGCGCGGCGGTGCAATACGCGCGACATGATGGCCGCCGGCCGGGCCATCCAGGCGCTGCTGAACTCGTCGCGGTCCCTGTTCGAGCAACTGGTCGAAACGGAGCGGCTGGAGTGCGAGTGGGAAACGAAGGGGCTACTCTTCGTGTTCCGGACGCCGAAGCACTTCGAACACTACGCCCACACGAACGAAATGCTCGCGCGCGAGTTCAACATGCCCGCGCGCCCACTCGATTCCGCGGCTCTCGCCGCACTCGAACCGGCCCTCAACCCCGGTCAGGCCGGCGGTTACCTCTACGAATCCGACGCGCACCTGCGGCCCGACCGGCTGATGAGCGAGCTGAAGCGCGTGCTCACGGGCCTCGGCGTCGAGATCCGCGAGAACTGTGCCTTCACGGGATTCGTGAAGGGGAACGGCACGGTGGCGGCGGTCAAAACCGCTTCCGGTGAGGTTGCCGCGGACCAGTTCGTGATCGCGACCGGCGCGTGGACCCCGAAGCTCAACGCGGAACTCGGGTGCCGGGTGCCGATCCAGCCTGGGAAGGGGTACTCGATCACCATGCCGCGCCCGGCGGTGTGCCCGAAGTACCCGCTCATTTTCGAGGAACACCGGGTGGCGGTCACGCCGTTCGCGAGCGGCTACCGCCTGGGCTCCACGATGGAGTTCGGGGGCTACGACGAGTCGCTGAACCGGTCCCGCCTGTCACTGCTGACGGAGGGGGCGAAGCTGTACCTTCGCGACCCGCTGGCGGAACCGGTGCAAGAGGAGTGGTGGGGCTGGCGGCCGATGACTTACGACAGCGTTCCGGTGATCGACTTCGCACCGGCCATGAGCAACGTTCTGATCGCCGCCGGGCACAACATGCTCGGGCTCTCGATGGCGACCGCCACCGGGAAGCTGGTGGCCGAAATGCTGGGGGGCGGGAAGACGCACATCGACCCGGCCCCGTACTCGCTCCGACGGTTCTGATTCACGGCTGGTTTTGTCTGCTTCTTGTGGCACAGACATTCCTGTCTGTGCAGCGTGAGAAGGCTGCACAGACAGGAATGTCTGTGCCACGACAACAGCCAAAAGAGATATCAACAGACCGCAAATGAGTCGTGTCTTGCGTGCGGGCCGTTCGCGGCCCGCACGCAAGACACGATCGTGCTGTCGGTTACTTCTTCGGCGGGACGAATTCGACCAACCCGGCGTCGATGTACTGCCCGCCGCCGGTCTGCTTGCAGCGAACCGCGATCACGTTCGTCCCGGCCTTCAGCGCCTTGCGCCCTTCCGGTGTGAGGTCGTACTCGGTGTAGCCGGTCGTGAACCCGGACGCCCGGAGCGCCAGCACGCCGTTGATGTACACCTCCACATCTTCATCGTGGTGTACGCTGAGCTGCATTTCGCCGGCCGGCAGTTCCTTCAGGTCGAAGGCGCGGCGGAGCCAGATGTCGTTGGTCTTCCACTCGGTGCGGATCACGCCACCGGGCGTGCCCTTGGTGCCGAACCCCGCATTCGCCTCGGTCCACTTCGCGGCGTCGAAGTCGGGCTTCTCCCAGCCGGCGGCGGGCTTGTCGGTGGTGAACCGCCACTTCTGGGGCGTTCCCTCGGAGGTCGGGACGATGTCCCGCAATTCGGGCGCCGGGTCGTACAGGGCCTTGTGCCACTTGGCCGTCTCCGCGACATCGAACTTGATGACCTCGCGGTCGTAGGTGATGAAGCCGTTCACCTCGACTTCGACGTCGGTGGTTTGGGTGTAGACCGCCGCGGCGAGCCCCTTGCCGACGAGCGGGTGCAGCCGGCGCATGAGGACCCGGTAGTTGTCGCGCAGCTCCTGTTCGGTCTTGTAGGTGCGGTACCCCCAATTGTTGGTGTTCTTCCACAGGTGCCCCGGCACGGGCAGCCCCAGGCCACCGAACTCGCCGAGCACGCTGACGCGGTCCGGCATCACGGGGAACATCCCCGGCCCCGGGTAGATGTGCGCGTCCTTCATGTCGCCGAACCCGCGGTCCTCCCAGCCGCTCGGGCCGTTGACGAGCCGGGTCGGGTCGTACTGCTTCGTCCACTTCAGGATGTCGTTGGTGTCGTGCTGGCCCCAGCCCTCGTTGAACGGCACCCACACGACGATGGACGGGAAGAACCGGAGGTGGTCGATCATCGCCTTGAGTTCGTCGCGGAACACCTTCTTCTCGGCGTCGGCGAACTTCGCGTCCTCCTTCGCGCCCGGGGGGATGAGATGGCCGCGCGACGGCACGCCGCCGCTGGGCATGTCCTGCCACACGAGCAGCCCCATCTCGTCGCAGTACCGGTAGTAGCGGGCCGGCTCGACCTTGATGTGCTTACGGAGCATGTTGAAGCCGAGCTTCTTCAGCACCTCGAGGTCGTACTTCATGGCCTCGTCGGACGGCGGGGTGAGCAGCCCGTCCGGCCACCAGCCCTGGTCCAGCGGCCCGTACTGGAACAGCGGCTTGTTGTTGAGCATCAGCCGCAGCACGCCCTTGTCGTCCTTCGCCGCGCTGATCTTGCGCATCGCAAAGTAGGTGGTCACGGTGTCGGCGATTGTACTGTCACGTGCGTCCGAGTGGAGCAGGACCGTGACGTCGTAGAGGTGCGGCGAATCGGGCGTCCACAGTTTGGGGTTCTCCACCTTCAGCCGGATCGGCTCGCCGGGCTTGCCGGTCGCGCGCACCTTCACCCCGGTGTCCGTCTTGTCCCCGATGTCCACCGTACTACCCATCCCGACGGCGTCGACGACGAACTCCACTTCGCCCTTGTCGATGTCGGGCGTGACGCGGACGCCGCGGATGTGCGCGTCGCTCGCGACCGGCTCCATCCAGGCCGTCTGCCATATGCCGGTTACCGGCGTGTACCAGATGCCGTGCGGGTTGCGGATCTGCTTGCCGCGCGGCTGGGTCGCGGAGTCGGTCGGGTCGTAGACCTGAACGACCAGTTCACCACTACCGTCCTTGAGGGCGTCGGTGATGTCGAACGAGAAGGGGTCGTTTCCGCCGGTGTGGGTTCCGAGCGGTTTACCGTTCAGCCACACCGTCGCCTGCCAGTCCACCGCGCCGAAGTGGACCATCACCCGCCGGCCCTTCCAGGCGCTCGCGTCGATCTCGCGGCGGTACCAGAGCCGGTCGTCCGGCCCGACCGGTTTGCCCACCCCGCTGAGCGCGCTCTCGGCGCAGAACGGGACCAGGATTTTGCCGTCCCACGTCTCGGGTTTCGGGGCGTCCTTCTTGGTGATCGCGTAGTCCCAGAGCCCGTTGAGGTTCTGCCACTCCTTGCGGACCAGTTGCGGGCGCGGGTACTCCTTCCAGGTGTTTTCGGGGGTCACCTTCTTGCCCCACTTGGTCATCAGCGGGGCGGGCGCGGGCTTCCAGTCGGCGCCCACGACCGGGGAGCAGAGCAGCAGGGCGACTGCGGGGAGGAGCCGGTATCGCATGAATGAACCTCGCATCGGGAGAGTGAAGTCAGGTTCCGGGGCCGAGGCAGGCGCCTGTAACGCCTGCCCCCCTTTCCCTGCTGTGGAAATGGGAACGGCGGGGTCAGTCCGCGACGCGCTTGGTGATGTTGCTGTAAGCGTCGATGCGGCGGTCGCGGAAGAACGGCCAGTTGCGGCGCACGTCTTCCATCAGCTTTCGCTCGCACGTCACCACCAGGATCTCTTCCTTGTCGGAGCTGGCCTTTTTCAGCACTCGCCCGAACGGGTCGCTGACGAACGATCCGCCCCAGAACTCCAGCCCCTCGCCCACGATGACCTCGTGCCCGACGCGGTTGACCGCGCACACGTAGGTGCCGTTGGCGATCGCGTGGCCCCGCATGCTCGTCTCCCAGGCGGAGTGCTGCGCGGCCCCGAACTCCTCCTTCTCGCGCGGGTGCCAGCCGATCGCGGTCGGGTAGAAGATCACCTCCGCGCCCTGGAGCGCGGTGAGCCGCGCCGCCTCCGGATACCACTGGTCCCAGCACACGAGGGTGCCCACCTTCGCCGCGGGTGTGGGGAACACCTTGAACCCGAGGTCCCCGGGGGTGAAATAGAACTTCTCCAGGAACAGCGGGTCGTCCGGGATGTGCATCTTGCGGTAGATGCCCAGCAACTGGCCGCTCGCGTCGTGGACCGTCGCGGTGTTGTGGTACACCCCGGCCATCCGCTTCTCGAACAGCGACCCCACCACAACGACCTTGTTCGCCTTGGCCGCTTTCGCCAGCCGGTCCTCGCTCGGCCCGGGGATCGGTTCCGCGAGGTCGAACAGGGAGATGTCTTCCTTCTGGCAGAAGTAGTGGCCGGTGAACAGCTCCGGCAGGCACACCACCTGCGCGCCCTGCCGGGCGGCCTCGGCGATGGCGCGTTCCGCGTTGGCGAGGTTGGCGTCGCGGTCCGGGCTGATCCTCATCTGCACGGCGGCGATGGTAAAGGTGTCACTCGTCATCGGTGGATTCGTCCTCGGCGGGCCTCTTCATACTTGGTGCTCGGGGGCAGGTGTGTTATACCGAACCGGACCCGACACTCCCTCCCGCCGGACGAAAGACCAGGAACCCGGACATGTCGACCGACAAGAACATCACGAGTGTGCTGAAGGAAACGCGGCAGTTCCCCCCCCAGACAGAGTTTGTCGCCCAGGCGAATGTGAACGCGGCGGAGCGCGAGCGGCTCGCGGAGTGGGCCAAGTCGGACCCCGACGGGTTCTGGGCGGAGCAGGGCCGGTCGCTGCACTGGTTCAAGCCCTGGGACGCCGTTCTCGACTGGACGAACGTCCCCCACGCGAAGTGGTTCGTGGGCGGCACGATCAACGCCAGCTTCAACTGCCTCGACCGGCACCTCGCGGCCCGCGGCAACAAGGCCGCCATCGTGTGGGAGGGCGAGCCGGGCGACACGCGCACCCTGACGTACCAGCAGCTCCACCGCGAGGTGTGCAAGTTCGCCAACGCCCTGAAGGGGCTGGGGGTCGGGAAGGGCGACCGCGTCACGATCTACATGCCGATGGTGCCGGAGACCGCCGTCGCGATGCTGGCGTGTGCCCGCATCGGGGCCATGCACTCGGTGGTGTTCGGCGGGTTCTCGGCGGACGCCGTCGCCGACCGGAACAACGACGCGCAGTCGAAGCTGGTCATCACCGCGGACGGCGGCTGGCGCCGCGGGAAGGTGGTCCCGCTGAAGGCGAACGTCGATGCCGCGCTGGAGAAATCGCCGTCGGTCCAGAAGTGCGTGGTGCTGAACCGGTGCAACACCGCGGTGGAGATGAAGCCCGGGCGCGACGTCTGGTGGCACGACCTGGTCGCCGACGCCAGCGCGGACTGCCCGGCGGAGGAGCTGGACAGTGAGCACCCGCTGTTCATCCTCTACACGAGCGGTAGCACCGGCAAGCCGAAGGGCGTGCTGCACACCACCGGCGGGTACCTGCTCGGCACCTCGCTCACGCACAAGTGGGTGTTCGACATCAAGGAAGACGACGTTTACTGGTGTACCGCCGACGTGGGCTGGATCACCGGCCACAGCTACATCGTGTACGGTCCGCTGTGCAACGGCGCGACGGTGGTGATGTACGAAGGCGCCCCGAACCAGCCGCGCGAGGACCGGTTCTGGGAGATCGTCGCCAAGTACAAGGTGACCATCCTTTACACCGCCCCGACCGCGATCCGGGCGTTCATCAAGTGGGGCGACCAGCACCCGAAGGCCCACGACCTGTCGTCGCTGCGGCTCTTGGGCAGCGTGGGCGAGCCGATCAACCCCGAGGCGTGGATCTGGTATCACAACGTGATCGGCGGCGGTCGGTGCCCGATTGTGGACACGTGGTGGCAGACGGAAACCGGCGCGATCATGATTTCGCCGCTTCCGGGGGCGGTCGCCACGAAGCCCGGCAGCGCGACCAAACCGTTGCCCGGCATCCAGGCCGAGGTGGTGGACAAGCAGGGCCATCCCGTGCCCGCGGGCTCCGGCGGGTTCCTCGTGGTGAAGCGGCCGTGGCCGAGCATGATGCGGACGATCTACGGCGACGACGAGCGCTACAAGGCCACGTACTGGAGCAACTACCCGGGCGTGTACTTCACCGCGGACGGCGCCCGTCAGGACGAGGACGGGTACATCTGGGTGATGGGTCGCGTGGACGACGTGCTCAACGTGAGCGGGCACCGGCTCAGCACGATGGAGGTCGAAAGTGCCCTCGTGCAGCACCCGAAGGTCGCAGAGGCGGCCGTCGTCGGCCGGCCCGACGATCTGAAGGGCGAGGGCATCGTCTGCTTCGTAACGCTGAAGCAGGGGACCAACCCGTCGGACGAATTGAAGACCGAACTCAAAGCGCACGTGGTTCACAACATCGGCGCTCTGGCCCGCCCGGACGATGTCCGGTTCAGCGAAACGCTGCCGAAAACGCGCAGCGGGAAAATCATGCGCCGGTTCCTACGCGATATTGCCGCCGGCCGACAGACGACCGGTGACGCCACGACGCTCGAAGACTTCGCGGTGCTCGCCAAGCTCCGCGAAGACGACGAGTGATCTGATGAGTTGTTGCCGGGCTGTCAGAGCTTCTTGACAGCCCGCTCCTGCGCGTGGACCGACCGCGAAACGTGACAACGTTCAAGTGACGTGTGTCGAACTCGAACTCGCGGCGAAACGATTACTGCTCCCGGACCAGCAACTCGCCCGACGCCGCGAACCACCCGCGGCTGTCGGCCTGGTACACGCCGATAGTTGCGGACGCCAGGAACCGCGCGGCCTCTTCCAGCGTGCGGTCCACGACCGCTTCGTCCGATCCTTCCGTCGGTTTGCGGAGCGTGATGAGCTGCTGCGTCTGAATCACGCGTTCCATCAGTTGTGTCGCGTGTGGGTTACCCTCCATCGTTTCCAGCTCGGCCGCGTGGGCGTTCAGGTCGTCGCGCAAATCGTCCTCTTTCGTGAGATACCGCGACAATTGCACCACCGCGCCGCTGGGCAGGCGCAACGCACCTTCGGTCCAGCCGAGGTCGTCGCCCCGGAAGTGGGGCTCGACCGCCAGCCCGAGTGCGTGGAGGTGCTCGGCGAGACCCGCAGGCGCGGGCTCGGTCTGAGACGAACCGAATACGCGATACCACATGCGTTGAACCCCGGGGCGTGAGTCGAAAACCTGTGCCACGACGGCCTTCGACATTACGCCTTCCGACCTTTCTCTTTCTCGACGTACTTCTTGGGTTCGGGTTCGCTGACGATTTTCAGCAGCTCCGCAACGATGTCGTCGCTGTTGCGCCCCTCGGCCTGGGCCTGGAAGTTCGCGCTGACGCGGTGCCGGAGCACGGGGATCGCCGCCTTCTTGATGTCGTTGATGGCAACGCTCGGGCGGCCGTCCATCGCTGCGAAGGCCTGACCCGCCTGAGCGAGAAAGATGCCCGCGCGGGGGCCGGCACCCCAGTCCACCAGGCGCTTAATGAGGTCCGGGGCGCCGGGCTCCTTCGGGCGCGTCGCCCGGACCAGTTTCACGATGAAGTCGTGAACGAAGTTCGGAACCTCGACCTTCTTCACCAACTTCTGCCAGGCCAGGATGCGCTCGGCCGAGAGCACCTTCGTGAGTTCGGGCTTCTCCGGGCGGGTGCTCATCTCCACGATGAGCCGCTCGTCTTCCAGCGTGGGGTAGCCGACCTTCACGTTGAACATGAACCGGTCGAGTTGGGCTTCGGGAAGTGGGTAGGTGCCCTCTTGCTCGATCGGGTTCTGGGTCGCGATCACGAAGAACGGTTCCGGCAGCTTCATCGACTCCTGGCCGGCCGTCACCTGACGCTCCTGCATCGCTTCCAGCAGCGACGCTTGCGTTTTCGGCGGGGTCCGGTTGATTTCGTCGGCCAGAACGATGTTCGCAAAGATGGGGCCGCGGACGAACCGGAACTCGCGCTTCCCCTCGGCCGTTTCGTCGAGGATCGTGGTGCCGGTGATGTCCGAGGGCATCAGGTCGGGGGTGAACTGTACCCGTTTGAACTGGATGTTCAGGATCTGGGCGATCGAACTGACCATCAGGGTTTTGGCGAGGCCCGGAACGCCGACGAGGAGGCAGTGCCCGCGGGTGAAGATGGCGGCCAAAACCTGTTCGATGACTTCGCTCTGCCCGACGACGACGGTGCGGAGCTGGTCGAGCATGGCCGCGCGGTCGGCCGCAAACTGGTTAAGGTACTCTGTGAAGCGGTCCTGTGCCACCGGTGCGGCTCCTGAAGGCGGTTGAAGCACGAGACCGGCATTTTACCAACTCGCGCAAACCGTTGACACGCGGCTGCCATCGGTTGGGTAGTGATTGGTGATCTTCGCCGGCAGGGCCGGCCGTTCCACCCGAAGGGCGGACCGATGCGCAAGGGACTGCTGGTTGTGGGGGCGGTTCTGCCGGTCGTGACTGCGTGCGGCATCTGGTGGACGTGGACCCGCAAAACCGCAACGCCAGTCGAGTAATCGGGCGATATGCAAGCGGTTGCGGACTGCAACAATGCGTTCGGGTTCGACCTCTACGCGAAGTCGCGCGAGACCGAACCAGGGAACGTGATCTTTTTGCCGTACAGCGCTGCGGCCGTATCACCGGGTACGTGTCTGAGTGCCCAGAAGAAGCTCTTTAGGAACGAGTGTAACGGGGGTTACACCTTTGGCCTGATACACGTACCCGGTAATACTGCCGCTTTCTTGACGAGCCGCGACCGCCAGGGAGCGGTGCCACGTATCCCGCTCCCTGGCGGTCGCGGCTCGTCAAGAAAAGCGACACCGCAGGTGGGCTCATGTATGAGAGTGGACTGCTGGGGTACGGACGGGCGATTCGCTGGTGCGAGAACTACCGATTCGCTACCGGATGGCTGGCCGGCCGCTACCACCGAATCGCGCCGGCAAAACTCGAATTACTCCTCGGATGGATGAAGACCGAGGCGGGCGCGATCCAAAGAGCACGACGCAAATTGTTACTGTAACAGATTTTACTGATAAGCGGCTTCAGAACGGGAACCCGATGCTCTTGACGCGGCCGCGGGTAACCCAAGCTTCCAATACTGCCGCACGCATGGAAATGGGTGCGGAAATGATCGGAGTGCCGACAGTGGTAGCATTTGGGAAGGGCGCGCCGGAGGATCGCGCCGAACGCTCGTTCTCGTGTGCGTCGCGGCGATCGCTACGCCGCCTCGGGACGTGCGAGCTGAATCGGCGGGAACAGGAAGCCGGCGGGGGTCGGCAACCCGCCGGGGCCGTGCGGGCCGGCCGGGGTTCCTTCCCACGGGTGGACCCGCAGCGCGTCGAGCACGCGCTCGGCGAGTTCCAGCGCGTTACGCCCGTCGACCCCGGTCACCCGCGGGGTCGTGTTGGTGCGCACGCAGTCGATGAAGTGGCGCAGCTCGGCCGTGAGCTGGTCCTGCTTGCGGTCGCCGTCGAGGTTGAGGACCTGCAAGTAGCGCCCGAACACCTCGTCCTTGAGGCGCGCCCGGGACAGGGGGTCGAGCGATTCGACGCAGAGGCCGTGCTTGCGCACCTCTTCGCTCTGCTGCACCAGGGCGAGCTTGCGGGTCACGAAGTCGATGCCCGCGTAGCCCTCCGGCGCCCAGATGCGGAGCCGGCGCTTCGGGTGGCGGGTGATGCGGCTCGCGGTCACGTGCGCGATGCACCCGTTGTCGAACTCCAGCCGGGCGTTAACCATGTCCTCATGCCCGCCGAACACCACCGCACCCACCGCGGACACCCGCATCACCTTCCCGCCGACGAGGGCGAGGAGCAGGTCGAGGTCGTGGATCATCAGGTCGAGCACGGCGCCGATGTCAACCGAGCGGCCGGTGAACGGTCCGTGCCGTTCGGCTTCGACGAACTTGGCGCGGATGGGCCGCTTGACGAGTTCTTCGAACGCCGGGTTGAACCGCTCGATGTGGCCCACTTGGAGCGGCACACCGGCCTTGTCCGCCAGGTCGATCAGTTCGTCGGCTTCGGCAACGGTCCGGCAGATCGGCTTTTCCACCAGGACCGGCACCCCGGCCTTCAGGAACGTGGACGCGACCGCGTGGTGGTGAATCGTGGGGGTCACCACGCTCACCGCGTCGACCTTTCCGACCAGCGGTCGGATGTCGCCGAACGGGGTGGTGCCGAATTTGGTGGCGATTGCGCGGGCCTGCTCGACGTTGGCATCGACAACGCCGACCAGATCGACGTCCGCCATGTTCGCGAGGATGCGGGCGTGGTGCTGGCCCAAGTGTCCGACGCCGATCACCGCCATCCGCAAACGATCCATGTCGCACCCGTCAAAGTCGTAGAGTCGAAGGTCGTAAGGTCGAAGTCGGCAGCCTCACGCCGCGCGGTGGGCCGGCTTGCCGACTATGCGCCCGGAGGGCTTGCGGGCTTCGGGGCCGGCGGCCGCGCACGCCAGTGCGCGGGCCAGTTCCACGTTCAGCGAGTGCCCAGACCGGTACGCCACCACGTGCCCGGCGAGGTCGAACCCGCACAGCGCCAGGTCGCCGATCAGGTCCAGGATCTTGTGGCGGGCCGGTTCGTCGGCGTACCGCACGGTGTTGTCGATCGGGCCGCGCGGGCCGAACACCAACAGGTCCGCGCCCGTGAGGTGCTTTCCGACCCCTTGGGCGCGCAGCCCACCGGCCTCGGCCTCGGTGAGGAACGTGCGGCAGCGGCTGATCTCGCCGACGAAGCTGTCCGGCGTGACCGCGAGCGTGTGCGTCTGCGGCAGAATCGGCGCGCCCGGGCCGTAGTCCAGCCGGTAGCTGATCCGCAGCTCGGTGCCCGGCGCGGGGTGCAACCCGAGCGTCGCGCCCGGGGTGCGCACAATGATCGGGTGGGTCGGGCCGTAGATCGGCCGGCGGGCGTACTGCGTGACCGTGCCGGCCTCCGCGAGCGCCGACACGAACCCCGCGGCGGAGCCGTCCAGTCCCGGCGGCTCGGGGCCGTCGAGTTCGACCAAGCAGTTGTCGACGCGAAGCCCGGCGAGCGAGGCCAGCGCGTGCTCGACGAGCGTGATCGTGGTGTTATGTTGGCCGAGGGTGGTCCGGCGCTGGGTGCCGCTCACGCCGGCGGCGCGGGCGAGGACGGTCGGCGAGCCGGGCAGGTCGGTGCGACGGAACGCGACCCCGGTGTCCGTCGCGGCCGGCAGGAACCGCAACCGCACGCGCGAGCCGGTGATGAACCCGACGCCCTCGACGGTCGCCGGCGCGTTGATAGTTCGTTGGTGGCGATAGCCGATGACGCGCACGATGTCCGCCTTCCCTGGCGTAACCGTTCCGAATCGGGTGAGAGCCGCGTTGCGGTTCGGGACGGTCACGGTGCCCTCACTATCGGCACCGTGACCGCCGCTCAATGAGCCCCAAGTTCCGCATTCCGTGTCTCCGACCCGGAACCCGGTACCGGTCGGGCCGTTACGGTTTCTGTTGCGCGCCGGCCGGCGGTTGCGCGCTGCCGCCGGGCAGGCCGCTGCTGCCCGGGGCCGGGGCCGGGATGTCGAGTTTGCTCACGTCGATCACGTTGCCCTGGGCGTCCTTCGGCTGGTACCACGTGTTGAGCGTCTTGACCACGATGCCGGTGATGTCCGCGTGGCCGGCCACGTAGAACGGTTGGGCCGCCGGCGGCTTGAGCTTCAGCTCCTTGATGTACGGGCTCTTCAACTCTTCGGCGGTCACCGCGTCGGGGTAGGCGAACACGATGTGGTAGCCGTTCATCTCGGCGGTCTTGTCCACGACCATTTTGATCTTGTCGTAGAGGTCCGAAATGATCGCGCTGGCGTCGTCGTTGAGCTGCTTGTTGATCTTGCGGTCCTCGTCCTCAATGGCGCGGCTCAGCGCGAGCATGCGCTGGACCTTTTGCTCCTTGTCCGGCGGGTTCTGGTTTTTCTGAAGGTCCTGCTGGATCTGAATGTACTCGCCGCGCCAGCCGAGCAACTGCTTGGACATCTCGTTTTTGCGCGTGTTGAGCAGGTGAACCTGGTATTTCGCCTGCCCGAAGTCGCGCATGACTCCGGCCATGTTGAACACCGCGACCGTCGGCCGTGTGGCCGGAGCGCCAGCAGGGGCGCCGGCGGGCGGCGCGGCGGCGCCGGGGGCCGGGGGCTGGGCGCTGGCGAGGCCGACCGTGCCCGCGACCCCGAGCAACCCCGACAGGAGCATCCACGTCCTCTTCACTGTTCACTCCTCCTTGAATCCGCTCCGGGCGCCGCAGGGGTTCCGGTCCCCGCGGCCGCTCCTCCTCGGCTCGCTGCACAGGTAACACGGGCGTTAAAGCCGTGCGAATCATCGCTTTCGGCCGTGCCGTCCGCATTTCTCTCAGGTGCCGTGGCGAGCGTAGATACCCAATCATTTCGGGGGCGTCAATGCTAAGGGCAGGTGCCGCCTGCGCGAGTATTTGGCGTGAAATCAACGCGCTAAGGTTACGAGGCCGCGACACCTTAAACCGGCGTGGGCAATTCGGTCGATGTCAATTTGGGCAGGAGTCGGCCGTCGGCGGGACTTAAACCTTATGAAACTGACTTTTTACGTGCCCTTTTTCGCCTCTGCGCTCGTTGTGGGGTGTGACTCGTCGGCCCCGCAGGTGAGTCCTGCGACCGTGCGGGGCCGCGTCTTATTGAACGGGCAACCCGTAGCGGGCGGGTTGGTGGTGTTCACGCCGCACCCGGATCGCGGCGGGGCTGGCAAAGCTGCTTACGCAGAAACCGGACCCGACGGAGCCTACGCTTTGAGCTTCGATCAAGCGGCCGAGATTCCACCGGGCTGGTATCGGGTCGCGTTGACTCCAGCTCCAACTCCGACATCCGGGCCGGCGTCACTGTTTCCAACGAAACTGGCGCGCCCCGACATGTCCGGCATCGAGCGCGAAGTGAAACCCGGGAAGGAGCACATCTTCGAGTTCGTGGTGGAGGTGCCGAAGGAGTGAGTGGCTGACGAGTGAAACTCCGGACCCCCGGCATCTGGCAGTTTGAGCCCGAACCGCGCAGCCCGTTCCGCCCCGAGCAATAATTCTTCCGTAGGAGTTCACAGGTGATGCGGCCGCGTATCAACAGTTGGTGAGGAGCGGATTCATAACGTTATGTTTTAATCTATTTGTAAATAAGCGACATGTATTAGGGTGTCTAGTCTTTCAGAGTTATGAGGGATTTCAGGGCGTGGCGTGAGTGGTCGGGATGCCGGCGAGGGTCGCCTCGATGGCGGTCCGGAACGACGCGAAGTCGGGGTGGTACCAGCCGTACACGCTCCGCCGCTTGGCAAACCCCCACAGCCGCTCGATCAGGTTCAGGTTGGGCGAGTAGCTCGGCAGGAGCAGCAGTCGGATGCCGCAATTCTGCGGCCAGAGCCAGGACCACCTTGTTCCGCTGGTATCGGGCGTTGTCCAGGACCACTATCACCGAGCAAGCCAGGCCCTCGGCCGCGATCTTCTGGAGTAACTAATATTCTGTAAATTGTGTGTGGAAATTGTCATATTTTTGGTCCAGAATGAAGGTGGACGGCGATTGGGTATTTTGGTCTGATCCTTTCGGCATTCCAACCGGTAGGAGCGACACATGGGATCGCGATCCCAGTAGTTTCAAGTTGGCGGCGATTTAGGAATAGCGGGCCGCATGGGTTTGCCGGTTAATGGTGGTTACCACGCCTCCATTTCCGGAGCCCCCCATGCGGCCCACGAATCAGTCGATCCGAGGAACCCCGGGTCACGCCACGGTGCATCCGCGCCCGGTGCTCACGGACTGGCTCGGTCGTGCCGTTCCGTTACCCAAGCGGCGCCCCACGTGCACCCCGGAGGTGGTGTGGCGGGTGACCCTGTTCGCGGCCGCGTTCGCCCGGTCGGTCGCGGCCGCGTGCGCCGCCGTGGCCCAGGCCCCGTCCGGGCAAGCCGTTTGGGACGGCTTGTACCTGGCCCGGCCCAACCGGCGGCGGACCCTCGAGCGGTGGTTGCTCCCGGCCCTCCACGCCCCCCCTCGGGGCGCGCAAGCGGACGGCCCATGTGGCCATTGACTACCACCGGATCGGGTTACTTCGGGAAACCCAACCGGGACACGACCCGGTCCAAGGAGGCGGGCGGCCCCCACAACTTCCACACGTACGCCACCGCATGTCTCGTCGGGGGACCGGATCGGTATACGGTCGGGGTGACCACGGTGGGCGAGAAGGAGCCCATGACCGAGATCCCGACCCGGTTGCTCGATCGACTCGCCGCCGCAGGAGTTACGATCCGTGTGGCGCTCTTGGACGAGGCCTTCTTTACGATCGCGGTGATGCGATTGCTCCCGTCCCGGGACGTGCCGTTCGTGATCCCCGCGGTGGTCCGCGGGCGGAAGCCCCGACCCGGTGTCCCGGCCGTCGGGTTGCGGGCCATGCGGCGGTGCGGGGCGGGCCGGTCTCAAGACTCGCCCGCTCAAGCAGTGGCCGGTCAAGAGGGAGATGTTGCGCCGGATTAAGAACCGGTTCGACGAACTCGGCATCGAGATTCCGTCCCCACGCCGCACCGTGTATCACCGGTTCCCAGAAGGAGCGACTTAGACCCCGGCGTTGGTGCCGAAGGCCGAACGGGACGCGGCTTGAGACACCGCAACAGCGCCGAAGACGTGAGGTGTGCCGATAGCGCAAAACCGACCACGCGAAGTACGTCCGCCGGCCCACACTTTAACCTATCAGCGCCGGCGGCCGAGCGAGCGGCATTCACGGTGTGCCGATTGCCCGCGCCCCTTGACCTCATGAGTATCAGCAACCGATACACGATGACCGGCTGCGGTCGGTGTTGTTATCCGGTCGCGGTCGCGGAGAACGTGACGATCACCGCGGCACGACTGATCAATCCGCCCGAGCGGCGGCGACGACGCGCTTCCCGGCTACAAGGCGCGTGCCGACGTTGAGCATCAGCACCACCAACACCAGAACGAACGCCCCGGCCCAGGCGAGGTTCTTGCTGGCTTCGTCGGGACGCTTTGCGAACTCGTACACGTAGTACGGTAGCGACGGGGTCGCGTCCGAAAGCGATTTGGCCAGGTACTGTGACCCGCGCGCGGTCAGGATCAGGGGAGCGGTTTCCCCGGCGATCCGGCCCACGGCCAGCAGTACGCCCGTGGTGATCGCGGGAAGGGCGGCGGGGATAACGACCTTGAGTACGGTCTGGCGCCGGCTGGCGCCCAGCGCGAAGCTCGCCTCCCGCAGGCTGTTGGGGACGAGGCGCATCGCCTCCTCCGCGGAGCGGATCACCACGGGCAGCATCATCACCCCGAGCGCGAACGCCCCCGCCCACGCCGAGAACCCCCACGGCTTCTGACCGGGCGCCAGCCAGAACGGCGACACCAGCAGCGCGTACACAAACACCCCGATCACGATCGACGGCACCCCGCCCAGCAGTTCGGCCACGAACCGCACCGGGGCGACCAGCGGGCTCTTGCGGTACTCGCTCAGCAGCACCCCGGTCATCAGCCCGATCGGAACCGCGAACACGGACGCTAGCCCGACCAGCGTCACACTTCCGACGAGCGCGTGATACAGTCCCGGCGGCCGCTCATGGGGCAGGTTCGTGAAGAACGCCGCGGTGACCTTGTCGGCCCCCTTGTACGTGATGTACCCGAGGATCAGGAACAGCGGGACCACCGTCAGCACCTGACAGCCCCACAGCACCGCGGTCATGACCCGGTCCGTGAGGGCGGCGCGCGTCCTCGCGCGGGTCACCTGCGCGGCGGCCGCCGCAGGGTCGGGGGGCGGGGCGTCGCTGAGTTCGACCTCGCGCGTGCGCACGAGGTGCGGCTTGGACGCCCAGCGCACCAGCAGGCGGGCGGCGGCGTTCATCACGATGGTGATGACGAGCAGCAGCAGACCCAAGAGGATGAGCGTCGGACGTTTTGGGGTGCCGGGGGTGGTTTCGTGGAGCTGCTTGGCGATAATGCTCGGGATCGTGTCGCCGGTCGCCGTGGCCGAGAAATCGAGGTGCTGGGCGTTGCCGATCACCATCGTCACCGCCATCGTTTCGCCGACGGCGCGGCCGAGCGCCAGGAAGCACGCGGCGATGATTCCTGGCCGCGCGTAAGGCAGCACCACCTTCCAAATGGTGTGCCAGCGCGTGGCCCCCAGCGCCAGAGACCCCTCGCGCTGGGACCGGGGCACCGCCTGGCACACGTCAAAGCTGAGCGCCGTGACGTAAGGCAGAATCATGACTGCCAGCACGAGCCCGGCGGCGAGAATTCCCTCGCCGGATTGGTGGCGGAGCCCCAGTAGGTCGAAGGCCGGGGCCAGCCCGCGCCGGGCCAGAAACTCGAGCGCCCAGAAGCCGAAGATGACGCTCGGGATCGCCGCGAGCAGTTCCAGCAGAAACGAAGATATTTGCCGGACCCGCGCCGGCGCGAGTTCCGACAGGCACGCCGCCGCCCCGACCCCGAGCGGGACCGCGACGAGCATCGCGATCACCGACGTGGCGACCGTGCCGTAAACGAAGAGCAGCCCGCCGTACGCCCCGCCGTCGGGGTTCCAGTCCGCGCTGGTCAGCACCTTCAGTTCGCCGAGCTTCGAGAGGGCCGGCCATGCCTGATAGGCCAGCACCGCGAGCAGCGCGGCGGCGACGGACAGAACGAACACGCCTGCGGCCTGTCCCAGGCCGAGGAAGGTGCGGTCCCCCAGCGACGAGCGGGCCGAACGGCGCGGGGCGGGAGCGGTGGTGCTCATGCGGTGTGGTGTTCCGAAGAATTTTGCATCGGTCCCGTCAAAACTCTTCACTCCTTGGGTCTGCCGGCGTCACTCAAAGGTCACGGTGCCGAGCAACTCCTGGGCCTTCTTCGTCAGCTCGGCGGGTAGCGGCGCGTAGTCCAGGTCCTTCGCGTACTGTTGCCCGTCGGCCACCGCCCACTTCAGGAACTCGACGACCGCCGGCCCCTTGTCCTTCGGCAGCTTCTTGAACAGGATCGCGTAGCTCGCGCCCACAATCGGGTACGCCGCGTCGCCCTCGGCGTCCGTGAACGAGAAGGTGAGCGGGTGCAGCGTGTACGGCTCCCGATCCGCCTTCACCTTCATCGCGGCCTCGACGGCGGCGGTCACCGACGCGGCGTCGGGCGCGACCGGCTTGTTGGCCTTGTTCGTGAGCGCGGCGAACGTGATGTTGTTCTTCTTCGCGTAGGCCAGCTCGACGTAACCGATGGCGCCGGCGGTGTTCTTCACGTGCTCGGCCACCCCGTCGTTACCTTCCTTGCCAACGCCAACGGCCGGCCACTTCGGGCTCTTGCTCGTACCCGGCGCTTTCGCGAACTCCGCGCTGCGCTTGCTCAGGTACTCGGTGAAGATGTTGGTCGTCCCGCTCGATTCGGCGCGGTACACGAACACGACGTTCGTGCCCGGCAGGTTCGCGCCGGGGTTGAGGGCCTTGATCACCGGGGCGTCCCACTGCTTGATCTTGCCCAGGTAGATGTCCGCGATCACCTCGCCCGAGAGCTTCAGACCGGGTACCTCGGGCAGGTGGTAGATCACCGCCACCGCGCCGACCGTGACCGGCACGTGAACCACCTCGCCGCCGGCTTCGTTTGCCGCCTTCACTTCGGTGGCGTTCATCGGGGCGTCGGAGCAGCCGAAGTCGAGCATCCGCCCGGTCACGTTGGTGATCCCGTACCCGGACCCCTTGGCGACGTAATCGATCTCGACCTTCTTGACCCCCTTGTACTCGGCGGCCCACTTCTGCATGATCGGGTCGACGAACGTGGCGCCGCCGGCGGACACCCGGGGGTCCGATTTGCCACAGCCGCTAACCAGCACGACCCCACCGATCGCGGCCACGAGGGCGAGCGGAACGAGCGTGAACGAGCGCATAGATGCCCCGGAGAACGGTTGGCGGGTTACCCACACTCTACCTACAAAGAGCCGCTGTCGCTGGTGTGAAGGTTGTGTTAACGCGGACAACTTCGCCGGAACGGTGACACCAATTATGCTCTCACACGCCTTCGCAAATTCGACACGACATCGACACGTCATCTACTCCGTTTCTTAACCGTGACAGGTTAAAACACCGGGTGTTCCTTCGTTCGTCATCCTACACCCGTGTGCATCATGCCACTGACGTCGATTGCGCCGGCCGCCGCCGAAACGGTCGGGGCCGCCTTCACCACGGCCGAGCGCAACAAGCTGACCGTCCGCGGGGTCAACTTCTGGTACGGCGCCAAGCAGGCCCTGTTCGACATCAACTTGTCGGTCGCGGAGCGCTCGGTGACGGCGTTCATCGGCCCGAGCGGCTGCGGCAAGAGCACGCTGTTGCGGCTGCTGAACCGGATGAACGATCTGGTCGACGGCACGCGGCTGACCGGCGAGGTGCTGCTGGACGGCGCGGACGTGTACGGGCCGGACCTCGACGTGGTGGACCTGCGGCGCCGCGTGGGGATGGTGTTCCAGAAGTCGAACCCGTTCCCGAAAACGATTTACGAGAACGTGGCGTTCGGGCCGCGGCTCGCGGGCGAGCGGAACCGCGCGCGGCTGGACGCGCTGGTGGAGCGGTGCCTGAAGCAGGCGGCGCTGTGGAACGAGGTGAAGGACCGGCTCGGGACCAGCGCGCTGGAGCTCTCCGGCGGGCAGCAGCAGCGGCTGTGCATCGCGCGGGCGCTGGCGACCGACCCGCAGGTGCTCCTGATGGACGAGCCGGCCAGCGCGCTGGACCCTAAGAGCACGCAGGCGATCGAGGACCTGATCGCCGAACTGCGCCGCCACTTCACGATCGTGATCGTGACCCACAACATGCAGCAGGCGGCCCGGGTGTCGGACCAAACGGCGTTCTTCTTCGAAGGGCGGTTGGTCGAAGCCGGACCGACGGACGACGTGTTCCGCCGCCCGCGCGAGAAGCAGACCGAGGACTACATCACCGGCCGTTTCGGGTGAGCCCGGCTCGCACCTCACACCCGCCGCCCGTCGCACCGCGCGCACCAAACTTGAGCCCCGTTTCCCCTCATCCCCGAGTACGATGTCCGGCTGGCGCGGTCGCACCAACTCTCGCGGCCCGGTTGTGCGGCTTGCGCGTGTGGCGCCGCGCGGCTCGGCATCATGAAGCGCAAGCAGCACTTGTGTCCGCTCACACACGGTTTACAATCATGGTTAATGCCCGCGGTTCGCGCGGGCGCACCGCACCCACGCACCCTCACCGTCGCCGCGAGTCCCACTTATGGCGCAGACGTACACCCTCGAAGAAGCCGCCGGTCGGCTCGGTCTGACGACGGCGGAGATGAAGAAGAAGCTCCAGACGGACCCGGACTTCAAGAAGCTTAGCCAGATCCGGGACGGCTCCACCGTCCGCTTCAAGGTGACCGCGATCGAAGAGCTGTCCCGCCAGCTCGGGATGGCCAGCGAGGACGCGCTCCCGATGGCCCCGCTCGACGACTCGGAGCCGGGCTCCGAAGACTTCAAGGTGACCGGGCTCGAAGACAAGAAGAAGCCGGCCAAGAAGCCCGTTGCGGACGAAATCGCCCTCGACTTCGGGGCCGGCGACGACGAAGTGTTCTCGCTCACCGACGAGCCCGCACCCACGAAGCCGAAATCCAGTAGCAAGCTGACCCCGGGGAAGGCGCCACGGTCGATGTCCGACAGCTCGTCGGGGTCCGATAGCGATGTCCGGCTCGACGGCGGCAAGCCCAAGAAGCCGAAGGGGACCGACGAGGCCGCCGTGCCCACGGAAGAACTCGCGCTGGACTTCAGCGGCCCCGGAAGCGCGGTCATCAAGGGTGGCAGCTCGGCCAAACTGTCCGCACCGAAGAGCGGCGGATCGTCCAGCCGGCTAGACGCCAGCAAGGGTGGCAAGGCCGACGACTCCAACGACAGCAGCGAGTTCGAGCTGAGCCTGGACGCCGACAGTGACGATTTCGACCTCCCGATCGCCCCCGAAGCCGGCGACGAGGTGGATCTAGGGAGCATGCCGAAAGCCGGCGGACCGGCCCGGAGCAGCCCCAGCGGGATCAACCTGAGCAGCCCGGCCGACAGCGGCATCTCGCTCGAAAAGGGCAAGCCGGGCGAGAAGTCGAAGGCCCGAAAAGCCAGCGAAAGCGACGAATCGGATTTGGACTTTGAACTGTCCCTCGATTCCTCCGCGGTCTCGTCGAGCACGAAACTGGGTGCCCCGCAGTCGGGGAAACTGGTTCTCGATTCGGACTCGGACAGCGAGTTCGAGCTGACACTGGACGACTCCGGCGGGTCCCTCGAACAGGCCGCTCTGGACGGCGCGACTCAAGGCGAGGACAAGGGCGACATTTTCGAGACCGACTTCGAGATCCCGGCTATGCCGGACGAGTCCGGGTCAGAGGCGGTCGCGCTGGAGTCGGACACGGACCTGGAGAAGTCCGATTTCGAGCTGGCGATGGACGACAGCGACGTGGCCGCCGAGGAAGATTCGGGCAGCGAGGTCGTGCTGCTGGACGAGGAAGAGGCCGAGGCGAAGCCCCGCCCCAAAGCGAAGCCTGCTCCTGCCGCGAAAGGTAAGAAGCGACCGGTCGCGGACGACGCCGATGTGGACCTGTCCGACGAGATCGCCGTCGACGAGGACGACGCGTCGGCGTCGAAAGCGCTGAAGGGGGCGAAGGGCCGCCGCGGAGACGACGAGGACGAAGAAGACGAGGTCGTGCCCGCCGGGGCTGGGGCGCCGACGGCGCAGTGGGGTATCGTGCCGGTGCTGTTCCTGGCCCCGGCGCTCCTGTTCACCCTCGTCGGCGCACTGATGGGGTACGAACTGCTTCAGACGATGTGGGGGTATCAGCAGCCGCGTAAGCCCACCGCGCCGATCGTTCGCGGTATCGCCAGCAGTCTCGATATGGAACTCAAAGACCAGTAAGCGAGTGATTAGCGGCATCGGTCACAGTGGGAGGGCAAGAGCTTGCCCTCGAGGTCACGCCACGGTTTGTGCTGTGGCACCCTCTGATTTGTGGCAGAGTGTATCTCGTTTGCGGAACGAGGAGCCCGGCCGTTCGGCGAAGAACCGTGGGAGCCGGTCGTCTTGGCTCAGCACGGCGGCCCGCAGTTGCAGGATCGATTCGGCACCGTCGGGCCGGGTCCAATGCTTCTGTGTGCTCTTCACCCGGGCGTTGATCTCGCCCACCAGTGACTCGACCAAGCTACTCGTCGTCGGTAGCCCGTTGCGCCGGTATCGCGGGTACGCCATGCGATCCCGATTGTTCCCCAAGTAGGTCCGCGCGTGCGCCACCACCCGGCGCGGGTCCCGGCGCTCCTCGGCCGTCGCCGCCTCACCCGGTGGGGGCTCACCCAGCCGCGCCTGCCACTGATCCAGTTCGGTGAGCACTTCTCCAACGCGACCCTGCCAGCACGCGCGCATCCAGGCCACGTATTGGGACCAACCCGACGCCTCATCGGGGCTCACGGCCGCGGCCGACGAGAACACGTAACACACCGCGTGCAGGAAATCCACGATCGGCTCGAACGCACCAAAGTACCCGCGCCAGATGGTCCAGTTGTACGCCTGACCGTCGGCTACGAACGCCCGACGCGGGGCCTCATAGAAGCGCCGCTCCTGGGCCTCGGCGGCCATCATCGGGCCGAACGCGGTACTCCCCTCCAGGCTCGCCACGCACGTCCGCACCAACCGCGTCGGGGACCACCGCTCGGCCCCTTCGGGTTCCCCGGCCGGCACCGGGGGCGTCGATTCGTCCACGGTTTCCGGGGGCGCGACCTCGCCCGCCGGGCCCTTCATCTGCTGCACCAGGCGCCGCACCCGGCGCGGGCAGCGGAACGACTCGGGCGGCTCGGGGCACGGGTCCGTGGCGAACGTGGGGCCACTCAGGGTGGCCAGGCACGCCACCTTGTCCTCCTTGTTCTGGGCCTCGTGAACACCCGGGCCGGCGCCCGCGGCGCGGGTGCGGATGCGCCCCCCATCGACCTCGACCACCACGGCCACGGGCACCACCGCGGTCCGCGGCTCTAACTGGCGGCGCCGGTGCTCGACCGCCTTCCGATCGCGCCGCGCGATCAACTCGTGCCCGACCTCGTGAGCCAGTCGGCGCACCTGGTTGTCGCTGATCGTGACCCCGGTCATCCGCACCGCCTCGGCGGCATCCCGGAACGAGGAGAACCGGGCGGCGGCCGTGACGATGCGTTGAACGACCGAGGAACTGTACCCGTGCTCATCCAGCCCGAGGGCCAGCCGCAGGGGGGAAAAAGTCCCGCCGGCAGGCGGGACAATGGGCGATCCGTTCGGCCTGTTGAACCGTGGCCCCTTGGGCCGCCAGGGTGCGGGTGTGTGGTCGGGTCGGGCACGGCTCGCCACACACCGGACACGGAACCTGTTCGGGCACCTTCCGGGCCTGCTGGTGGAGCATCTGCTGGAGGGCACCTTCGGTGAGCCCTTGTGCCGCCGCGGTGGCGATCTGCTCCATCGTCCGGAAGTCCACGTCCAATCCCGGCCCGTCGTCCCCGAACGCCCGCTTGGAAACGATTTTGCCCCACTCCGCCGCCAGTGCTCGAAGGCGGTCGAGTTCCTCGGCCGTGAAACGCGGTGTGCTCATGACTCGCCCCGCACGAGAGTTGCGGCGAAATCGCCCCGCGCTTTTCCTATCCCGTGCCCCGAGGACCGCAAGGCCTACTGCAAACCGTGGCGTGACCTCCTTGCCCTCCCACTGTGACCGATGCCGTTGACGTGTCCGCCTTTTCACGCATTCAGTCGTCCCCGCCGGCGCGGCGGGCCTGTTTCTTCTCGGAGTTCCGGCGCTTGTCGGCCACCCGGCGCTTTTTGGCCCCTTTCGACACCTTCGTTTTCTTCCGCACGACGGGTTCGACGAGCGCGGCACGCACCATCTCGGCCAGCTTCAACAGGCAATCCTCCTTGTTCCGCTCTTGATCGCGTGTGGCCTGCGATTGGATGACCACGTCCCCCTCGGTCGTGAACCGGCTCGGGAAGAGTACCGGCATGCGTGCTTTTGCGCCGGGCGGAATCGCGGCCGCCGTCGCGGCCGCCTTCCAGCGGAGCACCGCCTTTGACGCCACCTTGTTCACGTTCTGCCCGCCCGGGCCGCCGGACCGCGCGAAGCTCCACTCGAACTCGTCGTCCGCGATGCTGATGGTGTCGGTGATCGGGAGCATGGGGTCCTCGGGGGCCGCTCCGGCTTGACGGGCCGGCGCCGTTTGTCTTATTGTCCGCGGGCGCGCGGATTGCGCACATTACCAGGAGCGAAACGGTATGAGTGCCTCAGTCGGCGCGCGGCTCGAATCTGTCGCCCCCAAGCGCACGCTGTTCGGGCCGGACTACCTGCGGTTGGCCGTGCTCGCAGCGGTCGCCTTGTCCGTCCACGTGTGGCTGATGTCACACACGGCTCTGACCGCCCGGGACAGCCTCGGGTTCGCGCGTCAAACGCTCTGCTACGAGACCCCGTCGGCGGTGCCGGTGGGGCCGGGCGAGCGCGCGAAGACCGCGATCGATCTCGTCCGCGAGTCCGAGCACCCGCCGGGTTACCCGCTCGTCATCTGGGGGACATTTAAGGCGGTCAGCCTCGTCTCAACCGCCCCGGTGGCGGACCGCGCCCTGTTTTCCGCCCAGCTCGCGAACGCACTGGCCGCGGTGCTGCTCGTGGTTCCAACTTATCTCATCGGCCGGCTGCTGTTCAGTCGTAACGTCGGGTTCGCGGCGGCGCTGCTGTTCCAGGTGCTCCCGGTGCCGGCCCGGATCACCAGCGACGGCCTCACCGAGGGCGTGTACCTGCTCGCGACCGCGACCGCGCTCTTTTTCGCGGTGCGAGCGGTCACGACGCCGCGGATCAGCAGCTTCCTACTGTGCGGGCTCGCCATCGGCGCGAGCTACCTCGTGCGGCCCGAAGGGCTGATGCTGTTCACCGGCCCGGCGGCCGTGGTGTTTTGGCTCGGGTTGATTCGCCGGTGGCCGCGCGACATTGCGCTGGGGCGACTGGCCGCGCTGTTTGTCGGGGTCTGCCTCGTCGCAGTGCCGTACATGGCCCTGATCGGCAAACTCACCAACAAGCCGTCACCGGGCCAGATGTTGAACCTGCTCGCGCCGCCGCAACCGGTCTATCGCGGCGCGAACGCGGTGCCGGCCGCGCCGTCCGGGCCGCTGTTCGCCGAGTGGTGGAACGACGCCCGCGACTCGGGGCAGTCCCAGAACGTGTGGGCCGTCAACGCCGTGTTCAAGGAAGTGAGCAAGGGCGCCAACTACGTCGTGTGGCCACTGGCGGTGTTCGCGGTTCTCGCCCTGCGTCGGAAGTTGGTGGCCGAGCCCGGGCCGTGGGTTCTGCTCGTGCTCGCGGCGTGCAACCTGACTGTGCTGCTGTACCTTGCGGCCCGGGTGGGGTACGTGTCGGAGCGGCACACCGTTCTGCTGACGCTGCTCGCGTGCCAGTTGGCTGCCGCCGGGTTGCCGCTACTCGCGGCGTCGATCGGGCAGGTGTTCCCGCGCGTCGAGCGGTTCGGGGTGCGGGTCACCGCCGCCACGCTGCTGGTCGCTTTGGTAATCGGGGCGCTGCCGTTTGCACTGAAGCCGATGCACCCGAACCGCGAGGGCCACAAGCACGCGGGGCGGTGGCTCGCGGCCAACCTGAGGTCGGACGAGGCACTCGTTGATCCGTTCTGCTGGGCGGCGTGGTACTCCGGCCGCGCCCTGTACCGCCCGTCGGGGTACAACCCCGAGTTCTCGAGCGCGACGTACATCGTGAAAGAGAACAACGCGCGCACGCCGCACTCGCGGTTGCCCGTACTCTCCGAGGCCAATCAACTGGCCGCGCAGCCGAACAGCTCGGTGGTGTACCACTGGCCCGAAAACGTGTCGGAGGACGAGGCGGTCATTCACGTCGTTCGGATACGGTCCGTCGGGCAACTGGTTTACGGTACCGCCAGCGCCGTCGCGGGTGGGGCGCGCGGGACCGAATAAAAGGCGGAATGGTAAACGGAGCGCGTAACGCCCGGCCGCAACCACAAGCATCGTTCCTGTGGTTGCGGCCGGGCGTTACGCGCTCCGCACTCCGCTTTACTCGGGGTCGTCAGTGAGCCGCTTCGGGAGCTTCACGGTGAACGTGGAGCCCTTACCGGCGACGCTCTCGACGCGGATGCGGCCGTGGTGCTGTTCGATGATCTGGCGGCACACACTTAACCCCAGCCCGGTGCCGCCGCGCCCGTACTCGTCGGGCTGCTTCGTGGTGAAGAACGGCTCGAAGATCAGGCGCAACTGGTCCGGGGCGATGCCCACGCCGGTGTCGGCCACTTTGATCTCGACCGTGTCGGCGTCGAGGCTGTCGCGCACCTCGATCTTGAGCCGGCCGCCGTTCGGCATCGCCTGCCGCGCGTTCAGAACCAAGTTCACGAGGATCTGCTCGATCTGACCGGGCACCACCCACGCCACCGGGCGGGCGTGGAACTTCGTTTCCACGTGAACGCGGTTCTTCGACAGGTCCTTTTCGGTCAGGATCAGGACCTCTTCGACGAGCCGCGCCACGTCGCAGTTCTGGCGGTGGGTGCCGCTCTTGCGGGCGAACCCGAGCATCCCGCCGGCGATGGCGGCGGCCCGCTGGCCGGCCTTCACGATGCGCTCGAACGCGATCTGCTTTTCGGCCACGTCCGGGCTGCGGCTGCCCAGCTTGGCCGAGTTGATGATGGTGGTGAGGATGTTGTTGAATTCGTGGGCGATGCTCGACGCCAGTTCCCCGACGCTGCTGAGCCGCTGGGCCTGCAACAACTGCTGCCGCAGGGCCTCGGTCTCGCTCACCGGGGCCAGCACGTCTTCACTCGTCATCGGTTCGCCTCCCATCACCCGCACCCACCGCTCGGTCGCGCGGCCGCCTCGATTTGCCGGAGCGCCCCTCGTGAACCGAGGCGTCGGCGTGGCGTGGCACCGCTCAGCACAGGTATCGTCCGTGCCGGTGAGAGCACTTCATACGAAGCGCATAATCGGAACTGTTCCGCGCGCCTGAATCGCTTCCGGGGCAGTTTCGTTTCAGTTTTCTTCCTGTCGCTCAGGTGTTTGGAGAGCTTGTGGTGCCAGGATGCGCTGTGAGGCTCTTCACAAGGAGATGTGGCGGAGTGCCGTTCTCCCTGCATGGGCAAGCTGGGGAAAGGCTCTTGGTTCGTAATTAAGATTATGTAACGTTCGATATTTAATTTGCCGCTATCTCTCGGTGGCTTCCGCCGCACCGAGGGCAATGCTCACGGCGCCGTCGGTAACGACCGGCGCGACTGGTTGCGGCGCCCCGGGTGGTGCGGCTTCGCCCGTCGAGCACTTGGGCGCTCCCACCATGTCGCAGCCCGTGAAGAACAGCAGCGCGAACAGGGCTGCGGCCCACTGGGAGCGGCGGTCGAGCCACTTCCAGATCCGCTCCCGGGGCGTGGAACAGTCGGCGGTGAGGACGCGTCCGTCGGGGCGTCGGTAGACCCGCAGGCACGGCGACCGGTCGCTTGCGGACAGCAGGTCAAGGGCCTCGGCGCGGGTCAGTTCGCTCACGTCGTGGACGTTTTTCCGGCACTGGTCGCAGAATCGCGTGCGGGAGTCCCCGCTCATCTGGTCCCAGGGCACCGTGCATGGTGTCGGGATCGTGACCAGATCGAGTGCGTCGAGTGTCGGAAGTGGGACCATCGGGCGCTCCGGGCGAACGGTGAGGCGCGAGCTATTTCAACTTCAAGACGAGGAAGTCCACGTCGCCGTTTTGCTTCAGTACGTGGAGCAGTGCCCCTTTCTCGATGCTGGCGGCGCGGAGCGCGGCGTCGAACGTTGCGGCCGTGGTGACGGGCGTCTTGTCCACTTTGAGCACGATCGCGCCGCGCCCGAGCCCGGCCATTTCAGCCAAGCTGTTGCGCTTCACGTCCGTGACGATGGCGCCCTTCAACCCCTGGGGCCAGCCGTTCCGCTTGACCGCTTCGGCGGTCAGCTCGGTTACCGTCACGCCCACCGTTTCGGCGGTCGCGCCGCTCACCGCGGGCGCCGCCGGCGCTTCGGGCTTCAGGGCCGCCCGCTCCTCCTCGATTGTGACCTTTCCGATGTAAAACTTCCCCTCGCGCCACAGCAGCACATCCACCACCTGACCCGCCGGAAGCGCGGTGGTGATCCGCTGGAGGTCGCGCGGGTCTTTGACCGGCGCGCCGTTGATTTTTGTGATCACGTCCCCCGCTACCACACCGGCCTTGGCCGCCGGCGATTCGTCGAGCACCGAGGTTACTGCCACGCCGTTCGTGGACGGCGCCCCGGCCCTCTTCGCGGTTTCGGCGTCGAGGTCGCGGACGGTAACGCCGAAGAAGGACCGCTTCACCACGCCGGTTTTCAGCAGGTCGGCGGCGATCTTCTTCGCCAGGTTGCTCGAAACCGCGAGCCCGACGCCCTGGAACCCGCCGGTGCGGGTCTTGATCGCGGAGGTGAGGCCGATCACCTTTCCGTCCAGGTTGACGAGCGGGCCGCCGCTGTTACCCGGGTTCATCGCGGCGTCCGTCTGGAGGAAATCCTCGAACTGGTTCAGCTTCAGGTTGTTGCGGCTTTTCGCGCTGACGATTCCGCTTGTCACCGAACCGGTCAGCCCGAACGGGGCACCGACCGCCAGCACGCGGTCACCGACTTCCATCTCGTCGCTGTCGGCCAGCTCGAGGAAGGGCAGGGGGGCTTTCGATTCGATCTTCACGAGCGCGAGGTCCGTTTTCGGGTCGCGTCGGATGTCGCTGGTGGTGAACTTGCGGCCGTCGTGAAGCGTCACGTCCACCGATTCCAGGTCGCTGACGACGTGGTTGTTGGTGAGAACGCTTCCGGACGCATTGATGAGTACGCCGGAGCCGAACCCGGGATCCGTGTCTTCGCCCACGGCGCGCTTCGGCCGGCCTTTGCCTTCAATGCACACCACGCCCGGCAGCACGCGCTTCACAACAGGGGCGAACGACTGCCACTCGCGCCCGGGGAGTGGCGGGTCGAGTTTCGGAACCGGCGGCGGCTGACCCACGAGTTGCTGGGCGGCGAAGAGCCCACCGAACAGCCCCAATACGAGGCACCCGAGGGCGAGCGGCGCGCGTCCGGTTCTCATGGCCCAACTCCGCGGTGCAAGGTCGTGCCCCATTCTACCAAATGCAGGAACGCCGGGTTCATCTGAACCCGGCGTTCCCGTTGGAGTCGTCGAAGTGCGATTTCAGGCGGCCCGGGCTGGGCGGGCGGTGTTTCGCGGCTTGCGCCGCGTCGGCTGGGGGCGGGGATCGGAGCAACTCAGGGTGTACGCCCCGCACCCCGGACAGGGGCGCGATTCCAGCGCCTGGCGCTCGTAATCCGATACGTCGCAGGCCCGCGCCCACGCGAAGGCGCACGACCCACACGACACCACACACCCTTGCGCCGTCGTGACTGTGCCCACAAAGTTCACCGGGTTAGCGTGATCCGCGTCAGCGGCTCAGTACCGCGGGCGGCCGGAGAGAGCTTGCGGCTCGGGGAAGCCGCGGAACCCGTGTCCGACCCACACCCACCAGACCGACACCGGAACGCCTTCTTCGCGGTAGGTCACGATTTTCGCGAGCTCTAATCGCTCGAAGACCGTGGTGTCGGCGGGGAGTCCGTCCCCCACGAACACGAACGTGCGCCCTCTGAACTCTTGCGCGTCGGCGATCGGATTCGGGCGCCACACATCGTACTGCGAGTGCCGGTCGGCCATCGCCAGCCCGAAGGAGTACGTCTCCGGGTGCCCCTTGCAGTACACCCCGAGCGCGCCGGGAAGGTTCCACACGGTCCCTGCTACCAGCGGGTCCTGACCCGTTTCGTCGCGCACACGGTCGCGGATCGCGTCCACCTCCGCGCCGAGCGTTCGCCAGCCGCGGAGCCGGGCGGTCGGATCGAATTTGCGGATAGGGGTGGCGTTGCCGGTCAGGGCGGTCGGGTCCGCGGCCGGGCCGGCGACGGACGCGAGTGCCCCGCGCATCAGGCCCGGGAAGTGAACGAGTGTCGAGAGGGCCAACCCCACCGCGACGCCGGCGCTCACGAGGCGCGAAACGGGTTTGTGGTACGCGCCGGCGAGTTGCTCGCGCGTCCACGCCACGCACAGCACGAACCCGCTGACGTAGGCCGCGGCGGGCCAGTTCACCTGTCCGCTCGCTTTCAGGCTCGCGACCGCGAACACGCCCCACACGGACACGGACGTCCACCAGAGGAAGCCGAGCGCCGGGTCGGCCGTTCGGCGGTACTTCCACGCGGCCAGCGCCCACACCGCGAACCACACGCCGATCAGGAACCCGGCCTGCCCGACGAGGAACGTGAGCGGCCCGAACCAGCGGACCCCGCTGCCGCTCGAACCGGCGGCCTGCGTCCCGACGTGCCGGAACGTCACCCACTCGTTCGCGGCGTTCCACGCAAAGACCGGGACCAGACCCGCCGCCGAGCCGGCGACGAACACCCAGAACCCGGGGCGCTTCAGTTCCGTGCGGCGGGTGAACAAGAGGTAGCCGAACACCGCGCACGGGAGCAGCACCATCGGGTACTTTGCCAGCACCCCGAGGGCCGAACACACCGCCGCGAGCAACCACCAGCGGAGCGCGAAGAACCGCCCCCCCGGCTGGCTCGCTGAAGGGAGGGGGCCGGCGGGGAGGTCGCTTTGTCCCGTTTGTAGCGCCTTCCACACGCCGACCAGAGCCCAGCACCAGCACGCCAGGAACGGCGGGTCGATGGTCATCAGCACCGCGCCCGCGACCACTGGCGGGAGCGTCAGCGCCAGGGCGACCGTGGCGAGCGCCGCCCGGTGGCTTTTCAGGGTGCTGAGCGTGAGGACGTACCAGCCCCAGAGCAGGAGCGCGTGGCACGCGAGCGCCGGCAGACGTACCGCCGGCATCAGCGACCCGGTGAGCTGTTCGCTCAGCGGGCCGAATAGCTCGCAGGACGCCCTGATCAGCCACGCGACCAGCGGCCCCTTGCTGTAGTAGCTCCAGGCGAGGTGCCGGGACCACTGCCAGTAATGCGCCTCGTCCGGGGAGAGGTCCAGCGGGCAGTTGGTCGCGAGGTAGCCCAGGTGGAACAGCACCGACAGGACGATCAGCCCGCCGGCGAGCCGCCGGCACGTGCGGTCCGAAAGGCGGGCCACGGCCGGCCCGGAACCCCCGGCACCGGCGGGCACCCGCACGCCGACCGCGTTCAACCCTGGTACCATCGCGACTCCCACCCGCAAAGGCGCAACTCGAACGAGAGTCGATAAACCCTCGGGTCGAACCCGTCAACCCGAATCGCCACGCACCCCGAGCTTCCCGGCTCCCCCTCCGAGCTTCCCACGGGCCGGGAAACCACTTATGATTCCCCTAACCGAAACGCCGGTCACTCAACAGGGAACCGCCGACACATGCCCCCTGCCGCCAAAGCCCCGACCGTGAACCCCGAAGAGCTGTCGCTCAACGACCTCCAGGCCGAGGCCGAAACGATCCGCAAGCGTATTAACCGCTTCCGGGAGTCGCTCGGCCGGTTCTTCGTGAACAAGCAGGAGATCATCGACCTGATGTGTGTCGCCGCCATCGCGCAGGAGCCGCTCCTGCTCGTCGGGCCGCCCGGCACCGCCAAGTCCGACATCGTGGTGAAGTTCAAGGACGCGCTCGGCATCGAGCAGGGCGACTACTTCGAGTACATGCTCACCCGGTTCACCGAGCCGAGCGAGATCATCGGGGCGATCGACATCAAGGAGCTGCGCGACGGGAGGTACATCCGCCGCAAGGAGGGCAAACTCCCCTCGGCGAAGCTCGTGTTCCTCGACGAGATCTTCAAGTCCAACTCCGCGATCCTGAACATCCTGCTGACCATCATCAACGAGAAGAAGTTTTACCAGGAGGGCAAGCCCGAACCGGTCCCGCTGCGGATCATGTTCGCCGCCACCAACGAGATCCCCGAGCAGGGCGAACTTGCGGCGCTCAAAGACCGGTTCGTGCTGAAGATTCAGAGCCGCAGCGTGCAGGAGGAGTACTTCGCCGAACTCATCGACGCCGGGCTCCAGGGCGAGGCGCACAAGGGCCTCAACCAGAAGCCGTGGATCGAAGGGCACGCCACGCTCGACGACTTCCTGAAGGCCAACCGGTACATGACGCACCTGTTCTCCCGGAAAACCGGCGACGGGCGCGGCGAGGACGAGAACGACCGCAAGAAGTTCTTCCCGGCGGACGTGTTCAAAGAGTTCCAGCGGTTGGTGAAAACCCTTGTGCGCGAGGACAAGATCTTCATCAGCGACCGCAAGCTGGTGAAACTGTACAAACTGTTCCGGGTGCGGTCGTGGCTGTTCAGCGGCGGGGCCGTTACCAAAGACGACCTGCGGTTGCTCGCGTACCTGGGTGAAACGCACCAGGAGATCGAACACCTGCGGACCAAGGTGCCCGAATATCTTGGTGACGCTTAATCCACGCGGGTGTCGCGTGTGCTGGCCGGCACCAGCACGCCAAAAACGGTGTGACGTCGGCGTTTGAAATCCGGCGGTTCCGCCGTGCATGGCGGGAAGGTCACTGAAACGTTCGGTTCTCACGCCCTTGTGAACTGATTGGCAGCGGAAACGGCTTCTTCCGTGTTGTGGGAGTCGAAGGGATCTGTGACGAAGCCGGATAAATTTCTCCGATTTGGGACGAGAACGATTCATCGCCCCGTCCCTGTTACCAGCGTTGCGTCAGGAGCATGTGACAGCCCCCCGCAAAGTTGAGCAGAAATCGGTGTGTCGGTAACAAGATTCTGGGAAATGTCGCGCAACCGGCGTCGCGGACTGATAGAGTCTACCACAACCAACGGGGGTGTCCCGTTGGTCGACGCCGAACGCTGCTTCTCCCGATCGAAGAGTCCGCGGTCGCAGTGACCGGGATCGCCCGACAGGTGTTGCCGGTGGTAGGTCAGACCACCAGTTCGTTCGTCACCGCCGCGGTCCCGCGCGGGTAGCAGAGACAGTAGCGGCCGGACCGGGCCGCGGGAGAGAGTTCGTCGTGGGTAAGAAACTGTACGTCGGCAACCTGAGCTGGGGTGTCACTGACGCCATGCTCCAGGAGATGTTCACCCCGTACGGGGCCGTCGTTTCGGCGCAGGTCATCATGGACCGCGACACCGGCCGCTCGAAGGGCTTCGGGTTCGTCGAGATGGGGAGCGACCAAGAGGCCCAGGCCGCGATCAGCGGCATGCACGGGCAGGTCATTGAGGGCCGTCCGCTGACGGTCAACGAGGCCCGGCCGAAGGAGGGCGGTGGTGGTGGCGGCGGCGGTCGTCGCGGTGGCGGCGGCGGCGGCTACGGTGGTGGCGGCGGCGGCTACGGTGGTGGCGGCGGCGGCTACGGTGGTGGCGGCGGCGGCTACGGTGGTGGCGGCGGCGGCTACGGTGGTGGCGGCGGCGGTCGACGGTACTAAGCCCGCGGCAAAAGCAATACAATTTCGACTTCGGGGCGGTGCCAGTCGCCGCCCTCTCTTCGCCCGCGATCCGGGGCGCTGCACGTCGGGAGTACTCGCCCCGGCGTCCCGCGCCCTTCACTTTTCAACGCAGGAACCTGAAGCTTGCCTACTCCGTCAAGCAGCACGCGACTGGCCCAGCCGGACCAAACCGCGCCGGTCGACGTGGCACCCGAGGCTATTCTCCCCCCGCCGCAGCAGACGTTCAGCCGGCTCCGGATCGTGTACTCTTGGCTCACCACGTTCGTGGGCGTAACCGTTCCCCTCGCGGGCCTCATTACGGGTATCGTCCTGGCCTGGGGCTGGGGCTACTTCACGTGGGTCGACTTTGGTCTGCTCGTCGGCATGTACCTCGCCTCCATGCTCGGCATCAGTGTCGGTTTCCACCGGCTGTTCACGCACCGCTCGTTCCAGACCTTTGGGCCGATTCAGGCGGTGTTCGGGGTGCTCGGTTCGATGGCCCTTCAAGGGCCGCTGCTCGACTGGGTCGGCCGGCACCGGCTCCACCACCAGCACAGCGATAAAGACGGCGACCCGCACTCTCCTTACCCCCACGACCGCGGCGTGCTGGGCTGGATGAAAGGGTTTTGGCACTCGCACATCGGGTGGGCGTTCGCGCCGATGCCCGACAACCTGGCCCGTTACGCCGGCGACTGGCGCAAGAGCCGACTGATCCGCACGGTGAGCAACCTGTTCCCGCTGTGGGCGGTCCTCGGCCTCTTGGTGCCGACCGCGATCGGCTACGCGTTCGGCGGCGAGCACGGCGCGCTGACCGGCTTCATCTGGGGCGGCCTGGTCCGCATCCTCCTCGGGCACCACGCCACGTGGAGCGTCAACTCGATCTGCCACCTGTGGGGCACCAAGCCATACGCTTCGGGCGACGAGAGCCGGAACAACCCGCTCGTGGGCATCGCCGCCCTCGGCGAGGGCTGGCACAACAACCACCACGCGTTCCCGCTGTCGGCCCGCCACGGGCTGAAGTGGTGGCAGTTCGACATTAGCTGGATCATCATCTGGACGATGTCCCGACTCGGGCTGGCGTGGAAGGTGCGGCTGCCGTCGCGCGGCGAACTGCTCGCCCGCGCCGAAACGCCGCTCCGGGCCACCGGCGCCGCGTCCTGACATCGCCTTCGGGATCGTAAACAACGGGTGCGGGGGAGGACGGGCACTGGCCCGTCCTCCCCCGCACCCGTTTCGTGAAGCTGTGCGGACTCTGTAAGACCCTTCAGACTGTGGCACTATCTCCCGGACCAACTTGTGCCGCCCGTTGTTTTGTCAGGAAGGTGCCGATCGTGCCCGCAAAGCGTTCCGGTTTGTTCGTGATCTCGCTGCTCGGCGCGCTCAGCGTCGTGAGTCCGTTCGCCATTGATATGTACCTGCCGGCGTTCCCCGAACTGGCAACCGGTTTCGGCGTGCCGAGCACGACGATCGCGCTCACGCTGTCGAGCTATTTCATCGGGCTCGCGCTCGGGCAGGTTGTGTACGGGCCGCTGCTGGACCGGTTCGGCCGGAAGCCGCCGCTCGTGGTCGGGCTGGTGCTGTTCATCGTCACCTCAGTCGGGTGCGCATTTGCCCCGGACGTGTATACGCTGATCGGTCTCCGGTTCGTGCAGGCGCTGGGCGGGTGCGTGGCGCAGGTGGCGTCGGTCGCGATGGTTCGGGACTTCTTCCCGCGTAAGGAAGCGGCTCGGGTGCTGTCCCGGCTGTTCTTGTTCATCGCGGTTTCCCCGCTGCTGGCCCCGACCGTGGGAACCTTGGTGATTGAAGCGGGCGGGTGGCCGGCCGCGTTTCTGGCGCTAGCAGTTGTGGTGGCGGGAATCCTGGCGTTGGTGGTCACGCTGCTGCCCGAAGGGCACAAGCCGGACCGCGACATTTCGCTGAGGCCGGGGCCGATCCTGTCCGAGTACGGGTCCATTCTGCGGCACCCGCGGTTCCACACGTTCGCCGGTGCCGGGGCGTTTTCGTTCGCCGGGCTGTTCACGTTCGTGGCCGGGTCTCCGATTCTGTTCAGGGACGGGTTCGGCGTGGACGGGAAGACGTACAGCCTGATCTTCGCCCTGCTGGCGGGCGGGTTCATTGGGGCGAGCCAACTCAATGTCGCGCTGCTCCGCTACTGGCCGAGTGAGGTCCTGTTCCGCCGATTTTTGACTGCTCAGGTCGTTTTCGGGTGGCTGTTCCTGGCCGGCACGGTGGCGGGCTGGCTGGACCTGTACGGCACGCTGGCAGTGCTGTTCGCCTTCCTGTGTTGTGTCGGGGTCACGAACCCGAACGCCTCCGCGCTGGCGATCGCGCCGTTCTCCAAGAACGCCGGCAGTGCGTCGGCCTTGCTGGGATTTTTCCAACTCGGGACCGGTGCGGTGATCTCGATGGCGATCGGTGCCGTCGAGCCAAACAATCAGGTCCCAATCGTCGCCATTTTCGGCACCACGGCGTCGATCGGGCTAGCGATCTTGGTGGTGGGACGAAAGCGGGCCGAAGCGACTCCGGTGATCGAACACCCGGAGCCGGTCGCGCCGGCCGCGCACGACGCGTCGGCAGAGGAGAACGAACTGGCCGAAGCGCGGTGCTGCCCGTCGAGCGCACCGTGAGCGGGTGAGTGGAGGACTGTAGGATCAACGGGCCGGCTCTGTTTGCCCCGGCCCGTTCGTCATTTCTTTGGGCCGGCGGACGAGAGCTTGAACTCGACGCTGTTCTCGCCCGCAACGATGTCCGCCGTCAGACCGGACGTGGTCGGGTCGTTGTAGCCGGACGGGATCAGCGACTTGCCGCTCATGTAGTCGGCTTTCGGGGCCTTCCCTTCGCCCGGGTTGGCGACGACCGCCGGTCCGGGTTCGGCGTTCGCGGTTACGGCGACCCGGTGCGAGGCGACCGGCGCGCCGTCACCCGCGTCGTAGGTGGTCACGTTGGTGATCTCGCCGTTAACGATTTTGCCGGTCGCGGACCGGTACCCTTTCGCCTCGAAGGTGACGGTGCCATACGGCAGCGGCTTGCCGTCGAGGGTGACGGTGCCTTTCACCTTCGCCAACTTGGGCCGGTCGGAGCACCCGGCCGCGAGAGCCGAACACAGAACGAGGGCCGTCAGCGCGCAGCGAACCATGCGGATGAATCCGGAATGTGGGATGAGGTAGGGAAGGGGGCGGGGCCGAACCCGCCGCGGTGCAGGGTGGGACTCAGTTCGAGAGCGCTTCACCGCCCGCGCGCGAGGCGTACGCGCGGTACGTCGCCCCGTCGATCCCCTCGGTGACGAACCGAACGCTGCCATCACACAGGAGGAAGTTGGCGCCGCCGCTGTGGAAGCTGCGGAACCCGATGGACTCGTCCCACCGGGGCGTGCTCTGGGTGGGCAGGTTGTCGGCCAGCGACTTGTTCTGGTAGTTGATCGGGTACGCCGTGGTGGCCCAGGACTGGGCGGCGAAGTTCTGGGTGATGCAGAACGCGCCGACGCACTCGCCGACCGCGTAGGTGTTCGACAGGCCGTCGCTGATGTCGCCGAACCGGGCCGACCAGCCCCACCGCGCCATGACCCCCCGCGCCATCGGGTTCGAGTAGCTCAGGTTCCCGTAGTCCGGGGACTGGCCCACCCCGCCGCTGTTCTTGTAGTCGCCGGCGCACGCGGCGTAGTCGGACTGCGACAGCACCCACGTCGGCCCGGCGAAGCTCTCCTCCTCGCGCGTCGCGTCCGAAAACGGGTCCGACGGGCACACGAACATTCCGAACTTCTTGCTGAGCAGCGCGTAGTTGTTGCCCTGCCAGGCGTGAACCTTGAAGTCCAGTTGCGCGTACACCGCGTTCTGTTCGACGTCCGCGAGGATCTTGGGCTGCCAGTTCCACCGCACCGGGTTGGAGCCGTTGTCGTGGAACTCGGAGGTGGGCAGCCGGCCGTTGCGGTCGTGGAAGTTGTGGAGCGCGAGGCCGATCTGCTTGAGGTTGTTGGAGCACTTCATGCGCGCGGCGGCCTCGCGCACCTTCTGCACGGCGGGCAGAAGCAGACCGATCAGGATGGCAATGATCGCGATGACGACGAGCAACTCGATGAGCGTGAAACCGCGGCGGGAGCGAGACATTGATACACCCTTGCGAGGAGACGATCACGGGGATCAAAGGCGGTGTGCGGCAGCAGTCTACACCGACGGGCGGGCGCGTGTCGAACACAATTTTCTTCGATCGTTCACCGCTTCCACAATTCGGACACGGACCGCAGCGGGAACTGCCTTCGCGCGGCGGCCCGGGAGGGAAACGTAAGCGGCCCGGCGCCGCGCGTGCTCGTTAAGCACACGCGGCGCCGAGCCGCGAGGAAGGGACGTGGGCGTCGTCGGGTGGGTGATGCTTCAGGCGCTCACTTCACGTCGAGCGGAGCTAGCTCGTTCGAGGGCTTCGCTTGGATGGTCACCCGAAGCGGCGATGCCTTCGGGTCGCTGTACTTCTTGTCGAAGGTCGGCGGTTTGCCCTTGTTCGCCCGCATCAGCGGCGACTCGAGGGGTTCGTAAAGGAGTGTGACCACGTACTCGCCCGCCGGGGCGCCGTCGTCCGCGGCGGTCGTGGTGAGGCTGAACGTGCCGTCCGGTTTGGTGGTCGCGAACGGGCGCGTCGGCTCCGTTTCCGTCGCATCGAGCGAGTGTAGAAACACGGTCACGCCCGCGGCCGGCTGCCCGTTGATGAGCAACTTCCCTTGTGTCGGGTAGGTAGGCTTGCGCGACGGCCCGCCACAGGACGCGATGAGCAGAGTGGCGACCGCGACCAGGATGATCGCGGGGCGGCATGGGAACGACCGAATAGGCACCGAAGTCACTCCAACCGAGACAGGAGATACGGGACGCTGTGCGTGCGGCGCTCAGAAGTCGCTCGGGAGCACTTCGCCGTTGGACTTCGTCACCAAGTAGACAACGGTTTTCGCGGACGCACTGGAGGTCAGGAACCGGACGCTACCGTCGCACAGCAGCACGTTCACGCCGCCCGAGTGGAAGCTGTAAAGCCCGCGGGCGGTGGACCCTGCGGGCTGGCTGTTGGTGCATCCCACGACGCAGGAACCCGGGGAGGTGGCGCCGGTCGAGTCCGAGCCGCTCAGCCAGTTCTCTCCGCTGAACGGGTCGCCCCAGCCGCCGCCCTGCTCGGTTGCGGTCGAGGTCTTCTGCCCACGCACCCACTTGTCATTCTTCCCAACGATCTCGCCCAGCAGCAGCGTGTTGGAAGTGCCGTCGGTGATGCCCAGAATGGATGTCTGGGCGTTGGCCGACAGGACCCCGCCGCGGCTGCCCCCCGTGTTCGGATCCGCCACGACGCTCCACAGCGACCCCATCACGCCGGTGATGACGTGGTAATCGCTGACCGCCGCCTGAAACGACGGTAGGCCGTAAGCGGACGCGAGCGCCGGCACGCATGTGTAGACCCGGTTCTCGCCCGGTGCGGACGGGCACTGGAAGGTTTTGAGCGGGGTGGCGACGACGGTGGCATTAGCGCCGGTGGCGAAGATGGTGTTCAGGTTGTACTGCTTGAACAGGTTGTCCTGCTCGATGTACGGGAGCAGGTACACGCCCCAGGCGTGCGCGTTCGGGGTGGGGGTGGTAACGAACTGGTACGCGTTCGGGAACTTGTCGTTGTTCACCAGGGCGTAGTTGTGGAACGCGAGCCCCAACTGCTTCAGGTTGTTCTGGCACTTCATTCGGGCCGCCGCCTCGCGCACTTTCTGCACCGCCGGCAGCAGCAGACCGATCAGAATCGCAATGATCGCGATGACAACGAGTAACTCAATGAGCGTGAAAGCCCGTCGACGTGTGTCGTGACGCACGCGCGTCTCCCGAAGGCTGCGGCCAGAGAGGGTCAGATATGTGGGGCCGCGTGTGGTTAGTAGACAACAACGGCGGCCCGAAGTGAAGAGCACTTTACAGATTCAGACAAACTTCTCATTTTAGAGTTGCGTATTTCCCGACAATCGCCCGTGCGGTTCGTAATCCGTCCACTGCGGCGCTAACAATTCCGCCCGCGTACCCAGCCCCTTCGCCCACCGGGAACAGGCCCGGCACGCCCGGCGACTCGCGCGAGTCGTTGTCGCGGTCGATCCGGACCGGCGAGCTGCCCCGCGCTTCAGGTCCCACAAGAACGGCGTCGGCGAGGAACCGCCCGTGCCAGCGGCGATCCATTTGCGGCAGCCCGTGTTTTACCGCCTCGGCGACGAGCGGCGGGAGCACCTGCCGCAGGTCCGTGGGGGTGACCCCGCGGGGGTAGCTGCACTCCGGCCGGGCGGTCGTGGCGACGCCGCGCACGAAGTCCCGCGCCCGCTGCACTGGTGCGCGGTACTCGCGCCCGCCCCCCAACTCGAAGGCCTTCGCCTCGTACTTCTCCTGGAGCCGCACCCCGGCGAGCACGTCCGTGCCCTCGAACGCCTCCACCGGCACGGTCACCACGAGCCCGCTGTTCGCGAACGGCGAGTCCCGCTTGGAGAGGCTCATCCCGTTGCTACAGAAGTACCCGTCCTGTGAGACGCTGGGGATGATGTGCCCGCCGGCGCACATGCAGAACGTGAACAGGTCGTGCCCCCCGCTCGCGACCAGCGAGTAGTCGGCGTTGCCCAGCAGCTCCTCGTACTTCGAGTGCCGCGGGCCGAACTGGACCTCGTTCACCACCTCCTGGCGGTGCTCGATCCGCACCCCGAACTGGAACGGCTTGGCCGTCATGGGCACGCCGCGGCGGGCCAGCATACGGTACGTGTCCCGGGCGCTGTGGCCGATCGCCAGCACCGCGACCGACGCCGGGATGAACCCCGACGAGGTGTTTACCCCCTTCAGCCCCGCCGCGTCGAACTCCAGGTCCTCGGCCCGGGTGTGGAACCGGACCTCGCCACCGAAGTGCTCGATCTTCTGGCGGATCGCCTTCACCACCGCCGGGAGCCGGTTGCTCCCCAGGTGCGGGCGGTGGTAGTAGAGGATGCTCGGTTTGCCCGGCTGCTGCCCCTTGCACTCCGCGAACAGTTCCAGCACCCGGATCACGTCCGGTCCGGTGCCGCGGCACGTCAGTTTGCCGTCGGAGAACGTGCCCGCGCCGCCCTCCCCGAACAGGTAGTTGCTCTCGGGCTCGAACCCCCCGCCGCCGTCGAACGTTTTCACGTCGCGGATGCGGTCGTTCACCTTCGTGCCGCGTTCCAGCACGATGGGCCGGTACCCGTGGAGCGCGAGGAAGTACGCGCACACCAGCCCGCCCGGGCCGGAGCCGATCACCACGGGCCGGTGGGGCAGGGGGGCCGGCCCCGGGGCCGGCATCGCGAATGGCGGCTCGTGGTGCAGCTCGACTTGTACGCCGCCCCGCGCCCGGGCGACGACCGCGGGCTCGTCGCCCGGCAGATTCAGCTCGAAATTGTAGACGAACCGGAGCTGGCGTTTGTCTCGCAAGTCCAGCGCCTTGCGGACGATGCGCCATTGTCCCAGCTCGCTCGGGCCGATGCCGAGCGTGCGGGCGAGGTGGACCGGTAGTTCGGCCTCCGGTTCATCGACCGGGAGGCGCAAGTTGGAAACGCGAATCGACATGAGGGGATTGTACGCAACGGCCCCGGTTCCCGCACCGCGCCCAGGAACCATACGAGAGGGATTCTACAGAATCGGGTTGTCGTGCCGTTATGCCCCGGGTAAACTGCATTCACTCTCAGTCGAACTCCTGCCTTCGTAAGCCCGTTATACCCGGCGCCGACCTGCCATGCCGGAACTGACAACGACCTCCGAACCGGCCTTTGACCACGGCTTGCGCCGTCAGGCGCTGGTTCGCGCCATCCTGACCGACATCTTCCACGGCAAGTACCGAGCGGGGCAACGGCTCGTTACCGAAGCACTGGCCCAGCGCTTCGGGGTGAGCCACACCCCGATCCGCGAGGCCCTGATCGAACTGGGCACGTCCGGGATCGTGAACCTGCTCCCGAACCGCGGGGCGGTGGTGCGGCAGGTGACGGCCCGCGATGTGCGCGAGGTGCTCCAGGTGCGGAAGGTGCTCGAGTGCGAGGCCGTCCGCGGGGCCGCACGCCGTGCCGATCCCGTGCGGGTGGCAGCCATCGCCGATGACATCCGAGCTCTCGCGGCCCGCCCACCCGGGCCGGAGGCGGTGGCGGTGGCCCGCGACCTCGACAACACCCTCCACGACTACATCTGTGCCGCCTGCGGGAATGGGTTCCTGCAGTCCGAACTGGCCCGGCTGCGCACCCTGTACCAAGCGTTCCGCGACGTGACCTGGGACCTGGAAGAGGCGCGCAGCGACTTCCACCGCCTCGGGGTGGAGGCCGGTGAGCACCTCGCGATCATCGAGGCGCTCCGCGCCCGCGACCCCCGGGCTGCGGTTCGCGCGATGACTGCGCACATTCGTAGTGGCGTAAAATACTGGCTGCAGGTCAGCACCAACCTTGATCCGTCTTGACGCGTTCGTCCCTCCGAACGAGGTAGCGCTAATGCCACGACCTTTCTCCTACCTGCTGCCGCCCGCGTGCGCCGTGCTCTGTGCGGCGCTCGTCGCGCCGCTCCCCCCCGCGAGTGCCGATCCGCAGCCGCCGAAACCACAACCGGCCGTCGCGGCGGCGGCTCCGGTCGCGGCGGCGGCTCCGGTCGCGGCGGCCCCGGCGCCGGCGAAACCGGGGAACATCGAATACAACCGCGACATCCGCCCGATCCTCGCCGAGACGTGTTTCGCCTGCCACGGCCCCGACAGCGGGTCGCGGAAGGCCGGGCTGCGGCTCGACCTGCGCGAGGCGGCCATCGAGGCCGGCGCGATCGTGCCCGGCAAGCCGGACAAGAGTTCGCTCATCGAGCGCATTCACGCGGACGGCGAGAAGGAACTCATGCCGCCGCTCAAGAGCAACAAGACGCTCTCGCCGGAGCAGCGGAAGCTGCTCGCGAAGTGGATCGAGGCCGGGGCCGAGTACCAACCGCACTGGTCGTTCATCACCCCCGCCCGGCCCGCCACCCCGGCGGTGAAAGACACGAGCTGGGTGCGGACGCCGGTTGACTCGTTCGTGCTGGCGAAGCTCGAAGCGGCCGGGCTGAAGCCGGCTCCGGAGGCCGACCGGCGCACCCTCGCCCGGCGGCTCGCGTTCGACCTCACCGGGCTCCCGCCGGTGCCGGCGGACGTCGAGGCGTTCGTGAGCGACACGGACGCGAACTACTACGAGAAGTACGTCGATAAGCTGATGGCCTCGCCGCACTGGGGCGAGCACCGCGGCCGCTACTGGCTCGACTACGCCCGGTACGCCGACACCCACGGCATCCACTTCGACAACTTCCGCGAGGTCTGGGCGTACCGCGACTGGGTGATTAACGCGCTCAACGCGAACCAGAAGTTCGACCAGTTCACCATCGACCAGCTCGCGGGCGACCTGCTCCCGAACCCGAC
This sequence comes from Gemmata obscuriglobus, assembly GCF_008065095.1. Lineage (NCBI taxonomy): Bacteria > Pseudomonadati > Planctomycetota > Planctomycetia > Gemmatales > Gemmataceae > Gemmata > Gemmata obscuriglobus. The sequence goes on along the minus strand of NZ_CP042911.1, from coordinate 5,530,015 downwards.
CCTCGATCAGAAGGTCGCGACCGGGTTCAACCGGTGCAACATCACCACCAACGAGGGGGGCGTGATCGCCGAGGAGTACGTCGTCCTGTACGCCCGCGACCGCACGGAAACCACGTCGCAGGTCTGGATGGGGCTGACGACCGGTTGCGCGGTGTGCCACGACCACAAGTACGACCCGATCTCGATGCGGGACTTCTACTCGCTGTCGGCGTTCTTCAACAACACCACGCAGGCCGTGATGGACGGGAACATCCCGAACACGCCGCCGGTGATCCCCGTGCCCCGGTCGGAAGACCGCCCGCGGTTCGACGCGCTGGCGAAGGAACTGGCGGCGGCGCGGGCCAAGGTGGACGCCCGCAAGGTCGCGGCGAAGGTCCCGTTCGCCGAGTGGCTCCGGTCGGCGAAGGCCGCGGACTTCGAAGGCAAGCCCCCGACCCAGGGGCTCGTGTTCCACGCCCCGCTGAAGGAAGGCAAGGGGAAGGAGATCGCGGTCACCGTCGGCGAGAAGCCGCGGACGGTGCCGTTCGACGCCGGGTACGCGTGGGCCAACGGGAAGGACAAGAAGAGCGCCTTCACCATCCAGCCTGGTAAGGCGATCGAGTTCAAGGACGTCGGCGACTTCGACCGTTCACAGCCCTTCGCGGTGTCGATGTGGGTGTCGATCAACGGCCGCGGGAAGAACGGCGCGATCGTGGCCCGGATGGACGAGGGCAACGGGTACCGCGGCTGGGACGTGTGGATCCAGAACGACCGGATCGCCATGCACGTCATCAACACCTACCCACAGGACGCGGTGAAGGTGGTCGCGAAGGGGCCGCTCCAGCCCAACAAGTGGACCCACGTCACCGTCGCCTACGACGGCACTGGGAAGCCGGGCGGGATCAAGATCTACTACGACGGCGAGCCGCAACCGCAGGACGTGGAGACCGACACGCTGAAGTCCACCACCCGCACGACGGTCCCGTTCATGATCGGGCAGCGCAGCGGCGGCTCCCGTGTGTCCGGCGTCGCGCTGGAGGACCTGCGCATCTACGACCGGCCGTTCACCGGCATCGACGCCCAGCAGCTCGCGGGCTCGCGCCGCACGGCGGACATCCTCGCGAAGCCGGCCGACAAGCGGACCCCGCAGGAGACCGAGGAGCTGTTCACGTGGTGGGTGGTGTCGCAGGACGAGGAGTACCGCGCCCTCTCCGCCGCTTACCGGAAGCTGCAAGACGAAGAGGTGGCGATCCGCTCGCGCGGCACCATCGCCCACGTGATGAACGAGCGCCCGAACACCCAGCCCGCCGCGTTCATCCTGACCCGCGGCGACTACGACAAGCGCGCGGACCCGGTGAAGGCCGACACGCCCAAATCGATGCCGGCGATGGCGAAGGACCTGCCCCGCAACCGGCTCGGGCTCGCGCAGTGGCTGGTGTCGAAGGAGCACCCGCTCACCGCCCGCGTGACGGTGAACCGGTTCTGGCAGGAGCTGTACGGCACCGGCCTCGTGCGCACCAGCGGCGACTTTGGTATCGCGGGCGAGTTGCCGAGCCATCCCGAGCTGCTCGACTGGATGGCCCTGGAGTTCCAGTCGCACTGGGACGTGAAGCGGTTCTTCAAGCTGCTCGTGACCAGCGCTACCTACCGTCAGGCCGCGGTGACGACCCCGGAGAAGCTCGACAAGGACCGCGACAACCGGCTCCTGTCGCGCGGCCCGCGGTTCCGCATGGACGCCGAGATGATCCGCGACAACGCGTTGGCGGTCAGCGGGCTCCTGGTGCGGAAGATCGGCGGCGCGTCGGTGAAGCCGTACCAGCCGGACGGGGTGTGGGAGGCGGTGGCGATGATCGGCTCCAACACCCGCGACTACCGCCGCGACGCCGGCGAGAGCCTGTACCGCCGGAGCATGTACACGTTCTGGAAGCGGGCCGCGCCGCCGGCCGCGATGGAGGTGCTCAACGCCCCCAACCGCGAGACCTGCACCGTGCGCCGCGACCGCACGAACACCCCGCTCGCCGCGCTGCTCACGCTCAACGACGTGCAGTTCGTCGAGGCCGCCCGGGTGTTCGCCGAGAAGACGCTTGCCGTGGACCCGGCGGACGACGCCCGCATCGACTTCGTCGCGCGGCGGCTCCTGGCGCGGCCGTTCCGGGCCGAGGAACTGGCGATCGTAACGGACACGCTGAAGAACCTGCGCGCGCACTACAAGGCGAAGCCCGAGGACGCGAAGAAGCTGATCGCGTTCGGGGAGTCGAAGCCGAACGCGGCGCTCGACCCCAGCGAGTTGGCGGCGTGGACGATGCTCGCGAACCAACTCATGAACCTGGACGAAGTGCTGAACAAGTGATGCCGGCCGCACAGGGCTTCCGCCCTGTGCTACGTCCGGCGACCCCTCCGGGGTGCTAAAGACCAAGGCAAAAGAGCAAAGTCAAAAGGCAAAAAGGATGCAGAGCTGTTGCCTTTACACTTTCGCCTTTTCCCTTGTTTTCCGCCCCGGAGGGGCCGGCGGGCGTAGCACAGGGCTTCCGCCCTGTGCGGCCCTGCCGGAACACGAAACAACTTGCTCGTAGTGCGGTGCCGGATTCCGGGCGCCGTTGCGTGAACCCGAACACCAACCGACGAGATCGCAATGAACCTCTTCAATCACCCGCACGCCCTCGACCTCACCCGCCGGCACTTCTTCGCGTCCGCCGGGCTGTCGGTCGGCTCGATGGCGCTCGCCAGCCTCGCCGGTGCCGCCGAAGTCGCCCCGACGCCGCGCAAGGGCGCGGACACCGCCACGGGGGCGGGCGCGGCGCTGCCGCACACGCACTTCCCGACCAAGTGCAAGAACGTCATCTACTTCCACATGGTCGGCGGCCCGTCGCAGATGGACCTCTACGACTACAAGCCCAAGATGCAGGAGTACTACGACAAGGACCTGCCCGAGAGCATCCGCAAGGGCCAGCGGCTCACCACCATGACCAGCGGGCAGGCCCGCTTCCCCATCGCGCCCAGCCGCTACCGGTTCAAGCAAAAGGGCCAGTGCGGAATGTGGATGAACGACGAGTTGCTCCCGTACACCGCGAAGATGGCCGACGACCTCGTGTTCGTCCGCTCCATGCACACGGAGGCGATCAACCACGAACCCGCCATCACCCACATGCAGACGGGCAACATGGTGACGGGCCGGCCGTGCCTCGGCGCGTGGGCCAGCTACGGCCTCGGCTCGCTCAACCAGAACCTCCCCACGTTCGTGGTCATGGTGGCCAAGCCCACCAACCAGGACCAGGTGCAGGCGATCTCGGCCCGGCTGTGGCAGTCCGGGTACCTTCCGGGCGAGCACGCGGCGGTGAGCTTCCGCGCCGCCAACGACCCGATCCTGTTCATCAACAACCCGCCGGGCGTCACCGCGGACGTGCGGCGCACCACCCTCGACGGCCTGAGCAAGCTCAACGAACTCAACCACGGGCTGCTCAACGACCCGGAGACGAAGACCCGCATCGCGCAGTACGAGATGGCGTACCGGATGCAGTCCAGCGTGCCGGAACTGGCCGACCTGTCGAAGGAGTCGGAGAAGGTGCTGGGGCTGTACGGTCCCGAGGTGAAGAAGCAGGGCAGCTTCGCCCACACCGCGCTCACCGCGCGGCGGCTGGTGGAGCGCGGGGTGCGGTTCGTGCAGGTGTACCACAACAACTGGGACCACCACGGCAACCTGGCCGGGCGGATGAAGGACCAGTGCGCGGACGTGGACCAGCCGTGCTGGGGGCTCGTTCAGGACCTCAAGCGGCTGGGGCTGTTCGACAACACGCTCATCATCTGGGGCGGCGAGTTCGGCCGCACCATCTACAGCCAGGGCGGGATCACCAAGGACAAGGAAGGGAAGACGAACTACGGCCGGGACCACCACCCGCGGTGCTTCACAATGTGGATGGCCGGCGGCGGGACGAAGGGCGGCACCATCTACGGGGAGACGGACGACTTCAGCTACAACATCGTCAAGGACCCGGTCCACGTGCGCGACCTGCACGCCACGATCCTGCGCCTGCTGGGCCTCGACTGCGACAAGTTCAGCTACCGTTTCCAAGGGCTGGATCAGAAGCTCATCGGTGTGGAGAAGGCGCACGTCATCAAGGAACTGATCGCGTAACCGGCACCGCGCCGAGTGATCGGGGCACCAACCCGGTCACCCGGCCGTCGGGGCCGATCGGCGTCCGAACGCAGCGCAACCACGGTCACCTACTGAGGTGCAGACAATTTCACATCGTTGAAGGCCGACCCCATAGGGGGAAGCGGTTCTGCGGTGGGACATGACGGGACGAGGTATTCACGCCGCCGTGATGAAGGCGCTCGGCCTTGAGAGGGAGATTTGTGGTGTTGGGATTCGTGGGATCTGGAAAATGATGTGGGATAACGTGCAAGCAGCGGGGCACTTGTTCAATGCCCCGCCGGGGAGAGATTGATCGTGCATTAACCCGCCGCGAGTGTCGCTGTTCTGACGAGGCGGGAGGACAAGAAAGCGGGGTCGGTATCCCGCCCCTCGTTGTCCCGCCTTATCACGGAACGGACCGCCTCGCCGGGTTCATGTCTCACACGGCGCCGGTCTTGCGGCTCCCAGCGAACACCAAGGCGATGCCGGCGACGGCGGCCACCACCCCAACGATCGGGTTCAGCACGATCGTGTGCGGCTTCTTGGTGTCGATGGTCAGGAAGCTGGTATCGACGGCACGCTCGGTGGTGAAGAACGTGAAGCTCGGAACGGCCAGAGCGAGAATGCCGACGACGATGAGCACGATGCCGAATGCGCGCATGGCTTTCTTCCGTGTTGGAGTGATGTTGGGCCACCGGAACGAGTGGCCCTGAACTGAACGATGTGAAAGCAAACTCGGTGCCAACGCGCCGGACGCTACTCGGTCCAGTCGCTCTCGTCGATCGAGTCGTGTGGCACCCCGCCCATGCGCAGGTAGGCGGACAGAATACCACGGTGGTGAGCCGTGTGGCTGAGCACCCACTTCCGCAGACAGTCGCCCTTCGTCATGCTGAAGAGCACGTGTCCGCCCGCCTTCATCGTCCACGTCTCGGCCATCACCGTATCCGTCACTCCTTTCAGCGCGGCCAGCGACGTGGCAACGTTCTGATCGAAGTGCTTCAGGAGTTCGGTCACGTCCTTCTTATCTGGCTGCGGAACCGCCTCGCCCCCGAACGGGGCGATGTCCAATTTGGGTTGCTGGAGGACGAACGGTATCCACCCGGCGATCTCGGCGAGGTGGCTCGCGTTCCACCCAATGCTTCGGAGCCCAATCCCCGGCGACCAGTCCACCTTGTCGTCCGGCACTCGGGCGAGCAGCTTCCGTGTGACGGCCGTCTCGCGGGTGAATTCCGGCACCATCTGTTCTGAGATCAGCATGTTCGCTCCTTCGAGTTCTGGGCCAAAAGCGCTTGTATCGGCTCGTGGTCCTTCCTCCCGTCGCAGTCATTGCGCGAGCGGAGGAGGACGGGCGCGCCACCGCATACGCAACCGGATCGCGCTAACTACAAGAAGCGCGCAGCAGAAAGCGGTCCGAGACCGTCACTTTCCTCAGTAGATTTTGGGCGTCGTGAGCGAACTAAATGACACCACAACCCTGGAGGCGGCCGTGAGTTCGCTGCGAGAGCTGAAATCTCAGATCCTGTCCGAAGGCCACGACCTGCACATCTGCGATGTCGACGTGGCCCTCATCCGCGAGCACCTGGCCGACGGCCGGCTTGATTCGGACGACCTGCTGGCCCTCACCGAGTTACGGAGCGAGGCCCGCTCGTCGTGCGCCGCGTTCGACGAACTCTTCTTCCCGGCGTTCAAGAAGTATCTGCTGGCCGACGGGACGATCTCCCACCACGAGCAGTTCCTGCTGCTGCGGATGCTCTACAGCGGCGGAGGGGTCGACGACGCGGAGAGGCGGTTCTTGGTGGAACTGCGGAACGAGGTGCCCGTGCTGACCCCGGAGTTCGACGACCTGTGTCAGCTCGCGCTGTCCACGGGGTGAGTACCTTGCCGTGCTTTACAATTGGCGACCGCGGGAAATCTGTGACTCTTCCGGTACTGCCCCTGCGACTTCCATCATTGAGTGGGCTTCAGGTCTCGCGGTCTTTCTGGAGCGTCCCTTAAAAGACCGGTCTAACCAACAGGTAAAGAGGGACCCCACGGATCATTTCTGGTGGCATTTCAGCGTCTCTGCGCGCACAATAACACTCCTGCCCCACACGACCCCGTCACGAGGCTGCAAATGTCCGATACGACCCGTCGCACCTTCCTCCAGGCGACCGCCGCAACCGCGGCGAGCGCGTCCCTGCTGCCGGGGGCGTTCGCGGCTGGCAACGACACGCTCAAGATCGGGCTCGTCGGGTGCGGCGAGCGCGGCACCGGGGCGGCGAAGGAGGCCCTCCGCGCCGACCCTAACGTGAAGCTCGTCGCCATGTGCGACGCGTTCCCGGACCGGCTCGAGAAGAGCCTCGGCAACATGTCGAAGATCGCCGACATCGCCAAGAAGATTGATGTGACCCCCGACCGGAAATTCGACGGCTTCGACGGGTACAAGAAGCTGATCGATTGTGTGGACGTGGTGCTGCTCTGCACCCCCCCCGGGTTCCGGCCGCTGCACCTGCGGGCCGCGATCGAGGCCGGCAAGCACGTGTTCTGCGAGAAGCCGGTGGCGGTGGACGTGACCGGGGCCAAATCGGTGATCGAGACCGCCCGGCTCGCGAAGCAGAAGAACCTGAGCCTGTGCTCCGGGTACTGCTGGCGGTACTACCAGCCGATGCGCGAGACGGTGAAGCGGGTCCACGACGGCGTCATCGGCGACGTGTCGTCGATCCACATCACGTACCTCGCCGGCTCGCTGTGGCACCGCGGCAACGACCCGAAGTGGAGCCCGATGGAGTACCAGATGCGCAACTGGTACTACTACACCTGGCTGTCGGGCGACTTCATCGTCGAGCAGCACTGCCACAACTTCGACAAGGTGAACTGGGTGCTGAACGGCAAGGCGCCGGTGGCGGCGGTCGGGGTGGGCGGGCGGCAGCAGCGCCGCGACCCGAAGTTCGGCCACATCTACGACCACTTCGCCACCACCCTGGAGTTCGCCGGCGGGCTGAAGGTCCACTCGTTCTGCCGCCAGATGGACGGGACCGCGTGGGACGTGAACGACCACGTCGTCGGCACCAAGGGCGCCGCGCAGTTGATGAAGTGGTCGGTGCAGCCGTTCGGGGGCCAGGCGCAGACCTTCGAGGACCCCGCCGCGAAGAGCATGTACCAGGTGGAGCACGACGAACTGTTCGCGGGCATCCGTTCGGGTAAGTACATCAACGACGGCGAGAGCGCCGCCCACAGCACGCTGCTGGCGATCCTGGCGCGGGAGGCCGCGTACACCGGCAAGCGACTCACCTGGGAGGAGCTGCTCGCCTCCAAGCAGAACCTCGCGCCGAAGGAGTATGTGTGGGGCGATATCGCGACTCCGGCGGTGCCGATGCCGGGCGTGTACAAGCTCGCCTAATAGATGAACCTACCTGCGGTGTCGCTGTCTTGACGAGCCGCTCCCGACGGTTGCGGCTCGTCAAGGAAGTGACAGTATTACCGGATACGGCGTATAAGCGGGTTTTGAGGTGAAATAACAGATGGCCCGCGGGCGGCGCACCTTGCGCCGCCCGCGGGCCATCTGTTAGGTAGTGGGCGAAGATCGCGTACCGAGAACGGTGTGGTGTATTGAGTGTGGCCCGCTCGCTCCGCGAGCGGTGCTTCGGGCATCAGATCGCGGTTACGAATCGCAGCACTGGCCGCTTCGCAACCCCGCGAGCGGGCCACACTCAATACACCACGGCAGTCGGTGCCGGTAGCGCGGCGGTGTAACGGGGGTTACAGTCCCGAACCGGTTGCACCCGACTGGTGACTGACAGGACACTTGCTGGTACCGGAACTGGTCAAGGACTGGTGAATCGCTGGTACGGAGCTACCCACGAATCCCACGCTCCGAACCCCGGACGCCGCTCACGCGGCTGGCCTCGATCAGCCGCGGTGGTATTCGCGAATTATGCTATAAGGTGTTTTTGTGAAGTCACTTGTGCCTTGGCGGCCGCCGGCGCTGGAGCGAGATTTAGGGAGCGATTCTCGCTCCGGCGTACCTCTGCGGTGTCGTGAAGGTTGCGTTTACGCGGGCAGCGGTACTTTGAGTTCCGCTGCCGATTTGGCGATCAGCTCCCACGTGCCATCGGGAACCGGAATGCCGTCTTTAGTGCGCTTGCCCTTCGCGGTGCGTTCGGGGTCGCCCGGCAGTGTGATCGTGCCGGCGCCGGCCGCCGTCGGGCACGAGCGAACGTATGCCGTCAGTCCGTCGGTTTCCTTCAAGAAGTGCTCGACGCCGCCGAACAGTGCCGGGTTGAACAGCACGAACACCGCCGCGTTGCCTTGGCCCGCCAGCGGGAACGTCGGGTTGCTGCACGCCCCGCCGGATAGCCCGCCGCACAGGAGGTCGAGCAGCAGTCCGAGCCCGAAGCCCTTGTACGCCTGCGTGCCGCCGAACGGGAGCAGCGCGCCGCGCGGCTCGTTGTATAGCACGCTTGGGTCGGTGGTCGGCTGGCCGGTGTGGTCGATCAGCCAGCCCTCGCCGGCGGGCTCCTTCTTTTGGAACTGCGCCCGCACTTTTCCTTCCGCAACGGAACTGGTGCCGAAGTCGATTACGACGGGATCGGTGCTAGTCGGGGTGCCCATGCAAATGGGGTTGGTGCTGATGCGTCCTTCGGTGCCCCCGGGCGGGGCGACGCGGCGCCCCGAGCCGTGCGAGTTAACGGCCGCGAAGAGAGCAAAGTTCTCCTTCGCGACAAACTCCGCGTACTCGCCGAGTCGCCCCGTGTGTCCGCAGTTGCGGAGCGTGCCGGCCGCGATCCCGAGTGCCTTTGCCTTCGGCACCAACTTGTCGAGGAGCCGGTACGTTTGAACCTGTCCGAGCCCCCAACCCGCATCGGCCGCGACCACCGCGGGCGTTTCGGAGAGTACGGTCAGCGGCGCGCCGGCCTTGTAGGTGCCTTTGCGGATGAAGTCGAGGTACTGCGGGACGCGCATGACTCCATGCGAGTCGTGCCCGCACAGGTTGGCGTCCACGAGGCTGCGAGCCACGGTCGCGGCGTCGGTAGTCGGAACGCCGACCGCCTCGAACAGCGTTTGCGAGAGTTGGGTGAGTGCCGCCGGGGAGAAGGTGGGCATCGGATGTTCCGTGAAATCGGTCGCGGGTTCGAGGTACAATCACCCGCGCGAATTACCCCTTATTATCAGAAAAGGTGTCCGTCATGGCTTTTGAAGTGCGCGCGTCCGAGGGCAAGGCGGGCGACCGCAGCGGCACGATTTACGAACTCACCGACGCCGCGAGCACCGTTCGCGCCGAGGTGTGGCCGCAGTGGGGGTTCAACTGCCTGAAGTGGCAGGTGCGGCAGCCCGACGGACACTGGGCCGACATCCTGTTTCACATGCCGGATTGGGAGAGCAACCCGGTGCCGACTCGGAGCGGGCAGCCGATCCTGTTCCCGTTCCCCGGGCGCCTGCGGGACGGCCGGTTCACCTTCGAGGGGAAGACGTACCAGCTCCCGCTGAACGAATCGAGCAAACTGCACGCGATCCACGGGTTCACCCCGCGCAACCGGTGGCGAGTCGTTAGTCACGACAGCGGCGACACATGCGCCGCGCTGACCGGCGCGTTCAACCTCGCCAAGGATTTCCCGGAGGCGCTCCCGTGGTGGCCGTCGGACTTCGAGTTCCAGGTCACCTATCGGCTGTACGCGGATCGGCTCCGCGTGGACGCGCGGGTTGAGAACGTCGGGGCCGCGCCGCTCCCGTTCGGGTTGGGGTATCACGGGTACTTCGTGCTTCCCGGTGCCAACGCCGCCGACGTTTCCGATTACGTGCTTCAGGCTGGCACGGGCGCACTTTGGGAAGCGGAGAACAACCTGCCGACCGGGCGGAAGGTCGGGTTGCCGCCCGAACTCGATTTCCGCACACCCCGACCCGTCGGCTCGACGGCGCTGGACAACGTGTTCGCCGACGCGCACGGGCCGGTGGACCCGCAGAGCGGGTTGACCGAGGTGGCGACCCTCTCGCACCCGAACGCGATGGGCCGGCTGCGGGTGCTGGCGGACGCATCGTTCAGCGACCTGGTGCTGTTCACGCCGGCTCACCGGCACGCGGTCGCGATCGAGCCGTATTCGTGCTCCGCGGACGCCTCGAACCTTCAGGCGAAGGGGGCCGACAGCGGGTGGCGGGTGCTGCCCGTGGGCGGGGTCTGGGAGAGCGCGGTGGAGTACCGGTACGAGCCGGTCGCCGTGTGAAATTCGGCCCCGGGCGTAACGGTTTGCTCCCGGTACTGAAGCATCCTAGATTTGCGCCGGGCGGGACGGGACCGGCGGGGGCACGCGGATGGTCGGCAAGACGGCGCTCGGAAAGTACCGGCTCCTGCGCTCACTCGGAGCCGGTAGCAACGCCGAAGTGTTCCTGGCGCAGCCGCTCAACAGCCCCGATCACCGAGCCGTCGTGAAGCGGGTCCACGACCACGTCGTGACGCACCCGAAGTTCCGCCAGCTCTTCGAGGCCGAAGTGCGCTCGATGGCGAACTTCCACCACCCCTACGCGGTGCAACTGATCGAGGCGTCCCTCGACGACCCGATCGGGCCGTGCCTCGTGATGGAGTACGTGCCCGGCATCACACTCGAGGAACTGGTTCAGCGGGAACGCGTTCTGTCGCCGGAACGCGTCGGGCGTTTGCTCGGCGGCTTCTGCCACGCGCTCCAGGCGGCGCACGACGCGGGCATCGTTCACCGCGACCTCAAGCCCTCTAACCTGATGGTGCTCAACGCCGGCCGGCCGGACGAGTCGCTCAAAGTGATGGACTTCGGGTTCGCGGGGTTCTCGGCCAAGCCGCACATTCAGCTTGCCGAGCTGACCGGCCACGGGGCGATTTACGCGATCGGGACCCCCGCTTATGTCAGCCCGGAGATGATCCGCGGGGACCGTGTGGACGGTCGCAGCGACCTGTACTCGGTGGGCATCATTCTGTACGAGTTGCTCACCGGCCGGCTGCCGTTCAACCACCACACGCAGGACAAGCTCCTTACCGCGCACATCAAGGACGCGCCGCCGCGGTTCCACAAGATCGGGTGCAGCCACCTGCCGCCCCCGCTCGAAGCGGTGGTGCAACTGGCGCTGAGCAAGTACCCCAACGAGCGGCAGCAGTCGGCGCAGGAACTGGCATCAATGTTCGGGCAGGCGACCGGTGAGGACATCTGGGCGGCCACGCTGCCGGAGGGCTGGGAGCCGCTCGCTGCCGAAGAAGAGGCGGACGTGGTCGCCGCGCCGCCCGCGCGGGTGCGGCCGTCGCCGGCCGACCCGTTTCACGTGCTGCACGAGTTCGAGGCGATGATGCCCGAGCGGATGGCCGCGGCGAAGCTGCGCGGGTTCGTAGAAGATTTCGGCGGGCAGGTGCTGGCGAGCGAGCCGGGCGTCATCAAACTGCGCCTGGGCGTACCCGAGGGGTACAAGGAAGCGAAGGAAGGGAGCGGCATCTTCGGGTGGTTCGCAGGTCGCCGGCCGACGGTGCCGCGCGGGCAAGAGCCGATCGAGCTGGAACTTCAGATGGACAAGCCCGACCCCGGGCTACCGCGGCTGTGTGTGGTCGCCGCGTTCCGACCGATGAAGGATTACCCGCCCCAGGACCAACGCAACTGGCACGATCGCTGTGATAAACTGCACCACGCCTTGCGTCAGTATTTGGGAATGTAAAATACCGGTAATCGCTCACGAGTGATGCGGTTGCGCATCAACAGTTTGCGAGGAGCGGATTCATAACCTGTAACCGTTCACGGGGAGTCCGCCCCGCGTTTTTCAGGGCGATTTTGCTCCGTTGAGCGGGCGGTTGCCACAAGTAAGGGTGTTCCGTAATCGAGCTAACGCGATGACACCTGTTCCTCAACCACCGGACCTCCCCGATAACCTGCCCGCGCCGGTGGTGGCGTATATTCGCGTCCTCGAAGCCAAGATCGCGGAACTCGAGGCCCGTCTCAACCAGAACTCGACCAACTCGTCCCAGCCGCCGTCGTCTGACGCCCCGTACGTAAAACTGGCCCCGTCCCCAGGCACCTTCGGGCAAGAGTCGGGGCGGCCAACCCGGACACCCCAAGGCCGAACGCACACTCCTGCCCCCCCGATGAGGTCCGGACCCTCCAACCGGCCACGTGCCGGGACTGCGCGCATCCGCTGACCTGGGACGACCCAGACCCGGCGGTTCATCAGGTCCACGAGATCCCCGTGGTCACGCCTCACGTGACCGAGTACCGGTGCCACCGGCTCCGGTGTTCCCGCTGTGGCACGACGTTCGAGGACCTGCGGGCGGGTTCGCCCCAGGTGCACACGACCGACCGATACCCGGTGTACACGCACCTGCCGAAGCACAAGCCGCAGGTGTGTTGGGCACACCTGCGGCGGGACTTCCAGGCCATGATCGACCGGGCCAACGGGGGCGCGGGGATCGGAGCCGACCTGCTCGGGTGTTCCGACACCCTGTTCGAGCATTGGTTCCGTGTTCGGGACAGCACCGTGTCCCGGGCCACGTTCCGATGCGTGTACGTCCGCGGGTTTCGGACCCGGGTCCGCACGCACCTGGAGAAGGGCGTCCGGTGCGGGTGCCCGAAGACGGCCGGGAATGCCGCGAGCGGTTGGCCATCGAGGCGTCCCTGTGGACGTTCGCCGGGTCCTCGGTGTGGACCCGACCAACAACGCGGCCGAGCGCGAGGTGCGTCACGCGGTGTGCTGGCGGAAAGCGAGCTTCGGGACCGACAGCGAGCAGGGGAGCTGGTTCGTGGAACGGATCCTCACGGTCATCGCCTCGTGCCGCCGACAGGAGCGTAATGTCCTGGCGTTCCTCACCGATGCCGTCAACGCCTATTGGACCGGAGCCAAAGCACCGAGGTCACGCCACGGTTTGCAGTGGCCCTTGCGTCCCTCGGGCCTTGGGATAGGAAAAGCGCGGGTCGATTTCGCCGCAACTGTTGTGTGGGGCGAGTCATGAGCACACCGCGTTTCACGGCCGAGGAACTGGACCAACTCCGGGAACTGGCGGCGGCGTGGGGCAAAATCGTTTCCAAGCGGGCGTTCGGGGAGGACGGGCCGGGGTTGGATGTGGACTTCCGAACGATGGAGCAGATCGCCACCGCGGCGGCACAAGGGCTCACCGAAGGGGCGCTCCAGCAGATGCTCCGCCAGCAAGCCCAGAAGGTGCCCGAACAGGTTCCGTGTCCGGTGTGTGGCGAGCCGTGCCCGACCCGACCACACACCCGCACCCTGGCGGCCCAAGGGGCCACGGTCCAGCAACCCGAACGGATCGCCCATTGTCCCGCCTGCCGACGGGACTTTTTCCCCCCTGCGGGTGACACTGGGGCTGGATGAGCACGGGTACAGTTCCTCGGTCGTTCAACGCATCGTCACCGCCGCCGCCCGGTTCTCGTCGTTCCGTGACGCCGCGGATGCGGTGCGGATGACCGGGGGCACGATCAGCGACAACCAGGTGCGGCGATTGGCTCACGGGGGTGGGCCGCGAGTTGATCGCCCGGCGCGACCGGAAGGTGGTCGAGCACCGGCGGCGCCAGTTGGAGCCGCGGACCGAAGTGATCCCCGTGGCCGTGGTGGTGGAGGTCGATGGGGGGCGCATCCGCACCCGCGCCGCGGGTTCCGGGCCGGGTGTTCACGGCGCCCAGAACAAGGAGGATAAGGTGGCGTGCCTGGCCACGTTGAGCGGCCCCACGTTTGCCGCCGACCCGTGTCCCGAACCGCCCGAATCGTTCCACTGCCCGCGCCGGGTACGTCGCCTGGTCCAGCAGATGAAGGGCGCGGCGGGCGAGGCCGCGGTCCTGGAAAGCCCGGACGAATCGGCGTCCCCGAGGTCGCAGGTCGGGGAACCCGAAGGGGCCGAGCGGTGGTCCCCGACGCGGTTGGTACGGACGTGCGTGGCGAGCCTGGAGACGAGCGCCTCGTTCGGCCTGATGATGGCCGCGGAGGCCCAGGAGCGGCGCTTCTATGCGGCCCCGCGGCGCGCGTTCGTGGCCGACGGTCAAGCGTACAACTGGACCATCTGGCGCGGGTACTTCGGGTACTTCGAGCCGATCGAGGATTTCCTGCACGCGGTCTGTTACGTGTTCTCCGCGGCCGCGGCGGTGAGCGCCGATGAGGGCGCCGGTTGGTCCCAATACCGGGTGTGGATGCGGGCGTGCTGGCAAGGCCGAGCCGGGGAGGTACTGGTGGAACTGGACCAGTGGCAGGCGCGTCTGTGCGAAACCCCACCGAGCGAGGCGTTGACGGCCGAGGAGCAAAGGGACCCGCGCCGGGTGGTGGCCCAGGCGCGGAGCTACCTGGGGAATAATCGTAATCGCATGGACTATCCGCGGTACCGACGCCACGGGCTCCCGACGACCAGCAGTTTGGTCGAGTCGTTGGTGGGCGAGGCCAACGCACGGGTGAAGAGCACGCAGAAGCACTGGAACCGTCCCGACGGTGCCGAATCGATCCTCCAACTGCGGGCCGCGGTGCTCAGCCAAGACGACCGGCTCCCACGGTTCTTCACCGAACGGCCGGGATGCCCGTTCCGCAAACGAGATACATGCTGCCATAAACCAGAGGATGTCACGGCGCAAACCGTGGCGTGACCTCCAAAGCACCGACGCTCATCCCGGGCCAGGCCCAACAGTCACCGATCGTGAGCCCACTCCTCGCCAACTGTTGATATGCACCTGCATCACTTGTGAACGCTTACCTTTACGCGGTCAGAAATGAGTCACTGTCGAACGTCTGGAACTTCCGCGTCATGAGTGAGGCGAGAGCCTCGCGGTGGTCCGTTGGGATGCGATCGAGGCACTCGTCGATGGCCGCCCGGAAGGTCGCGAAGTCGGCGTAGTGCTTACCCCGCATGGCCTTCTTCTTGGTGAACCGCCACAGCTGCTCGATCACGTTCAGGTTGGGCGAGTACGAGGGCAGGGACAGCAACACGATCCCCAACCGCTTGGCTTCGGCCTCTACCGCCGCGCACCGCTGATACCGCGCGTTATACAGTAGACTCGTTGCGCATTAGGCAGCAAGCCCTTGTCCAGAAAGAGTTTGCGGCGAATTCACATTCAATGTCGCAACTCGTTTTCAAGCAAGGGCCTACGGCGAAAACCGGCCCGGTACTTGTTTAGCGCGCCGGTAGTAGCACAGGGCGAGGTAGGAGCCGGTTTCCGAAGCATCGCAACGTGTGGCTGACGTGATCCACGACCGAGAGGGTCCGGCGGCGGCACGTCTCGAACACGGACATCAACACGCCTTGCGCCTTCGCGCCCGCGGCGGTCCGGTTCCCGCCCCACACCTTGCGGTTCACAACCGCGGGGCGAATCGCCTGCTCGGCCTTCCAGTTGGTGGGCTCGACCCGCGGGTCGAACACGAACGTAAACCACTGCTCGAAATGGTTCCACAGGTGCTTCGCCAGCGTCACGTACGCCGGCACCGCCCGCGGTCGCGTCACCAACTCCAGCAGGCGGTCGTCGAACTGCGACCGGTGCGCGTCCCGTTGGTCGTCGGTCCACGTCCCCGGCGCGTACTCATTCCGCCAGTGGATCGCCTCGGTGAACCGCGCGATCACCTGGCGCGGGAACCGCACGGCCCCGCGGGTCGCCCGCTCCAGCAGTTCCCGCGCGCGGCGGAGCACATGGGCCAGGCACTGCTGGTGGATCGCCCCCTCGAATCGCTCGTAGGAGGCGAACCCGTCGTGGCTCAGGACGCCCGACCAGTCCGCCCCGATCACCCGCTCCAGGGCGTCGGCACTGCGTTTCGAGTCGACGCCGTAAGCCGTGGCCCGGTCGGCGACCCACGCGTGGAGCCAGGCCGGGTGCCCTCCGATCCGCCAACCCGTCTCGTCGGCCGCAATCTGCTCGGACGCCCGCACCTCGCCGAGGATCAGGTGGTAGTCCGGCTCCAGCCGCGTGGCGGCCCGTAGGCCGATCTGGGCGCTGGCCCCGCGCGTCAGCGTGATGCCGAACAGGGTCTCGAAGACCGACGCGACCTTGCCGTGCGACAGCCCCATCTGGGTGTGCAGGAGCGCCGCCGCGGTCTGAGCGTCCGGGCCGACCTGGCTGGCCGCCGCGCCCAGGGCGTCGGACGTCTGGAGCGGGTGCCGGCCCTGGGTCCGCTTCCCGCACGCCTCACAGTGCCCGATGTGGATACGGAACTTGCGGATCAGCGGCTGGCGTGGGATCTCGGTCTGGAACTGTTCGGCCGTGCCGGTCTCGACGAGCCGGCCCCGGCAGTGCGGGCACGCGTCGGGGAGGTCGGCCTCGTGGCACTCGGCGACCTGTTCGGGTGGGGGCGGCGAGCGGTGACCGTGCTTGCCGTGGACATCGCCCGACTTGCGGCCGGGTGGCTTCGGGTTCGGCTTGGGCGGGCCCTTGCGGAACGGAGCGGCCTGCCGCTTGCCGGCGCGCGTGGCCTCGTCCAGCCGCCGGGTCAGTTCGGCGACCTGGGCCGTGAGTTCGGCGACTTGCTTGGAGAGGTCCCGGGTGCCCCTCTGGATTTTGGCCCGTTATTGGTTTTCCCAAAACCCCTTCCACTCCGGCCCCGCTGCTAATGCCCCCAGTTCGACAAACGGTGCCACATGCCCCAGATTCCATCTCGCCCCAGTTTGTTTCATTCTGATGTTGAGCAATTGCTTAACCGTTCCCTCCACCAACCCGCTTCCAATCGACTGCCCCCGCCGCAAACGCACCGCATAATTCAACCGCCCCTGTTGGCCACAAAAGTAATTCAATACGCCGCCCAAGGCGGCTCCGTCGCCTCCGGCGGGCATCTGCCCGGTCAGTTCTCCGATCCAGTCCACCAACCCGGGATATCCGTCTTCCAGCAGCTTCGACTTGCCCCGGACAAACGCCGTCGCGGCTTGGACCCCGGGACCGAACACCGCCTTCGCCCCGCTGGCGAGGTACTCCGCCCCATGCCAGAAGTCGAGGACCTGGGTCGCGTCACGGAAGTGCTGCTCGGACACGTTCCACAACCACTCGGCCCCATCCCCCAGTACCGTCATTTGGCTCGAATCGGTCCACTCCAGTCGCGTGGCCTCGTCGTGACACCGCTTCCCGAACAGGCTCGCCTCCTCCACGGCCGCGATCACCGACCGCGCCAACGGGGTTGGCAGGTCGCGTCCCTCCCAGTCCATCGCCGTGGTCGGCGCACTTCGCTCGCGCCGGGCAAAAACGGCCATCTTGAGATCCCGCCAACCGTCCTCCACAGTGTTGACCTTGCCCGCGTCGATGTGCAACTCGCTGTCCACCGGCCGCTCGGTCCTGGCCGCGGCTTGGGCTCGGGTGAAGACTTCAGCGGTCGAGCGGTGTTGCCGGGTGGCGGTGGCCTGGGCCGCCGTGGCGTGGCAGAGTTGCCGGATGGTGTTGTCGTCCAATTCCCAGCCGACCACCTCGGCCAGAGTCACTTCGGCTTTGGCGAAGGACTGTTGGACGCCCAGCAAGACGGCCATCCGACAGGCGCCCGGGGTGACGTAGCCGCTGAGGCCCAGCCCGCGATCGGCTCCGAACTCGCCTTGCCCGCAAGTGGGGCAGTGGAAATACCTCCGCTCCAGCTCAATCGGACCAACGGCGGTCACAACCGTTCGGGTGTGCGGTCCTTTGGAGCGCCCGGGGTGCGTCTTCGCGCAGGTGCGGGCGCGCCCCCTTTTTGCTCGTCCTTCTCGATCCGTGAACCCAAGGCGGCACCGAGTGTGGTCCGCAACAGTTTGCGCCCTTGATCGAGTGCATGCTTCTCGCAGGCGGCCAGGACCGTGCCGTCGGGAGCTTCTTGGGCCAGACGATTCAGGTCCGTGAAATAGCCCAGCAGTTGTTCCAAGGCCAACCGTTCGGATTCGGTACTGTATTCTATAGTCAGCGTCGGCATCAGTATCCCTCCCAGATTGCCACGGCTTCCCCAGCCGGCTCCCATACCGTTCACAAATGCCAAAATCCAGAGGGGCACCCGGCAGGCGGTGCAGTAGGCCGACGGTTCGCTCCACTCCGCTTCCCCGACCCGCGTGGTGAGGATGCGTGGTTCGGGATCACCGGGTGATGGCGTCTGTCGGCACCCCGGGCATTGTTGTCTCTCGGCGGGTATGGTGCCGGCCGCTTGTTTCTGGAGAGCTTGGCGGAGCAGTTCGCGTGACACCGTTTGGCCCAACTGGACGACCAGTTCTTCGAGTTCCTCGAACGTCGTGCCCCACGGCGGCCCATCGGGTCCGAACAGCCTCTCGACCAACGTTTTGGCCACCCCGTCCAGGTACGCCTTATTCGCTGCGACTTCGGGACGAGCGTTATTGGGGCGTGCCATACCTGATCTCCACCAACGACTTGTGTGGCTCGCACGGCCGTTATTTCTTCGAGCCGCGGTCTATCATGATACCCCAACTTGCAAACCGTGTCGTGGACCCAGGGGCACCCCTCGTCACCGACCCACCTCGCCACCTCCTTGTCGTTTCGCTCCCGGGCCTTCCGGCGGGGCTTCTGGCTGGTCCACCCGAGCCGCCGCTTGAGGATCTCCCGGACGTGTTCCGGGTGGTACCGGATGTGGAACTCGTGCTCGATCAACCGGGCAACCCGTGCCGCCGTCCAGAGCTGGTTGTGCCACCCGTGGGCCTTGGCCCCTTGGAGCAGCAACTCGGCCAATCGCTTGAGGTCGTCGTCCGTCAGGCCTGGGGTCGGACCCGGGTGGACCTTGGCCGCCACGCCGCCGGGCGTGCGTGCGGCCCGGACCCAGCGGGACACGGTCTTGACGTGAACCCCCAGGACCGTCGCGACCGTCTGGCGGGCCGGACCGTCCGCAACAGCTTGTACCGCCTGCTGACGGCGGCGTTCCAGTTCGACAGGCGTTCCGATGGGTCTGCTCATACCAGTTAGAGAGCATCCGTGACCAAAGGGTGCGTTAACTACCCGGGACGCAGTATTGTGCGAGCCATGAAGGGCGAGTCGAAGTTTCGCACGGCCCATTACCGTGTTATTGCGCATATTGTGAAGGCGACCTTCACACGGTAACGATAAGGCCGGTCAGGAGTTCGGTCCCCGGCGCGCGGTGCGGCGGGTGAAATCATCCCGTGTTATTGCGCGAAGCCTCGCACACTAAACACTGGTTCGGCAACCCGAGGGCGCAAAGGATGGCGGAGCCGAAGCTGACCCCGGTGTTCATGCCCGCTCTCGTCGTTCTGCTCGTCCACTCCGAGCGGGAGAAGGGTCGCCCGCTGACCGAGGCCGAGGTGCTGGCCATCCGGGACAACGGGGTATGCATGATGATGCGGGAGGAGCACGCCATCGCGCTGGACGAGAAGCGGGGGTACAACGACCTCGACCCAGAGCGGGTCTGGCCCCAATGGCAGGAGGCGCGGGTGCAACTCGCCCAGCAAAGGCCGGCCGAACCCGGCGCTGCACCTGACACCGCCCGCTAGTTTGTGACGCATCGCTCTTCCGATGATGGCGGTGCAGGTGAGCTTTTCGTTCGGCAACCCCGAGGGCATGAGGGCGCGTGCGGCGGCGCTGAGCGTGTGGTCCGCGGTGGTGAGTCTCGCGTGTCGGGCTTCGCGTGGTGCCGGTCGGTGCTGGCGCGGCTCGTCGCCGCGAGGTGCGGTTGGGCGTGGCCGGCGGTGTGTGGGGACACGGCGGTTCGGGTCGGTGGCGCTCCGCGTGGTGCCCGTGGGTAGGGGCGCGGCTCGTCGCCGCGTGTAGCGGTGGGCGTGGCCCTCGATGGGCCGGGACACGGCGCATCGAGTCGGTAGCACTCCGCCCGGTCGCACCGGTGCCGCGGGCATCCGCAGATGCGCGGCGCTCGGCGTGTCGCCCGGAACCGCGGACGGCAGCGAGCCGAACCCGGCGCTGCACCTGACACCGCCCGCTGTATTGTGACGCACCGCTCATCGTGTGATGGCGGTGCAGGTGAGCTGTTCGTTCGGCCGCCGCCGTGAGGTGGTTGCAAGCGCCGCGGATCGGCGGGCGGTCGTAAGGTTGTCGCCACCTCCCCCCTGGTGAAGGCGACCGGCGAGGGCCCGCCGATCCGAGCGGCCCGAGGTCGCATGGTGTTCTCCCGCCGTGCGATGTCCCCGGTGGGCTGAGCTCATCCGGCGGCGGCCGAACCAGGAGCTGAGCTGCAACGCTCACTCACCCTCTGGCGGAAGGAGGCGGCCGTCGGCCGAACCCCCCGCTGGAGCTGACAAGCCGCCGCGGGAGCAAGGGGAGACCGTCCTGAGAGGGGCGGCTTGCAGCTCAGCTCCTGGTTCGGCAACCCGAGCGTGCATGAATGCGCGTGCGGCGGAGCTGGGCGTGTGGTCCGCGACGGTGACCCCCGCGCATCGGGCTCCGCGTGGTGCCGGTGGTCGCGGGCGCGGCTCACCGCCGCGAGGTGCGGTTGGGCGTGGCCGGGGTGCGGGTGGGGACACGGCGGTTCGGGTCGGTAGTGCTCCGCCGAGACCGATCGGTTGCGGGCGCGGCTCATCGCCGCGGGTGGCGGTGGGTGGGTGGCCTCCGATGTGTCGCGACACGGCGCGCGGGGTCGGTGGTGCTCCGCCCGCCCGCACCGGTGGGCGGGCTTCCGCGGATGCGCAGCGCTCGGCGTGTGCCCCGGACCCGCGGACGTGAGCGAGCCGAACCCGGCGCTGCACCTGACACCGCCATCGGGTTTGTGACGCACCGCTGACTGTATGATGGCGGTGCAGGTGAGCTGTTCGTTCGGCCACCCGAGTTGCTCGATCGCGCGTGCGGCGGTGGGCGTGTGGTCCGCGAAGGTGAATCCCGAGGGT
Organism: Gemmata obscuriglobus; assembly: GCF_008065095.1. Taxonomy (NCBI): domain Bacteria; kingdom Pseudomonadati; phylum Planctomycetota; class Planctomycetia; order Gemmatales; family Gemmataceae; genus Gemmata; species Gemmata obscuriglobus. Next base: position 5,509,205 of record NZ_CP042911.1, on the reverse strand, counting down.
CGGGCTCCGCGTGGTGCCCGTGGGTGTGTGGCGCGGCTCGTCGCCGCGAGGTGCGGTGGGCGCGGCCGGTGGCGGGTGCGGACACGGCGTGTCGGTTCGGTGGCGCTCCGCGTGGTGCCGATCGGGTCTGGCGCGGCTCGCCGCCGCGAGGTGTGGTTGGGCGTGGCCGGGCGCGGGTGGGGACACGGCGGTTCGTGTCGGTGGTGCTCCGCGTGGCGCCCGTGGGTGGCGGGCGCGGCTCATCGCCGCGGGTGGCGGTGGTGGGTGGCCTCCGATGTGTCGCGACACGGCGCATCGGGTTGGGGGTGCTCCGCCCGGCCGCACCGGTGGCACGGGCTCCGCGGAGCCGCGGTGCGGCGCGTGTCGCCCGGAACCGCGGAGGTCAGTGAGCCGAACCCGGCGCTGCACCTGACACCGCCCGCTGATTCGGGACGCACCGCTCCCTGGGAAGGGGCGGTGCAGGTGAGCTGTTCGTTCGGCCACCCCAAGCCGCTCGATCGCGCGTGCGGCGGTGCGGGGCGTGTTGTCCGCGTGGGTGCCCCCGCGTGTCGGTAGTGCTCCGCGTGGTGCCGGTCGGTGGTGGGCGCGGCTCGTCGCCGCGAGGTGCAGTGGTGCGTGGCCTCCGGTGTGCGACGGCACGGTGGTTCGGGTCGGTGGTGCTCCGCGTGGCCCCCGCCGGTGGCGGGCGCGGCTCATCGCCGCGAGGTGCGGTGGTGGGTGGCCTGCGGTGGGCCGGGACACGGCGGGTGGGGTCGGTGGTGCTCCGCTCGGCCGCGACGGTGGGCGGGCTTCCGCGGATGCGTGGCGCTCGGCGTGTGGCCCGGAACCGCGGACGTGAGCGAGCCGAACCCGGCGCTGCACCTGACACCGCCCGCTGATTCGGGACGCACCGCATCCTGCATCATGGCGGTGCAGGTGAGCTTTATGTTCGGCCGCCATCGCGTGCATGATCGCGCGGGCGGCGGTGCTGGGCGTGTGGTCCGCATGGGTGAACTCCGCGTGTCGGGCTCCGCATGATGCCGGTGGTCGCGGGCGCGGCTCATCGCCGCGAGCTTGCGGTGAGCGCGGCCAGCCGCGCATGGGGACACGGCGGTTCGGGTTGGTGGTGCTCCGCGTGGTGCCGTGGGTGGGCGGCGCGGCTCGTCGCCGCGCGGTGCGACGGTGCCGGCCTCCGCTGGGCCGCGACACGGCGCGTCGGGTCGGTGGTGCTCCGCTCGGCCGCACCGGTGGCCCGGGCTCTGCGGATCCGCGGTGCGGAGCGTGTCGCCCGGAACCGCCGAGGGCAGCGAGCCGAACCCGGCGCTGCACCTGACACCGCCGGCTGATTCGGGAACGCACCGCTCATCCGGTGATGGCGGTGCAGGTGAGCTGTATGTTCGGCGGGGAAAGCGAAGGGGGCCGGGGCGGCGTGCTACAGTTGGGTGCGCACCGCCGAGGGTACATTGTGCTGACCGGACTGTTCTGCGCCGCCCTCGGGGCGGTCAACATCGTACTTTCCCTGCCACTGATCCCCCGGTGGGTGCGCGCCCGCCGCGGGGTCCGGGCGACCGGGACGGTGACCGGGGCGACGCGGGCCTCGTGGTGGGGCGGGCGGGCCGCGGTCGTCCGGTTGGAGACGGAGGGGCGGTCGGTCGAGGTCGAGGCGCTGCCCGCCTCGGCCGATGAGTGGCCGGTCGGGGAGGTCGCATCCATCCGCTACCCGCCCGGGCGGCCCGAGTGTGGCGTCCTGTGGACCCCCGGTGAGGCATTCCGGACGTGGGGCGGGCTCGCGGTCGGGGGCACCCTAGTCGGGTTCGCGGCCGCGATTGTCGTACAGGTCCGGTAGTGGGTGTGGGCCCGCCGAACCCGGCGCTGCACCGGACTTGCCCCTGCTGATTACATCCGCGGAACTCACCTGAGCGGGGGCAAGCCGGTGAGCTTCATTGTTCGGCTACAGAGGCGCAGACTTCAGATGTGCCGTTCGCCACGAAGTCGCGGTAAGGGCGCCCGACGTTGGCCCGGCCGCCCCGGCGGAGCCCGCAAGAAGAGGCCGGTGGGCGCGTGGCAGCGCCGCGCGCAACACATGGTCGGGTCGGTCGCTGAGTTGCCCCAGCCGGTTGGGGCTGTCGAGTACGCAGGCGTGTTCCGCGAGACCGCAGAGCACAACATCTACCTGTTCGACCAAGAGATGGCCCGTATTGGGGTGCGATACTTCGCTGAGTTCCGCGGGCGGAGATATCGCACCACGCGGTTCACCATCTTCGTACCCACGGAGCAGGTCGGCGCGGTTGCGGCCATCGCGGCTCGCCTCTTCCGGGTGTAGGTGGCGAGGCCGAACCCGGCGCTGCACCTGACACCGCCCGCTTAACTGCGACGCACCGCATCCTGCATCATGGCGGTGCAGGTGAGCTTTATGTTCGGCCACCATCGCGTGCATGAGCGCGGGGGCGGCGGTGCGGGGCGTGTGGTCCGCGGTGGTGGCGCCGGTGTATCGGGCTCCGCGTGGTGCCCCGCCGGTGGCCCGCGCGGCTCGTCGCCGCGAGTGGCGGTGGGCGTGGCCGGCGGCGCGAGGGGACACGGTGCATCGGGTCGGTGGTGCTCCGCGTGGTGCCGGTGGGTGGCGGGCGCGGCTCGTCGCCGCGCGGTCCAGTGGTGGGTGGCCTCCGGTGTGCCGCGACACGGTGCGTGGGGCCGGTGGTGCTCCGCCCGCCCGCACCGGTGGCACGGGCTCCGCGGATGCGCGGTGCTGGGCGCATGGCTCGGAACCGCGGACGTGAGCGCGCCGAACCCGGCGCTGCACCTGACACCGCCATCGGCCATAGTTGTGGTGCTCACTTCACCCTGGCGGTGCAGGTGAGCTGTTCGTTCGGCCACCCGACCGTGCATGAGGGCGCGTGCGGCGGTGGTGGGCGCGTGGTCCGCGTGGGTGAACCCCGCGCGTCGGGCTCCGCGTCGGGCTCCGCGTGGTGCCCGTGGGTGTGTGGCGCGGCTCACCGCCGCGAGCTTGCGGTGAGCGTGGCGGGTGGTGCATCGGGACACGGCGGTGCGGGTCGGTGGTGCTCCGCGTGGTGCCCGTGGGTGGCGGGCGCGGCTCACCGCCGCGGGTGGCCGTGGTGGGTGGCCACGGTGGGCCGCGACACGGCGCGCGGAGTCGGTGATGCTCCGCAGGGCCGCACCGGTGCCGCGGGCATCCGCAGATGCGCGGCGCCGAGCGTGTGGCCCGGAACCGCGGACGGCCGCGAGCCGAACCCGGCGCTGCACCTGACACCGCCCGCTGATTTGTGACGCACCGCTCATCCGGTGATGGCGGTGCAGGTGAGCTGTTCGTTCGGCCGCCCTCGCGTGCATGAGTGTGCGTGCGGCGGTAGGCGTGTGGTCCGCAGGGCATCAAGCGGCGGTGTGGCGCTCCGCGTGGTGCCCGTGGTAGCTGGCGCGGCTCATCGCCGCGAGGTACGGTTGGGCGTGGCCGGAGGCGCGTGGGGACACGGCGCGCGGAGTCGGTGGTGCTCCGCGTGTGGTCCGTGGGTGGCCCGGGCTCCGCGGAGCCGCGGTGCGGGGCGTGCCGCCCGGAACCGCGGACGTGAGCGAGCCGAACCCGGCGCTGCACCTGACACCGCCCGCTGCATTGTGACGCACTGCTGATCCGATGATGGCGGTGCAGGTGAGCTTTATGTTCGGCCACAGAGGGCTTGCATGTGAACGAGCGACTGCGGCAACTCCTTGTCGCGGCGTGGCACGCCTGCCCTGAGGAGGAACGCCACCCGCCGGCCGCCGAGGGCGACCTGCGGGCGTTCGAGGTCGAGTTCGGGACGATCCCGCCAGCGTTCCGCGAGTACCTGACGGTGTGCGGCGGGCGCGTGGGCGGTGACGGCGAGTGGATCGACGGGCTGCCCGAGTTGGCCGATTCGCACCGCCAGTTCCGAGCGGACAACGAGTTCTGGCACATGCGAGGAGTGTTCATCATCGGTTGGGATGGCGGCGGCAACCCGTTCGGCATCGAGCTCTCGTCCGGGCGAGTGCTGGTCGAGGATCACGACTTTGGCGGCATCCACGAGATGGCCCCTTCGTTCCCCGCGTTCCTGGCCGCCGGGTTATCCCCAAACGCCGAACCCGGCGCTGCACCTGACACCGCCGGCTGATTCGGGACGCACCGCTCATCCGGTGAGGGCGGTGCAGGTGAGCTTTATGTTCGGCAACCCCAAGGCGCTCGATCGCGCGTGCGGCGGCGCTGAACGTATGGTCCGCAAAGGTGAACAGTGCGTGTCGGGCTCCGCGTGGTGCCCGCGAGTGGCCGGCGCGGCTCATCGCCGCGAGGTGCGGTTGGGCGTGGCGGGCAGTGAGTGGGGACACGGTGGCGCGAGTCGGTGGGGCTCCGCGTGGTGCCGATCAGGGCTGGCGCGGCTCGTCGCCGCGGGTGGCGGTTGGTGCCGGCCTCCGGTGGGCCGCGGCACGGTACGTCGGATCGGTGGTGCTCCGCACGCTCGCATTGGTGGCACGCGCACAGCGGATGCGCGGCGCTCAGCGTGAGGCCCGGAACCGCCGAGGTAAGCGAGCCGAACCCGGCGCTGCACCTGACACCGCCATCTGATTCGGGACGCACCGCTCACTGTATCATGGCGGTGCAGGTGAGCTTTCTGTTCGGCCACCCGAGGGCGCACGGTGGGCGAGGCGGTGATCGGCCCCTGTGACCAGTTACCCGCCGGGGCGGAATTGATCCTCACTGCCGAGCACGTGATGCGGGCGAAGGGCACCATCCTCGTCGGCCGCGTCGAGTGCGAGGTGCTGCGGGTCGGCGATCGTGTCGTCGCGGTGGCAGACCGCCTGATCTGCCGGGGCGTCGCGGTTGCAATCGAGCGGTGGATGCAGACCCTAGATGAGGTGCGCCGGGGCGACGAGGTTGGAGTACTGGTGCGAGGGTGGGCCGATTTTCCGATCACCCCTGGGACACGCCTCTACCGCGTGCCCCGGCCGCAAGACGCCGAACCAGGTAGCGAGTCGCCCGACCGGGTAGTATAGCCGCGCCGAACCCGGCGCTGCACCTGACACCGCCGGCTAATTTGGAACGCATCGCTCATCCGATGGTGGCGGTGCAGGTGAGCTGTTCGTTCGGCCGCCGCCGTGAGGTGGTTGCAAGCGCCGCGGATCGGCGGGCGGTCGTAAGGTTGTCGCCACCTCCCCCCTGGTGAAGGCGACCGACGAGGGCCCGCCGATCCGAGCGGCCTGAGGTCGCATGGTGATCTCCCGCCGTGCGATGTCCCCGGTGGGCTGAGCTCATCCGGCGGCGGCCGAACCAGGAGCTGAGCTGCAACGCTCACTCATCCTCTGGCGGAAGGAGGCGGCCGTCGGCCGAACCCCCCGCTGGAGCTGACCAGCCGTCGCGGGAGCAAGGGGAGACCGCCCTGAGAGGGGCGGCTTGCAGCTCAGCTCCTGGTTCGGCCACCCTCGCGTTCTGGATCGCGCGTGCGGCGGTGTGCGTGTGGTCCGCGTGGGTGAACCCTACGTGTCGGGCTCCGCGTGGTGCCCGAGTGCGACGGGCGCGGCTCGTCGCCGCGAGCTTGCGGTGAGCGTGGCTGGTGGTATCGTGGGACACGGTGGTTCGGGTCGGTGGTGCTCCGCGTGGTGCCCGTGGGTGGTGGGCGCGGCTCATCGCCGCGAGGTGCGGTGGTGGGTGGCCCTCGGTGTGCCGGGACACGGCGCGGGGAGCCGGTGGTGCTCCGCCGGGTCGCACCGGTGGCCCGGGCTCCGCGGAGCCGCATCGCTCGGCGCGTGACCCGGAACCGCGGACGTGAGCGAGCCGAACCCGGCGCTGCACCTGACACCGCCCGCTGCTCTGTAACGCATTGCGGCTTGCATCATGGCGGTGCAGGTGAGCTTTATGTTCGGCGGCGGAAGGCAGACATCAGCGGAGGCTCGTCCATGAGCGATGCGGCTCCCGGCAATCACCCAGCTATGTGCTGCGGGATCGTGGAGGGGTTCCACCGGGACGACCTCGTCGCCCCCATCCTGCAGCGGCGCCCCGAGCAGCGCGGCGAGTGGCTGCTCTCGGACGAGCCGCCGGCCGTGCGGCACCGCGTCAAGGTCCAGGTGTGGACGGAGGACGGCGGATGGGCCATCCTGACGGGGCGCGTGGTCGAGGTCGGCGACGGCGTCGTGGTGGCGACCGCCGAACGCACCACCGACGACGAGGACGCGTTGCCGGGCGGCCCGTACCGGCTCACGCTCCGTCACGATGCACGGATGGAGTGCTCCTGGGTGCTGACCCATGCCGAGCTGTCCAGTTTCCCCTGATGTTCGTCGTCGCCGGGAGTAAAGGCACGCCGAACCCGGCGCTGCACCTGACACCGCCGGCTGATTCGGAGCGCATCGCTCATCCGATGATGGCGGTGCAGGTGAGCTTTATGTTCGGCAACCCGAGGTCGCAGGAGCGCGCGTGCGGCGGCAGTAGGCGTGTGGCCCGCGGTGGTGAAACCCGTGTGTCGGGCTCCGCCTGGTGCCGGTCGGTGCTGGCGCGGCTCATCGCCGCGAGGTGCAGTGGTGGGTGGCCCTCGGTGGGCCGCGACACGGCGCATCGAGGCGGTGATGCTCCGCCCGCACGCACCGGTGCCGCGGGCTCCGCGGAGGCGCGGCGCTCGGCGTGCAACCCGGAAACGCCGAGGGCATCGAGCCGAACCCAGCGCTGCACCTGACACCGCCATCGGACTTGGGACGCACCGCTCATCCGGTGATGGCGGTGCAGGTGAGCTCATTGTTCGGCGGCGGAAGCCTGCGGGAGTGAACCGGCAGATTTCGCTTCCTGAGGTCGTCCATGAGCGACGTTGATGCCGACCCACCCCCAACGATGGCGTGCGGAATCGTCGAGGGGTTCCATAGGGACGACCTCGTCGCCCACATCCTCCAAGTGCGCCCCGAGCAGCGCGGCGAGTGGCTACTGCCAGGCGAACCGCCGGCCGTGCGGCACCGCGTCAAGGTGCAGGTGTGGACAGAGGACGGGGGATGGGCCATCCTCACGGGGCGCGTCGTCGAAGTCGGCGACGGCTTCGTGGTCGCAACCGCCGAGCGCACGACCGAGAGCGACACGTTGCCCGGCGGCCCATACCGGCTCACGCTCCGTCACGACGCGAGCATGGAGTGCCCGTGGGTGCTGACCCACGCCGAGTTGTCCGGTTCCACTTGATGCTTACGGAGTCACAGTGCCCGAAGGCAAGCCGAACCCGGCGCTGCACCTGACACCGCCCGCTGATCTGGAACGCATCGCTTGTCCGATGATGGCGGTGCAGGTGAGCTTTATGTTCGGCCACAGAGGGCTTGCATGTGAACGAGCGACTGCGGCAACTCCTTGTCGCGGCGTGGCACGCCTGCCCTGAGGAGGAACGCCACCCGCCGGCCGCCGAGGGCGACCTGCGGGCGTTCGAGGTCGAGTTCGGGACGATCCCGCCAGCGTTCCGCGAGTACCTGACGGTGTGCGGCGGGCGCGTGGGCGGTGACGGCGAGTGGATCGACGGGCTGCCCGAGTTGGCCGATTCGCACCGCCAGTTCCGAGCGGACAACGAGTTCTGGCACATGCGAGGAGTGTTCATCATCGGTTGGGATGGCGGCGGCAACCCGTTCGGCATCGAGCTCTCGTCCGGGCGAGTGCTGGTCGAGGATCACGACTTTGGCGGCATCCACGAGATGGCCCCTTCGTTCCCCGCGTTCCTGGCCGCCGGGTTATCCCCAAACGCCGAACCCGGCGCTGCACCTGACACCGCCGGCTGATTGGGGGCGCACCGCTCATCCGGTGATGGCGGTGCAGGTGAGCTTTATGTTCGGCAACCATCGCGTGCAGGAGCGCGCGTGCGGCGGTAGTGGGCGTGTGGTCCGCGTGGGTGAACCCCGGGTGTCGGGCTCCGCGTGTGGCCTGCTGGTGGTTGGCGCGGCTCGCCGCCGCGAGGTGCGGGTGGTCGTGGCCCGGTGTGGGTGGGGACACGGTGGTGCGGGTCGGTGGTGCTCCGCGTGGTGCCCGTGGTTGGCGGGCGCGGCTCACCGCCGCGGGTGTCGGTGGTGGGCGGCCACCGGTGTGCCGCGGCACGGTGGTGCGGGTCGGTGGTGGCTCCGCGGATGCGCGGCGCGGGCGCGGGCTCCGCGGAACCGCGACGGTGGGCGCAGAAGCCGAACCCGGCGCTGCACCTGACACCGCCGGCTGATTCGGGAGGCATCGCTCATCGGGACGGGCGGTGCAGGTGAGCTGTTTGTTCGGCGGCGGAGGCGCGATGCTGTTTCCTCTCGCAACGCTGAAGTCGGACGTGGCGCGGCGTGTGAGCCTGTGGGAGCGCGAGGTGGTGACCGCGACCGAGACAAGCGGCTGGCTGCTGGATCGGTTTGCCTTCGCGGTGCTGGACTTTCCCACCGATCTGCCGTCGGTGGTAGAGGCGTTGGACGCCGTTCCTCAGGCACTCATGGCCGGCTTGTCCGGGCGGCTGACCGGCTGCCGGATCGCGGGCGGAGGGTGGCATTGGCCGCCGAGCGGCATGGGCCTGCCCAACCCCGGCCCCATCCCTCCGTGGGGCGTGGCCGACTCAGCCCAGGCGTCTGCCCTGGAGGTGTTGGACGGCTGGATTCGCGATCGGGCCGGCACAGGCTGGGACGGGTAGGTGATTGGCAGCGCCAAGACGCCGAACCCGGCGCTGCACCTGACACCGCCATCGGACTTGGGACGCATCGCTCATCGTGTGATGGCGGTGCAGGTGAGCTTGTTGTTCGGCACGCCCGAGCGTGCAGGAGCGCGCGTGCGGCGGTGGTGTGCGTGTGGTCCGCGTGAGTGAATCTCGCGTGTCGGGCTCCGCGTGGTGCCGGTCGGGTCTGGCGCGGCTCGCCGCCGCGAGGTGCGGTTGAGCGCGGCTGGCGGTGCGTGGGGACACGGCGGGTCGGGTCGGTGGTGCTCCGCGTGGTGCGCGTCAGGGCGGGCGCGGCTCGTCGCCGCGAAGTGCGGTGGTGGGTGGCCTCCGGCGTGCCGCGACACGGCGCGTGGGGTCGGTGGTGGCTCCGCTCGGCCGCACCGGTGGGCGGGCTCCGCGGATGCGCGGCGTGGGGCGTGTGCCCCGGAACCGCGGACGTGAGCGAGCCGAACCCGGCGCTGCACCTGACACCGCCATCTGACTTGGGGCGCACCGCTGATCCGGTGATGGCGTTGCAGGTGAGCTCATTGTTCGGCCACCCCGAGGCGCTCGATCACGCGTGCGGCGGCGGTGTGCGTGTGGTCCGCGGCGCGTGAGACGGTGCAGTGGGGCTTCGCGTGGTGCCGGTTGGGTCTGGCGCGGCTCGTCGCCGCGAGGTGCGGGTGGGCGCGGCCCGGTGCGGATAGGGACACGGTGGTGCGGGTCG